>JAUSMJ010000045.1 GCA_030645575.1 Caulobacter sp. | reverse complement strand
CACCATCGCGGTGCTGCACATCGTCAACAACCTGGCCCTGCCGGTCAGCCTGCTGAACCACCGCAGCTACAGCCTGTTCTCCGGCGTCCAGGACGCCCTGACCCAGTGGTGGTACGGCCACAACGCGGTGGGCTTCTTCCTGACCGCCGGCTTCCTGGCCATGATGTACTACTTCGTGCCCAAGCGGATCGGGCGGCCGATCTACAGCTACCGGCTGTCGATCGTGCACTTCTGGGCCCTGATCTTCATCTACATCTGGGCCGGGCCGCACCACCTGCACTACACGGCGCTGCCGCAGTGGGCGCAGACCCTGGGCATGACCTTCTCGATCATGCTGTGGATGCCCAGCTGGGGCGGCATGATCAACGGCCTGATGACCCTCTCGGGGGCCTGGGACAAGCTGCGCACCGACCCGGTCGTGCGGATGATGGTCGTGGCCATCGCCTTCTACGGCATGTCGACCTTCGAAGGTCCGGTCATGTCGATCCGGGCGGTCAACGCGCTCAGCCACTACACCGACTGGACCATCGGCCACGTGCACTCCGGCGCGCTGGGCTGGGTCGGGTTCATCACCTTCGGGGCGATGTACTGCCTGGTGCCCTGGCTGTGGAAGAAGGAGCGCCTGTTCTCCGACAAGCTGGTCGAGTGGCACTTCTGGATCGCGACCACCGGCATCCTTCTCTACATCTGCGCGATGTGGGTCTCCGGCATCATGGAAGGCCTGATGTGGCGGGAATACACCCCGCAGGGCTTCCTCGCCTGGAGCTTCATCGAGACCGTCTCGGCCAAGCACGTCGCGAACATCATCCGCACCGTCGGTGGCCTGATGTTCCTCAGTGGCACGCTCATCATGATCTACAATCTGTGGCGCACGGTCCGGCTGCCGTCCGTCGAAACCAGCGACGCGCTGTCCGCGCCGCTCCCGGCAGCCGCTTGAGGACCGCGCCATGAGCATGTGGAAACATCACGGAAAACTGGAGCGCCACTCGCTGCTTCTGGTCATCGGCATCGTCGTCGTGGTCTCGATCGGCGGTCTGGTGGAAATCGCCCCGCTGTTCTGGATCAAGAACACCATCGAGAAGGTCGACGGGGTCCGCCCCTACACGCCGCTCGAACTGGCGGGCCGGGACATCTACATCCGCGAGGGCTGCTACCTCTGCCACTCGCAGATGATCCGCCCGCTGCGGGACGAGGTCGAACGCTACGGCCACTACAGCCTCGCCGCGGAGAGCATGTACGATCACCCCTTCCAGTGGGGCTCCAAGCGCACCGGGCCTGACCTGGCGCGCGTGGGCGCCAAGTACTCCGACAGCTGGCACCGCGATCACCTGATCAATCCGCGGTCGGTGGTGCCCGAATCGGTGATGCCGCCCTACGCCTTCCTGGCCACCAAGGACCTGCAAACGCGGGACCTGCAGGCCAAGCTGCGGACCATGACCGCGGTGGGCGTGCCCTATACCCAGGAGCAGATCGATCAGACCATGACCGACCTGCGGGCCCAGGCCGACCCCTTCTCGTCCGACGCGCCGGCTCTCCGGGCCCGCTACGGCGCCAAGGTGGTCAACCGCGACTTCGACGGCGACCCCGAGCGTCTGACCGAAATGGACGCCCTGATCGCCTATCTGCAGATGCTCGGCACGCTCGTCGACTTCAGCACCTACCAGGCCTCCGCGCCTGCCAACGAACGTTAGGGGGCGCCGACGATGACCTACGAAACCGTCGCGCGCATCGCCCAGCAGGGAGGGCTGATCTACTTCGGCCTGCTCTTCCTGGGCGGCTGCGCCTACGCCCTCTGGCCCAAGAACGGTGATGCGTTCGTCCGCGCCGCGCGCCTGCCCCTCGAGGAGGAAGACCTATGACGGGTGACGCCCGCGAAAAAGACGCCCACAGCGGCGTCGAGACGACCGGCCATGAGTGGGACGGCATCCGCGAACTGGACAATCCGCTGCCCCGCTGGTGGCTGTGGGTGTTCTACGCCTGTGTCGCCTTCTCGATCGGCTACTGGGTGCTGATGCCGGCCTGGCCCGGTCTTAACGGCTACACCCAGGGCTTGCTTGGCAAGTCCGACCGGCGCGAGGTCGCCCAGGCGCTCAAGGCCCTGGACGTCACGCGCGGCGCCGGCGCCGAGAAGCTCAAGTCGGCCACCCTGGCGCAGATCGAGAGCGATCCGGAGCTGCAGGCCTATGCGCTGCAGGTCGGTCAATCGATCTTCGGCGACAACTGCGCCACCTGCCACGGCGCCGGCGGCGCCGGCGGCAAGGGTTACGCCAACCTGCGCGACGACGTCTGGCTCTGGGGCGGCACGCTGGAGGACATCCAGCGCACCATCACCCACGGGATCCGCTCCACCGACCCCGAGGCCCGCCAGTCGCAAATGCCGGCCTTCGGTCGCGACGGGATGCTGCCGGCCGCCCAGGTCACCGATCTGACGGAATATGTGGTGTCGCTGTCGGGCCGTCCGGCCAACGCCGCGGCCGTGGCGCGCGCCACACCGGTCTTCGCCGAACAATGCGTCGCCTGCCACGGTCCCGCCGGCAAGGGCGACATGGCCCTCGGCGCGCCGGACCTGACGGACGGCGACTGGCTCTACGGCTCCGACCGGGCGTCCATCTCCGGCCAGATCCACAATGGCCGCGGCGGCGTCATGCCGGCCTGGGGCCACCGCTTCAGCCCCGAGACCATCAAGGCTCTCGCGGTCTACATCCACGCCAACTCAGGTCAGTAAGTTACCGCCATGACCGTTGTAATTGACCGGACCACGCCCCCCAGCGCGGCCAAAAGCCCGGGTCCGGTCAGTGCCGCCGCTCTGGCCCGCCGCAAGGCGGATCAGGGCGGCGGTCTCTACAAGAAACGCGTTCCGATCTATCCCAAGCTCGTCCACGGCAAGTGGCGGACGATCAAGTGGGCGATGCTGATCGCCACTCTGGCCGTCTATTATATCGTGCCGTGGATCCGCTGGGAGCGCCCCGGCGCCCTGCCGGACCAGGCCGTGCTGGTCGATTTCACCGGCCGCCGGTTCTACTTCTTCTTCATCCAGCTGTGGCCGCAGGAGGTCTATTTCATCACCGGCCTGCTGGTGATGGGCGCCCTGGCGCTGTTCCTGATCACGGCCCTGTTTGGCCGGCTGTGGTGCGGCTACACCTGTCCGCAGACCGTCTGGACCGACCTGTTCATCGCCGTCGAGCGCCTGTTCGAGGGCGACCGCAACGCCCGGATGAAGCTCGACGGCTCGCCGATGTCGTTCAACAAGCTCTGGCGCAAGACCGGCAAGCATGCCGTCTGGCTGGGCATCGGCTTTTCCACCGGCGGCGCGTGGATCTTCTACTTCCATGACGCGCCGACCCTGATCCGGACCTTCTGGCTGGGTACGGCGCCGCTGACCGCCTACATCTCCTGCGCCCTGCTGACGGCCATGACCTATGCTCTGGCCGGAACCATGCGCGAACAGGTCTGCACCTACATGTGCCCGTGGCCCCGCATCCAGGGCGCCATGCTCGACGAGCATTCGCTGCAGGTGACCTATCTGAAGGACCGCGGCGAGCCTCGCGCGCCGCACAAGAAGGGCCAGTCGTGGGAAGGCCGCGGCGACTGCGTCGACTGCAACCAGTGCGTCGTCGTCTGCCCGATGGGCATCGACATCCGCGACGGCTCGCAGCTTGAGTGCATCAACTGCGGTCTGTGCGTCGATGCCTGCGACGAGATCATGGTCAAGATGGGCCGGCCCAAGGGGCTGATCGCCTACGACACCGACTACGCGGTCGTCAGTCGGGTGCAGGGGGCCAAGCCGACCTATCACCCCGTGCGCGCCCGCACGATCTACTACACCGTGGCGCTGGCGTTGATCAGCGGCCTGATGCTGTGGGGTTTCCTGCAGCGCTCGCCCGTCGATCTCCATGTGCTGCGGGACCGCAACCCGACCTTCGTGCGGCTGCATGACGGATCGATCCGCAACGCCTATACCCTGAAGATCACCAACCGCGGTTTCGAGCCCGAGACCTTTACGGTCGGCTTCACCGGCCTGAAGGGCGTGACGCTCAAGACGCCCGGCGAGACGGCGTCCCAGGGCCTCCTGACCGTGACCGTTAAACCCGACGAGGTCCGCGCCGTGCGGGTCTTCGTCACCGCGCCCGCCAAGGCCCTTCCGGCCGAGAACCTGCCGGTGGCCTTCACCCTCAGGTCGAACATCGGATCGACCGAGACGCGTACGGTATTCCTGTCCGGAGAGGCGAACGCGCGATGACCGACCTGGCCCCGACTCCCCGATTCACGATCAAGGGCTGGCATGTCCTTGCGGGTCTGATCCTGTTCTTCGGCATCGTCATCGTCATCGACAGCGTGTTCATCACCCTGGCCTACCGCACCTTCTCGGGCGAGGCCGCGGCCAACCCCTACGAGACGGGGCTGCTCTACAACCGCACCCTGGCCCAGCGTCGGAAGGAAGCCGCGCTCGGCTGGTCGGCGACCATCGAGGAGGGGCAGGGCGACACCGTGCTGGTCCGCGTGGCCGATCGCGCCGGCAAGCCGCTCGAAGGCCTCACGGTCAACGGCGCGCTGGAACGGCCGGCCACCACCCGGGGGCAGCGGACCGTGCGGTTCGCCGCCGTCGAGCCGGGCGTCTACCGCGCCGACGCCGCGCCGCTCGACGGCGCCTGGGACCTGCATGTGACCATCAGAGGCGCCGGCGGGGCATTGTTCGAAGCCGACCGGCGGCTCGTGCGACCGTGACCATCGCCCTGGCCCCTCGCGATCTGTCCGCCTTCGTCACGCACGACGAGACCGATCAGGGACGGGTCGAACTGCTGGTCACCGGCGCCCGTTGCGCCGCCTGCATGGCGAAGATCGAGCGGGTGGCCGGGGCTGTTCCGGGCGTGGCCGCCGCCCGCTTCAACCTGACGACGGGCAAGCTGGCCGTGCGGTTTCTCGGCCACGACGGCGACCCGGGCGCGATCATCGAGGTCCTGGAAAAGGAAGGCTATCCGGCCACGCCGTTCGATCCGGGCAAGGCCGAGGCGGCGCATGACCGCGAGGGCCGCGCCCTGGCGCTGGCGCTGGGCGTCGCCGGCTTCGGCGCCGGCAACGTCATGATGTTCACCGTGCCCGTCTGGGCCGGTCTGTTCGGCCAGGAGCTCGATCCGGCCACGCGGGAGCTGATGTACTGGTTCGCGGCGGCGATCGCGACGCCCTGCGCCCTGTTCGCCGGCATGCCGTTCTTCCGTTCCGCCTGGCGCTCGCTGCGCAAGGGCAAGGCCAACATGGACGTGCCGATCTCGATCGGCGTGTTGCTGACCCTGGCGGTCAGTTTCTCCGAAACCCTGCAGCACGGCGCCCACGCCTACTTCGACGCGGCGGTCATGCTGCTGTTCCTGCTGCTGATCGGCCGCTACCTCGATCACAAGCTGCGCGCGCGGGCCCGCGGCGCGGCCCGCGACCTGCTGGCGCTGCAGACCCCGGTGGCGACGCGGCTCGAGGCCGATGGTCTCGAGCGGGCCATTCCCGTCGGCGAGGTCGAGGTGGGCGACGCCCTGGTCGTCGTCCCGGGCGACCGGATCCCGGTCAACGCCGTGGTCGAGTCGGGCGGGTCGGATCTCGACAACGCGCTGATCACCGGCGAGACGGCCAGCGTGGTCGTGGCGCCCGGCGCGGTGGTCAACGCCGGCGCGCTGAACCTGTCCGGCCGACTTGTGCTGCGCGTGCTGGCCCGCTCCGAAGACTCCGCCATCGCCGCCATCGCGCGGCTGATGGAGGCCGGCGCCCAGAGCCGGTCGAACTATGTGCAGCTGGCTGACAAGGCCGCCGCCCTCTACGTGCCAGTGGTCCACACCCTGGCGGCCGTGACGTTCGCCGGCGGCTGGGCGCTGGGCCTGGGGCCGCGCGAGGCGCTGCTGCGCGCTGCGGCCGTGCTGATCGTCACCTGTCCCTGCGCCCTGGGCCTGGCCGTGCCGGCCGTGCAGATCGTGGCTTCCGGCCGGTTGTTCCGGAAGGGCGTCCTGGTCAAGACCGGCGCGGCGCTGGAGCGGCTGGCCGAGGTCGATCATGTGGTGTTCGACAAGACCGGCGTCCTGACCGAGGGCCGCCCGATGCTGCTCGACGGCCCGCCGCAGGTGCTGGCCATGGCCGCGCCGCTGGCGCGCGCCTCCCGCCATCCGCTGGCCCGCGCCCTGGCCGAGGCGGCCGGATGCGGGGACGCGGCCACCGAGGTGGTCGAGGTCGCCGGCATGGGCGTGGAAGGGGTCATCGACGGCCGCCGCGCGCGACTCGGCCGCGCCGCCTTCCTGGGCGTCGGCTCGCGCCAGGCCGACGAGACCGAGCTGTGGTTCGGCTTCGACGGCGACATCCGGGTGCGGTTCACCTTCGAGGATCGCCTGCGCGCCGACGCCGCCGCCACCGTGGCCCAGCTCAAGGCCATGGGCCTGACCGTTGAGGTCCTGTCGGGCGATGTGGCCGGCCCCGTGGCCCGGGCGGCGAACGAGGCGGGCGTTGATCGCTGGAGCGCCGGCCTGACTCCGTTCGACAAGGTCGCGGTGCTGGACCGGCTCAAGCAGGAGGGCCGCAAGGTGCTGATGGTCGGCGACGGCCTGAACGACGCGGCCGCGATCGCCAGGGCCCACGCCTCGATGGCGCCCGGCTCGGCCGTGGACGCCAGCCAGAACGCGGCCGATCTGGTGTTCTCCGGCGGGCTGCTGGACGTGGTGCCGTTCAGCCTGCGCGTGGCGCGGGCGGCCCGCCGCCGGGCCCTGGAGAACTTCGCCTTCTCGGCCCTCTACAACGTGGTGGCGGCTCCGGCGGCCGTCTTCGGCCTCGTCAATCCGCTGCTGGCCGCCGTGGCCATGTCCAGCTCGTCGCTGGTGGTCACCCTCAACGCCCTGCGCATGAACCTGACCGGAGGCCGCCGATGACCATCGTCCTGCTGCTGGCGCCGTTCTCCCTGCTGCTGGCGCTCACGGGCCTGGGCGCCTTCTGGTGGACCGTCCGCTCGGGCCAGTACGAGGATCCAAAGGGCGACGCGGCCCGCATCCTGGATGATCATCTCGTCGATGGTCCCGGCCCCGAAACTTGATGCAGATCACGGTGGCCGTCGAATTGCACGGCAAAGTGCGACCGTGCCCTCAGGACCCTGTCTATGAACTCCGCCGACCCGACCCGTAGCTTCGAGACCAGCCGACAGTTCCTGCTTGAACGATACGACGGCAACGTTCCCCGCTACACCAGCTATCCGACCGCCGTGGAGTTCTCCAATGCGGTCGATGAGGACAAGGCCGCCGAGTGGCTGGGCCAGCTCCCGCTCGAGGAGCGCCTGTCGCTCTACGTCCACATTCCGTTCTGCAAGCGCCTGTGCTGGTACTGCGGCTGCAACACCCGGGCGGTGCGCAACCGCAACCTGATCAGCGACTACATCGCCGTCCTCGGCGAGGAACTGGCGCTGGTCGAAAAGGCTCTGCCGGGCCGGCCCCTGGCGGGCGCCATCCATCTGGGCGGCGGCACGCCCAACATGCTGTCGCGCGACGATCTGGGAAGCCTGTTCCAGGCGCTGCGCCACGTATTCCGGGTGACGCCCGGCGCCGAGATCGCCGCGGAGCTGGACCCCGCGGTCCTGACCAAGGATTGGGTCACGGCGGCGGTCTTCCATGGCCTGACCCGGGCCAGCGTCGGCGTTCAGGACCTGTCGCCCCATGTGCAGGAAGCCGTCAACCGGATCGAGTCCTTCGAGGTCGTCCAGAACGCGGTCGGATGGCTGCGCGAGGCGGGCATCGGCTCGATCAACCTCGACCTGATGTACGGCCTGCCGCGCCAGCGGACCCAGGACATCCTGTCGACGCTCGACCAGATCCTCACCCTGCGCCCCGAGCGCCTGGCGCTGTTCGGCTACGCGCACGTGCCGTGGGTGAAGTCGCACCAGAAGCTGATCGACCAGACCGAACTGCCGGGTGCGGCCCAGCGCCTCGACCAGAGCGAGGCGGCCGCCGCGAAGCTGGAAGGCGAGGGGTACGTCCGGATTGGCCTGGACCATTTCGCCATGCCCGACGACCCGTTGGCCATCGCCCTGCGTGAAGGCCGGTTGCATCGGAACTTCCAGGGTTACACGGCCGATCCGCACATGACGATCATTGGCCTGGGCGCATCCTCGATCAGCAGCCTGCCGCAGGGCTACTACCAGAACGACGCCACCGAGCTCGGCTGGCGCCGCCGCCTGCAGGAGGGCCGCCTGCCGGTTGTCCGGGGCGTGAGCCTGACCGACGAGGATCGCTTCCGCGCGGACATCATCGAGACGCTGATGTGCCGCCACGCCGTCGATCTGGCCTCGGTCATCACCAGCCACGGCCGCGACACCCACGCGCTGGACGCGGAACGCGACGCGCTCAAGGCCATGGCCGCCGACGGCCTGGTCGAACTGGCCGGCGACACGGTCAGCGTCACCTCGGTCGGCAAGCCCTGGCTGCGGTCGGTGGCCCGTGTGTTCGACCGCCGCAGCGGCACGCAGTCGCGGTTCTCCCGCGTTCTCTGACCGTCCGCGCCGGCTGGTCGATCAGCCTTCGAGCCTGTCCAGCGCCGCCTGCAGTTTGCGCCCCACGATCGCGGCCTGGGCCGTGAGCGCGGTGTTGTCGATCGCCTGCATGGAGGCGGCGGGGTCGATGGCGGCGACCTCGACCCGGCCGTCGGCCGCTTCCTGAACGATGACGTTGCAGGGCAGCATCAGCCCGACCTTGTCTTCCAGCATCAGGGCTTCGTGGGCCAGTCCGGGGTTGCAGGCGCCGAGGATCAGATAGGGGCGGAACGCCACGCCGATCTTGGTCTTCAGGGTCTGGCGGATGTCGATTTCGCTGATCACGCCGAATCCTTCCTCCGCCAGCGCCGCCTTGGTGCGCAGCACGGCCTCGTCGAAGGGAAGCGCGAGGGTTCTGGAGACATAGTAGGCCATGGCGCGGCTCCGGTCGGAATGGGGTTCGCCCAGGGGGTCAGGCGGTCGTCACGGGCAGTTTCAGGAAGACGCGGCCGGCGTCCGACGGCGGCGGCAGCGCGCCCGCGCGGATATTGACCTGCAAGGAGGGCAGGATAAGCGCGGGCGGCGCAAGCGTCGCGTCGCGGGCCTGCCGCAACGCCACGAACGCCTCTTCGGAAACGCCGTCGTGGACGTGAATGTTCCGCGCCCGTTGCTCGGCCACCGTGGTCTCCCAGGCATAGGTCGATCGGCCCTCGGGCAGGTAGTCGTGGCCCACGAACAGGCGGGTCCCGGGCGGCAGGTCCAGGATGCGCCGGATTGAGCGGTAGAGGCTCGCCGCGTCGCCGCCGGGAAAATCGGTCCGGGCCGTGCCATAGTCGGGCATGAACAGCGTATCGCCGACATAGGCCCGGTCGCCGATCAGATAGGTGACGCAGGCGGCGGTATGGCCGGGCGTGTGCATCACGCGGATGGTCGTTTCGCCCAGCGGCAGCGCGTCGCCGTCGGCGACCAGCCGTCCGAAGGCCGAGCCGTCCGGCTTGACGTCATCGGCTTCGAACAGGGCCGCGAAGTGGCTCTGGACCTGGCCGATATGGCTTCCGATGACCACGGTCGCGCCCGTCTTCAGACGCAGGTGTTCGGCCGCCGAAAGATGATCGGCATGGGCATGGGTCTCGAGCACGTAGCGGATATCGAGCCCGCGGTCGGCGGCGGCCCGCAGGATCGCATCGGCCGAGCCGGTGGAGATGGTGGCCGAAGCCGGCGCATAGTCCAGCGCCGGATCGACGACAGCGGCGACCTTCGAGGCCTCGTCCCAGACCAGGAAGGTCACGGTCGAGGTCGGCTGATGGAAGAACGCCTGATGGTGCACGGACATGGGGATCTCCTTCGAGAGCAAAGATATTCATTGTTGCTAAATTAGCAAGTGGGAATATATTGCGGTCATGACGATGCTCGACCAAAGCGTCCAGGAGCTTGCGGAGAACGCCCGAACGGCGGCCGATCTGCTGCGCGTGCTGGCCAACGAGCACCGTCTGCAGGTGCTTTGCGCCCTGCGTCAGGGTGAACAGTCGGTCGGCCAGCTGGCGGGGCATGTCGGCCTGTCGCAGTCGGCGCTGTCCCAGCACCTGGCCCGCCTGCGCGCCGACCGGGTGGTCGAGACCCGCCGCAAGGGGCAGACGATCTTCTATCGAATCGCCGACGACGAGGTGATGACGGTGCTGGACGCCGTGGCCAGCGTGATGGCCCTGCGGCGACAGAGGGCGGGCCGATGATGGACATCACACTCGCGGGCGCGGGCCTGGCCCTGCTCAGCGGCGCCCTGGTCGGGCTGCTGCTGGCCCTCTTCGGCGGCGGCGGCTCTGTGCTGGCCACGCCGCTGCTGCTGTATGTGGTCGGGGTCCGCGATCCCCATGTGGCGATCGGCACGTCCGCCGCGGCCGTGGCGGTCAACGCCCTGATCAACCTGATCGGCCATGGGCGGGGCGGGCGCGTGAAGTGGGCCTGCGCGACGGTGTTCGGCGCCGCCGGCCTGGTCGGCTCCTTCCTCGGGTCGAGCCTGGCCAAGCAGGTCGATGGCCAGCGTCTGCTGCTGTTCTTCGCCGTGGCGATGGCGGCCATCGCGCTGTCGATGTTCCGCAAGCCGAAGAGCGAGGGCGATCCCGCGGTGCAGATCACCTGGCGGCTGACCCTCCGCCTCGCGCCGCTGGGCTTTCTGACCGGGCTCGCGGCCGGCTTCTTCGGCATCGGCGGCGGCTTCCTGATCGTGCCGGGCCTGATGGCGGCGACCGGCATGACCCTGGCCAACGCGGCGGCCTCGTCGCTGCTGTCGGTGGCCCTGTTCGGTGCGGCGACCTCGGCCAACTACGCGTTGTCGGGGTTGGTCGACTGGCCGGTGGCCGGGCTGTTCATCCTCGGCGGCGCCGCGGGAGGCGCCCTGGGCCTGAAGGGCGCGGGCCTCCTGGCCGGGCGAGCCCAGCTGGCCCGCCGGCTGTTCGCCGGCCTCGTGCTGCTGGTCGCGGCCTATGTCGCCTGGCGGGCCGTCGCGGGTTAGCGGTAGATCGCGCAGAGGGTGTCGATGACCCGGATCGCGGCGGGATCGGCCAGGCGATAGTAGATGGTCTGGCCTTCGCGGCGGGTGGTGACCACCGATTCCGCCCGCAGCTTCGCCAGGTGCTGCGAGGCCGCCGACTGGGCCAGGCCGACGTAGGCCGCCAGATCTCCGACCGAGCACTCCCCCTCGACCAGGCGACACAGCAGGATCAGCCGCTGTTCGTTGGACAGCAGCTTCATCAGCCGGGCGGCCGCCGCGGCGCTGGCCTCGAGGTCGGCCAGTTCGGCGGCCGTCGGGGTCTCCGCGGGCGGAAGGGAAGGCGTATGTGTCATGCCGCTAATATAAGGATGGCGGTGGCGGGCCCGCAATCGGGCCTCACGAGGCCGCTCCGTCGCGCCGCCGGATCGTCCCTTCCAGCCGGGTGGCCGCCGCGACCGTGTTCGAGATCGTGCCGTACTTGCGCACGTTGCGATGCAGCAGGTCCAGGCGACCGTCGTCCTCGTCCGTGTCGACGATCAGCTCGTAGTCGATGCCGGCGATGAACGGCGGCGAATCCCGGCGCGTCGCGGTCAGGCGAACCTCCACGCCGCGCAGGTCGAACCCGAGCATCGGCGTCACCCGCTCGATGCCCTTGATCATGCAGGCGGCGATGGCGGCGAGGAACAGCTCCGCCGGATTGAAGGCGTCGCGCCGGCCGGCCACGTCGGTGTCCAGCGCCACTTCGGCGTCCTTGCTGCGCGCCAGGCTGCCGTGCGCGTCGAGACGGACCGCCGTGACCTGATAGTCCATCAGCCGCCTCCGTGAGCGGGTTCGGCGCCGCCGCCGCCCGCCGCCTTGCCGTCGTCGCGCAGCACCACGTAGATCGCCGGAATCACCAGCACCGTCAGCAGCGTCGAGGACGCCAGGCCGAACAGCAGCGAGATGGCCAGGCCCTGGAAGATCGGGTCGAACAGGATCACCGTCGCCCCGATCATCGCCGCCAGGGCGGTCAGCAGGATCGGCTTGAAGCGGATGGCCCCGGCCTCCAGCAGCACGTCCCTCAGCGGCCGGCCGTCGCCCTGCGAATGACGGATGAAGTCAACCAGCAGGATCGAGTTTCGCACGATGATCCCGGCCAGGGCGATGAAGCCGATCATCGAGGTGGCCGTGAACGGCGCCCTGAACAGGATGTGGCCGATGACGATGCCAACCAGCGTCAGGGGGATCGGCGTCAGGATCACCAGCGGCAGGCGGAAGCTTTTGAACTGGGCGACCACCAGAACGTAGATGCCCAGGATCGCCACGCCGAACGCCGCGCCCATGTCGCGGAAGGTCACCCAGGTGATCTCCCACTCGCCGTCCCACAGCACGGTCGGCCGACTTTCGTCGGCGGGCTGGCCGTGCAGGCGCACGGTCGGCTCCGGCAGGCCTTTCCAGTCGTGGGAGCGGATCGCCTTGTCGACCGCCAGCATGCCGTAGATCGGCGCCTCGTACTGGCCGGCCAGCTCGGCGGTGATCATTTCGGCGTCGCGGCCGTCACGACGGTAGATCGGCCAGGAGGCCTTCTCGCGCGTGGCTTCGACGACCTCGCCGAGCTCGACCAGACGGGTCCCGCCGCCGGCCTGGGTGGCGGCCACGGGCGTGGACGCCAGCCGCTCGGACCAGCTGCGGTCCGACTGGGGCAGACGCACGGCGATCTCCAGCGGCGTGCGGCCGCCGCCACGCTGGGCGTAGCCGACCGTCTCGCCGGTCATGATGGCCCCGATGGAGTCGTACAGGTCCCGTTCGGCCAGGCCGAAATACTCCAGCTGTTCGCGGTTGGCGGTCAGCCGCAGCTGCGGCCGGGGCTGGCCGTAGCTGTCGTCGATATCGACGATGTAGGGCACCTGCTGGAAGATCGTCTTCAGCTCGGCGGCGACGGCCCGCCGGGTCGCGGCGTCGGGGCCGTAGACCTCGGCCAGCAGCGTCGCCAGCACGGGCGGTCCGGGCGGGGCCTCGACCACCTTCAGCGAGGCGCCGGCCGGCAGGGGCAGCTTCGCCAGCCGCTGGCGCAGGTCCAGGGCCACCGCGTGGCTGGACCGCTTGCGGTCGCCCTTGGGCGCCAGGGAAATCGACAGGTCGCCCATCTCCGGCCGGGCGCGCAGGAAATAGTGGCGCACGAGGCCGTTGAAGTTGAACGGCGAGGCCGTGCCGGCATAGGACTCCAGCGAGACCACCTCGGGCAGGGTGCGGGCGACGGCGGCGGCGGCGGCCAGGGTCCGCTCGGTCGTCTCCAGGCTGGCCCCTTCGGGCAGGTCGGCGACCACCTGCAGCTCGGACTTGTTGTCGAACGGCAGCAGTTTCACCGTCACCGTCTTGGTGGCGAACATGGCGCAGGCCAGCAGGGTGGCCACGCCGACTGCGCCCAGGAATATCCACGCGCCGCGGCGGCTGGCGATGATCCGGCCGGCCAGCCGGCGATAGGCCTTGCCCAGCTTGCCTTCGCCGTGATCCGCGGCATGGCCGCCTTCCAGCGCCTTGCGGGCGAAGCGGATCATCAGCCAGGGCACGATGACCACGGCGACGAAGAACGAGAACACCATGGCCGCCGAGGCGTTGACCGGGATCGGGGCCATGTAGGGGCCCATCAGGCCCGACACGAACAGCATCGGCAGCAGGGCGGCGACGACGGTCAGGGTGGCCACGACCGTGGGGTTGCCCACCTCCGCGACCGCCTCGATGGCCGCCTGGGCGCGCGGGCGTCCGTCGTTCATCGCCCAGTGCCGGGCGATGTTCTCGATCATGACGATGGCGTCATCGACCAGGATGCCGATTGAGAAGATCAGCGCGAACAGGCTGACCCGGTTGATGGTGTAGCCCATCAGCTTGGAGGCGAAGAGGGTCAGCAGGATGGTGGTCGGGATGACCACCGCCGTCACCGCCGCCTCGCGCCAGCCGATGGCGAAGCCGATCAGGATGACGATCGAGACCGTCGCCAGGCCCAGGTGCATGAGCAGCTCGTTGGCCTTTTCGTTGGCCGATTCGCCGTAGTCGCGGGTCACGGTGACATCGAGGCCAGCCGGGATCAGGCCGCCTTCCAGCGCCTCGACCCGGTGCAGCACGGCCTCGGCCACGACCACGGCGTTGGCGCCCTGGCGCTTGGCGATGGCCAGGCTGACGGCGGGCGTGCGGCTCCAGCCGTCGCCGGCGCGGGCGTAGCGCCAGACGCGCGCCTGGTCCTGGCGGGGCGCCTGGACGATGTCGGCGACGTCGCGCAGGTAGACCGGTTCTCCGGTGACCGACGAGGCGGTCAGCAGGCCGACGTCCCGCGCCGAGGCCAGGGACCGGCCCGCGGCGACGTCCACCGCCTGGCCGCCGTCGCGGATCGCGCCGGCCGGGAAGGCGCGATTGGCCTGTTTGACGGCCTCGATCACCGAGCCGAGCGGCACCCCGCGCAGGGTCAGGCGCTCGGGATCGGGCTCGATGCGGATCTCGTCCGGCCGGCCGCCGACGATGAAGGTCAGGCCGACGTCATCGACCTTGGCCACCTCGGTGCGCAGCTTGGCGGCGATGTCGTAGAGCGCCTGGTCGGTCCAGCGTCCGGCCGCGCCCGGCTTGGGCGACAGGGTCAGGACCATGGCCGGAACGTCGTTGATGCCCCGGACGACCACGCTCGGCTCGGGGATGCCCACCGGGATGCGGTCGATGTTGGCGCGGATCTTCTCATGCACGCGCACGGCGGCGGCGTCGGGGTCCTCGCCGACCTTGAAGCGGGCGGTGACCATCATCTGGTCGTCGTTGACCTGGGTGTAGACGTGATCGACGGCGTCGATGCTCTTGACGATGGTTTCGAGCGGCTTGGCCACCAGCTCGGCCGCGTCATCGGCGCGCAGGCCCGGGGCCCGCACCATGATATCGACCATCGGCACGCTGATCTGCGGCTCTTCCTCGCGGGCGATCGTGGCCACGGCCAGCAGGCCGACGAGGATGGCGGCGAGCAGGAACAGGGGCGTCAGCGGCGAGGCGATCGTCGCCTGGGCCAGCCGTCCGGAGAGGCCGAGCTTCACGACGACGCCCCCGGGACAACGATGGTGTCGCCGATGGCCAGACCGGACAGAACCTCGACCCGGTCAGGATCGGACGCCGGGGCCAGCTGCACGGCGACGTCGGAGGCCTGGCCCGACCGATCGACCAGCCGCACGAAATCGACGCCGAACCGGGTGGACACGAAGCGCCGGGGCAGGGTCACGGCCGGCCGCTCGCCGGCTTTGATGCGCACCCGCACCCGCTGGCCGACCAGGTCGGCGGCCAGGCCCGGTACGGAAATATCGACGGTCACGCGGCCGGCGGTGACCGAGGGATACAGCTGCAGGATGGCGCCGGCCGTCGGCGCGGCGGCGAGGTCCTGGGGATCGAGGGTCACGGTGTCGCCCACCTTCAGCGCGCGGGCCTGGGACTCGGGGATCTCGGCCCGCAGCAGGGCGATCCCGGCGGTGATCGTGGCCAGCGATTGTCCGGGCGTCACGACCGAGCCGGCCGGGACGTCGGCGCGCAGGACGCGTCCCGTCGTGGGGGCCAGGACCGCGCCCTGGGCCCCCACCTCGGCGCTGGCCGCGCGCTGGGCCCGGGCCGCGGCGAGGCCGGCCTGGGCGGCGCGGGCGGCGGCCTCGGCCTGGTCGAGCCGGGCCTGGGCGTAGATGCCCTTGTCGAACAGGACCCGGATCCGCTTCAGGTCGGCCTGGGCCCGCGAGGCCTCGGCCGCCGCCGCCGCGACCTGGGCGTCGTAGGCGCTGGTCTCAAAGGTCAGGCGCTGGTCGGCGATGACGGCGATCACCGCGCCCTTGCGCACATAGTCGCCCGCCCGGACGTTGAGCCGCGTGACCGTGCCGCCGATCCGGGCCCGGGCCTCGCCCATGTCGCGGGTCGTGACCGTGGCCGCAACCGGCTTGTAATCGACGACCATCGACGACCGCACGGTCAGCCGTTCGCCGCGCGCGCTGGTCGCCTCGGTCGGCTTGCTCTCGGGAGCGTCGCCGCAGGCGACGAGCAGCAGCGCCACGCCAAGGATCGCGCCGCCGGGCAGAATACGTCTCATCGTCGCCTCGTTCGCTTAACTAGCTACGGTCGCGGACAGCGCCGCTTTCGACATCAAGGGAAACCGTCGGCAGGCCCTGGGCTTTCCAGGCCATGATCCCGCCCGCCAGATGGGCGTCGGTCTTGAGGCCGGCCTTCAGGCAGGCCTCGACGGCGGTCGCCGAGCGCTTCCCCGAGCCGCACTGGAAGACGACCGTCTGATCGTGGGACAGGGGCACATTGGCCGGGTCAAAGGTGCTGAGCGGGAAGTTCAGCGCGCCGTGGATGCGCTCAGCCGCGAACTCGCCCGGCTCGCGAACGTCGATCAGGATGATCTCGGACCGATGCAGCATGGCGCTGACCTGGGCGGGCGTGAGGTCGGTGGTTCTGGGTCGTCCAAACATCGGCGTGGTGTCCCTGACAGGCTTGAAGCGGGTTGCATATGGTAATATGCATATATTCGCATATATGAAATAACGAAACCCGTTCAAGCCCGTTCAAGCTAGGCCCGGCATTCCGGCCCAACCTTGATCAGGCTCAAAGCGGGGCCGGAGGAACGATGCAGGATAGTCCTATGAAAAAGCCCATCATCGCAGTGCTGGGAGCTGGCCTCGGCGGGACCGTGGCGGCTTTCGAAATCAAGGCGGCCGTCGGTTCGCGCGCCGATGTCACGGTCGTCAACCAGGGCGACACCTTCCATTTCGTGCCGTCCAATCCGTGGGTCGCGGTCCACTGGCGCAAGCGGGCGGCCATCGAGGTGCATCTGCCCCCCGTGATGAAGAAGAAGGACATCGGCTTCACCCCGGTCGGCGCCAAACGCCTGCATCCGGCCGAGAACCGCATCGAACTGAACGACGGCCAGAGCCTCGCCTACGACTATCTGGTCATCGCCACCGGCCCCGAACTGGCCTTCGACGAGATCGAGGGCCTGGGTCCCAGCGGGTTCACCCAGTCGATCTGCCACGTGGACCACGCCGAGCGGGCCGCCGCCGCCTTCGACGCCTTCGCGGCCAATCCCGGGCCGATCGTCGTGGGCGCCGTTCAGGGAGCGTCCTGCTTTGGGCCGGCCTACGAATTCGCCATGATCCTCGACACCGAGCTGCGCCGCCGCAAGGTCCGCGACCGGGTGCCGATGACCTTCGTGACCTCCGAACCCTACATCGGACACCTGGGCCTGGACGGCGTGGGCGACACCAAGGGCCTGCTCGAAAGCGAGATGCGCAACCGCCACATCAAGTGGATCACCAACGCCAGGGTGGCGAAGGTCGAGTCCGGCATGATGCATGTGGAGGAAGTGGCCGAGGACGGAACGGTCAGACAGGTTCACGATCTGCCGTTCGCCTTTTCGATGATGCTGCCGGCCTTCCGCGGCGTCGAGGCCGTGCGCGGCATCGAGGGCCTGACCAATCTGCGCGGGTTCATCGTCGCCGACAAGACCCAGCGCAATCCGGCCTTCCCCAACATCTTCGCGCTCGGCGTCTGCGTCGCCATCGCCCCGACGGGCAAGACGCCGGTGCCGGTCGGCGTGCCCAAGACCGGCTTCATGATCGAGAGCATGGTCACGGCCGTGGCGCAGAATCTGAGCGCCCTGATCGACGGCGCGCCCGCCGACCGGGAAGCGACCTGGAACGCGATCTGCCTGGCCGACTTCGGCGACGGCGGCGTGGCCTTCTTCGCCCAGCCGCAGATCCCGCCGCGCAACATCAACTGGTCGGCCAGCGGCGGCTGGGTCCACCTGGCCAAGGTCGGGTTCGAGAAATACTTCCTCGGCAAGGTCAAGCGCGGCGAGTCCGAGACCTTCTACGAGAAGATGGCGCTGGACCTGATCGGCGCCCACAAGCTGAAGGACTGACCACCATGGGCCAGTTCGTCTGTCCCGCCTGCGCCGCCGTCAACCGGGCTCCCCATGACCGGGACGCCGGCGCCGCCAAATGCGGTCGCTGCGGCGGCAAGCTGTTCACCGGCGCGCCCGTGGCGGTGACCGGCGCGCAGTTGGCCAGGCACCGCGACGCCACGCAGGACGCCGCCGTGCTGGTCGATGTCTGGGCGCCCTGGTGCGGGCCCTGCCGGACCATGGGCCCGCAGTTCGAGGCGGCCGCGGCCCGGCTCGAGCCGAAGGTCCGGCTGCTCAAGCTGAACGCCGACGAGGAGCAGGCGGCGGCCGCCGAGCTCGGCGTGTCCGGCATCCCGGCGCTGATCCTGTTTCGCGACGGGCGCATCGTCGCCCGCCAGTCCGGCGCCATGCGCGCCGACCAGATCGTCGCCTGGACCACCCAGGCCCTGGCCCAGGCTCCGGCCTGAGCCGATAGGAGGAACCTCGTCATGACCCTGGATCGCGCCGTTTTCGTCTTCGCCGGCATCGTCATCCTGGCCGGCCTGGCCCTGGCCTGGCTCGTCAGCCCCTGGTGGATGCTGCTGCCCGCCTTCGCCGGCCTGAACATGATCCAGGCCGCGTTCACCGGCTTCTGCCCGGCGGCGATGGTGTTCAAGGCCCTGGGCGTGAAGCCCGGCCCCGCCTTTCCCTAGAGCCCTTTCCGATCTGATTGTTCCAATCAGATCGGATAAAAAGGGCTCTAAATCAAAAGTTTAGAGCATTTTTCGATCCGATAACCGTTTCACACTTATCGGAAAATGCTCTAGCCGCGCGGCCCCGAGCTCACGCCCCCGGCGCGTCGCCGGGGCTCAATCGGAGACCTGTCATGAAAACCAATGAAGGCGGCCTGGACCGCGTGCTGCGCGTCATCGTCGGCCTGGGCGTGCTGTCGCTGGCGTTCGTCGGCCCGCACACGGCGTGGGGATACCTGGGCTTGATCCCGCTGCTGACCGGCGTCGTCGGCTTCTGCCCGCTCTACGCCATCCTGGGCGTCAACACCTGCGGCGTCCGCAAGGGCTAGGTGCGGGATCCAGCGTCGGCGACCTAATCGCGGGGCTTGAGCCAGTCGTGCTCGAGCGCCCGCAGGCGGGCTGTCACGGCGATCAGGAAGGCCGTCGACCAGGCCACCAGGATCACCCCGTTGGCCGCCTCGATGGCGCTCAGCAGCCGCCAGGACGTTCCCAGTACGACGTCGCCGTAGCCCAGGGCGACGAAGGTCACGGTCGAGAAATAGAGCGCCGACTCCAGCGACTGCAGCGCGCCCAGCTGCATGTAGAGGATGGCGTAGAGCCAGATCTCCACGGTGTGCAGGCCGACGATGCCGAACACCACCACGATCAGCAGACCGGCCTGGCCGAGCGCGTGGTCATGCGCCCGCAGGCGGAGGCCGGTATGGCCCATGATCCGCACAAGGACGACCAGCCCCCAGAAATGGATGAGCACCGTCACGGCCACCATCAGCGTGGCCAGGCCGAGGTTCAGGAACAGCTGGACGAGATTGGTCCCCATGATTCCAACCCTACACGGCGGCGCCTGGGACGGAACCGGTTTTTGGCGCCGTCGTCCGCGCCATGGTCTCCAGGACCGCGGTGACCGACCGCGCCGGCTCTGGCCTCACGCCGTAAACTAGGACAGGTTGCGGTCCCGCAACGGAGCCGTCGCCATGAACCCGCAAGCTGAATTCGACATCATCGTCTACGGGGCCACGGGCTTTACCGGCCGGCTGGTCGCCGAATATCTGGCCGCCCGCTACGGCGTCGGGGGCGAGGTCCGATGGGCGATGGCTGGCCGTAGCGCCGCCAAACTGGCCCAGGTTCGCGACGAGATCGGCGCGCCGGCCGATACCCCGCTGATCGTGGCCGACGCCGCCGACCCGGCCTCGCTCCGCGCCATGGTCGCGCGGGCCAAGGCCGTCCTGACCACCGTCGGCCCCTACCAGCTCTACGGGTCCGACCTGGTGGCGGCCTGCGCGGCGGCCGGGACGGACTATCTGGACCTGTCGGGCGAGCCCAACTGGATGGCCGAGATGATCGCCGCCCACGACGCGGCCGCGAAGGCGTCGGGGGCCCGGATCGTCTTCTCCTGCGGCTTCGATTCCATTCCCTTCGAGCTGGGGGTGATCTTCACCCAGGGCCTGGCGAAGGCGCGGCTGGGCCATCCCGTTCCGCGGATCAAGGGCCGGGTCCGCTCGATGCGCGGCGGCCTGTCGGGCGGCACGGCCGCCAGCGGCGCGGCGACGATGGCCGCGATCCAGAAGAACCCCGCGCTCGCCGGCCTGATGTTCGACCCGTTCGCCCTGACGCCCGGCTTCAAGGGACCGGCCCAGCCGGACGGCATGACGACGCACCTCGATCCCGATCTGGACCAGGAGGTCGGCCCGTTCATGATGGCGACC
The DNA here is from genome assembly GCA_030645575.1 of Caulobacter sp. Lineage (GTDB taxonomy): Bacteria > Pseudomonadota > Alphaproteobacteria > Caulobacterales > Caulobacteraceae > Caulobacter. The sequence goes on along the minus strand of JAUSMJ010000045.1, from coordinate 99,244 downwards.
ATCAACACCAAGAACGTGCACCGCTCGAACTTCCTGCAGGGGCGCCCCTGGGGCGCGGACTTCGCCTATGACGAGATGGCCGTTGTCGCGCCGGGCGCCGCCACGGCCTTCACCAGCCTGGGCGGCGCCGGCGGGCCGCAGCCGGGGGAGGGGCCCAGCAAGGAAGAGCGCGAGGCCGGCTTCTACGACCTGCTGTTTATCGGCGTCGATGCCGACGGCCGCCAGGTGCGGGGCTCGGTCCACGGCGACAGGGATCCCGGCTACGGTTCGACATCCAGGATCATCGCCGAGACGGCCATCTGCCTGGTCAAGGAGGCCGCGGACGTGCCCGGCGGGGTCTGGGTCCCCGGCGCGGCCCTGGGCCAAAAGCTGATCGCCCGGCTGAGCGCCAATGCGGGCCTGAGTTTCAAGGACGAGACGGCCTGAGGTTTCCAGGTCGGCCAGGCCGCTCGCCCGCGCCATGCGCCTGTCCGCCGCCGCCGTCGGGGCCGCGCGGAACAGTCCCGCTGACGATCGGGGGACGACCGCAGAAATCCTGCGCTCGACTCCCCGTTCCTGTTCGTGCCACCCAAATGGCGTGAAGCGCGGGACGCCCGCGCGCCCCGCAGCCGCCGAGAGCCAGATCGATGACCGACGCCTCCGCCTACACCCCGCCCAAAGTCTGGACCTGGAACAAGGAAAGCGGCGGCCGGTTCGCGGCGATCAACCGTCCGATCGCCGGCCCCACACACGACAAGGACCTGCCCGTGGGCCGCCACCCGCTGCAGCTCTATTCGCTGGCCACGCCCAACGGGGTGAAGGTCACGGTGATGCTGGAGGAGTTGCTCGCCCTGGGCCACGGCGGCGCCGAATACGACGCCTGGATGATCGTGATCAGCAACGGCGATCAGTTCGGCAGCGGCTTCGTGGCGGCCAATCCGAACTCGAAGATTCCGGCCCTGGTCGATCGCAGCGGGCCCAGGCCGATCCGGGTGTTCGAGTCGGGCGCGATCCTGCTGTACCTGGCGGAAAAGTTCGGCGCCTTCCTGCCGACTGACCCGGCGACGCGGGCCGAGTGCCTGTCCTGGCTGATGTGGCAGATGGGCAGCGCGCCCTACCTCGGCGGCGGCTTCGGCCACTTCTACGCCTATGCGCCGACCAAGATGGAATACCCGATCGACCGGTTCGCCATGGAGGTGAAGCGCCAGATGGACGTGCTCGACCGCCGGCTGGCCGAAAGCGAATTCCTGGCGGGCCCGGACTACACCATCGCCGACATGGCCGTCTGGCCCTGGTACGGCGGCCTGGCCAAGGGCCTGCTCTACGAGGCCGGCGAGTTCCTGTCGGTGCAGGACTACAAGCACGTCCAGCGCTGGACCGACCAGATCGCCGAACGGCCGGCGGTGCAGCGGGGCCGGATGGTCAACCGCGCCTGGGGCGAGCCGTCCAGCCAACTGATCGAGCGGCATGACGCCAGCGACTTCGAGCTGAAAACCCAGGACAAGGTGGCGGAGGCGGGCTGACCGCGGCCGGACGGCGCCGCCTCGCCGGGATCGTGGCCGGGCGGCGTGAGGGAGCGCGTCAAGACCGGCGGCGGCAAGTCGCACTGGACACCGCTGATGGCCGCGGGCGAGAATCCCGTCATGTCCAGGCCGCTTCTGTTCCTCGATCCCGACAGCGATCTCGGTCTGCAGGATCAGGTGCGTCGCAAGCTGGTCGATGCGGCCTGCGCCGGGGCCTTTCCGCCGGGCAAGCGGTTGCCGTCGTCCAGGGCCCTGGCGGCCCAGCTGGGCGTGGCGCGCAACACGGTGACGCTGGCCTATCAGAAACTGCTCGACGAGGGGCTGTTCGTCAGTCGCGAGCGCAGCGGCATCTATGTTGATCATGACATGCTGCGCGGCCTGACGGCGGTCCAGTCGGTGGCGGGCGGCCGCGAGCCGGCGCCGTCCTCGCGCTGGCGCGGCCGGTTCAAGTCCGGTGAGGGCGACGAGCCGGTCGCGCGGCGGACGCCCAACTGGCGCCAGTACCCCTATCCCTTCATCGATGGCCTGTTCGACGCGTCCCTGTTTCCCGTCGCCGAGTGGCGCGAGGCCAGCCGTCAGGCGCTGTCGGTCGGCGACATCGGCCAGTGGTCGATGGACGGCGGCGACGCGGACGATCCGATGCTGATCGAGGAAATCCGCACCAAGGTCCTGCCCCGGCGGGGCATCCAGGCGCGGCCGGACGAGATCCTGATCACGGTGGGGGCGCAGCAGGCGCTGTCGCTGGTCAGCCGCATGCTGATTGATCGGACCAGCGTCGTGGCCGTGGAGAACCCGGGCTATCCGGACATGCGCCGCCTGGCCATGGATCGCGGCGCGCGGCTGGTCCACCAGGCCGTCGATGACGAGGGACTGGTCGTCGATCGGCGGCTGGACGACTGTGATCTGGTCTATGTCACGCCGAGCCACCAGTTCCCCACCGGCGTGATGATGACCCAGGCCCGGCGCGAGGCGCTGCTCAGGAAGGCCGCCAGCCGCGACCTGATCATCATCGAGGACGATTTCGCCTGCGAGACCAACTACCTCGACGAGGCCTGCCCGGCCCTGCGCAGCCTGGATCGGGATGACCGGGTGATCTATGTCGCCGGCTTCTCCAAGGTGCTGGGACCGGGGCTGCGGCTGGGGTTCATGGTCGCTTCGGCCGAGGTCATCGCCGAGGCGCGGCGGCTCCGCCATTTGACCGTCCGGCACCCGCCGCTGAACAACCAGCGCGCGGCGGCCCATTTCCTGGCCATGGGCCACTACGACGCGACGATGATGCGGCTGGGGCGGCTGTTCCGCGAGCGTCGCACCGCGCTGCGCGACGCCCTGAACCACTACCTGCAGCAGTCCGTCGCCATCGCGCCGCTGAGAGGCGGGGCCACCTACTGGGTGCGCGGTCCCGATCATCTCGACGTCGAGACCTTCGCGGCCGAGGCCGAGTGCCGGGGCGTGCTCATCGAGCCCGTGGGCCCCTACTACGCCGACAACAAGGCGCCGAAGAACATCTTCCGGCTCGGCGTGACCAGCCTGCCGCTGGACCGGATCCGCCAGGGCGTCGCGGCCCTCGCCGACCTGATGCGGGACCTGCCGGGCACGGCCCGCGCCTTTCCCGAGACGGCCGAGACCCGGCTGTCCGGGGACGCCCTGCAGACGGCGATGTCCGGCGCCGTGCTGCTGTGCAAGACGGTCTATGGCGATCCTTGCACGATCGAGCTGCTGCCGGACGGCCGGATGGTCGGCCGCGCCGGCTATGCCAACGAGGACTGCGACGAAGGGCGCTGGTGGGTCGAGGGCGACGTCTGGCGACGCCAGTGGAACCGCTGGTCCTACGGCGAGACCTCGAGCCTGATGACCACCATCGTCGGCGACCGCATCGGCTGGTTCGACGCGGGCGGGCGGCTGGTCGACTCGGCCGTCATCCGGCGCGCCGACGTGGCCTGACACACTGGGGCCAGATTTCACTCAACGATCACCGTGACGTCAAACTGGCGCCATAGACTGTTCCGGGCTGGCGCTATGTGACAGCGGCCCGCGCGGTCACTCTGATGGCTCATGGCCCCGTGGCCAGCCCCAGAGAGTTCTCATGCGTCCGATTGGTATCGCCGGCCTTCAACTGCAGCTCGACCGGGGCGACAACGGCGACCGCATCGCCGCCGAGGTCGCGGCGGTGAAGGCGCGACTGCCGTGGATCGACATGGTGGTGCTGGGTGAGTTGTCGCTGTTCGGGGCGGCCGTTTCGAACGCCCAGCCCCTGCCGGGCGAGGCCGAGGCCCGCATGTGCGAGGCGGCCCGCGCCGCCGGCGTCTGGCTGGTGCCGGGATCGCTGTTCGAGGCCGACGGCGGCCGGGTCTACAATACCGCGCCGGTGATCGACCCCAGCGGTCAGGTCGTCGCCCGCTACCGCAAGATCTATCCGTTCCTGCCCTATGAGCAGGGGGTGACGGCCGGAGACGAATTCGTCGTTTTCGACGTTCCCGGCGTTGGCCGGTTCGGCCTGTCGATCTGCTACGACATGTGGTTCCCGGAGACGACCCGCACCCTGACCTGGATGGGCGCGGAGGTCATCCTCCACCCGGGCATGACCAACACCATCGACCGCGAGGCGGAGCTGGCCATCGCCCGCGCCAGCGCGGTGACCAACCAGGTCTTCTTCGTCGATATCAACACCGCCGGCTCCCTCGGAGTCGGGCTGTCGGGCGTGTTCGGGCCGGGCGGCGAAGTCATTCACCAGGCGGGGGCGGGCCATGAGGTCATCGCCGTCGAACTGGATCTGGATCAGGTGACGCGGGTGCGCGAGCGCGGCTGGCACGGGCTGGGACAGCCCCTGAAGAGCCTGCGCGACAACCCGATCGAATTTCCGCCCTATCGGGACGGATTTTCCGCGTCGCCGACCTTCTCGGGACTGGGACCGTTGCAGAAGCCGGGGTCGGAACGGCCGGCGGCGCCCGTGCTGAGAGTGATCAAGACGTAGGCGTGAAGCGGGCGCGCGTGTCGCGCGCCCGGCAAGGAACGGCAGCCGGTCTGCCTGAAACGAGGGGGATTGAGATGAACAAGTCGAACCTGAAAGGCGCCATATCGATCGGCGCGTTGATCATGGGCCTGGCCTCTGGCGGCGTCGCCGTGGCGCAGGAGTCCGGCGAGACCACGGTCGGCGAGGTGGTGGTCACGGCCAACCGCCGCGAACAGAGCGTTCTGGAGGTGCCCTACAATATCTCCGCCGTCTCCGGCGATGCGATCGAGGACGGCAAGATGCTCGACGCCGCCGAGTTGATGCGGGGCGTTCCCGGCGTCTCGGTGGTCGATCGCGGCTACCGCAATGGCGGCGTGGTCAACAACGTCCTGATCCGCGGCATCAACGTCGACAGCAACGCCCTGGGCGACTACGCGGTCTCCAGCGTCGCGCCGGTATCGACCTACCAGAACGACACGCCGCTGTTCGCCGGCTTCCTGCTCAAGGATTTGGAACGGGTCGAGGTGCTGCGCGGCCCGCAGGGCACCCTCTATGGCTCGGGCTCGCTGGGCGGGACCGTCCGCTACATCACCCGCGCGCCCAGGCTGGGCGAGTTCAGCGGGGCCGCGAACGTCACGGCCAGCAAGGTCGAAGGGTCCGGCAGCGTCGGCTGGGCCGGCGACCTGACCCTGAACCTGCCGCTCGGCGACATGTTCGCCCTGCGCGCGATGGTCAGCCGGATCGATTATCCGGGCCTGACCGACTACGTGAACCTGTACGTGCTGGACAGCACCGGCGCGCCGGCCGCGCCCAGCGGTGTCCTGTCGTCCGACGCCGCCTACACCAGCAAGAAGGACGCCGACACGGTCGAGATCAGCTTCGTCCGCGCGGCCCTGCTGTTCGAGCCGAACGACAGGTTCAACGCCACCCTGACCTACAGCCAGCAGTCCGACGAAGTCGGTGGCCGGCGGCAGGTGACGCGCGGTCTGGACGGCTACGGCAACCGCTACGGCGACTACGAGAACGGGTCGGTTCAGCTTGAGCCGTCGTCGCGCGACGTCAGCCTGACCGCGCTGGAAATGAACATCGACCTGGGTTTCGCCACCCTGACCTCATCGACCTCGGTCTACAGCCACGAGGGCGACAGCGTCAGCGAGAACACCGGCTTCTACGCCAAGGCCGGCTTCCTGAGCTTCTACTACAACTACCCCCGGCCGATGGCCTCGGCGGTGCGCGGTTATTCGGACGAGGCGACCATCGAGGAGGTCCGCCTGGTCTCGAAGGCGGGCGGGGACTTCGACTATGTGGTCGGCCTCTACTTCAACGAGGACACCCTGGCCGCGACGCAGGAAAGCTATCTGCGCGGGTTCAAGCGCTGGTGGGATATCTGGAGCGGGTTCCCGCCGGCCGTCGCCGGCGACCAGGACTTCGCCTATAGCCGCCACGAGGATTTCACCGAAAAGGCGGTCTACGGCGAGCTGACCTGGCACGCCAGCGACAGCCTGGCGCTGACCGGCGGGGTTCGCTGGTTCGAGAACGAGGCGGTCAACACGACCTTCATCGACGTGCCGCTGTACACCTCGCTCAGCCAGCCGGTCACCGCGCGGTTCACCTCGTCGGAGAGCAAGGCGTTGTTCAAGGGCAACCTGTCCTGGAAGTTCGCCGAGGACGGCCTGTTCTACGCGACCGTGTCCCAGGGCTATCGCCGGGGCGGCTCCAACGCCGTGCCGCTGTCCGGCAATTTCGCCGAGGACCCGCGCTGGCAGACCTACAAATCCGACTCGGTGGTGAACTACGAAGCCGGCGTGAAGGGCCGCATGGGATCGTTCGTCTATGACGCGGCGGTCTTCTATGTCGACTGGGACGACATCCAGCTGAACACGGCCACGCCGAACTGGGGCTTCTATGTCGTGCAGAACGGCGGCAAGGCGCGCACCTACGGCCTGGAGACCTCGATCGACGTCCGGCCGTCCGACGCGCTGCACTACTCGCTGGGCTACACCTATACCAACGCCCGCCTCGTCGAGGACGTGGTCAGCCCGCTCGGGACGGTGCTCGGAACGGACGGGTCCACGCTGCCCGGGACGCCCGAGCATGCCATCACCCTGGCGGCGGACTACACTTGGTCCCTCGCTGGCGACATGACCCTGGTGGCGCGCGGCGGCGGCTACTACCAGTCCTCGACCCGCAACGCGATCGGCGGGCCCCGGTTCAATACCGAGCTCTCCGGTTTCACCATCTGGAACACGTCGGCCACCCTGTCGAAAGGCCCCTGGGCGGCGACGGTCTTCGTCAAGAACGTCTTCAACGAGGACGGGGTGACGGGTGAGTTCACCGAGGCCTACATGGGCACGCGGCCCAGCGTCGGCTACTACGGCAACGGGTCCAAGGAGTTCATCTCGCTCCCGCGCACCCTCGGCCTGTCGATCGACTACAGCTTCTAGAAACGGGATGGCCAGCCTGGCGATCAGGGACGACGTGATGGATGAGCTGGGCGGCGTTGCTCCGCTCATCCGTGACGGTCGCATCGGCGACGCCCTCGCCCGGCTGGCCTCTCTCGAGGCGCGGGCGGGCGACGACGCCCGGCTGCTGCAGCATCTGGGCGAGCACTTCACCCATTGCGCCAGGTCGGCCGACGCAGCGCGCTGCTACCGCCGCGCGGCCGCCCTGACGCCGGACGATCCGCGGTGCCTTTACAATCTCGCGACGGCGCTGATCGCGCTGGGGCAGACGACCGAGGCCGAGACGCTTCTGGACCGCGTCATCCAGCTCGATCCCAACGACGGCGACGCCTGGCAGAACCGGTCGACTTTGCGGCGCCAGACTCCCGAATCCAACCACACCGCGGATCTGCTTCAGGCCACGCGGCAGCGGCTGACCGGCCCGGGCGAGGTCGCGCTCAGCTACGCCCTGGCCAAGGAGTTCGAGGATCTGGGCGAGCACAACATGAGCTTCGCCTGGCTCAAGCGCGGCGCGGATCGGCGTCGCGGCCTGCTGAGCTACCAGGTGGAGGCCGACGTCGCCGCCATGGCCGAGATCGCGCGCGTGTTCGACGCGAGCCTGTTCGCCTCGCCCGCGCCCGGCTGTGACGAGCCCGGGCCCGTCTTCGTGCTCGGTCTCCCGCGCAGTGGCACGACCCTGGTCGATCGCATCATCAGTTCCCACACCGCTGTCGAGAGCCTCGGCGAGATCAACGATTTCGCCCTGGCGCTGATGCGCTCCGCCGGCCCGACCGGTGGCAAGGGCGACCTGATCCGGCGTTCGGCGGACCTCGATCCGGCGGCGCTAGGGCGCGCCTATCTCGACAGCGTCGCCGGCTACGGCCGGTCGGCGCCGCTGTTCATCGACAAGACGCCGGTCAACTTCCTCTACATCGGCCTGATCGCCCGGGCCCTGCCGAACGCCCGGATCATCCATCTGCGGCGTCACCCGATGGACAGCGGCTACGCGCTCTACAAGACGCTGTTCCGCATGGGCTGCCCCTATTCCTATGACCTCGCCGATATCGCCGCCTATCAGCTGGCGCATCGGCGGCTGATGGATCACTGGCGCGCGGTCCTGCCGGGCCGCGTCCTCGATATCGACTACGAGGCGCTGGTCACCGATCAGGAGACCGTCAGCCGGCGGATCATCGACCATTGCGGGCTGGACTGGCAGGACGCCTGCCTGCGCTTCCACGAGAACAGCAGTCCCGCGGCCACGGCCAGCGCGGCCCAGGTGCGCCAGCCGATCCACGCCAACTCGGTCGGCCTGTGGCGGCGCTACGCCGACCAGCTTGAGCCGCTGAGGGTGGCGCTGGTCGCGGGCGGCCTAGACTCCCGCGAGTTGCTCTGATGCGTCCGCCTTTCCTCGGGGCCGCCGTGCTGGCGGCGATGCTTTGCGTCTGCGCGCCGGCCATGGCCGCGCCGATCTTCGTTGATGATTTCTAGGACGGCGTGGCCGACGGCTGGGGCGCGACCGGCGCCGGCGATGTGCGACTGACGACCTATGGCGACAACATCTCGCTGCGCGTGACGGGCGGCGCGACCGCCATGACGGCGGTGTCCACGCGCGGCTTCGTCCAGGTGTCGGTCGCCGGATCGCTGGCCGCGATGTCGCTGGGCCGGGCCGACGCCTGTCTGATCGAGACCTCGGCCGACGCCGGCGCGACCTGGCGCGAGGTCGTCGCGGTCCGCGACGGCGCCGACGATGGCGTGACCCTGAACCGGGCGGCGCTCGCGTTACCGGGCGCGGACGACAATCCGCGCGTTCTGGTCCGGGTCCGGGCCGTGGGCGGCAAGCGCGTGTCCTGCTGGGCGGACGCGGTGACCGTGACCGGCGAGCGTCCCGCCGTCGCCGTGGACGGTCCACGTGCTGACCTGACCTTCGACAGCCTGATGACGGGGCCGGCCCTGGCGGCTCCGGTTCCCCTTGCCGCCTTCAGCCCGCCCGCCGTGGCCGTTGCGCCGACCGGACGGTTCGCGGCGCGCCTGGCGCTCGATCTTACCGGCGCGACCCTGGCGATGAAGGTCCTGCGCGACGAGACCGGCGACACCCCCGCCGAGTTGGCCGCCCGGGTGACGCTGCCGCCGTTCGATTTCGCGTTTGTGCAGGACGGGGCTGATCTGGTTCCGGTTCTGCGCGGCGTGGTGGTGGGTGACCATCCGGCCTGGGACTGGGTGGTCGAGCCCGGGCGGGTCTGGCGCGAAGAGAACGACCGGGGGTGGCTGCGCGCCGCCGTTCCGTTCGCGCTGCAGGAGCGCAACGCCAACTGCCTGCACAACGGTGTGCTGACCTTCCTGTTCAGGCCGGATGGATCGGTCTCCCGCGTGGCGCTGGAGATCGCCTCGGAGACCTGCGCCTATCTGAAGTTCGACGCCTGGGCCACGGTCCCGGCGCGGCTGACGCCGACCGCGATCCCGGACGCCGACGCCATCATCGCCGCCTGGCGGGACGAGGTCGCCGCGCGGCTTCCGGTCCGCCCGCTGGCCGAACTGGCCCGGCTGCGCCCGGACCTGAACCTCGCCGCCTTCGCCCTGGGCGCGCCGACGGATGGCGACCCGCCGACCGCCTTCGGGCTGGTCGTCGATGGCGTGCACTATGCCGGCGCCTGCCAGACCCGGCAGGGCGGCTATCCGTTCTGCGACGTGCTCGACCTGCCGTCCTATTCCACGGCCAAGTCGGTCGTCGGCGGCGTTGGCCTGATGCGGCTCGAGGCGCTTCACCCCGGAAGCGCCCAGTCGCGGATCCGCGATCACGTTCCGGCCTGCGCCAGGGGTGACGACTGGGCCGGCGTGACCCTGGCCGACGCGCTGGACATGGCCACCGGCGTCTATGGATCGACGGCCTTCGAGGTGGACGAGAACGCCGCCGCCGGCCAGGTCTTCTTCGATGTCGAGGACCACGCCGCCAAGGCGGCCTACGCCTGCGGCCATTTCCATCGCCGCGCCGCGCCCGGAACGACCTTCGTCTACCGCACGGCCGACACCTACCTGCTGGGGACGGCCATGTCCGATATCCTCCGGCAGGCCGGCGAGGGCGATCTCTACGACGACATGGTCGCGCCGCTGTGGCGCTCGCTGCGGCTCAGCCCGACGATCATGAGCACCCGCCGGACCTACGATGCGGCCCGCCAGCCGTTCACCGGCTGGGGCCTGACCTATCATCGCGATGACATCTTGCGGATCGCGGGCTGGCTTAAGGGCGGGGCCCTGATCGACGGCCGACCGATGCTCGATCCTGCGCTGCTCGCGGCTGCGCTGCAGAAGGATCCCGCCCACCCGGGCCTGACCGCGGGCGGCCCTGTCTATCGCTACAAGGCCGGCTTCTGGGCGCGGGACATCGGCGGTCCGCTGGGCTGTCCGCGGCCGGTCTGGGCGCCGTTCATGTCCGGGTTCGGCGGCATCTCCGTCGTGCTGCTGCCGGGCGGCGTGACCTACTACTATTTCGGCGACAGCGGCCTGTTCGACTGGGCTCCGGCCGCGGTCGAGGCGGCCCGGATCAGGGATATGTGCTCATGACCGACGACGCCCTCAACGCGCCGCCCGCGCGTCGCGGCCCGCCAAGGGTCCCGGAGGACAGCCTGCTGGCCAGCGTCCTGCTGTCCTTCCTGGCCACCGCCGGTCTGTTCTACGTCAACATCATGGCCGCCCTGGTGGACGGACTCATCAGCGGCGCGGGCCTGACCGCCAAACAGGCGGGGCTGGTGGCTTCGGCCAATGTCTATGGCGCGGCCGTGGGCGCCCTGACGGCGGTGTTCATCATCCGCAGGCTGCCCTGGCGGCCGACCGCGGTGACGGTGCTGCTCGGCCTGATCACTATCGACCTGGCCTCGACGCTGCTGCGCGATCCCCAGGTGCTGATCGCGGTGAGGTTCCTGCACGGGCTGGTCGGCGGCCTTCTGGTCGGGGTGGCCTTCGCGGTCATCGCCCGGACAAAGGCGCCGGATCGCACCTTCGGCATGCTGCTGGTGGTCCAGTTCGGCCTCGGCGGCCTGGGCCTGATGTTCCTGCCCCGGCTCGTCCCGGTGTTCGGCCCCGGCGTGCTGTTTGTCGCCCTGGCGACGTTCAGTCTGGCGACCCTGGTCATGACCCCCTTTCTGGGCGCCTACGAAGCCGCCCCGAAGGTCGCGGCGACCGGACCAAAAGCGCCGACCCGCTGGATCCCTCTGGTTCTGGTGTTTGTCGGCATCTTCCTGTTCCAGGCGGCCAACATGGGGCTAGCGGCCTACATCATCGGCCTGGGCAAGGGCGCCGGCCTGGAGCTCGGCTTCATCACCGACACGCTTGGCGCGGCCAACTGGATCGGCGCGCTCGGTTCGGCTCTCGTGGTCTTCATGGGCGCCAGGTTTGGCCGCTTCTGGCCGGTGGTGGCCGGTCTGGCCCTGACCCTCGCCGGCACCTGGGCGTTCCATTTCAGCGAACTGCCGTGGGTCTATCTGGTCGCCAATATCGGCACGGCCATCACCTGGGCCTTCGTGATCCCCTATCTGCTCGGCATGAGCGCCGCCTTCGACAAGGCCGGACAGATGGCCGCCTTGGCCGGCTTCTTCTCGAAGATGGGGCTGGCGTCCGGCCCGGCCATGGCCGCCTTCGTCGCCAGCGGCGGACAGTACGACGGCCTGATCAATATCTCGGTCCTGGGCCTGGCGCTCAGCGGCCTGGCGTCGATCGCCCCGGCCCTCGCGCTCGACCGACAGCGCCCACCGGGCTGAACCACCCCAATCCCCGGCCGCCCGTCGGCCGAAACCCCGTATCTGCCTTCAGGAGTACATTCCCATGTCCGCCAACGCTGACCTGTTGACCCGCCGTCTGGCCGCCGTGCCGCGCGGCGTATCCACCGCCACCGCCATCTTCGCCGCCCGCGCCGAGAACGCCGAGCTGTGGGATGTCGAGGGAAACCGCTACGTCGATTTCGCCGGCGGCATCGCCGTGCTCAATACCGGCCATCGCCATCCAAAGGTGCTGGCGGCGGTCCGCGACCAGCTCGACGCCTATACCCACACTGCCTTCCAGGTGGTGGCCTACGAGCCCTATGTCGTCCTGGCCGAACGGCTGAACGCGCTGGCGCCGTTCGACGGGCCGGCGAAGACCATCCTGTTCACCACCGGCGCCGAGGCGGTCGAGAACGCGGTCAAGATCGCACGGGCCGCCACCGGTCGGTCTGCGGTCATCGCCTTCACCGGCGGCTTCCACGGCCGGACCATGCTGACCATGGCCATGACCGGCAAGGTCGCCCCCTACAAGCGCCTGTTCGGCCCGCTACCGGCCGAGGTGTTCCACGCCCCGTTCCCCATCCCTCAGTACGGCGTCAGCGTCGAGGACAGCCTGAAGGCGCTGGAGTTCCTGTTCCGCGCCGATGTCGAGCCCGAGCGGGTGGCGGCCATCGTCATCGAGCCCGTGCAGGGGGAGGGCGGTTTCCAGCCTGCGCCGCCGGAGCTGCTGCGCGCGCTGCGCGACATCTGCGATCGCCACGGCATCCTGCTGATCTCCGACGAGGTCCAGGCCGGGTTCGCACGCACCGGCAAGATGTTCGGCATCGAACACAGCGGCGTGCAGCCGGATATGATCACCGTGGCCAAGTCGCTGGCCGGCGGCTTCCCCCTGTCGGGCATCATCGGCAAAGCGGCGATCATGGACGCGGCCGAACCGGGCGGTCTGGGCGGCACCTATGCCGGCCCGCCGATCGCCTGCGCCGCGGCCCTGGCCGTGCTCGACGTGATCGCCGAAGAGAAGCTGATGGATCGCGCCGACGCCCAGGGCGCCCGCATCCGGGGGCGACTGGCGGCCATGAGCCAGCGCAACGATCTGGTTCCGGTCGCCAACATCCGCGGGCCTGGGGCGATGATCGGCTTCGACATCCTGCGTGCGCGGGGAGGCGAGCCGGACGGCGCGGAGGCCAAGGCGGTCACCGTGCGGGCGCTGAACAAGGGGCTGATCCTGCTGTCCTGCGGCGTGTATGGCGAGACCATCCGCCTGCTGGCGCCGCTGACGACGCCGGATGTTGTTCTTGATGAGGGGCTGGATATCCTCGAAGCGGCTCTGGAGCGTCAGTCGTGAGCGAGCACACCGAATCCGTCGAACGCGACCGTCTGGCGTTGAAGCGCCCGGACCTCCTGCGCGAGGCGGCCTGGATCGACGGCGCCTGGGTGACCGGCCCGGCCTCCATCGCCGTGACCAACCCGGCGACGGGCAAGGTGCTCGGCGCCGTGCCGTCCCTGGGCGAAGCCGAGACGCTCGCGGCGGTCGCGGCGGCCCATGCGGCCTTCCCGGCCTGGGCCGCCCGGGCCGCGAAGGAAAGGGCGGCGATCCTGCGTCGCTGGTTCGAGCTGATCATGGCTCACCGCGATGACCTGGCCCGGCTGATGACCGCCGAACAGGGCAAGCCGCTGGCCGAGGCCCAGGGCGAGATCGCCTATGCGGCCGGCTTCATCGAATGGTTCGGCGAGGAGGCCAAGCGGGCCTATGGCGAGGTGATCCCCGGCCATCAGGCCGACAAACGGATCGTCGTGCTCAAACAGCCGGTGGGCGTTGTCGCGGCGGTCACGCCGTGGAACTTCCCGGCCGCCATGATCACCCGCAAGGTCGGCCCCGCCCTGGCCGCCGGCTGCACGGTGGTGCTCAAGCCGTCGGAACTGACGCCCTTTTCCGCACTGGCCCTGGCCCTGCTGGGCGAGGAGGCCGGCCTGCCGGCGGGGGTGTTCAACATCGTCACCGGCCCGCCCGCGCCGATCGGGACGGTGATGACCACCGATCCCCGGGTGGCCAAGTTCACCTTCACCGGCTCGACCGCCGTCGGAAAGATGCTGGCCGCCGCCTGTATGGGCACGGTCAAGCGGGTGTCGCTGGAGTTGGGCGGCAACGCGCCGTTCATCGTCTTCGACGACGCGGACCTGGATGCGGCGGTCGAGGGGGCTATCGCCTCGAAGTTCCGCAACACTGGCCAGACCTGCGTCTGCGCCAACCGTCTGCTGGTCCAGGCCGGCGTTTATGACGCCTTCGCGGCCCGGCTGACGGCGCGGGTCAACGGGCTGAAGGTCGGCGACGGCCTTGAGGGGCCCACCGACCAGGGGCCGCTGATCAACGACGCGGCGGTGGACAAGGTGGAACGCCATATCGCCGACGCCCTGGCCGGCGGCGCCCGGGTTCTGACCGGGGGCGCACGCCGGGGCGAGACCGGAACCTGGTTCGAACCGACCGTGCTGGCGGACGTGCCCCTGGGCGCCCTGCTGAACCGGGAAGAGACCTTCGGGCCGCTGGCCGGGCTCGTGCGGTTCGAGACCGAGGCCGAGGCCCTGGCCATCGCCAACGACACGCGGGCCGGACTGGCGTCCTACGTGTTCACCCGCGACCTGAACCGCGCCTGGCGGGTGGGCGAGGGGCTGCAGTACGGCATGGTCGGCCTGAACACCGGCCTGATCTCGACCGAGGTCGCGCCGTTTGGCGGGGTCAAGGAATCGGGCTTGGGCCGCGAGGGCTCCCACTTCGGCCTCGACGAGTATCTTGAGCTGAAGATGATGTGCATCGGCCTGGGCGACTAGGCGCCCAACCGCGACGTGTCGCCTGGATGGGTGGCGGTGGGGGCAGGCCGGGCCTGACTCGTCTCGGCAAGGCGACGACGTCAGTTCGCCGGCTCGATGGGAGGGACCAGCAGGCTCGACTGCCGGTAGGCGGTCACCAGGTCGGCGGTCGGCATATAGATCCGCATCGTCAGCTTGACGTCGCCGCTGGCCGGCGACGGCAGCCAGTTGCGGTTGCGCTCGCCGCCCGGGGCCGTGGGCTGGACGTAGATATCCACCGAGCCGTCGGGGTTGCGGACCAGGTCGTCGCGGCTGCCAAGGGCGTAGCGGTCCAGCGGGTTGCCGACGAACTGGAAGCGCTGCGCGTCGTAGAGGGTGAGCGACCAGAAGCCGAGGGTGTCGGTCCGCGGAATGTCGGTCGCCTTGAAGTGCAGGCGATAGGCCCTGCCGCCCTTCAGCGCCTGCCCGTCGGCCGCGAAGAAGTTGTTGAAGTAGAGGGCTTCCTCCGGATCATTGCCCATCAGCCCGACCAGCGCGTTGCCCGCGCGGGTGGGATAGTCGAAGTCGTTGGCCAGGGCCGCCCGGTTCGCGGTCCAGCCGGTCGCGGTTGGCGTTCCGCGCGTCCGCCGGATCAGGTCTATCACCCGCGGCCCCGCCCTCTCGGCTCGCAGCACGCCCGCCCGCGTCGCCGGATCGAGCCTGGCGGGGTCGAACGGCTTTCCGGGAACGAGGCCGATGCGGCGCATCATCGCCAACATGCCGACGTGCTTCGCGGGCGGCGGATTCTCGGTCATCAGGTCGGCGACCAGCCGGAAATAGGCGAAGTCGCCCTCGTAGGATTTCCGCGCGCGAACCGCCGGAGCCGGCGGGGCCATGCCGCTTGGGCCGTCGCGCCAGTCGGCCAGCGCCGTCAGCGACATCGCCGCCTGGTAGCGGCGAACGGCGGGAAGGTCGGTCTGGCCATGCACGGCGATGCGGACCGCCACGGAGGTCAGGTTGGTGGGCATCCGCGCCACGGCCACGCCCTTCGGCGGCTCGCCCTGCCAGCCAGGACCGACGAAGGCGATGTCCAGCGCCTGACCGCCGTTGACCCGCGTCGAATACAGGTACGGCTGGTTCTCGATATAGGCGTCGGCCACCTGGACGGACACGTAGCGGTCCGTGATCGCGGGCATGCGCAGGACGATCGGTCCCGTGCTCAGGTCGAGCGCGATGCCGGTGTAGACCGTGTCGTTGTTGGGGCTGTAGGGCAGGTCGCCGCTGGCGCTGGCCAGCCGCGTCATATGTCCGAGCTGGTTGATCGGGGCCGCCGGCTCGCCCGCGACCGGCCCGGCAAGGCTCTCCCGGCGCAGCCGCTCGCGTTCGGTGACAATGAGGGGGAAGGTGAAGACGTAGGCCTGAAGCGCATAGGCGTAGGCCAGCTCCTCGCGCGCGGCGGCGTCGGCGGCCGCGGTCGCCGCCGGGGGCGGCGAAGGCTGGCCGAGGGCGGGGGTCAGCGGCAGGGCGACGGCGATCGCGACGCCGACCATCAGCGCGGCCCGGCGGCGGCGTTGTGCTTCGGGCGGACGGAGTTGGGTCATGGGGCTCCTCCGATCGACCCTGTCTGGCCGGGTCGTTTGCGACGATAATCTTGACCCCGGTCGCGAGGATCGATTTGACTTTTCGCGCCATGCGTCTTCGCCCCCGCCGCGCCGCGCTCAGCGCGATCGCCGGACTCGTCGCCGAGCTCGGCCACGATCCCGCGCCCGTCATGGCGGCGGTCGGCTTCGACCCTGCCGATCCGGAGGAGAACCGCCTGCACCCTCACGCCTTTCAGTCGGCGCTGGGTCTCGCGTCCGGACTGACCGGGCGCGAGGACTTCGGCCTGACGCTGGCCCGGCGCCGGACGATGGACGCGTTCGGCGATCTGGCGCCCTTGCTCGCCAGCGCGCCGTGCGTCGGCGACGCGCTGGCGCAGCTCCTGCGTCTGCTGCCCCATCTGCAGGATGGCGGCGTCCGGGCGAGCGTCGAACGCGACCGGGACGAGGCGATGCTGGTCGGCCAGGTGGTGCTGACCGATCCGCCCGCCCTCGAACAGCAGCTCGATCATCTGGCCGGCGCGGCGGTCGTGCTGCTTCGCGGCCTGTCCCGGCCGGACTGGTCGCCGGACGCCGTCTACCTCGCCCGCCGTCGTCCCCGGTCCGCGGCGGCGTACGAGACCTTTTTCGGCGCACCGGTCCTGTTCGGCCAGGAAACCATGGCGGTGGTCTTCAGGGCCGAGTTGCTGGAACGGCCCGTGGCCCACGCCAATCTCGCGCTCAACCAGTTGCTCTTCGATCACCTGGCCGGGCGGGTGGGATCGACGGCGGTCGGTCTGGCGGATCGGGCGCGGGACTGTATCTGGCGCGGCCTCGGCGATGGCTGGCGGGGCGAGGCTGGCGTGGCGGCCGAGCTTGGGGTGTCGCCCCGCACGCTCCAGCGCCGCCTCGCCCTGGAGGGTCGGTCGTTCCGCGGTCTGGTCGAGGAGGCCCGCATCGCCCTGGCCCGTCGGCTCATCCGTCATTCGGACGCCCGGCTCGGCGACATCGCCCTGGCCCTCGGCTATGTCGACCCGGCGATCTTTACCCGCTTCTTCCGCCGCCACACCGGTGAAACCCCCAGCGCCTGGCGCCGGCGCCAGTCGAGCGCCCCGGCCGGGGACGACGTGTCGTCTACGGTCTGGCGGCCCGGGAGGGACTCGAACCCCCGACCTTCGCTTTAGGAAAGCGCTGCTCTATCCTGCTGAGCTACCGGGCCACGCGGCGCCGGTCATAGCGTGCGGGGAGCGTCAGCGGAACCCCGTCGCCGGCCTGCCGGGGGGTGAATGCGGTATCTGAAGCTGCTCTATGTCCAGGTGCTGATCGCCATCGCGCTCGGCATCGCGGTCGGGGCGATCTGGCCAGCCACGGGGGTGGCGCTGAAGCCGCTGGCCGACGGCTTTATCAAGCTGATCAAGCTGGTCATCGCGCCGGTGATCTTCGTCACCGTGGCCGGCGGCATCGCCCGGATGGGCGACCTCAAGGCATTCGGCCGGGTCGGGGCCAGGACGCTGATCTATTTCGAGGTGGTCTCGACCCTGGCCCTGGGCGTCGGCCTGGCCGTCGGGCTGATCGTGCGGCCGGGCGCGGGCTTCGACATTGACCCGGCCACCCTCGACCCGACGGTCGCCGCCGACTACGCGGCCAAGGCGGCGCACGGCGAGGGCATCGTCGCCTGGCTGCTGCACCTGATCCCCGACACCTTCTTCGGCGCCCTGGCCAGCGGCGAGCTGCTGCAGGTGCTGCTGGTCGCCATCCTGACCGGCTTCGCCTGCGCCCGGCTCGGCGAGTTCGGCGACCGGGTGGCCGACACGCTGGACCAGATCGGCCGGGTGTTCTTCGGCATCATCCATATCGTCGTGCGGCTGGCCCCGCTGGGCGCCTTCGGGGCCATGGGCTTCACCATCGGCAAATACGGCGTGGCGGCGCTGGGCAACCTGGCGGTGCTGATCGGGACCTTCTACGTCACCAGCCTGATCTTCGTGCTGCTGGTGCTGGGGCTGATCGCCCGGCTGGCCGGCTTCTCGATCCTCAAGTTCATCAGCTACATCCGCGAGGAACTGCTGATCGTGCTGGGCACCAGCTCCTCGGAGTCGGTGCTGCCGCAGATCATGGAAAAGCTGCAGCGGCTGGGCGCGTCGCGGTCGGTGACGGGGCTGGTGATCCCCACCGGCTACAGCTTCAACCTCGACGGCACCAACATCTACATGACCCTGGCCACCCTGTTCCTGGCCCAGGCGACCAACACCCATCTCGATGTCTGGCAGCTGGCGACCATTCTGGGCGTGGCCATGCTGACCTCCAAGGGCGCCAGCGGCGTCACCGGGGCCGGTTTCATCACCCTGGCCGCGACTCTCGCCGTCGTGCCGGACATTCCGATCGAGGCGCTGGCCCTGATCGTCGGCATCGACCGGTTCATGAGCGAATGCCGGGCCCTGACCAACCTCGTCGGCAACGGCGTGGCGACCCTGGTGGTGGCCCGCTGGGAGGGCGAGCTGGACCGCGAGCGGATGGCGACCGAACTGACGCGGGGACCGGTCGTCCACGACGCCCATCCGCTGGCCGGGGGGCTGGCGACCGAGGCCGAGGCCGACTAGGCTCGTTACCAGTTACCCACTGGTAACCACCGTGAATGCTGCTATGGTCGCCGCTCCACGGGGGGCGTGGCGATCTGCGGGCGAGGCGGCGATGAGCGGCGTAAACCGGTTGAGCGCGGCCTCGCGTCGCGGCCCGCGGGCGGCGGGACTGGCGATTCTGGGCCTGCTGGCGCTGGCGTTCGGCCCCAGCGCCGCGGCGCCGATTCCCGCGACCGCGCCGAACATCGTGCTGATCCTGGTCGATGACGCCGGCTACACCGACTTCGGCGCCTATGGGAGCGAGATCGCCACCCCGACCCTCGACGCCCTGGCGGCCGGCGGGACGCGGTTCGCCAACTTCCACGCCTCGCCGATGTGCGCGCCCTCGCGGGCCATGCTGATGACCGGCGTCGATAGCCACACGGCCGGGGTGGCCAACCTGCCGGAATCGACGCCGCCCGAGCATCGCGACGACCCCGCCTATCAGGGCCGGCTGGCGGCCAATGTCGTGACCCTGGCCAGCCGGCTGCGGGCGGGCGGCTATCACACCTACATGGCCGGCAAGTGGCACCTGGGGCACGGCCCGGGCGACCTGCCCGTCGATCGCGGTTTCGAACGCTCGTTCCCGATGGACGCCACGGGTTCGGACAACTGGGAACAGCGGCCCTATTTCCCGATCTACAAACAGGCCGACTGGTTCGAGGACGGCAAGCGGGCGACCCTGCCGAAGGACTACTATTCGTCGCGGTTTCTGGTCGATACGATCATCCGCTATGTCGACGCCAAGCCCGACGACGGCCGGCCGTTCTTCGCCTATCTGCCGTTCCTGGCCATCCATATCCCGGTTCAGGCGCCGGACGAGTACGTCCGCAAATACGACGGCCGCTACGCCGACGGCTGGCAGGCCCAGCGCCAGCGCCGCTACGAGGGGGCCATCCGCGCCGGGCTGATTCCCGCCGGGACTCCGCTGGCGCCCATGCCGATGAACGTGAAGGCGTGGAACAGCCTGACGCCCGACCAGCAGCGGCTGGCGGCCCGGCGGATGGCCGTCAACGCCGGCATGCTCGAGGCGATGGACCACCACCTCGGCCGGCTGGTCGCGCATCTGAAGGCCACGGGCCAGTACGACAACACCCTGTTCGTGGTCCTGTCGGACAACGGGCCGGAAGCCGGCGACCCCACCGTCGAGCCGGTGTTCAAGCTGTGGATGAAGAGCGTCGGCTATCGCTGGGACGGCAAGGCGCTGGGCGGCAAGGGGACCTACACGGCGATTGGCCCGGGCTGGGCCAGCGCCGCCGCTGCGCCGATGAGCCTGTTCAAATTCTATGCGTCAGAGGGCGGCACGCGCGTGCCACTGATCGTCTCGGGGCCGGGCGTGCGCGGGGCGGCGACCAGCCACGCCTTCTCGATCATCACCGACATCACCCCCACGCTGCTGGACTTCGCCGGCGTCGCGCCGGCCCCGCCGCCGGCCGCGCCGATCGCGGGCCGCAGCCTCCGACCCGTGCTGACCGGGGCGGCGCGGGCCGCCTATGACCGGGCCACTCCGGTCGGCCTGGAGGCCGCCGGCGACTCGGCGCTGTTCAAGGGCGACCTGAAGCTGACCCGCAACGCCGGCCATCTGGGTGATCCGCGCTGGCGGCTCTACGACATCGCCCGCGACCCGGGCGAGACGCGCGACCTTAGCGCCGCCATGCCGGGCAAGGCGGCCGAGCTGCTGGCCGACTATCGCGCCTGGGCCGCGCGGGTCGGCGTGGCCGAGATTCCGCCGGGCTACGCACCCGACCGGGAAGTGGCCAAGAACATCTTCCTGCGCATCATCGAGACGTTCGCCCTGCCGCTGGCGGCCGGGCTGCTCGCGGTGTTCGGGCTCGTCGGCTTCGCCGTCTGGCGCTTCGCCCGGTGGCGGGAATCAAAAGGGGAGGGGCCCGTGGCCCGGACTTTGACGCGCGGCCTGATCGGCCTGGTGGGCCTGCTGGCGCTGCTGCTTGCCAGCCGGTTCTGGATCAGCCCGGACAAGATCGGCGCGGCCATGGGCCTGCTGCCTGACGGCGCGGCGGGGCTGGGCACGATGCGGGCCGACATGGCCGGCTTCTTCGGCGCGGCCGGGGTGCTGTCGTTGACCGCGGCGGCGCGGAACGAGCGCAAATGGCTGGTCCCGGTGCTGCTGCTGCTCGGCATCGCCCTGACGGGCCGGACGATCAACCTGCTGCTCGCCGGCGGCGGCCAGATCCTCATTCCGCCGATGGTCGTCGAGGCGGCGCTGATCGCGATCACCTTGCTGGGGCTTCGGGTCCTGAAGCCGCCGAAGGCCTGACCGGCCGGGGACGGGCCCTTCAGTGCGTGTTCCCGCGCGGTTGATCCCCCCGTCGCGGTCGGGCAGGCTTGACGCATGAAACACATCCGCACCGAAGCCGTCATTTCCGCGCCGCCGGCGAAGGTCTGGGCGGTGCTGACCGACTTCGCCCGTTACCACGAGTGGAACCCGCTCAACATCGCCGCCGAGGGCGAGGCCCGGGCCGGCGGCAAGGTCCGCACGACCTTCCTCAATCCGGCGGGCAGGCCGGGGGCGACGATCACCCAGACGGTCAGGCTGACGAGGTTCGAGCCCTACACGGCCCTGGCCTGGAGCGGGGTCGTGCCGCTGCTGTTCCACGGCACGCACCTGTTCCTGCTGGAACCCGCGCCGGAGGGCACGCGCCTCGTGCATGGCGAGGACATGAGCGGCCTGATCGCCATGACCTTCTCTGCCGAGCAGCTTGAGCGCGACTTCCGACCCCACTACGTGGCGGTCAACGAGGCGCTGGCGAAACGGGTGGCGGCGGTGGGGTAGGGGACACGTACCTGCGGTACATGTCCCCTATGGCGCGGTGATCAGCAGCTGCTCCAGCGCCGCCCGCAGCTCCGGGACAATGGCGCCCGCGCCGGCCGCCGAGGCCTGGACCAGCACGGTGGAGCAGACCCCCACGCAACGGTCGTTCTGGAACATGGTCTGGCCGATCTCCCAGGACGAATTGCCAATGCGCAGGATGCCGGAGGCGACCTCGACGTCGCCGGGGTGAAACACCTCGCCCATGTAGCTGACCCGCACGTCGGCGGTGACGATGCGCACGCCGGTCAGGCCGTTCGTCAGCTCGAAGGTCCGCCGCATCAGCTGCGACCGCGCCTCGTCATAGTAGGCGGCCACGGCGATGTTGTTGACGTGCCCCAGCCGGTCCTCGTCGTGATAGCGGGTCTGCACGCGCGTGCTGTGCGGATAGAGGGCGCGGTCTTGGCGCCAGGCGGGCGGTTTCATCGGCGGGTGCTCGGTGGGTGACGGTCAGGAGAGGGCGTTAGGGCGGCTGACGCAGGGGGAGTCGAGAGGCGGGGACATGCACTTCAGTGCGTGTCCCCACTGTCCGAATGATCCTGAATTCGTTGGCAGGGGACACGCACTGAAGTGCATGTCCCCGCGCAAAGCAAAACGCCCGGCGTTTCCACCGGGCGTTTCACGAAATCGCCTTCCTGAAAAAGCCTAGGCGGCCTTCTGCAGGGACTTGGTCAGGATGCCCACCGCCGCGTCACGGTCGATCTTCTCGATCGCGGCGACTTCGCGGGCCATGCGGTCCAGCGCCGATTCATAGAGCTGACGCTCGGAATAGGACTGTTCCGGCTGGTTCTCGGCGCGGTGCAGGTCGCGCACCACCTCGGCGATCGAGATCAGGTCGCCGGAGTTGATCTTGGCCTCGTATTCCTGGGCGCGGCGCGACCACATGGTGCGCTTGACCCGGGCGCGGCCCTTGAGGGTCGTCAGGGCCTTGGTCACGACCAGGCCTTCGGCCAGCGGACGCAGGCCGGAGGTGACCGCCTTCTTGGTCGGAACGCGCAGCGTCATCTTTTCGTGGTCGAAGGTGATGACATAGACCTCGAGCGACATGCCGGCGACTTCCTGGGTCTCGACCGCACGGATCGTGCCCACGCCATGCGCGGGGTAGACGACGTGGTCGTTGACCGAAAACGCCAGACCAGACTTGCTCATATGTTCGTCCTTCTCTTGCACCCTGTCCGCGGGGGTCCTCCCCGCGGGCCGCAGCCCGGAGACGGCCTACCTGAGACGAAAACTTCTCCGACCGCGGCGGAACCGCGGTGGATTTCGTTTCAGATTGGACAGACCTCTAGGACACCCTCGCCTTCAATAAGGCGCGCCGTTCGCATGCGGCTGTTCTTGAACCAAGGCGCGACGGCGGACCCGTCACGTCAGGCGGGACCGTATCACAAAATCGAGCCTAAAGAAAGGGTTGCGAAATCCCGGTGATGTACTGGGGATTCAGCGGGGCCCGGTCAGGAGCCCTTGCCGGGCTTGTCGCTGAAGTACTTCTCGAACTTGCCGGTCTCGCGCTCGAAGTCCGCGGCGTCGGCCGGCGGCACACCCTTGAGGGTGATGTTCGGCCAGATCTTCGCGTACTCGGAATTGACCTTCAGCCACTTGCCGTCGGGCTCGTCCTCGGTGTCCGGCTTGATGGCGTCGACCGGGCATTCGGGTTCGCAGACGCCGCAGTCGATGCATTCGTCCGGGCTGATGGCCAGGAAGTTCTCGCCCTCGTAGAAGCAGTCGACGGGACAGACTTCCACGCAGTCCATGAACTTACATTTGATGCAGGCGTCGGTGACGATGTAGGTCATCGGGGAACTTGATGGTCCAGTCGGTTGGTGGCGCGCGCCTTTTCAAAGGCGAGGGGCGGCTTGTCAATGCGGCGAGGTCTCTCAGCAGCGACAGGAAAACTCAAGGCGTCCGGGCAGAATTGATCTGACCCCGGGCCGTCCGCGCGGACCTGTCATGGCGGGGCCTCCAGCGGCGCGTAGAGGGCGCGCGCCTCGCCCGGCGGACCGCGACGCTCGCCGAACGCCTCCAGCCGCACGGCGACGACGCGGCCGCCCAGCGCGAACACCAGTTCGTCGCCCCGCCTCAGCGCCCGCGAGGCCTTGTCCAGCCGGCCTGCCGCGCCCGCGCGGGTGAGGCGGATCCGCCCCTCATCGACAAAGCGGGCGGCCAGCGAGCGCGTCTTGAAGAAGCGCGCGCGCCACAGCCAGACGTCCGCGCGGCAGGACTGTTCGCTCATGACGCGGCGGGCTTGCGGCGTTTGGGTCGGCGCCGGCGCGTCGGCGGGACCTTCAGCCCGGCCAGGGCGGCGAATGGCGAGTGAGCGGGCGGTGGCGCGGCCGTCTCGGCCGGCTTCTCGCTTCGGCGACGCCAGGCGATCGGCTCGGTCCGGCTGACCGGGGTGAAGCCCAGCGCCCGCAGGATCGCCCCGGTCTCGGCGGCGGTCCAGCCAAGGCCCTCGCGCGCCGCGTCGGAGAGGACGATGCCGACGCCCGGCTTGAACCCCGCCCGCAGGTGCTCGTCGAGCTGTTCCAGCGCGATCGCCGGAACCGCGAAGGCGCCGACGGCGCGCAGGCCCCGGGCCGCCAGCGCGCGCGCCGGGGGCGGTGGCGTCGGCAACCGCGAGAGGTTGTCTGTCGGCGGCCGCCAGGACCCGCCGGCCAGGGCCTGGGCGAAGGCCAGGGCCTGAGGCTCCAGCAGGCCCGGCATGAACAGGCTGAAGGCGCCGATGCGCACGCCGAGCATGCGCAGCGATCGCCGCTCGGCCTGGCTAAGGGCCTTGAGGTCGGCTTCGACCAGCCGGCGGTCGAGCAGGCCGCCGGCCTCGACCAGCCGATGGGCGATGCCGCGCGGCAGACCCTTGACCCGGCCCTCGGCCATCGCCCGTTCGAGCCGCGTTTGGGGTTCCAGCCGGCGCTCGCGTTCGGCCGACAGCCAGGCCTGCAGCCGCTGCCGCGCCCGCTCCCGCGCCGTCTCGGGGCCCAGCTCGCCGAGCAGCCGGACCTTGCCGCCATCGACGACCTGGCCGGCCGCTTCGCCGTTCCACAGCACCGCGCCGTCGGGGGTGACGCCGAAGGCCTCGTCCGGCTCGCCGGCGAGCCGGCCCAGCCGCCGCGCGACCTCCGGCCCGACGGCCCGCTGGGCCGCGCCGCGCTGGGCCTTCTCCTCCAGCGAGGACGCGGCCTTCGGCGCCTCGAAGGTCAGGCCGTTAAGGCGACCGACAAAATGGCCCTCGACGGTCACCGCGCCGTCCTCGGCCACCCCCGCCAGCATCTCGGCCCGGTCGCCCAGCTGGCGCATCAGCACGCTGGTCCGCCGGTCGATGAAGCGGGCCATCAGCTTCTCGTGCAGCGCGTCGGACAATCGCTCTTCCAGCCCGCGCGTCACGCCCTGCCAGTGTCCGGGATCGACCAGCCAGTCGGGGCGGTTGGCGACATAGGCCAGGGTGCGCACGCCGGCCAGGCGCGTGGCCAGGGTGTCGATCTCGCCGTCGGTGCGGTCCAGCCCCTTGAACTGGCCCTGCATCCAGTCTTCCGGCATGCGCCGCCGGCCCGTCGTCAGGTTGTCGAACAGGGCGCGGATCAGCCGCAGGTGCTCGTCGCTGGTCTGTTTGCGAAAGTCGGGCGTCTGGCAGACCTCCCACAGTCGCTCCAGCGCGACCCGGTCGCGCACGCGGTGGGCCACGTCGGCATCCTCCGCCATCCGCTTGAGCGCCAACTCGTCGATGGCCGGGGCCGACAGCATCAGGCCCTCGCGCGACGGCGTGGCCTCCAGCGAGCGGATCAGCGACGGCAGGCCCGTGAAGTCCAGCCGGTGGTTGCGCCATTCGGCCGAGGCCACGGGCTGGAAGGCGTGTTCCTCGACGGCCGCGACGAGATCCTCGTCCATCTCCTCGGCCTCGCCGGTCACGCCGAACGTGCCATCCCTGACGTGTCGCCCGGCCCGGCCGGCGATCTGGCCGACCTCCTGTGGGTGGAGGAAGCGAGTCTTCCGGCCGTCGAACTTGCGCAAGCCGGCGAAGGCGACATGATCGACGTCCATGTTCAGCCCCATGCCGATGGCGTCGGTGGCCACGAGGAAGTCGACCTCGCCGGACTGGTAGAGCGCCACCTGGGCGTTGCGGGTGCGGGGGCTCAAGCTCCCCATGACCACGGCCGCGCCACCGCGCTGGCGGCGGATCAGCTCGGCGATGGCGTAGACATTGTCGGCGCTGAAGGCGACCACGGCGCTGCGCCGGGGCAGGCGGGTCAGCTTCTTCGGCCCCGTGTAGCGCAGGCTCGAGAACCGCTCCCGTTCGACGATCTCGACGCCGGGCAGCAGCCGCCGGACCAGCGGCGCCATGGTCCCGGCCCCCAGCAGCATGGTTTCGTGTTTCCCGCGCGCATGCAGCAGCCGGTGGGTGAACACATGGCCACGCTCGGGATCGGCGCACAGCTGGATCTCGTCGATGGCCAGAAAGTCGACCTCGCGGCCCAGCGGCATGGCTTCGACCGTGCAGACGAAATAGTTCGGCCGGGGCGGGACGATCTTTTCCTCGCCGGTGATCAGCGCCACTCCGCGCGGGCCCTTGAGCCGCACGACGCGATCATAGATTTCACGCGCCAGCAGCCGCAGCGGCAAGCCGATCATGCCGCTGTGGTGGCCCAGCATCCGCTCGACGGCGAGGTGGGTCTTGCCGGTATTGGTCGGGCCAAGCACCGCCACGAGCCGGTGCGCCGCCTGGCCTGTGGAGCGGTCACTCATGGAGCGAAGGTGGGGGAGTCGGCGCTCCCCTTCAACCCGTCGTGGCCCAGCCTGTCCGGGGCTATCCCCGCATAGCGCGGACGGAGGGGGCAGGACTAGCTGTCCCTTGGGACTGCTTGTCCTGTCCCGATGCAACCAGGGGCGGGCTATCCAGTCCCAAGGGACAGGAAAGCCAGTCCCCGCCCTGCCATGACGATCAAGGAGAGAGAGTTCACCGCCCGTCGTGCACGATCTTTCCGCCGACCACCGTCAGGACCGGCTTGACCGTCAGGATGCCGGCTTCGGGGATGGTCATGATGTCGGCCGAGAAGACGGTGATGTCGGCCGGGCAGGACTTGACCAGCACGCCGCAGTCGCCGCCCTCGACGAGGGTCGGCGTCAGGGTGAAGGCGCTGAGGGCCGAGGGGCGGTCGATGGCCTGCTCGGGATGCCAGTCGGGGCCGGAGCGGCCCTGCAGGTCCTTGCGGGCCACCGCCGCATAGAACTCGATGCGTGGGTCGCCGACCTCGACCGGGGCGTCGGAGCCGCCGACCAGCAGGGCTTCGGCGTTGTACAGGCTGTTCCAGGCATAGGCCCCGGCCAGGCGATCGGGGCCGAGCCGGGCCGGGGCGAAATAGAAGTCGCCGATGGCGTGCGAGGGCTGCATCGAGGCGACCACGCCGATATCGGCGAAACGGGGAATGTCCGCCGGGTCGAGAATCTGCGCGTGCTCGATGCGCCAGGGCGCCTTCAGCCGCACCTCGGCCGCCGCCGCCGGGTCGCTGGCGAAGGCCTCGGCGATCCAGTCCAGCGCCAGCCGGTTGCCGCGGTCGCCGATGGCGTGGATGGCGACCTGGGCCCGCACCTTCAGCGCCTGTTTCAGGATCGCCAGGGTCGCGTCGTGTTCGGCGATCAGCAGGCCTGACGTATCGGGCCGGTCGGCGTAGGGCCTGAGCAGGGCCGCGCCGCGCGAACCCAGCGCGCCGTCCATATAGAGCTTCACCCCGCGAACCCGCACCAGGCCGGTGGCGTCCTGATAGGGACCGCGCCGCAGCACCTCGCCGGCGTCCTCGGGCGTCATGAACACATCGACCCGGATCGGCAGGCGGCCCTCGGCGGCCAGGTCCTCAAGCGCCTTCAGATCGGCCGCCTCGGTCGACATGTTGACCCCGTGGGTCCAGCCTCGGGCGGCGTACAGCGCCGTTCCCCGGGCCAGGGCCTCCTTGCGCAGGGCGAACGACAGCGGCGGCAGCTTGGGGGCGATCAGGCCCATGGCGTTATCGACCAGCATGCCGGTGGCCTCGCCGGCCGCGTCGCGCTCGATGCGGCCGCCGGCCGGGTCGGGGGTGGCGCGGGTGACGCCGGCCAGTCTCAGGGCGGCCGTGTTCAGCACCACGGCATGGCCGTCGGCCCGTTCCAGCACCACCGGCCGGTCCGGCGCGACGGCGTCGAGGTCGGCGCGGGTGGGGAAGCGGCCCTCCGGCCAGTGGGTCTCGATCCAGCCCCGGCCGACGACGGGGCCATCGCCCGGATGGACGGCGGCCCAGGCCCGCACGGCCTCGACCAGTCCGGCCACCGACGTCACCTGGTCGAGGTTCAGCGTCATCTCGCGCAGGCCGACGCCGGTCAGGTGCACGTGCGAATCGACAAAGCCCGGATAGGCGGCCGCGCCCTTCAGGTCGATCTCGGTCAGTCCCGGTGCCCGGTGGCGAGCCTCGGCGAGGGCCCCGGCGAACACGACCCGGTCGCCGCGCACCAGGATGGCCTCCGGCGACGGTCCGGCCTGGGCGTGAATCGGCCCGCCATACAGGATGAACCCGTCGCCGCCGGCGCGGGCGGTCGGGACGGCGGCCAGGGCCAGCAGGGCGAACACCAGCGACAACAGACGGATCATGGCGGAGCCTCGTGTCCGGGGGTTAACGCCCCTCGATCATAGCGGCGAACAGGGGTGAAACGAATCATGACCGAATCAGCGACCTCGTCCGATTCGGCATTTGTTCACCGCAACATATTGTATCTTAACGGCGATTAACCACAACCGTAATGCCGCTGATCGCGCCGGCCTCAGGCCGGGAATCGGGCCGCGCCGGGTTCCGGCGTCAGGGCCAGGCCGTTGGTCAGATAGGCCACGGTCCGGTAGAAACCGCACAGCAGCAGGACCTCGAGGATTTGCGGGTCGTCAAAATGGGCCCGCAGGCCGGACCATTCGGCGTGGGTCAGCGTGGCGCGGTCATGCAGCGCATCGACGGCGCGGACCAGCGCCCGCTCGGCCGGCGACCAGCAGGCATCGTCCGGCGCGCCATGGACGGTGGCCCGGACCTGGTCGGCCGTCAGACCCGCCGCCGCGGCGAAGATGGCGACATGGACGCCCCACTCGTATTCGGACCCGGCGCGGGCGCAGACCCGGTCGATGACGATTTCGCGCGCTCTCAGGCAGAGCGGACCCGGATCGAGCAGCGACGCCGCCCGGAACCGGCCCCAGTGGCGATCGCTGGCGGCGAGGGTGCGGAACAGCAGCAGGGGATCTGCGCCGGCCGGCATGATCGCGTCGAAGGACGCCTGGACCTCGGGCGGGTAGGGCGCGGAGAGCGGTTTGATCCTTTGCATCGGGCCTGGCTCCTTGTTACGATTTTCGTAGCGCAATATCGCTACGATTTTCATAGCGGAGTCAAGACCATGGCCCCCATGTCCGGCCGACCCGTGCGCGGCTCGAAGACCGGCCGCCCGATCATGGCGCTGCTGGATCTGCTCGGCCGGCGCTGGACCCTGCGGGTCATCTGGGAGCTGCGGGACGGCCCGCGCACCTCGCGGGCCCTGCGCGAGGCCTGCGACGATGTCTCACCGACGGTCCTGCAGGCGCGGCTCACCGAACTGCGGCAGGCGAACCTGGTCGGGCTGGAGCGGGCGCGGGGCTACGACCTGACCCCTCTGGGCCGCGAGCTGCTCGGCGCTGTCCTGCCTCTGTACGACTTCGCCGAGCGGTGGGCGGCCGGGGCATTGCCGCGGAAGGGCTGACGGACTCTCCAACCTTGACGCCCGGAGACTCGTTCCCTATACCCGCCGCTCTCGTGCGGGAGGCTCTTCCGCGCGCCCGAAATTCTTTTGCGAAGGTCGCTTACATGTCGCGCCGCTGCGAACTCACTGGTGTTGGTCCGATGGTCGGACACAACGTGAGCCACTCCAACATCAAGACCAAGCGCCGCTTCCTGCCGGCCCTGTCGCCCGCCACGCTTCAGTCGGAAGTGCTGGGTCAGAGCTTCCGGCTGCGGATCACCAACGCGGCCCTGCGCACGCTGGACTTCCGCGGCGGCCTGGACACCTTCATGGTCAAGGCCAAGGACGAGCTGCTCTCGCCCCGCGCCCTCAAGATCAAGCGTCAGATCAAGGCCAAGCTGGCCGAGCAATCCGCCGCCGCCTGACGGCCACGAGCTTCAAGACGACAGACGGCCCGCGGGGAGACTCGCGGGCCGTTTGCGTTGGGGCGTCAGGGCGCCGGGCTATTTCTTAAGCAGGCCGTCTTTCCAGGCGAGCCAGATCGGAATGCCGACCCCGATGGCCAACACGCCGAGAATCGTCAGAGCAGCCAACAGCATTTTAGTCCTCCAGCGTCACGACGAACGCCCGGCCCACGAGATGTAATGTAAGCCCGGCCAGGCCGAAAACCAACGCCGCGATGACATCGCTGATGACGAGCGGCCGCTCTTGCCGAACGAGAGTCAGGGCCGGTTGCAGGACCCCCGCAATCAGAGACGCCGCGCAGAGGTTGTTGACGAGCGTGGCCAGCAGCTTGCGGCGTTCGTTGCGGCCAGCCTTGCTTCCCGCAGGCGGGGCAGGACCCGGGTGCTCGTGCAATGTAGCGTCCATGCCTGGACCGTAGCAAATCAAACGCAGACGTAAAGATTGTATTTCAAAAATACTCGCGTTATTCGCATCTAGGCCAGCAGCTCCCGCCCCGCATCCTTCACATCCGTGCAGCCGGTCAGGGCCATGGCCATCAGCATCTCCTGGCGCATGATCTGCAGCACGTGCTCGACGCCCTTCTCGCCGGCCCCGGCGAGGGCCCAGGCCCAGGCCCGGCCGATGAAACAGCCCTTCGCCCCGCTGGCCAGGGCCTTGACCACGTCCAGGCCCGAGCGGACCCCGCCGTCCATCAGCACGGTCAGGTCGTCGCCGACCGCGTCGGCGATGGCGGGCAGGGCGCGGATGCCGCTCTGCACCCCGTCCAGCTGTCGCCCGCCGTGGTTGGAGACGATCAGGCCGTCGGCGCCGTAGCGCTGGCATTCGCGCGCGTCGTCGGCGTCCAGCACGCCCTTGATGACCAGCGGACCCTTCCAGTTCTCGCGGATCCAGTCGAGATCCTTCCAGGTCAGGGTCGGGTCGAAGTTCTTCGTCACCCAGGGCCAGAACTCCATCACGCCCTTGGCCTCGGGGATGGCCGGGGCGAGATTGCCGAAGGTGTGCGGGCCGCCGCCGACCATCACGTCCAGCGCCCAGTCCAGATGCGTCACGCCGTCCCACAACCGCTGCAGCGGCACGAACGGCGACTGCGCCCCGAACAGGCCCGAGCGCACGTCGCGATAGCGCGCGCCGGGCACCGGCAGATCGACGGTGAAGGCCAGCACGGGGCAGCCCAGCTCGGTCACCCGGGCCAGCAGCTCCTTCATGTAGCCCCGGTCCTTGATGATGTAGAGCTGGTACCAGGGCGCCTGGCCGCCGTCCCTCGTCACCTCCTCGACGTCGCAGATCGACAGCGACGACAGGCACATGTTGAGCCCCGCCGCCCGGGCCGCCTTCATCGCCTGGACCTCGCCGCGGCGGGCGTACATGCCGCCCATGCCGATCGGCGAGAGGACCATCGGCATGGCCATGGTCTGGCCGAACAGCTCGGTTTCCAGCGAGATGTTCGAGACGTCGCGCATCACGCGCTGGCGCAGGGCCAGGGCCTCGAAGTCCTCGACGTTCCGCCGCAGGGTCGCCTCGGCATAGGAGCCGCCGTCGAGGTAATCGAACAGCACGCGCGGCAGGCGGCGTTTGGCTAGCTCTCGATAGTCGGTGACGCAGGCGGGTGTCATCGGGGCGGCGTCCAGTCGAAGGCCAGCAGCAGCGTGCGCTGCGTGGCGCTGAAATTGTCGTCCGACAGCAGGTAGAGGCGCCAGCGGCCATCGGGCCGGGCGACCACCGCGGCCCCCTCGAAATTGTCCACCGCCAGGGGCGGAGTCAGGGCGAAGCTGCCCACGATCTCCTTCGTCCGCGTGGGATCGCGCACGATGGTGACGATAAGCCGCGAGCCGATGGCCGGGACATAGCTGTGATGCAGCACGACCAGCTCGCCATTCGGGCCGGTGGTCAGTCCCGACAGGCGATAGGCGACGGGCGGCGTCGGCAGGCCCGTGACCTCGGCGCAGGCGGCCTTCAGGCGGCACAGCCACAGGCTGCCCGGCTCGACGCCGACCCAGTAGGCGTCGCGCCCCTGGGCGGGGGCGGCGGCCAGCCCCTCCATGCCGTCGTTCTCGGACATGGCGATCCGGGGCGCCGCCACGGCCTCGGGGCGTCCATCGCGGCCGGCGGGATAGAGCCAGATGCGGTGATTGCGTTCGAAGCTGACCAGAAGCTCGCCGCCGGCAAGGCGGGCCACCCCTTCGGCGTCGCCCCAGTCCTTGCCCTGCAGGGGCTCGCCGAGCAGGCCCGTCAGGGGCCGGATGACGCCGCCGGTCAGCCCGATCAGCCGCCCGGCCGCGTCCAGCATCAGGCGGGCCGCCAGCAGATCGCCATCATCGGAGACCGATAACAGGTCGCCGTCGGCATCGACCGTCAGGTCCGACAGTCCGTGCAGGCGGCTGGTCTGGTCGCTGGTCAGGGCGACGCCGCCGGCGAAGGTGAAGTCCCCCACGGCGGTCCGCGCCGGATCGGCGGGGTCCAGCGCGACCGGACTGGCCTGGATGGCGATCGCGGGGCCGGCCGCCAGGGGCGTCGGCGGCAGCCTGACCTGGCTCGTGACGCAGGCGGCCAGCGTCAGGGCGACGGCCGCCAGGGCTCCCGGGATCGCCGTCCAGCGTCGCCGCATCAGCCGACCGCCTCGCGCACCTGTTTGAAGGTCACGGTCTTCGGCGGCGGCGGCTGGGTCACCGGCGGCGCGGCCAGCAGACCGCGGATGTTGGCCACCCGCCTGGGCTCGTCCTCGAACAGGCCGGCCAGCTGCTCGACCAGGGCCCCGCCCAGCTGCTCGACGTCCACGATGGTCACGGCCTTGCGATAATAGCGCGTCACGTCATGGCCGATGCCGATGGCCAGCAGTTCGACCGGGCTCCGGGTCTCGATCTCGGTGATCACGCTGCGCAGGTGGCGTTCCAGATAGTGGCCGCTGTTGACCGACAGGGTCGAGTCATCGACCGGCGCGCCGTCGCTGATGACCATCAGGATGCGCCGCTGCTCGGTGCGGGTGATCAGCCGCTGGTGGGCCCACATCAGGGCCTCGCCGTCGATGTTCTCCTTCAGCAGCCCCTCGCGCATCATCAGGCCGAGGTTGCGCCGCGCCCGCCGCCAGGGCGCGTCGGCGCTCTTGTAGACGATGTGGCGCAGGTCGTTCAGCCGGCCGGGCGCGGCGGGCTTGCCGGCCTTGATCCAGTCGTCGCGGCTGACGCCGCCCTTCCAGGCTCTGGTGGTGAAGCCGAGGATCTCGGTCTTGACCGCACAGCGCTCCAGCGTGCGGGCCAGGATGTCGGCGCAGACGGCGGCGACCATGATCGGCCGCCCGCGCATCGAGCCGGAATTGTCGATCAGCAGGGTCACCACCGTGTCGCGGAACTCGGTGTCCTGTTCCTGTTTGAACGACAGCGGCGCGGTCGGGTCGATGATGATCCGCGGCAGGCGGGCGACATCGAGCATGCCCTCCTCGAGATCGAAGCTCCAGGAGCGGTTCTGCTGCGCCATCAGCCGGCGCTGCAGCTTGTTGGCCAGGCGCGAGACGACGCTCGACAGGCTGGCCAGCTGCTGGTCGAGATAGGCCCGCAGGCGGGTCAGTTCCTCGGCGTCGCACAGCTCCTCGGCCCCGACCACCTCGTCGTGGGCGGTGGTGAACACCTTGTAGGGCGGCTCGGCGCGGCCATCGTCCTTGACGTCGGGCCGGGCGGGCTTGGCGCCGTCGCCCATCTCGGGCGCGTCCTCGCTCATCTCGGTCGCGTCGTCCTCGGACTCGACCATCTGCTCCTCGCCGTCCTGCGAGTCGCTGTCGGAGCCGTCGGTCTCCTCCATCGAGGCGCCGTCGGGGGTCTGGCCTTCGCCGTCCCCGTCGTCGCTCTCGCTGGTCTGGGACTGGTCCTCGTCGCCTTCGTCCTCGTCGCCGGAGTCGTTCTGGTCGATATCCGCGTCGCCCAGATCCAGGTCGCGCAGGATCGCCCGCGTCACCCTGCCGAAGGCGGCCTGGTCGTTGAGGTTGGCCATCAGACGGTCGAGGTCGGGGCCGGCCTTGGCCTCCACCTCCTCGCGGAACAGATCGACCACGGCCCTCGCGCCCTCGGGCGGGGCGTCGCCGGTCAACCGCTCGCGGACCAGCAGGGCCAGGACGTCGGCGATCGGGGCGTTGGCCCGATCCGACAGGCGCGCCAGGCCCTTGCGCTCGATGGTCTGCTCCAGCACGGCGGTCAGGTTGGCCCGCACGCCGCCCAGGGCGTTGGCGCCGATCGACTCGATGCGCGACTGCTCGATGGCCTCGAAGATCGCCTGCCCCTGCGGCGAGGCCGGACGGGCCTTCGCGTGGGCCGCCGGGTCGTGGTGCGCCAGCCGCAGCGCCATCTGGTCGGCCATGCCGCGGATGCGCGAGGCGTCTTTCGAAGTCAGGTCGCGCGGCGGATGGGGCAGCACGGCGCGGTTGCCCGACAGCGACGGTCCGTCGCCCGAAAAGACCACCTCCAGGTCCGGCGTCTCGGCGAGCGAGCGGGCGGCGTGCGCCAGGGCGCGCTTGAAGGGCTCGGTCGGGCTTTCGGGCTTGTTGGCCATGGAAACCGTCTTACTCCGGCGCCGCAGCGGAATGGAAGGCGGTCGCGGCCGGCGGTCCGCCTATTGACGGGTGAAACCGACGAAAAAGCCAGGGCGACCGGCATGGCTCGCATCATGTCGGCCGCTCGGCGGTGACCGTTCCCCGGGCGGGACGGTCCAGCCCGCGGCCTCAGGCGGCGACGCGGCCGCGGCCCCGTTCGGCGGGCAGGTGGAAGCTGAACGTCGATCCTCGGCCGACCGTGCTCTCGACGGCCATCTCGCCGCCCATCAGCTCGACCAGCTCGCGGCAGATAGCCAGACCCAGGCCCGAGCCGCCGAACTGGCGGGTGGTCGAGGCGTCCAGCTGGTTGAACTTGCCGAACAGGTCGGCCAGGCGGTCGGGCGCGATGCCCTCGCCGGTGTCGCTCACGGCGAACTCCAGGCCCCGCGGGCTGGTCCAGGCGCGCAGGGAGACCTCGCCCCTGGCCGTGAACTTGACCGCGTTCGAGACGAGGTTTGCGAGCACCTGGCCCAGCCGCATGGCGTCCAGCCGCCAGACATCGGCCGCGTCCGGCTCGATGGCGTAGGTCAGTCTGAGCAGCTTGTCGGCGGCCATTCCCGAGAACGCGCCGCTGGCGCTGGCCACGACGCCCCGCAGATCGACGTCCTCTCGGTGAATCTCCAGCTTGCCGGCCTCGATCTTGGCCAGGTCGAGGACATCGTTGAGCAGGGCCAGCAGGGTCACGCCCGATTCCCGGATGATCGCCAGATGCTGGCGCTGGGCGGGGACCAGCTCGCCGCGATCCATGATCTGGGCCATGCCCAGGACGCCATTCAGCGGCGTGCGGATCTCGTGGCTGATGTTGGCCAGGAACTGGGACTTGGCGACGCTGGCGGCCTCGGCGCGGTCGCGCGCCTCGGTCAGGTCCTCCAGGACCGTTTCGAGTCTGGCGTCGTTGGCGGCCAGGGCCCGTAGTGCTCTCAGGACACGCTGCGACAGGGCGACGGTGGCGACCGCGAACGCGGCGATAATCAGCAGGATGGGAGCCAGGGCATCCTTCAGGATGCCGGCGCCGGGCTGACAGGGCGTCCAGGTCAGGCGACCCAGCTGGCCGCCCCGCTGGTCGTACAGTGGCGCGACCGGGCCGCGCGGCGCCTCGCCGGATTTGAGCAGATGGGCGTCTTCAATGCCCAGGTCGTTCTGCAACTCACCCAGGAAGGCGGCGTCCAGCCGGCGTCCGGACGCGATCACCGCGGACGGGCCGCCGGCCTGGACGACCTTGGTCGTCTCGGGGATCACCGTCGATAGCGCGACCAGCCAAAGCTCACCGCCCGATCGCACGATCGCGGCGCGGGTGGTCGCACCCTTGAGGCCATGCGTTGGAGCCCGGCTGGA
The DNA here is from genome assembly GCA_030645575.1 of Caulobacter sp. GTDB lineage: Bacteria > Pseudomonadota > Alphaproteobacteria > Caulobacterales > Caulobacteraceae > Caulobacter. The sequence goes on along the minus strand of JAUSMJ010000045.1, from coordinate 63,711 downwards.
CCGATTGAGGACCTCGTCGCGGCGGAGGGCCGTCAACAGGGGGGTGATATCGCCCGCGAAGGTCCCCAGGGACCGGGGCGGGGCCACCTCGCCAGCCTCGGACGCATAGATCACCGTGTCGCCGGGGTCGAACAACAGGGTCCGGTCGTGGTGCATGTAGGTGGCGTAATAGACGCCGTAGTTCTCGTCGGCCCATTCGGCGTCGAAGGCCTGCACGGTCTTGACGTAGGCGTCGTCCCAGACGGTGGCCGAGGTGATGTCCTCGACCAGCTTGGCTTGGCGGCGGTCCAGGGTGCGGATCACCAGGCCCCGCTCTTCGCCCGCCACGGCCCGATCGACCGCGAGCGCGGCGAAGGCGATGCCGCCCAGGCCGGCGGCCAGGACGATGGCGATGACCAGCAGACCCAGAAGCAGGATCCGGCGCAGTTCCCCGCGGCTTCGATTGGCGACGTCAGGCATGGTGGCCACCATGGCGGAATAATGGCTAACGTCGCTTGAACCCGGAATGGGCCGATCTGTCGCCAGAACCCGGTCCGGCATTGGCGTCTCGTTAATCACGAACAGCGAGGCTGGGGCCCTGGATGACGGGGGCGATCATGTTCAGAAATCTGGCGAGTCTGGCGGCCTGCGTGGCCTGCGCGGTGTTGACGGTCGCGGGCGCGGCCCGGGCGCAGGACGCCGAAAGCGAGGGCTGGGGCCTGTCGGGCGAGATCGGCGCGGTGACCGATTATCAGTATCGCGGCTATTCCCTGTCGGGGGGCGATGGGGCGATCCAGGGCGGCCTGACCCTCGACGCGCCGCACGGCTTCTATTTCGGGATCTGGGGCTCGCGGATCGAGGAATACGGCGTGGGACCGGACGGCGACGGCGCGCGGATCGAGATCGACCTTTCCGTCGGCCGGGCGTTCAGCGCCGCCGGCTGGGACTGGGACATCGCCCTGCTGCGCTACGGCTATCCGGACGGCACGGACGTCGATTATTTCGAGGTTCCGGTCTCCGCCGCCCGCACGGCCGGCGCCTTCACCACGACCTTGGGCGTCGAATACGCGCCCAGCCAGGACAATCTCGGCGGCGAGGACAACCTGTATCTCTATATCGGCGGGGACTATGCCCCCGAGCGCTGGCCGGTCGCCGTCAACGCCCGGATCGGTCGCGAGGATGGCGCCTTCGCGGATGGCAAGATCGACTGGATGGTGGGCCTGGCCAGGGACATCGGGCCAGTCAGCCTGACCCTGCAATACACCGACAGCGACGGCCCGGGCGCCAGCTCGGCGGTCGTCGGCGGGCTCTCGCTGGGGTTCTGACCGGCAGTCCAACGTCGCCAACGAAAACGGGCCGGCCTCCGTCAGGAGACCGGCCCGTCATACTTTGATGCCGTCAGCCCTTAGGAGGCTTGCAGCTGGCCCGCCGAGGTCTTGCCCGAGCGCTGGTCGCGCTCGAGTTCGTAGCTCAGCTTCTGGCCTTCGTTCAGCGAACGCATGCCGGCGCGCTCAACGGCCGAGATGTGCACGAAGACGTCGGCGCCGCCGTCGTCCGGCTGGATGAAGCCGTAGCCCTTGGTGGCGTTGAACCACTTCACGGTTCCGGTAGCCATGGATGTAACCTCTTTCAACAGTCAGGTTGCGCCCCGAAAGGCGCGGTCGCATCGGTATTTCGGAAGGATCGAGGAGCAGGTCCGGCGCAAGACTTCAAGACGTGCGGTGGATGGCGACCGAACCTAAGCGAAATTTCGACGGCAATTTCGTCGCACTTTTTCGCCGGTCAGGCAAGACGGCGCGCGGGGCTACCCGCGCACGGCGATCGACATCCGTCCGGCCGGGGCCGGCGGGGAGCGCAGCAGGTCGACGATCTGCAGCAGGAATTCCCTGCGGCGCGCCAGGGCGCCGGGCACGTCCTGGCCGGCGCGGACGAAACGAACGTCCTCGCGCTCGGCTTCGTGGGCCACGCGGTCGGCGACCGCGGGCAGGTGGCCGTCACCCTTGCGGGCGTCCATCAGGGCGGCGTGCGACCGCGCCTCGTCGATACGCTTGCGCACCAGCGCCTCGACGTCGGACCCACCTTCGGCCCGGGCCGCCAGCGCCGCGAAGTCGTGCGCGTACATCCGCACGAAACCTTCCTCGATCATGGAGTCTCCAATCTGCCGCCAGACGCGTCGGCGGCCAGCGCGCCATCCGCGCGCGTTCGTTGAGACTGTGTAACACGGATCGGGCGAAAACGGGGACGGAATGTCACCTCCGCGTTAACCTCCGCCCATGACCCTGACCCACCGCCTCGCCGCGCCGGACGACATTCCGGCCCTGACCGCCCTTATGGACGCCGCCATCGGCGACCTGCAGGCGCCGTTCCTGACGCCCGACCAGATCGCCGCCTCGCGCCGGCTGATGGGCCTGGACAGCCAGCTGATCGCCGACCGCACCTATTTCGTCGTCGAGGAGGACGGGAGGATCGCCGGCTGCGGCGGCTGGAGCCGGCGGGCGACGCTCTACGGCGGCGACCACAGCCCAGGCCGCGACGCCCATGGGCTGAACCCATCGACGGACGCCGCCCGCGTGCGGGCCATGTACACCCACCCCGACTTCGCCCGGCGCGGCGTCGGCCGGCTGATCCTGTCGCTGTGCGAGGCGGCGGCGACGGGGGAGGGGTTCGCCCGGGTCGAGCTGGCCGCGACCCTGGCCGGCCAGCCGCTCTACGAGGCCTGCGGCTATACGGTGATCGAGCGCCTCACCGACGACCGCGGCGGGACGCCGGTGCCGCTGCTGAGGATGGGGAAGACGCTGGCCTAGCCGGAGCGCCGCCGACCAGGGCGTCGAACACTTCCCGCGGCGGCGCTGTGATAGATTGCCCGCAATAGGCGCTCGTGGGCATCCCCTCGGGATCAGGAGCTCCGATAGGATGCCGTCCGACTCGGCCGCGGGTGCTACGCAACGGGCCGCGACCGCACCGGGCGTCCGCGCCCCGGAGCCGCGTCATGGCCGTTCAGACCGTCCACCTCGTCCAGGCCTTCATCGCCGGCCGCGGCAAGGCGCTGAAGTCGGAGCAGGCCGTGGTCTGCAAGACCCCGGAGGAAGCCCTGCGCCGCGCCGAACGCCTGGCCCCGCTGCGGCTGGGCGTGGTGGCGTTCTCCGCCACCGGCGACGCGGAGATGGGCGATTTCGACGAAAGCCCGACGATACTGTTTAAAAGCGGAAGACTGCCGCCGCCGTTCGACGAAGGGTGAGAATGATCCTTCTTCCTTGCGGGAGAAGGACATCAGCTCACCCCTCGGCCAGATCGCCGAGGATGGTGATCTTCTGCCAGATTTTGCGGCCGAGGTCGGTGCAGAGGTTTTCGACGTCGCTGGCGGCGGCGATGACCACATGGTCGTGGCTCTCGCCCGCGTAGAGGGCCGCCAGCTTGCCGGTCAGGGCCAGCATTTCGGCGCAGTATTCGAGATAGCGGGTCAACTCGAAGCGGGTCATGCGCCGCTCGGGCGAGGACGGGGTGCGGGCCCCGCCGCCGAGCAGGACCGTGGGGTCCTTGGTCAGCTGGTGCATGTCGACCACATGGCCGAACGCGCGCAGCTCGTGCAGCGCCGTCTGGGTGCGGGCCCGTTTCCAGCGCTCCTCGAGGGTCAGCAGGAACCACAGGCCCGCGCCCATCAGGACGATCAGGTTGACGCTCGATTCCAGCGTCTCCGACAGGGCCAGATCGTCGCGCCGGGCGCCGATGCCGGCCCAGTCGACGTCCTTCAGGATCAGGACAAAGACGGCCACCCCCGCGGCGGCCACCAGCAGCACCAGGGTGCGCAGGAGCAGATAGGGCCGCGACAGGCCGCGGGCCCGCCGCGCGGTGTCCGTGGCGATGGCCAGCAGCTGGCCCGCCGCGCCGGTCAGGCCGGAGTTCGGAAAACGCTCGGCGATGCGGTCGGCGAGCCGGCCGACCGTCGTGACGATCTCGGCCGAACTGAGCGTCCGGTAGTCGCGCCGCGCCGTCCTGCCCATGAGATCCCCCGGTCCCGGCCGCCGATGGCGGCGGTTTCAGGTGATGAGATCATGCACGGGCGGACCGCGCCATCCCCTGCGCCTGACGGTGGAAGGTCCATCGCCGGGCGCGGAAAGCAGGGTGGCGCGGCCCGCGCCCGGCGACGCCTTCCGAGACTGCCCCGAAGGACGGCCCCTAGAAGCCAACCTTGAAGCCGACCGTCCAGCGACCGTCGTCATAGCCGGGGATGGCGTGAACGCCGTCCGAGTCCTGGGTCGAAAAGTCGTAGGCGGCGCTCAGCTCGGCGTTGGAAGCGACCTTCCAGGCCGCCGACACGCCGGCGGAGCCGGTGGTGTCCTGGCGGTCGCGGTTCTCGTGGTCGTCCCACTCCTGGCCGATGTAGGCCTTGACCTTGAAGTCGGGCGAGTAGCTGTGGGTGATGCTCGCCCCGACCGCCGTGGCCACATAGATCGGCGAGAGCGGCGCGGTGGACTCTTCGAAGCCCCGGGCCGCGGCCAGCGTGATCGTCGTGTCGCTGGTGACGGTCCAGGTCAGGTCGGCATCGACCACCACGTCCGACGCATCGTCGAAGGCCGGCTCGTCGAACGACCGGCCGCTCCAGCCGACGCTGACCTCGCCCGACAGCTGGTCGGTGATGTCGAAGGTCGCGCCAAGGCTGGCGGTGTAGCCCTCGGAGTCGCGGTTGTGCAGCGAGGCCGGCGGCTTGAGGTCATAGTCGACCTGGGTGAACACCACCTGGGCGAACAGCGACACGTCGGCGTCCGGCGAGCCGGTGACGCGGACGGTCTCGGTCCAGGTCCCGCGGTCGCGGAAGTCATGATCGACGACGGCGTTGGTGATGCGGTGGCGGGCGTCCTCGAAGTCGCTGGTGACATAGTCCGCGCGGGCCATCAGACCGACGCCGCCGAGCCGGGCGTTGAAGCCGATGTCGAAGCTGTCGTCGGTGCTTTCGGTTGGGCTGCGAGTGTCGCGGCGGGCCGTGACCTTGCGGCGGTCCTCGGTGTTCAGCGCATGGCTGGCGCCGGCGAACAGGTCGCCGCCCTCGAACTTCAGTGACCCGTCGGCGCCGAAGGCATAGTCGTCGGCGTTTTCGTCCTCGGCGTCGGCGTAGTGCGTCAGGTCAAACCCGCCGTAGACCGAGAAGCTCCCGGCCTCGCTTTCGGTGCTCAGGGTGACCTTGCCCGAGCCGCCGTAGACCGTGTCGCTCGCCTCGTTCGAGGGCGCGGCCAGCACGTTGCTGGTCGTGCCCAGCGAGCCGCCGAGCGAACCATCGACCTTCCAGTCCTGCGCATGCGCCGCGAACGGCGCCGACGCCAGGATGAGCGCCGTCGAAACGAAAAACAGCTTCTTCATCGAAATCCCCATGTGTTCTCTGGCGTCGATATCGACGCCACGTCCTCGCGATGCTCCGGGCATGCGGGCGCGCACCCGGAAGACCCCCGGGCGGGAACACGCGAAATCCGGAACTGCCGCCAATCAGACGCGCCGGTCATGCCGGCTGCGCCACCCCAACGAGACCGACGGTATTCAGCTTTTCGGCAGGGAGAACAGGTCGCGCCTACCCGATCTGTGGAAAAGTCCGGAGGGGGGGCACGCGCCGCGAGGCCCGCGATCGTGGCGGGTTCTCGATCTCGGCATCTGGATATGGAGCCGAGTGACGTCTAAACCCGGGCCATGAGTGATCATCTCGACGCCATGCGCAACTTCGTCAACGCCATGAACCAGGGCAGCCCGCACGCCATCGCCCTGAAGATGGAGACCCTTTCGCTCGATGCCGACGGGGCGGTCCTGCGCGTGCCCTATGACGAGAAGCTGATCGGCGATCCCGACACCGGGGTCATCGCCGGCGGCGTGGTCACGGCCCTGCTCGACCACGCCTGCGGCCAGGCCGTGCACACGGGGCTGACCGAGTTCAAGACCATCGCCACCCTCGATCTGCGCATCGACTACATGCGGCCGGCGGAACCGGGCAAGGACATCTTCGCCAAAGCCAGCTGCTACAAGGTGACCCGCTCGGTCGCCTTCGTGCGGGCCGTGGCCTATGACGTCGATCCGTCCGATCCCGTGGCGGCGGCGCAGGCGGCCTTCATGCTCGATTCCAGCGGCGGCCGTGGCTTCGGCGCCAACCTCAAGGACCGCAAGAGCAAATGAGCGATCCAGCCGAAACCATCGACGCCATGCTGGCGCGCATTCCCTACGCCCGGTTTCTCGGTCTTCGGATCGAGCTGGCCGGGGACGAGATGACCGCCATCCTGCCGTTCGGCCAGCACCTGATCGGCAACCCGACCCTGCCGGCGATCCACGGCGGGGTGTTGGGCGCCTTCATGGAGATGACGGCCCTGGCCCAGCTGCTGGTCAAGGAGGGTCAGGCGCGCCAGCCGCGGGTCATCGACGTGTCGATCGAATACCTGCGCTCGGGCCGGCCGCTGACGACCTACGCCCGCGCCGAGATCAAGAAGGTTGGCCGGCGCATCGCCAACGTCCATGTCGAGGCCTGGCAGGACCAGCGGGCCGCGCCCATCGCCGCCCTGCGCGGCCACTTCCTCGTGACGCCGACGGAAAGGGTCTAGGGGGTAGGGACTAGGGGTTAGGGGCTAGGGGTTAGTAGGCCGCCGCCGCCGCCGCCACCTCGCTCGACTAGTCCCTAGTCCCTAACCCCTAGACCCTTCTCCATGACCATTACAGCCATGTAATCACCTTACACTACTGTCACATGCTTAAATCGAAGTCATGACCCACACTTAACGGGTGTTCGGACGAACACCTGCCTATACCCCTGATCACCGGACGCGGACTTCCGCGCCACACCGATCCAAAGGGGAATTCAACATGTCGACCAAGTTCGTTCATCAGTTCAGCAACTTCGCCAGCCTGGCCCTCGCCGTCCTTCCGCTGGTCATCATCCTCGCCGCCGTGAACCTCGGCGTCGTTGGCGTCGCGGGCCTGTGATCCGCGCCGCACAGCTCCGCCGGGCCTGACTCCTCCCCCGCAGCCGGCCCGGCGGAGCACAGCGGTACAGAACGAAACCATAGTTGACCGACAAAGGCCTTCCGCATCGGGAGGCCCTTTTGTTATGCGGGACCATGCGAACGCCGGCCGCCGTGATCTTCGACTGCGACGGGGTCCTGGTGGACTCCGAGATTCTCGCCATCGAGGTCGAGATCGTCCTGCTGGCCGAATGCGGCCTCGTCTATGAGCCCGACGTCTACCATCACCGCTTTCTCGGCCTGAACGACACGGCCTACCATGCGGCGCTCGACCTCGATTGTCGCGAGCGGACCGGCGGCCCACTGCCGATGGACTTCCTGCGCCGGGCGCGGGACGAGCGCTGGGCGGCTTGCCAGACCCGCCTGACCGAGGTGGCCGGCTGCGGCGCAGCCGTGGCGGCGCTGTCCCTGCCCAAGGCCGTGGCCAGTTCGTCGGGCGCCGCGTTCCTGCGCGAGAAGCTGCGCCTGACCGGCCTGCTGCCGGCCTTTGACCCGCACGTCTATTCCGCCGATCTGGTGGCCCGGGCCAAGCCGCACCCGGACATCTTCCTGCATGCGGCCGGGGCGCTGGCCGTCGAGCCGGATGGATGTCTGGCCATCGAGGACAGCGTCAACGGCGTGACCTCGGCCAGGGCGGCGGGCATGACCGTCTGGGCCTTCGCCGGTGGCGGTCACATGGACGGCGCGGCGGCGGACCGGCTGATCGAGGCCGGCGCGCATCGCCTGGTCGGCCACTGGGACGAGGCGGCGGCGCTGTTCGCCGCCTTCAGCTGATCTCGCCCAGCGCCCGGACCTGCCGGCCTTCCGTGTCGAAGTTCTCCGGCGCCAGCCAGGCCTCGAACCGCGCGCCGACGGCCGGCCATTCGCTGTCGAGGATCGAATAGATCCGCGTGTCCCAGTTATGGCCCTTGAGCCAGTAGGTCTGGCGCAGCGTGCCCTCGTAGGTGAAGCCGTAGCGCGACGCCGCCCGCACCGAGGCCAGGTTGTCGGGACCGCAGCGCCATTCCAGCCGGCGATAACCGCTGGTCCCCATGACGTACTGGATCAGCCGATAGGCGGCTTCCGTCCCCGCCACGGTGCGCATCAGGGTCGGGCCATAGACAAGGCCCAGCTCGGTGGTTCCCATGTCCGGCTTGAGTTGCAGCAGGAAGAACAGTCCGACCGCGACGCGCCTGTCGCCGGTCTTGTCGATGATGGCGAAGGCGCGCTGGTCGTCACGGCCCAGCCGTCCGCCCAGCCAGTGATAGAAGTCGGCCTCGGTCGCGAACGGCCCCGACGGGATGCCGCCCCACAGCTCGTCGCGCGAGCCGATCGCGCGCCACAGATCCCCGCCGTGGCGCAGCAGGTTGGCCTGTTCCAGGTCGATAGCGCGGCCGGTGATGGTCTCGTCGTCGAGCAGCGGGCGGGGGAGGTCGGGAATCTGTTGCATGACACCAGCCTAAGGCGCGCCGAAGCACTCGGGCAATCACTCGAACAGCCCCTTCCAAATCCCGGCCCGCCTTCTAGGATCGCGGAGAAATCGGGGGCCAGACCATGTTCCGTTCACTTGCCGCGCGCGTGCTCGTCGCCCTTGCCCTTGGGCTGGGGCTCGGCGCCGCCTGCGGGGCGATCGACAATGACGCCCTGACCGGCGCGGCCGGCGCCGTCGAGGCGGTCGGGGGCCTGTGGCTGAACCTTCTGCGGATGACCATCGTACCGCTGGTGTTCTGCCTGCTGGTCACCGGCATCGTCTCGGTGGCCGACGCGGCGGCCACCGGCAAGCTGGCGGCGCGGGCCATCGTACTGTTCTCGGTGGGCATGCTGGTCGCGGCGATCTACGGCACCCTGGCGGCGCAGGGATTTCTGGCGCTGTGGCCGGTCAGTGCGGACGGCGCGGCCGCCCTGCGCGCCGGCGCGGGCGGGGTGGACCTGGCCCAGGTGCCTGTCGCCAGCCTGGCCGACTGGCTGAAATCGATCGCTCCCTCCAACCCCGTCCAGGCCGCCGCCGAGGGGGCCATGCTGCCGCTGGTGGTGTTCGGGATGTTCTTCGGCCTGGCGGCGACGCGCCTGTCGCCGGCGCGCAAGGTCGTCGTGACGGACCTGTTCGGCGCCGTCGCCGACACGATGATCGTCATCGTCCGCTGGGTTCTGTGGGCCGCGCCGCTGGGGGTCTTCGCCCTCAGCCTCGGCGTCGGTTTGCGGGCGGGTCTGGGAGCCGCCGGCGCGATCCTGCAGTATGTGGTCATCGTCTCGCTGATCACCGCCGGCATCAGCATCCTGCCTTATCTGGTCGTGGCCGTGGCTCGCGGCCCGGCCCTGGGCGCCTTCGCGCGAGCCGTCGCCCCGGTTCAGGCGCTCGCCTTCAGCACCCAGTCGTCGCTGGCCTGCCTGCCGGCCATGCTGGAGCGGGCCCAGGACGACCTGAAGATACCGCCGCGGGTCACGGGCCTGGTGCTGCCCCTGGCCGTGGCGGTGTTCCGCCTGACCGGCCCGACGGCCAACCTCTCGGTGGCCTTCTTCTGCGCCCACATCTACGGCGTTCATCCCGGCATGCCGCAGATGATCGGGGCGGTGTTCATCGCCTGGGCCATCAGTGTCGGTTCGGTCGGCCTGCCGGGCCAGGTGTCCTTCATGGCCAGCATCGTGCCGATCTGCATCGCCCTGGGCGTGCCCGTCGATCTGCTGCCGATCCTGCTGGCGGTGGAGGTGGCGCCAGACATCTTCCGCACCATCGGCAACGTCACCGGCGACCTGGCCGTGGCCGCCGTGCTGCACCGTCCGGACGACGAGGCGGACGCGCTCGGCGCCGGCTGACCAGGTCCACCTACCCGCGGACCAACGGCCAGACTTCCCTAGAACGGGATGTAGTGGCGTTTGCGACTGTACGACAGATAGCCGACGTTGGCGCCCAGCCGCAGGCCGACGCCGGCGCGGATGGGGGCCAGGGTGATGCCGTCGGCGCGCTGGTAGTTCACGCCGAGGCCGGCGATGAAGTAGGCTGAACCCTCCACCCCGGGGAACCGGCGATAGATCATGTCCGGGTAGTGCAGATTGTAGCACAGGGTGAACACCCGGCTGGCGTTGCCGCCGACGTCGAAGCCGATCGACGGCCCCTGCCAGAACACTTCCTGGGTCGGCTGTTCCTTCATGTACATCATGCCGCGGCCGTAGCGGGCCCCGATGGTGATCGCCGCCGAGCCTTCCTCGCCGGCGATGTAGGCCGTGGGCCGGCCGTTTTCGCGGAAGATGCGTTCGATGGCCGCGCCCGCGGCCTCGGCCGTCACGCCCAGGAAGTCGGACGTGGCGCCGACGATCTCGTCGGCGCTGTAGGTGCGCGGGCCGTCGGCCGGGTCGTCGCTGCGCTGGGCGAACGCGGGGGCGCCCGTGGCGATCCCTCCGACACCGGCGGCGAGTCCGGAGAGGATGAGCGTGCGGCGGTCCATGGGCGTGACTCCGAGTCGATTGGAAGCCCGGTCAGGGTCCCATTCCAATACGACGGGTTTGGGGCGCGAAAGTTATCGCGAGGTTAACCCGGTCCGTCGGTTTCGACGGCCTCCGACCCCGGTCTTACCGATGGCTTGAGAACCTTCTGGCCGGCGAACATCCGGTCGAGCCGGCGATGGCCCCAACCCCGGACGTCGTCGATGATCGTGAAGATCGCGGGGATGTACAGCAGCGACAGCAGGGTCGAGGTGATCAGGCCGCCGACGACCGCCACGGCCATCGGCTGGCGGAACTCCACGTCGGCCCCCCAGCCCAGCGCCGTGGGCGCCATGCCCGCGCCCATGGCCACGGTGGTCATCAGGATCGGCCGGGCCCGCTTGTGGGCGGCGTCCATCAGCGCCTCGTGGCGGCTCATCCCGCCCTTGATGGCCTCCAGCGCGTACTCGACCAGCAGGATCGAGTTCTTCGCCGCGATGCCCATCAACATCAGGACGCCGATCAGCGAGGCGATCGAGAAGGTGCTGCCCATCAGCAGCAGCCCGACAAAGGCGCCGCCGATGGCCAGCGGCAGGGCGGCCATGATGGTCACCGGGTGGGTGAAGCTTTTGAACAGCAGCGCCAGCACCGCGTACATCAGCAGCAGGCCGGTGATGAAGGCGCCCGCGAAGCCGCCGACCATCTCCTGGATGAACTGCGCGTCGCCCGAATGAGCCTGGCGGACCCCATCGGGCAGGGTCTTGACCGACGGCAGCTGCTGGACGGCCAGCGACGCCTCGCCGGACGTGACGCCGCTCAGCTCGGCGGTGATGGTGGCGATCCGCGACCGGTCCTGGCGGCTGATCTGCGAGGGCCCGGCGCCGTAGGAGATGGCGGCCACCGCGCTGAGGGGAACCGAGCCGCCGGAGACCGTCGGCACTCGCAGGTTCTCCAGCACGGCGATATCCTCGCGGCCGTCCTCGCTGAGCCGCAGGCGGATCGGCACCTGCCGGTCGCCGAGGTTGTACTTGGGCAGCAGCTGGTCGATGTCGCCGATGGTGGCCACGCGGATCGCCTGCGACAGCACCCCGGCCGAGACGCCGAGGCGCGCGGCTTCGTCGGGCCGCGGCGTGATCAGGATTTCCGGCCGGGCGATGGCGGCGGTGTTGACCACATTGGCCAGGCCCTTGACGCCGCGCATCTGGCTCTCGATGGCCCGCGCGGCCGCCTCGAGCTTGGCCCCGTCGTCGCTGAGGATGGAGAAGGAATAGACGCTGCCGTCCGTGGGACCACCGCCGAGCTGCGAGGGCACGCCGATGCGCGCGCCGGGCACGGTCACCATCTGATCAACCATCTCGCGGACAAACTGCTGCTGGGTCAGCTCGCGCTCGCCCTTGTCCACCAGCTCGGCCGTGACGGTGGCCGAATTGACTTCGCTGCCGCCGACCGAGGCGTAGACGTTGGTGACCTCCGGCCGTTTGCGCAGTTCGCGGGTCACGCGGGCGACCACCTCGTCGGTCTGGTTCAGCGTCGATCCGGGCGGCAGCTCGACCGAGAAGGTGGCGCGGCTGAAATCGACGGCCGGCTGCACCTCGACGGGCACGAGCGGCGTGACCATGGCGGTCAGGACGAACACTACCGCGCCCATGGCGAAGACCTTCCAGCGGTTCTTCAGCGCCCAGCCGAGCAGGCCCAGGTACCAGGTCATCCACGGCGGATCGGCGTCCTCGTGCGGCTTGTGCTTGAGCAGATAGGCGCCCATCAGCGGCGTCAGGGTCCGGGCCACGACCAGCGAGAACAGCACCGAGACGCAGGCGGCCAGGGCGAAGGCCTTGAAGAACTGGCCGATGATCCCGGGCATGAAGCCGACCGGGGCGAACACGGCTACGATGGTCAGGGTCGTCGCCACGACGGCCAGGCCGATCTCGTCGGCCGCCTCCATCGCCGCCGGATAGGGCGCCTTGCCGCCCCGCATGTGCCGGACGATGTTCTCGATCTCGACGATGGCGTCATCGACCAGGATGCCGATGGTCAGCGACAGGGCCAGCAGGGTGATCATGTTGAGCGACTGGCCGAGCGGCTCGAGCACCGCGAAGGTCGGGATCAGCGACAGCGGCATGGCCACCGCCGCGATCAGGGTCGCGCGCCAGTCGCGCAGGAACAGCCACACCACGATGACCGCCAGCAACGCGCCCAGGCCGACGGCCTCCAGCGAGGCGATGTAGCTCTCCTCGGCGAACTCGACGAACGCGTTGACCTGTTCGATCCGAAGTTCCGGATGGGCCGCGTCGATCTTGGCGATTTCGGCGCGAACCCGTTCGGCGGTCTTCACCTCGCTGGCTTCGCGCGAGCGCAGGAAGTTGAAGGTGATCACCTCCTGGCCGTCGTAGCGGGCGCGGGACCGGGGTTCGGTCCAGCCGTCCTGGATGCGACCCAGATCGCCCAGCCGCACGCTGGCGCCGCCCACCGGCACGCGCATGTCGGCCAGTTCCTGCACCGACCGCGCCGCGCCCAGGGTGCGGATCGAGCGTTCGGAGCCGTTCACCGTCACCCGCCCGCCGGGCATGTCGTTGTTCACATTGACCAGCGCCTGGCTGACCGTCGCGGCGGTGACGCCAAACGAGGCCAGACGGTCGGGATCCAGGTCGATGCGGATCTCGCGATCGACCCCGCCCAGCCGGTTGACCTCGCCGACCCCCGGAACGGCCAGCAGCGCGCGGCTGACCTCGTTATCGACGAACCACGACAGCTGCTCGGGCGTCATCGAACCGGACCGGACCACCCAGGTGATCAGCGGATCGCCGGTGATGTCGATGCGCTGGACGATCGGTTCCTGCATGTCCTGGGGCAGGTTGCCCATCAGGCCGCCCATGGCGTTGCGCACATCGTTGGTGGCGCGCTCGACGTCCGTCGATAGCTCGAACTCGATGACCGTCACCGACACGCCGTCGGTCACCGTCGAGCGCATGTGGCGCACGCCGCTCAGGCCCGCGATCTTGTCCTCGATCAGCCGGGTGACCTGGGTCTCCATCTCGGTCGGCGCCGCCCCGGGACGGCCGGCGTTGACGTAGATCAGCGGGAAGTCGATGTCGGGATTGTTGTTGATCCGCATGGCGCTGAAACCGGCGGAGCCGGCCAGCGTCAGCATGATGAACAGCATGATGACCGGAATGGGATTGCGGATCGACCAGGAGGAGATGTTGCGCATGGCCCGCTACCGCGCCACGACGCGGACGCGGTCGCCGTCGGCGAGGAAGCCCGCGCCCTGGACGACGATCCGCTCGCCGGCCGTCAGCCCCTCGGCCACCTCGACCATGTCCTTGGTGCGCGCGCCGATCACGATCGGCCGGAAACGGACCACCGACTGGGCCCCCAGCACGAACACGCCCGGCTTGTTGTCGCGATAGACCACGGCCAGCGCCGGCGCGGTCAGCGCCGGCTGGTCGCCGACATTGATCACGCCGCGCGCGAACATCCCCGGGCGGAAGCCGCCGGCGGTCGACAGCGCGATGCGCGCCACCCCGACCCGGCTCTGCACATCGACCTGGGAGGTGATGATCCGCACCGTTCCGCGCACCTCGCCCAGCTGGTCGGAGGCGACCGTCGCCGGCATGCCGGCCCGCACCTGGGCCAGCTGCGTCTCGGGCACCTCGGCGTTGAGCTCCAGCCGGCCATCGCGGACGATGCGGAACAGCTCGGCGCCGGCGCCGACGATCTGGCCCTGCACGACCTTGCGCGAGGCGACCAGGCCCGAGACTGGCGCGCGGACCACGGTCTGGCCCAGCCGGGTGCGGATTTCCGACAGCGCCGCCTCGGCGGCCTGAACCTGGGCGGCGGCGGTGGCCTGGTTGGCGATCGCCGTGTCGAGACCGGCCTGGGCCAGATAGCCGCGGTCGCGCAGCTCCCGCGCCCGGGCCAGAGCCGCCTCGGCCTGGGCCAGGCTGGCCCGGGCGGCGGCCAGACTGGCCTCCTGCTGGCGGACCTGGGCGCGCAGCAGGTCGTCGTTCATCCGCAGCAGCGGCTGACCCTGGCGCACCCAGGCGCCCTCGTCGACCAGCACGCGCACGGCGGTCAGGCCGCCGGTCTCGGCGCCGACCACGACCTCGTTCCAGGCGACAATGTCGCCGCTGGCGGTCACCCGCCGCGCCACATTGACCACCGCCACCGGCTGCACCGTGACGGTCTGGCTGGCCTGCGGGCCTTTGGGCGTTTCCTTCGCCTTGTCGCAGCCGGCGAGGGCCAGCACGGCGACCGCGAGAAGCGCCATGCGCCGGCCGGGCCGTTCAGTTCTGTGTCCCACCAGGTCGTCCCCTTGAGCCGTGCCATCCGGCGCCCGTCGGCGGTCGGCGAACGTCCCCTGCTATCTATGTCCGACAGCGTTCTTCGCAAGTGCGAAATGGCGGTTTCCGGCCGCCAGTGGCCCCCGGCCCTCGCGTTGGCGCGGCAATGTGCTAGACGCACGCACCATGACGACCTCTTTGTCCCATATCCGCAATTTCTCGATCGTAGCCCACATCGACCACGGCAAGTCGACGCTGTCGGACCGGCTGATCCAGGAGACCGGCGGGCTGACCGCGCGGGAGATGACCGCCCAGGTGCTCGACTCGATGGAGATCGAGAAGGAGCGCGGCATCACCATCAAGGCCCAGACCGTGCGCCTGGAATACCGCGCCGACGACGGCGAGACCTATGTCCTGAACCTGATGGACACGCCCGGCCACGTCGACTTCGCCTATGAGGTCAGCCGCTCGCTGGCCGCCTGCGAGGGCTCGATCCTCGTCGTCGACGCCTCCCAGGGCGTCGAGGCCCAGACGCTGGCCAATGTCTATTCGGCCATCGACAACAACCACGAGATCGTCCCGGTCCTCAACAAGATCGACCTGCCGGCCGCCGAGCCCGAGCGCGTGCGCGCCCAGATCGAGGACCTGATCGGCCTGGACGCCAGCGACGCCGTCCTCTGCAGCGCCAAGTCCGGCGTCGGCATCCACGACGTGCTGGAGGCCATCGTCACCCGCCTGCCGCCGCCCAGGGGCGACGCGGACGCGCCGCTCAAGGCCCTGCTCGTCGATGCCTGGTACGACGCCTATCTCGGCGTGGTCGTGCTGGTGCGGGTGATCGACGGCAGCCTGCGCGCGGGCCAGCGCATCAAGATGATGCAGCACGGCTCGACCCACCTGATCGACCGCGTCGGGGTGTTCAAGCCCAAGAACACCCCGGTCGACAGCCTCGGTCCCGGCGAGATCGGCTTCATCACCGCCCAGATCAAGGAGGTGGCCGACGCCGCCGTCGGCGACACCATCACCGACGAAAAGAAGCCGACCGCCCAGGCGCTGCCGGGCTTCAAGGACGTGCAGCCGGTCGTCTTCTGCGGCCTGTTCCCGGTCGACGCGGCCGACTTCGAGGACCTGCGCGCGGCCGTCGGCCGCCTGCGCCTCAACGACGGCAGCTTCACCTACGAGATGGAATCGAGCGCCGCGCTCGGTTTCGGCTTCCGCTGCGGCTTCCTGGGCCTGCTGCACCTGGAGATCATCCAGGAGCGCCTCAGCCGTGAGTTCGACCTCGACCTGATCGCGACGGCGCCCAGCGTGGTCTACAAGATCAACCTGCGCGACGGCAGCCACGTCGATCTGCACAATCCGGCCGACATGCCCGACCCGATGGCCATCGAGAGCATCGAGGAGCCGTGGATCAAGGCGACCATCTTCACCCCCGACGACTATCTGGGCGGGGTGATCAAGCTGTGCCAGGACCGCCGCGGCCAGCAGCGCGAGCTCAGCTACGTCGGCAACCGCGCCATGCTGGTCTACGACCTGCCGCTGAACGAGGTCGTCTTTGACTTCTACGACCGGCTGAAATCCATCTCCAAGGGCTACGCCAGCTTCGACTACCAGATCGAGGACTACCGCGCCGGCGACCTGGTCAAGATGAGCATCCTGGTTAACGCCGAGCCCGTCGACGCCCTCTCCATGCTGGTCCACCGCGACCGCGCCGAGAGCCGCGGCCGGGGCATGGTCGAGAAGATGAAGGACCTGATCCCCCAGCACATGTTCGTCATCCCGATCCAGGCGGCCATCGGCGGCCGGATCATCGCGCGGGAAACGGTGCGCGCCCTGCGCAAGGACGTGACGGCCAAATGCTACGGCGGCGACGCCTCGCGGAAGCGCAAGCTGCTCGACAAGCAGAAGGCCGGCAAGAAACGCATGCGCCAGTTCGGCAAGGTCGAGATCCCGCAGGAAGCGTTCATCGCCGCGCTGAAGATGGACGATAATTGAGGCCTGACGCCCTTCTCCCGGAGGGAGAAGGTGTCGGGCGGAGCCCGACGGATGAGGGATTAGGGACCTTGCGGGCAAAGCCCTGACGCCGCGACCGCGCCTCATCTGTTTACTATTTCCGGTTGCTTTAATAAAGCAATCACGTCAAGATGCAGCATGAAGCCGCTGCTCTTCACGCACCATGCGCCGGACCGCATGCGCGAGCGGTCGATTGCCGCCGAATAGCTGGAGCGGACGGTGCGCGACCCTGAATGGGTCGAGCCGGATCGTGGTGATCCCACGGTCGAACGGCGTTTCCGGGCCATTCCGGAGTACGGCGGCCGGGTGTTGCGGGTGGCCTGCGTGGAGACGGAAACCCACATTCGGGTTATAAGCGTCCACTTCGACCGTCGCGCGAGGCGCCGCCATGCCTGACATGACCTATGACCCCGAGGCCGACGCCGCCTACATCTACCTGGGCGACGGCCCGATCATCGAGAGCGAGGAAGTCGCCCCCGGCATCGTGCTCGACTACGACGCCGAAGACCGCGTCGTGGGCATCGAGGTGCTCGGCGCCTCGAAGGTGCTGGCGCCGGGTGAGTGGTCCAGCGCGCGGCTGCCGGGGCCGAGGGCGGTGGAGGCGGCGGAGTAGGGGGGCGCATCTGGCATCGCTTCTCTCGCGCCAGGAACAAGAGGCGAAATAGCCGCGTTCGCTCTCAACTTGTTCTCCTGGAGTCGGTCGGGCAGTCGTATTTGCAGCAATTTAGCGAATGACTGAGAGCTGGTTCGAGACCTAAGCCCTAGCCTACAAAGTAAGTCTTTCGGTGGTGTTCCAAAAAGGCAGGGTGCGGCCATTTTGTGCGGTCGGATGGGAGGTTCAACGAACCGCTCTCATTGATCAGTCCTTTGAGCTTTGGTGGGAGGAAGTTGTCGGCGACGAGAATCTTCATATCGCCATTGATGGCGATGACGCCCTGATCAAATAGCCAGTGAAAAGTCCCTGTAAGAGCCAGCCCATTTCGGACAGAGTCCGACCCATTGTCGAGAACTGGTCGAATATGTGCCGCCTGCACTTCCGGGTTGCCTTTGGCATTGAGAATTGCGAGGCCAGAAATGGCGCAACGGTTCCCGTAGGCCTGTCGCACTGAGTGACGGAAGGCGCGATCTCTGAACGGCTTCAGTGTGGTCAGTTCGACGAGCGGGCGATCAATGACAAGAGGTTCCTCGTCGTAGCCGTCAGGGCCTTCCGATAAGGGAGTTCCAGGCAAGATGTCTGCGAAGCCAGCGGCAAAGATGGCGTCGAATTCTTGATCCGTGATGATCCGAACAGAATGTCCAAATTGGCCCCTGTTTGTGCTGCCGTCGGCTTTCCGAAGGTGGCTTTCATAGTAGATTCCACCTTCCTTGAACCGAACGGGCCTGACAAAATCCAAATAGTTTTCGAGGTCGCAATAGTAATGATCGGCGAGTTCGGGATCTGGTCGAATTCGAATGGGCGTCGCTACAGAAATATATGATTGACGCCCACCACGGCTGTTTAGATCAGCACTCGGGCGGCGAGGCTCATAGAAAATGATCTTGTCGTTTAAAGTCTGCCGCACGCGGTCCAGTAGCTCACGTCCAAAATGGTACTGAACCCCCGGGATGTCCTTATAGCTAGGCTGAGCCTTTATGGTCAGGACGCCTTTTGCCATGCCTTCGCCAGTCTTCCTCGCTTTGAGCGCTGAGCGGACCGAATAGCTCCGGCCTTCGAGAGCGACCTTACCCAAAAACGGGCAGACTGCTAGTCGGGCACCAGCCTTCCGACCGTGCATCAGAGTCGCGCGCCCGGATGACCGCGAGGCGGCAAAACACAACCCATCCTGGTATTTTCTTATAGCTTATAGTCCAGCATTGGCGACGCGGCGGGATTGCCGCGAGCAGTCCAAGAGGCGGGACAACGTGTTTGTTTCAGGGACCAAGACGGGCGGGACTCAAGCGTGAGGGTCCTCGTCGCGTGCGAATATAGCGGGACGGTCCGCAACGCCTTTCTAAATCGGGGCCACGACGCTTGGTCTTGTGACCTGTTGCCGAGCGAAGACGGGTCGAACCGCCACATCATCGGTGATGCGCGCGACCTTTTGAACGACGGATGGGACCTGTTGATGGTCGCCCATCCGCCATGCACACGGCTGTGCAATTCAGGGGTGCGCTGGTTGACCGTGCCGCCGCCGGGAAAGACGGTCGAGCAGATGTGGGCGGAGTTGGATGAAGGGGCCGCATTGTTCTCGGACTTTTGGAATGCTCCCATCGAGCGGATCGCCATTGAAAATCCGGTGATGCACAAGCACGCCAAGAGCCGAATCCTGAATTTTCAGGACTTCGCCCAGAGCGTCCAGCCTTGGCAGTTCGGTCACGGTGAGACCAAGCGCACGTGTCTCTGGCTGAAGAACCTTCCGCCCCTCGTGCCAACAGAGGTTGTCGGCGGTCGCGATCCGAGGGTGCATCACATGTCGCCCTCGCCGGATCGTTGGAAGGAGCGGTCCCGGTTCTTTCCCGGTATCGCTAAGGCGATGGCGGACCAATGGGGCATTTTCGGAACCTTCGCGGCCAGCCCGACCTGATGCAGCTGCTGTCTCTGTAGCCACCCCTCCCCCTGACGCCTTGAAGGCCAGCTTGCTCTGGCGGGAGGCTTGGTCAAGGACGGCCCCTTCGGGGCCGCCGCTGCGCGGCCGCGAAGCGGTCCTTGACCAAGCCTCCCGCCAGAGCGGACAATTCCATCAAGGGCTTCAGGGCGGAGTCTGCGTTTGTGCGGTCGAACCCGGCGAAAAATTACGTGGCATTTCCGAGCCTTGCGTCCGGAGATCGGCCATCGGCGCGACCGGGCTCGTGGCGGGCCCACACTGCCGTGCATGATCAAGAACCGCCCCAACAGCCACGCCACCCATTTCCGCCTGTCGCCGGAGAGCTGGGTCGAGATCCTCGAGGCCTATCAGAACGGCGCGACAGCAAAGGAGCTGGCCGCCCGGTGGAAGGTCGCGCCGGGGACCATCTATCGCTACGTGCGCGAGCGCGGCTTCACCAAGAAGGCCAACAGCGACGCGGTCGCCCGGGCCCATGCGCAGGCGATGGCGGACGAGGAGGCCGAGGCGCTGGCCAGGCAAAACGACCCGACGGCGCCGGAGCTCGACACCGACCCCGCCGCCCTGCGCAAACAGGCGATGGCCGATATGGCGCGGGCGCTGGCGGCGGGCCGCACCGCCGAGGCCGACCGGCTGGGGCGGCTGATCCTGACGCTCGGGAAGATTTCCGGTTCCGGTGAGGCCGACGATGGCGGCCTTGATGAAGACGGCGTCCCCTTCAGGCGCGGGCCGATCACAACCACGTTCGACGAGTTCGTCGAACGCATCTTCCCGTTCGCCGAGGAGGTCGCGCTCATGATGCTGGGGGATCGCTACCACGGCCCGGCGGTCTTTTCGCGCGGGGTCATGCGCTGGCGGGCGGCGACCTTCGGGCCGGAGTGCGCGGCCAATGACTATCGCGAGATGCGCGAAAAGGGCTGGACCGAGGGCGTGTATGACGAGGACGGTAACGTCCTGCCCGGCTGGGACTCGCCGAACATGCGGCATCCGCAGATTGACCCGCCCCCGGGGTACAAGGGCTTCGAAAGGGATCGAGACGGCCTCACCCGCCGACAAACACCCACCGCCGGTGCCAGTCCAGATACCCCGCCTGCCTCTCCGTGAACGGCCCAACGTTCCGCCCGGCCAGCCCCGCCAGCCCCATCGCCGTGAGGTCCTCCCGCGCCAGCGCGGGGGAGACCAGCACCGCCCCCTCGTCCCCGAACCCGATCATGCCCCGGTCGAACAGGCGGTCCACATCCGGCGTCAGCATCAGGCCGTTGGCGCCGTCGAGGCGTTCGGCGGCGGTTTCGCAGCTGCGCCAGGGCTTGATGTGGCTGGCGATCAGCAGCCAGGGGTTGGTCACGCCCGTGACGCGGCAGCGTGGCTCAAGGGCGAGGACGCGCTCGCGGAAGATGCCCTGGCCCTTGCGCGCGGTGACCAGCTGCTGCTTCTGCGTCGCGGTCAGGCCGGGGTCGGCGAGGATGGCGCCGGCGATGGCGTCGTCGATCGCCTCGCGCTGGACGGCGAAGGCCGGCGGGGCGAGGTCGGTCCGGTCGAGGGCGGCCAGATCGACCGTGGTGTCGCGCAGCAGCCGGCGAAAGGCGGCCTCGCCGATCTCGCTCAGATAGGCCTTCTGCTCGCCGCGGCCGAGCCGGTTGAGCGGCGAATGGCGGGCCGGCAGCAGCGGCGCCAGGTCCCCGGCGAAGAAGGCCGCCGGCCGCACCGGCGGGTCGATCGGCGTCCAGACCACCGGCAGGCGCCAGCCGTCCTCGCCATGCGGGGCGTGCGCATGGCCGAACCCGGCGGGCCTGGGGGCCGGAAAGGCGTGATCGGCGACCCGGCCGACGGCGCCGATCAGCCCGCCCGCATAGCTGAGGATCAGGTCGCCGGGCGCGGCGATGCGCAGGCTCTCGCGGGTCTGGTTGCGCGCGAGGCCCTCGCGGCGCGGCGCCCAGAGGAACCGCCCGGCGATCTCCTCGCCCGCCGTCCGGCGGTGACTGACCCACCAGTAGCGCATGGGTCCGCTCCCTGCCGGCGGCTTCTCCCGTCGGGCGAAGGCAGGTAGGGTCGCTTCATGATCAAACGCGCCCTGCCTCTTGCCGCCGTTCTCGCCCTCGCCGCCTGTTCGCAGGAGCCGGCCAAGGAGACCTCCGGACCGGCGGCCAACCCGCCGCCCGTCACGACGCCGTCCGCGACGCCGTCCGCGCCCCCCGCCGCCGGCGAGCAGGGCGGGACCGCCCTGTGGAAGACCGTCGCCACGGCCGAGGACCAGGACCGCATCGCCCGGCTGCCCGCCGCCTGGGAAGCCGCCCTGGCCGAGGCCGAGCAGGACCACGGGGCCGAGATCGACGCCCTGGGCCTGCTGGGCGCCCCCGACGGCGGCCGCGCCGGCGCCCTGCAACCCGCGCCCGGCAAATACCGCTGCCGCACGATCAAGATCGGCGCGAAGGGCGAGGGCAATCTCGACTATGTCGCCTACGGCTGGTTCACCTGCACGGTCGAGCTGACGCCGGGCGGCGACCTGATCCTGACCAAGGCCAGCGGCAGCCAGCGTTCGCGCGGGCTCCTCTACCCGGACACCGACCGGCGGCTGGTGTTCGTCGGCGCCCAGGCCTGGGGCAGCGACGAGACGGCCTTCCCCGCCTATGGCCAGCGGGCCGAGCGCGATCAGGTCGGCGTCTTCGAACGCATCGGCATCGAGCGCTGGCGGCTGGTCCTGCCCTGGCCGAAACAGGAGGCCAAGCTGGAGGTGCTGGAGCTGAAGAAGTAGGGCGGCGCCACGTTGCGTGGTTCGACACGCGCCTTCGGCGCTGCTCACCATGACGTAGACCTGTGGAGCCACCCCTCCACGTCATCCTGAGCAGGCCCGAAGGGCCGTGTCGAAGGACGCACCCCGCCACCCCTTGTGTGTCTCCGGAGCCACACCTACATCGGCCTTGTCCGGTTGCGCTTGATCAAGGCGACCGGGGCCATTCCGCCGTAACGGGGACCGCATGAACATCGACCTCTATTCCGACCGCGCCAAACAGGCGATCCAGTCGGCCCAGTCGCTGGCGCTCGCGCGCCGCCATCAGAACCTGACGCCCGAGCACATCCTCAAGGTGCTGCTGGAGGAAAAGGACGGCCTGAGCCGCGCCCTGATCCAGAGCGGCGGCGGCCGGCCCGACGCCGTGGACGCGGCGGTCGAGGCGCTGCTGGGCAAGATGCCCAAGGTCGAGGGCGGGTCCGGCCAGCTCTATCTGAAACCCGAATCCGCCCGCGTGTTCGCCCGGGCGGAAGAGGACGCCAAGAGGGCCGGCGACGCCTTTGTCACCACCGAGCGCCTGCTGATCGCCCTGGCCGCCGAGGGCGGCGACGCGGCCAAGGCGCTGAAGGACGCCGGCGCGACCGAGAAGTCCCTCGAAACCGCCGCCGCCGACGTGCGCAAGGGCCGCACGGCCGACAGCGCCAGCGCCGAGGAGGGCTATGACGCCCTCAAGCGCTACGCCCGCGACCTGACCCAGGCCGCCCGCGACGACAAGCTGGACCCGGTGATCGGCCGCGACGAGGAGATCCGCCGCACCATCCAGGTGCTCAGCCGCCGGACCAAGAACAACCCCGTGCTGATCGGCGAACCGGGCGTCGGCAAGACCGCCATCGTCGAGGGCCTGGCCCTGCGCATCGTCAACGGCGACGTGCCCGAGAGCCTGAAGGACAAGAAGCTCCTTTCCCTCGACATGGGCAGCCTCATCGCCGGCGCGAAGTATCGCGGCGAGTTCGAGGAGCGGCTGAAGGCCGTGCTCGGCGAGGTCACCGCCGCCGAAGGCAGCATCATCCTGTTCATCGACGAGATGCACACCCTGGTCGGGGCGGGGAAGGGCGACGGGGCGATGGACGCCTCCAACCTGCTGAAGCCCGCCCTGGCGCGTGGCGAGCTGCACTGCGTCGGCGCCACCACGCTGGATGAGTACCGCAAGCATGTCGAGAAGGACGCGGCCCTGGCCCGTCGCTTCCAGCCCGTGTTCGTCGGCGAGCCGACGGTCGAAGACACCGTCTCGATCCTGCGCGGCCTGAAAGAGAAGTACGAGCTGCACCACGGGGTGCGGATCAGCGACAGCGCCATCGTCGCGGCCGCCACGCTGAGCAACCGCTACATCGCCGACCGCTTCCTGCCCGACAAGGCCATCGACCTGATGGACGAGGCGGCCAGCCGCGTGCGCATGGCCGTGGACTCCAAGCCAGAGGAGCTGGACGAGATCGACCGCCGGCTGGTGCAGCTGAAGATCGAGCGCGAGGCCCTGAAGAAGGAGACGGACGCCGCCTCCAAGCACCGGCTGGAGGCTATCGAGGACGAGATCGACGAGCTGCAGGTCGCCTCCGACGAGATGACCGCCCGCTGGAAGAGCGAGAAGGACAAGGTCGGCAGCGCCGCCCAGGTCCGCGAGGCGCTGGAACGCCTGCGCGCCGAGCTGGCCACGGTGCAGCGGCAGGGCAATTTCGAACGGGCCGGCCAGATCCAGTACGGCGAGATCCCGCAGCTGGAGAAGCGGCTGGTCGAGGAGGAGTCGAAGTCCTCTGACGCGGCCGACAACCCCCTGACGCCCGAGGTGGTCGATGCCGAACAGATCGCCGCCGTGGTGTCGCGCTGGACCGGTGTGCCCGTCGATAAGATGCTCGAGGGCGAGCGCGAAAAGCTGCTGAAGATGGAGGGCGCCCTGCGCGAACGCGTGGTTGGCCAGGAAGAGGCTCTGCTGGCCGTGTCCGACGCCGTGCGCCGCGCGCGCGCCGGCCTGCAGGATCCCGGCAAGCCGATCGGCAGCTTCCTGTTCCTGGGCCCCACGGGCGTGGGCAAGACCGAGCTGACCAAGGCCCTGGCCGAGTTCATGTTCGACGACGAAAGCGCCATCACCCGCCTCGACATGAGCGAGTACATGGAGAAGCACAGCGTCAGCCGCATGATCGGCGCCCCTCCGGGCTATGTCGGCTATGACGAGGGCGGCGCCCTGACCGAGGCCGTGCGCCGCCGGCCCTACCAGGTGATCCTGTTCGACGAGGTCGAGAAGGCCCACCCCGATGTGTTCAACGTGCTGCTGCAGGTGCTCGACGACGGCCGCCTGACCGATGGCCAGGGCCGCACGGTCGACTTCCGCAACACGGTGATCATCCTGACCAGCAACATGGGCAGCGAGTTCCTCGCCGCGCTCGACGAGGGCCAGGATGTCGAGGTCGTGCGGCCGCAGGTGATGGACGTGGTCCGCCGCAGCTTCCGCCCCGAGTTCATCAACCGCCTGGACGAGATCATCCTGTTCAAGCGGCTGGGCCGGGGCGAGATGGACAACATTGTCCGCATCCAGCTGCAGCGGGTCGAAAAGCTGCTGGCCGACCGCCGCATGACCATCGCGCTGGACAACGCCGCCACCCACTGGCTGGCCGAACGCGGCTACGACCCGGTCTACGGCGCGCGGCCGCTGAAGCGGGTGATCCAGAAGGACCTGATGGACCCGATCGCGCGCAAGCTGCTGGCCGGAGAGATGGCCGACGGGAGCGTGATCGAGGTGTCGGCGGACGCGAACGGACTGGTGATCGGCAAAGCGCGGGTGCATTAGCACCCGCGCGTCATCCACCGTCCCTGCCGAGGGCCTGACATCGCGTTCTCCCGCGAGGGGAGAAGGCCTCCAGGTTCTACATCCGCTCGATGATCACCGCCGGGGCCATGCCGCCGGCGGCGCAGAGGGTGGCCATGCCGACGCTCTGGTCGCGCCGTTCCAGTTCGTCGAGCAGCGTGCCGATGATGATCGCGCCGGTGGCGCCGATCGGATGGCCCAGCGCCATGGCGCCGCCGTTGACGTTGACGATCGCCGGATCGATGCCGAGCTTGCGCATGAAGCGCAGGGGCACCACCGCGAAGGCCTCGTTGATCTCGAACAGCTCGATGTCGTTCAGCGTCATGCCGGCCAGCTGCAGCGCCTTCAGCGCCGCCGGGACCGGGGCGTTGAGCATCAGCTCGGGGCTGTCGCCGGCGTTGGAGACGGCGCGGATGCGGGCGCGGGGCTTGAGGCCGTGGGCCTTGGCGTACTCGGGCGAGGCCAGCACCACCGCGCCGGCGCCATCGACCACGCCCGAGCTGTTGCCCGCATGGTGGATGTGCTCGACCTTCAGGTCCGGATAGGTCTGGCGGACCAGCCGGGCGTAGCTCAGGCCCTCGTCGTCCAGCGGGTATTCGTACATCGCCGCGAAGGCCGGCTTCAGCGCGGCCAGGCCTTCCAGCGTGGTCTGCGGGCGCGGGAACTCCTCGTGATCGAGGGCGACCGAGCCGTCGTCGTGATGGACGGTGACCAGGCTCTTGTTGAAGTGGCCGTTGCGGATGGCGTGGTCGGCCCGCTGCTGGCTCTCGTAGGCCAGGTTATCGACGTCCTCGCGGGTGATCCCCTCGAGGGTCGCGACCACGTCGGCGCAGACGCCCTGGTGTGGCTGCGGGTGGATCGCGCGCAGGTGCTTGTTGTCGCCGTCGATCACCCCGCCCGTCGTGCGCGGCAGGGTCGAGCCATAGGACATCGACTCCACGCCGCCGGCCACGACCAGTTGCTGCATGCCCGACATGATGCCCATGGCGGCCAGGTTCACCGCCGTCATGCCCGAGCCGCAGAAGCGGTCCAGCGACATGCCGGGGGCCTCGTTGGCGTAGCCGGCGTCGAGCGCGGCCATGCGGGCGATACAGGCGCCCTGCTTGCCCCACTGGCTGCCGCAGCCGGCGATCACGTCGTCGATCTCGGCGGTGTTGAGATTGTTGCGCTCGGCCAGGGCCTTGAGCACCGTCGAGAGAATGCGCTGCGGGTGCACCTCCGAGAGGGCTCCCTTGCCGACCTTGCCGACGCCCCGGGGCGTGCGGGCGGTGTCGATGATCCAGGCTTCCTGCATGGTGGTTCTCCCTGCCAGTCTTCGTTGACCCCTATTGGCGCCCTGACTTTGCGTCATCCAAGCGCAAAGTTGACGCTCGCGGCAACCTGACGGGGCGACGTTGCGCCGTCAGGGCCATGCGCGACGCTACGCCGGCCTCCAGGGATTGAGGAGACTGACCCCCGTCGGCGCGAAGTCGCCGATATTCCGGGTGACCACGGTCATGCCGTGAACCAGCGCCGTGGCGGCGATCAGGGCGTCACGATCAGGCCGCGGATCTGGCACGTGCAGCGCCGCCGCTCGCCGGGCGACCGCCTCATCCACAGCCAGAATCCGGTCCTCAAACACAGCAACAACCTGATCTTCCATCCAGCGGCGCAGCACTCGCCCCTGCTGGGGATCACGCCGCCCGACAATCAGGACACCCATCTCAAGCTCAAGAATCGTGACGGCGGAAATGAAGGTATCGCGCGTCGGCGTGTTGGCCGTCCAGACGACGACGTTGGTGTCAGCCCGGCCTCTCTTTGCTTTGCGAAGTTCCGAGACGACGTTTGTGTCGAGCAGGAACATCAGTCGAAATCGACCGGCCTGGCAATCTGGCCCACCCTGACGTCGTCCATGAAGCCGTCGTCGAGGTCGCCATCAAAGGCCAGCAGTTCGACCAGGCTGGGCGTCTGGCCGGTGATCTTTCGGTAGTCCTCGATCGTCAGCAGGACATGCGCGGGCCGGCCCCGGTCGGTGATGAACACCGGTCCGTTCCGGGCGGCTTTCTTGGCCTTGCCGGAATCCTGATTGAACTCGCGGCTGGAAAGGGTGGTGATGGTCATCACGACGTTCCTGAAAACAGGATTGTATATACATCGCTACATCGTCCGAAGCAAGGCCGGCTACCCGTTGAACCCCTTCACCGCCTCGATGATCCGCGCCTGCGTGGCCTCGTCCATGTAGGGGTGCATCGGCAGGGCCAGCACCGTTTCGGCCAGCGCCTCGGTCACCGGCAGGCCGCCGGCGCCGCGCGGGAAGTGAGCGTAGGGCTCCTGCGCATGCATCGGCACGGGATAGTAGACCGCCGTCGGCACGCCCTGGGTCTTCAGATGGGCGGCCAGGCCGTCGCGGTTCTGGTGCTGGATCACATACTGCGCCCAGACCGACTGGCCGCCGGCGATGACGGTCGGAGTCGACAGGACCGAACCCTTGAGGCCTTCGGCATAGCGGTCGGCCACGACCTGACGCATTTCGATCTCGTCGGCGAAGATGGCCAGCTTCTCGATCAGGATCGCGGCCTGGATCGAATCCAGCCGCGAGTTCATGCCGATGCGGGCGTTGAGGTATTTGGCGTCGTGCTCGAACACCGGGCCGTTCAGGTCCTGGGCGACCGCCTTGCCGTGCACCCGGAGGCTGTCCATCAGGTCCCACAGGGCCTGGTCATTGAGCAGCACCGCCCCGCCGTCGCCGTAGCAGCCGAGCGGCTTGGCCGGGAAGAAGCTGGTGGTGGCCACGTCGGCCCAGTGGATCGGGTGATGGCCGTCCAGCGTGCAGCCGAAGCCCTGGGCGCTGTCGCTGACCAGCTTCAGGCCATGACGGTCGCAGATGGCGCGCAGGGCCGGATAGTCGGCCGGCTGGCCGAACAGATCGACGGCGATGACCACGGCGGGCTTCAGCTTTCCCTCGGCCTTCACGGCTTTGATGGCGGCTTCGAGCTTCGCGGGGTCGAGATTGAAGGTGTCCGGCAGCACATCGACGAACACCGGCGTGGCGCCGACCCAGGGCACGACTTCCGGCGTGGCCGTAAAGGTGAACGACGGGCAGAACACCGCGTCGCCCTCGCCGATGCCCCAGGCCATCAGCGGCAGGGCGATGGCGTCGGTGCCGTTGGCGCAGCTGAGGGCCAGCGGCGCCTGGCCGAACGCGGCCAGCTGGGCTTCGAACGCGCGGACCTCGGGGCCCATGACGTAGCCGCCATGGTCGAGGACTTTGGCGATGGCCGCGTCGAGGCGGTCGCGGATGCGCCGCTGCTGGGCGGCGAGGTCGATGAAGGCGATGCTCATGGGGCGGCTCATAGCGGCGGACGGGCGGGCATTCGACACAAACCCTGTAACCGGTTGTTGCGTTTGCTAGTGTCGTCGCGAATCCCGCCCACCGGAAGCGCCCATGCAGTTCGACAGCGAAGTTGATCAACGCCTTCGGCAGACGGTGCTCGGCGACGAGTCCCTGTTGCACAAGTTCACCAACGCCGCCGGCGACCTGGCGGTGAATCTGGTGGTCGGGGCGGTCATTCTGGCCCTGACCCTGTGGGCGTCGGCCTGGCTGGCCGGCGTGACCCAGAAGGCCATGGGCCGACTGGGCGGCCGGCGCGCGCCGGACCTGACGCTACAGACCTTCGTCTCCTCGATGGTTCGCTACGGGATTCTAGTGATCGGCTTCGTGGCGGTGTTGCAGCAGATCGGGGTCAAGACCACCTCGATCGTCGCCGTCCTGGGCGCCGCGTCCCTGGCCGTCGGCCTGGCCCTGCAAGGCGCGCTGTCGAACGTCGCGGCCGGGGTGATGATCCTGCTGTTCCGGCCCTATCGCGTCGGCGACGTCATCGAGACGGGCGGCAAGAAAGGCACGGTGCGCACGCTGGACCTGGTGATCACCGAGCTGGCCACGGCGGACAACCTGAAGATCGTCATCCCCAACAACAAGGTGTTCGGCGACGTCATCGTCAATCACAGCCATCATGCCAGGCGACGGGTGGATGTGACTTTCCGCGTCGCCGCGTCGGCGGACCTGAGCGCGATCATGGCCGGCGTGTTGGCGCGGGCGAAGGCCAATCCCCTGGCGCTCGACGACCCCGCGCCGACCGTCGAAGTGGTCCTGCTGGCCGAGTCGGCTGTCGAGGTGATGGTCAACGCCTGGGTCCGCACGGCCGACCACGGCGCCGTGCAGGCCGACCTGCTGCTGGCCGCCAGGCTGATCGGGGCCGGTCAGCCCCTGTCGGACCTGCCGCCGCTGCCGGAGGCGCCGGTCAGCCCGCCAGAGCCTGCGACAGGTCGGCCAAAAGGTCGTCGCAGTCTTCGATCCCGACCGACAGCCTGATCAGGGTGTCGCTGATGCCGATCGCCGCCCGCTGCTCGGGCGGGATCGAGGCGTGGGTCATGATCGCCGGGTGCTCGATCAGGCTCTCCACCCCGCCGAGGGACTCGGCCAGCGTGAACAGCTGGGTGCGCTCCAGCACGCGCCGGGCGCGGCTCAGGTCGCCGGCGATATCGACCGAGATGATGCCGCCAAAGCCGTTCATCTGGCGCTTCGCCAGCGCATGCTGCGGATGGCTCTCCAGGCCCGGATAGATGACCCGCGTGACGTCGGCGCGGTCCTCCAGCCAGCGGGCGATGCGCAGGGCGCTCTGGCAGTGGCGCTCCATCCGCAGGGCCAGGGTCTTCAGGCCACGCAGCGCCAGGAAGCTGTCGAACGGTCCGGACACGGCGCCGACGGCGTTCTGCAGGAAGCGCATCTGCTCCTCGAGCGCCTGGTTCTCGCCCACCGCCACCACGCCGCCGACCATGTCCGAATGGCCGTTGAGGTATTTGGTCGTCGAATGCAGCACCAGGTCGAAGCCGTGCTCCAGCGGCCGCTGGATCCAGGGGCTGGCGAAGGTGTTGTCGGCGACCGTGATCAGGCCATGCTGCTTGCCGATCGCCGCGACGGCCGCCAGGTCGACCAGCCGCAGGGTCGGATTGGTTGGCGTCTCGACCCAGATCATCTTCGTCTCGGGACGGATGGCCGCCGCGATCGCCGCCGGGTCGGTCATATCGACGAAGCTGAAGGTCAGGCCGGCCGAGCGGGTGCGAACCCGCTGCATCAGCCGGTAGCTGCCGCCGTAGAGGTCGTCCGAGGCGATCACATGCGCGCCCGTGTCGAGCAGCTCCAGCGTCGTCGAGGCCGCCGCCAGGCCCGAGGCGAAGGCGAACGCCGCCACCCCGCTCTCCAGATTGGCGACGCAGCGCTCGAAGGCGAAGCGGGTCGGGTTGTGGCTGCGCGCGTACTCGAACCCCTTGTGCACGCCCGGGCTTTCCTGGGCGAAGGTCGAGGTGGCGTAGATGGGCGTCATCACGGCGCCGGTGGTCGGGTCGTGGCTCTGGCCGCCGTGGATGGTGCGGGTGGCGAAGGCGAGGCGGTTTTTCAGGTGGTCACTCATGGTCCAAACCGATTTCCTAATCCGTCATGGCCCGACTTGTTCGGGCCACCCAGGCACGCGGGCCTGTCCGGATATGGCTGTGTTCATGGGTGGCCCGGACAAGCCGGGCCATGACGGAAAAGAGGGTGGTCAGGCCGTGCGTCTGAGGTGGTTGATAAGATCGACGCGGGTGATCAGCCCCACCAGCTTGTCGCCGTCCATCACCACGGCGACCTCGTCGCGGTCGAACAGCGGCTTGAGCCGGTCCAGCGATTCATGGGCCTGCAAAGTGTTCACCTCGCGGGTCATGGCGGCGGAGACCTTGGCCCCGAACCGGTCGGCCCGGCCTTCGCGCCCGCCGACGGCCGACAGGATATCGCTCTCGTCGAGGATGCCGACCAGCTTGCCGTGATCCATGACCGGCAGCTGGCTGATGTCGGCCGCGCGCATGCGATTGTAGGCCGTCAGCAGGCTGTCGTCGGGCCCCGTGGCGATCACCCCGCCCTCGGAGAAGTCGCGCGCGATCAGGTCGCGCAGGTCGCCGTATTTCGGACGATCCTCGAAGCCGTGAGCGGCGACCCACATGTCGTTGAACATCTTGGTCAGGTACTTGCCGCCCGTGTCGCAGACCAGGCTGACCACCCGCTGGGGCGTGGTCTGCTCGCGGCAGTAGCGCAGGGCCGCGGCCAGCAGGGTGCCCGACGAGGAGCCGGCCAGGATGCCCTCCTTCTGCAGCAACAGGCGGGCCGTCTCGACGCTCTCGCGGTCGGGGATGGCGTAGGCCTTGGACACCAGGTCCATCTGGGCGTTGTCCGGGATGAAGTCCTCGCCGATGCCCTCGACGATCCAGCTGCCGGCTTCGCCGTAGGTTCCGGTGTTGACGTAGTCGTAGAGGATCGAGCCGACCGGGTCGGCGAGGATCATCTTCGTCTTGGGCGAGTGCTTTTTGAAGAAGCGGCCCAGGCCCGTCAGGGTGCCGCCCGAGCCGACCCCGACCACGACCGCATCGACGTCGCCGCCCATCTGTTCGAGGATTTCCGGACCCGTGGTCATCTCGTGGGCCAGCGGATTGGCCGGATTCTCGAACTGGTTGACGAAGAAGCCGCCGGTCGCCTGGGCGATGGTCTGGGCCATGTCCTGATAGTATTCGGGATGGCCCTTGCCGACGTCGGAGCGGGTGATGCGCACGTCCACGCCCATGGCCCGCAGGTGCAGGATCTTCTCCCGCGCCATCTTGTCGGGCACCACCAGGATCAGTTTGTAGCCCTTGACCGTGGCCACCTGGGCCAGGCCCAGGCCGGTGTTGCCGGCGGTGGCCTCGATGATCGTGCCGCCGGGCTTGAGCCGACCGTCGGCCTCCGCCGCCTCGATCATCGAGCGGGCGATGCGGTCCTTGATCGAGCCGCCGGGGTTCTGGTTTTCGAGCTTGAGGAACAGCCGGCACAGGCCGGTGTCGATGTGCGTCACCTCGACCATCGGCGTTTCGCCGATCAGGTCCAGAGCCGAACGCGTGGTCGCCGGAAGAGTCATGAAATGTCGCCGCAGGGGAAGGGTTGACCCCGGCTTAGCGTGGATCGAGGCATGACGAAAGCCGCCACGCGGCTATTCCGGAAAGGTCGTGCCCGTCAGCGCCGCCAGTTCGCGCAGCACCAGACCCTCGAGATCCTCGCCCGCGTAGAACACCCCCCGCACGCCCGCGCGGCGGGCGGCCTCCATGTCCGAGGGCTTGTCGCCGATCATCACCGCGTCGCCCGGCGCGACCCCAAACTCGGCCAGGGCCCGCAGCAGCATGCCGGGGTTGGGCTTGCGATCGGGGTGGTCGGCGACCCGGTAGCGGTCCTCGGCGGCGTCCTCATGGTGGGGGGCGAAGTAGATGGCGTCGATCCGCGCCCCCCCGGCGGTCAGCTGGCGCAGCATCTCGGCATGAAAGGCCTCCATGTCGGCCTCGGTGTAGTAGCCCCGACCGATGCCCGACTGGTTGGTGGCGATCACCGCGAGCACGCCGGCCTCGTTGACCCGCTTCACCGCCGCCTTCGCGCCCGGAACCCATTCCAGCTCTTCGGGTTTGAACGCGTAGCCGTGGTCCACGTTGAGCACGCCGTCACGATCGAAGATCACCATGACGGGGCGCGGCGGGCTGGACATGAGCCTTCCATATCATCCGCCCATCGGGGAAAAAAAGCCGTGACCGCGCGCCGGCCCGGCTGTGGTCCCGGCCCCGGCCGGCCACACCCCCGGGTCCGCCTGCCGCGTTTGACGAAGGACTGTCAGGAAATCTGGGGCGCGGCCCGATGGGCGCCGGCTTGCGCCGACCGATCCCGGCCTTTACCTGCAAGCCCGATGAGGCTTCCCGCCGCGACGTGGGCGACCTCAAGACTTCTGAGCACGTCCTTCCCTTGCGCCCGCGCGCCATCCCCTGTTCGATGAGCTGATGAGCATGTCACCCGCCCGCCTGACGCATCTGCAGCGCCTTGAGGCGGAGAGCATCCACATCATGCGCGAGGTGGTCTCCGAGGCAGAGCGCCCGGTGATGCTCTATTCCATCGGCAAGGACAGCGCGGTGATGCTGCACCTGGCCGCCAAGGCCTTCTATCCGAGCAAGCCGCCCTTCCCGCTGCTGCACGTCGATACGACCTGGAAGTTCCAGGCGATGTACGAGATGCGCGAGCGGATGGCCCGTGAGCTTGGCTTCGACCTGCTGGTCCACAAGAACCCCGACGCCGAGGCCCAGGGCATCAACCCCTTCGACCACGGCCCGGCTCACACCGACCTGTGGAAGACCGAGGGCCTCAAGCAGGCGCTGGACAAGTACGGCTTCGACGCGGCCTTCGGCGGCGCCCGCCGCGACGAGGAGAAGAGCCGCGCCAAGGAACGCATCTTCTCGTTCCGCTCGGCCGAGCAGCGCTGGGACCCCAAGAACCAGCGGCCGGAGCTCTGGCGGCTGTACAACGCCCGCAAGAACAAGGGCGAGTCGATCCGCGTGTTCCCGATCTCCAACTGGACCGAGCTGGACATCTGGCAATACATCCACCTGGAGAACATCCCGATCGTGCCGCTGTACTTCTCCGGCGTGCGGCCCGTGGTCGAGCGCGATGGCGCGCTGATCATGGTCGATGACGACCGGTTCCAGCTGAGGCCCGGCGAGACGCCGATGATGAAGTCGGTGCGGTTCCGCACCCTCGGCTGCTACCCACTGACCGGCGCGGTCGAGAGCACGGCGGCCACGCTTCCCGAGATCATCCAGGAAATGTTGCTGACCACCACCAGCGAACGCCAGGGCCGGGTCATCGACCACGACCAGGCCGCGTCGATGGAGAAGAAGAAGCAGGAAGGCTACTTCTGATGAGCGCGTACAAACCCGCCGATCTCATCGAGACGGACATCGACGCCTATCTGCTGCAGCACCAGCACAAGTCGCTGATGCGGTTCATCACCTGCGGCAGCGTGGACGACGGCAAGTCGACCCTGATCGGGCGGCTGCTCTATGACAGCAAGATGATCTTCGAGGATCAGCTGGCGGCGCTGGAGGCCGACAGCAAGAAGGTTGGCACCCAGGGCGGGGCGATCGATTTCGCCCTGCTGGTCGATGGCCTGGCCGCCGAGCGCGAACAGGGCATCACCATCGACGTGGCCTACCGCTTCTTCGCCACCGACAGCCGCAAGTTCATCGTCGCCGACACCCCCGGCCACGAGCAATACACGCGCAACATGGTCACCGGCGCCTCGACGGCCGACGCCGCCGTGGTGCTGATCGACGCGCGCAAGGGCGTGCTGACCCAGACCCGGCGGCACAGCTACCTCGTGAACCTGCTGGGCATCCGCAACGTGGTGCTGGCGGTCAACAAGATGGACCTGGTCGGCTGGGACAAGGGCATCTACGACGCCATCGTCGAGGAATACGCGACGTTCGCCGAGCAGATCGGCCTGAAGACCTTCACCGCCATCCCGATGTCGGCCCTGGACGGCCAGAACATCACCGAGCCCAGCGCCGCCGCCCCCTGGTACGACGGCCCGCCGCTGATGCGCTGGCTGGAGACCGTCGCGGTCGAGGACGACCTGCAATCGCGCGCCTTCCGCATGCCGGTGCAGTGGGTCAACCGGCCCAATCTCGACTTCCGCGGCTTTTCCGGCCTGATCGCCGCCGGAACCGTGAAGCCGGGCGACCGGGTCAAGGTGCTGCCCTCGGGCCGCGAGAGCCGCGTGGCGCGCATCGTCGTGCTGCCGGGCGATCTGGACCAGGCCGTGGCCGGGCAGTCGGTGACCATCACCCTGGCCGATGAGGTCGATGTGTCGCGCGGCGACGTGCTGGTCAGCGCCGACGACCCCAGCCCCGTGGCCAACCAGTTCGAGGCGACCCTCGTCTGGATGGATGACGAGGCCATGCTGCCGGGCCGGCCCTATCTGATGAAGATCGGCGCCCAGACGGTCACCGCCTCGATCACCGAGCCCAAGTACCGGGTGCAGGTGAACACGCTGGAGCACATCGCCGCCAAACGGCTGGAGCTCAACGAGATCGGCGTCTGCAACCTGTCGCTCGACCGGGCCATCCCGTTCGAGGCCTATGCCGACAACCGCGATCTGGGCGGATTCATCCTGATCGACCGGCTGAGCAACCGCACCGTCGGCGCCGGGATGCTGCACTTCGCCCTGCGCCGGGCCGACAACATCCACTGGCAGGCCACCGACATCCACAAGGACGTCCGCGCCGCCCAGAAGGGCCAGAAGGGCCGGGTGGTCTGGTTCACCGGCCTCAGCGGCGCCGGCAAGTCGACCATCGCCAACCTGGTCGAAAAGCGGCTGCATGCGCTCGGCCGTCACACCTATCTGCTCGACGGCGACAACGTCCGCCACGGTCTGAACAAGGACCTGGGCTTCACCGAGGAGGACCGGGTCGAGAACATCCGCCGGGTCGCCGAGGTCAGCAAGCTGATGGTCGATGCCGGGCTGATCGTCCTGACCGCCTTCATCAGCCCGTTCCGCGCCGAGCGCCGCATGGCCCGCGAGATGCTGGAGGACGGCGAGTTCGTCGAGGTCTACGTCGAGACGCCGCTGGCCGTGGCCGAGGAACGCGACGTGAAGGGGCTCTACAAGAAGGCCCGCGCCGGCCAGCTGAAGAACTTCACCGGGGTCGATAGCCCGTATGAACCGCCGGAGCACGCCGAGCTGACCGTAGACACGACGACGCTTTCACCGGTGGAGGCGGCAGAGACGATCGTGGCGTGGCTGGAGCGGGAATAGGCCAGCACGCGTCAGAACGTCAGCCGCCAGTCCACGGCGCCGCCCAGCGACAGGCCGACGTCCTCGCGGTGGCCGTCCTGGAAGGAGGCTACCGTCCGCAGCCGCCAGAGACCCCAGGCGCCGAAATCACGGTCCATCGTCAGGCGCAGGTCGAGTTCCCGCCCCGAAGGGCTGGCTGAAAAACGCCGTGTCGAGAAGGTGGTCGGGTCGCGCCAGTCGGCGGGGACGTCGGCCAGAACGGCGGTGAACAGCCCGCCCTCGATCCGCAGAGGTTGTTCCAGCTCCAGCGCGAAACCGCCGCAGCCAAGTCCGATGAGGCGGCAATCGCCATAGGCCCCGATGCGCCACTGGCTGCTGAGCGCGCCGGCGGTCTCGAGAAGACCCTGGCCGACGCTGGTCCGGCCGAAGGCCGCATCGGCCCGCACCGTCAGACCCTGGCTGGTCCGGCTGGAGAGGGACATCGCGCCAAAGCGGGTTTCGGCGGGCAGGCGAAAGACCGAAGTGCGGGCGATATCCGACCCCAGGGGCCCCAGAGGCTCATCGACCGTCCCGCCGGTCAGGCTGGCGACGACCGGACCGCGCTCGAAACTGACGGTCGTGGACAGGTAGCGCGACGCCTCGACCTCCCGGAACGCCAGGATGTCGGTCCGGGCCGAGCTGCCTTGCTCCGTAGAAAGCGCCAGGCCGCCACCCGGCCGCCAGACCGCCTGCATGACCTGGTCTGGAGCGGCCAGGGCGCGGAAGGCGTCGCGTTGCCCGGCGCCTGGCGCTTGAGCCCCGCCTTCGCCTCGCCACGCCGTCAGGCTCAGCCGGCCGATGTCGGCGGTGACCATGGCGGAGGACGGCTGACGCAGGCCCGTGAGGTCCAGCATCCGCTCGGGCATCGCCGCATCGGCGAACACCGGTTGCTCCGCCTGGATCGAGAGTCGCGAGCGCACCGGACCGGCGACCGACATGGACGCCGCCCGGACGGCCGGCGCCGCGGCGCTCAGCAGGCCGCCGGATCCGCCCGGAAAGGCGTCGGCCAGGTTGACCTTGTAGATCCGCCTGTAATCGTCCCGACCGAACGTGGTCAGGGCGCCGCCCTGGCGGATCGCGTCGCCGAAGGCCGCGCCCATCCGGGTTCCTGGCGGCGGCGAGGGAACGAAGACCGACCCGGAGGCGGTCGGCACGTTCAGCGCGCCGACCGGCTGGAAGGCGGCCCTCAGGTCGAGAAATCCGCGACCCCAGATCGGATCGACTCCGGGATCGCCGCGATCGGCGGCGGTGCGAAACAGGATATCCACGGCGTCGCGACCGGAGATCATCGGGAAGGCCTGCAGCAGCAGAGCCAGGGACCCGGCGACGATCGGCGAGGAGAAGGACGTGCCGCTGACCTGCCAGCAGCCCGTCGCATCGCAGTCGGTGACGATATCCTCGCCAGGCGCGACGATATATCCGTTGGCGGCCACGCCGGCCCGGCCCGAGAAGCTCGCCATCGACCCGTCCTGGGCGCTGGCGCCAACGGCCATGACCGCGCCCAGATAGCGCGGGTCCACGGCGTATCGCGCCGGCCAGTCGGGACTGGCGGTGGAATCATTGCCGGCCGACGCGGTCACCACCAGCCCGGCGGCGACCGCGCGCTGCAGGGCGGCCTCGAACGCGGCGTTGTCCGGCGTATCGCCGCCGACCGAGAGATTGATCACACGGGCGCCGTTGGCGATCGCGTAGTCGATGGCCGCCGTGAGTTCCCGGTCGCTGAACTGGCAGCCGTCGGCGGGACAGGCGCCCGGCGAGTCGTCGGCGCGAATCGACAGGACGGTGGCCTGATAGGCGACACCCAGCGTCCCGGCGCCGTCGAAGTTGGCGGCGATCACCGTGGCTACGCGGGTGCCATGGTCGCTACCCCTGTCCGGCAGGTTTCGGCCCGGAAACACATCGGTCGACAGGGGCGAAATGCGGCCCGCGAGATCGGGCTGGCTGAGGTTGATGCCGGTGTCGATGACCGCGACCGTTATCCCGGTCCCGGTGGCGGGCTTGTTGAAGGCATCGACGGCATTGATGGCCGCGAGACTCCAGCTGCGCGTGTATTCGGCGCTGGTGGCGCTGGGGATGACCGCCGGAGGGGGCGGCGGCGGCGGCGGCGGCGGAGGTGGCGGGGGAGGGGGTGGAGCCGGCGTTACGATGCCGCCGCCAGGAGACCCGCCGCCGCCGCCGCCGCACGCCGTGAGAAACAGACAGGCGCAGACCGTCAGAACGGCGGGCGCCCGGAAAATAACGCGGATGACGTGCGGCATGAACTCCCCCGACGCTTCAACGAAAAGAGTCGTGCAGGGACGTTAGCCCCGCCCACGGCCGCCGTCACGGGTGTCGCTACAGGACGCCGTTATATCCCCGGTACCAGTCGACGAACCTCCGCACCCCTTCCTCGACCGTCACGCGCGGCTTGTAGCCGACGACGTTCTGCAACTCGGTCACGTCGGCCACAGTGTCGGGCACGTCGCCGGGCTGGAGCGGCAGCATTTCCATGATCGCCTTGCGACCCAGGCACTGTTCCAGCACCTCGATGTAGCGCAGCAGCTCGACCTGCTCCTCGGCGCCGATGTTGAAGATGCGGTAGGGGCCCGAGCCGCTCGTCGCCGGATCGGGGTTCTGGCCATCCCAGTCGGGATTCACGCCCGGAACGTTGTCCATCGCCCGGATCACGCCTTCGACGATGTCGTCGATATAGGTGAAGCTGCGGCTGTGCTTGCCGTGGTTGAACACCTGGATCGGCTCGCCGGCGAGGATCTTCTTGGTGAACATGAACAGCGCCATGTCCGGCCGGCCCCACGGGCCATAGACGGTGAAGAAACGCAGGCCGGTGCAGGGCAGGTCGAACAGGTTGGCGTAGCTGTGCGCCATCTGCTCGTTGGCCTTCTTGGTGGCCGCGTACAGCGTCAGCGGATGCTCGGTGCTGTCGTGCTCGGAGAAGGGCATCCTGGTGTTGGCGCCGTAGACGGAGCTGGTCGAGGCGAACACCAGATGTTCCACGCCGTTGTGGCGGCAGCCCTCGAGGATGTGCAGGAAGCCCGTGACGTTGCTCTGCACATAGATGTGCGGGTTGGTCGCCGCGTAGCGCACCCCGGCCTGGGCGGCCAGGTTGATCACCCGCTGCGGCCGGTGCTCGGCGAACGCCTGCTCGACCGCCGCCCGGTCGCTCAAGTCGATAGCAAGATGGGTGTAGTTCGGGTGATCGATGTGCCGCGCCAGCCGGGCCCGCTTCAGCGCCGGGTCGTAATAGTCGTTGAGGCTATCGACCCCGATCACCGTGTCGCCCCGAGCCAGCAGGCGCAGGGTGGTGGCCGAGCCGATGAACCCGGCGCTGCCGGTGACCATGACCTTCATTTGTCGTTCAATCTCGTCTTTGATTTTTGGGTGCGACGGTATTATCGCCCCACGCTTGAATACCGGAAGCCCCGCGCCAGCATGTCTTCCGGCCGGTAGATATTCCGCAGATCGACCACGTTCGGGGCCTTCATCAGGGCTTTCATGCGGTCCAGGTCCAGCGCGCGAAACTGGTCCCATTCGGTGATGATGACCACCGCGTCGGCGCCCTCGACGGCCTCGTAGGGGCCGTCCTTGAAGGCGACGCCCTTCAGCATCTGTTTCGCCTCGTGACCCTCGGGGTCATAGGCCTGGACGGTCGCGCCCATGGCCTGCAGGGCCGGCACGATGTCCAGGCTCGGCGCGTCGCGCATGTCGTCGGTGTTGGGCTTGAAGGTCAGGCCCAGCACGCCGATCACCTTGCCGGTCAGGTCGCCGTCCAGGGCGTCGGCCACCTTGCCGGCCATGGCCTTCTTGCGCGCGTCGTTGATCGCCACCGTGGTCTCGATCAGCCGCACGGGTGCGCCGGCGTCCTGGGCCGTGCGCACCAGGGCGATGGTGTCCTTGGGAAAGCAGCTGCCGCCATAGCCTGGGCCGGCGTTGAGGAACTTGGCGCCGATCCGCTTGTCCAGCCCGATGCCGCGGGCCACCTGCTGCACGTCGGCGCCGACCGCCTCGCACAGGTCGGCGATCTCGTTGATGAAGGTGATCTTCAGCGCCAGGAAGGCGTTGGCCGCGTATTTGATCAGCTCGCTGGTGCGCCGGCCGGTGAACACGATCGGCGTCTCGTTGAGGAACAGCGGGCGGTAGAGCTCGTTCATCACCGCCTTCGCCCGTTCGTCCTCGGTCCCGACGACCACGCGGTCGGGCCGTTTGAAGTCCTCGATCGCCGCGCCCTCGCGCAGGAACTCGGGATTGGACACCACGGCGAAGTCGGCGTCGGGCCGGACCTTGCGGATGATGGCCTCGATCTCGTCGCCGGTGCCGACCGGCACGGTCGACTTGGTGACGATCACGGTGAAGCCGTCCATCAGCCCGGCGATCTCCTCGGCGGCGGCGTGGACGTAGGACAGGTCGGCATAGCCGTCGCCGCGGCGGGACGGCGTGCCCACGGCGATGAACACCGCGTCGGCGTTGCGGACGGCCTCGGCCGCATCGACCGAGAAACTCAGCCGGCCGGCGCGCACGTTGCGGGCCACCAGATCCTCGAGCCCGGGCTCGAAGATCGGGATCTCGCCGCGCTCCAGCCGCCCGATCTTGCTGGCATCCTTGTCGATGCAGACGACAT
Organism: Caulobacter sp.; assembly: GCA_030645575.1. Taxonomy (GTDB): domain Bacteria; phylum Pseudomonadota; class Alphaproteobacteria; order Caulobacterales; family Caulobacteraceae; genus Caulobacter. Next base: position 23,587 of record JAUSMJ010000045.1, on the reverse strand, counting down.
CATGGCCGAAGTCGGCGAAACAGGCTCCGGACACCAGGCCAACATAGCCGGTGCCGATCATCGCGACGCGCATGCGCTAGGACCCCTCAGACTTCCTGGTTGTATGCCCCGACTTGGGGGTGTTTCGCCAGCCGCGGCTTGACCTCGTCGCGGAACAGCGCGCGCATATCGGCGTCCGATTGTGTGCTTTCCACGACCACGACGATCTCGGGCTTGTTGGACGAGGCGCGCACCAGCACCCAGCTTCCGTCTTCCAGGGCGACTCGAACGCCGTTGACCGTGATCACCTCGCTGATCGCCCGGCCGAGGATCCTGCCGCCGCTCGCGGCCAGGGCCTCGTATTCCTTCACCACGCTGGCCACGACGTCATACTTCACCTCGTCGGCGCAGTGCGGGCTCATGGTCAGCGAGGTGTAGGCCACCGGCAGGGCCAGCCGCATGTCCGACAGCTTCTGGCCCGGGTTGCGGTCGAGCATCCCCAGGATCGCCGCCGCCGCCGTCAGGCCGCAGTCGTAGCCCCGGCCCAGCGGCTCGCCCAGGAAGAAGTGGCCGCTCTTCTCGAACCCGGCCAGGGCGCCGAGCTCGGCGCTCTTGCGCTTGATGTAGCTGTGGCCGGTCTTCCAGTAGACGGTCGTGCAGCCGTTGGCGGCCAGCACCGGGTCCGTGGCGAACAGGCCGGTCGATTTCACATCGACGACGAAGGTCGCGCCGGGGTTCAGCGGGGCCAGGTCGCGGGCCAGCATCAGGCCGATCTTGTCGGCATAGATCTCCTCGCCCGTGTCATCGACCACGCCGCAGCGGTCGCCGTCGCCGTCAAAGCCCAGGGCCAGGTCCGCGCCATGCTCGCGCACGGCCTTGGCCATGGCGTGCAACATCTCCTGGTCTTCCGGATTGGGATTGTACTTGGGGAAGGTCCAGTCGAGGTCGCAGTCCATCTCCACGACCACGGCCACGCCCATGTCGCGCAGGGCTTGCGGGACGAAGGCGCCGGCCGTGCCGTTGCCGCAGGCGGCGACCACCTTCAGCGGCCGGGTGAGCGACACGCGGCGGGCGACGTCGGCGACGAACCGCTCGGCCACGCCCTCGACGCGGACCAGCCTGCCGCCGAGCCGGGGGGCGAAGGCGCCGGTCAGCACGATCTCCTTCAGCCGGCCCATTTCGTCGGGGCCGAAGGTCAGCGGCCGCTGGGCGCCCATCTTGACCCCGGTCCAGCCGTTCTCGTTGTGACTGGCGGTGACCATGGCCACGCAGGGGGCGTCGAGGTCGAACTGTGCGAAATAGGCGGTCGGCGACAGGGCCAGGCCGATGTCCAGCACCTCGCAGCCGGCCTCCAGCAGGCCCAGCGTCAGCGCCTGTTTGATCGACAGGGAATAGGACCGGAAGTCGTGGCCGACGACGATCCTCGACTGGCCCAGCTCATGAATATAGGTCCCCAGCCCCAGCCCCAGCGCCTGGACGCCCAGCAGGTTGATGTCCGGCCCGAACAGCCACCGCGCGTCGTACTCGCGAAAGCCGGTCGCCTTGACCAGCGGCTGGTTCTCGTAGGCGGCGGTGTTGGGAACGAGGTCGGAACGGGGAAGGAATGGCATCGAAGGGTCTCGCGTTGCGTCGGGGCTCCGTATAGCGCCCATGCGACGGATTGGTGAGGGGCGGGGCCAGGAAATCTCCCGCCGGGTTCGATCGCCTCAGACCACGCCGGCGCTCAGCACATCGTGCACGTGGAGCACCCCCACCGGCCTGCCGTCCTTCACCACGAACAGCACGGTGATGCGGTTGTCGTTCATCAGCCGGGCGGCGTCGCCGGCGAGGGTTTCGGCGGTGACCGACTTGGGATTGCGGGTCATCAGCTGGCCGACCGTCTTGCCGGCCAGGCCCTCGAAATTGCGCCGCAGGTCGCCGTCGGTGACGATGCCGATCAGCGCGCCGTCGGCGGCCGTGACCCCGACCACGCCCAGCCGGCGCTCGGTCATCACGCGGACGGCGTCCGGCATCGATGTCGACTCGACCACCAGCGGCGCCTCCTCCAGCCGGTGCATCAGGTCGCCGACCGTGCGCAGCATGGCCCCCAGCTTGCCCCCGGGATGGAAGACGTGGAAGTCCCGGGCGGTGAAGCCGCGCCGCTCGAGCAACGCCACGGCCAGGGCGTCGCCCAGCGCGATCTGCAGCGTGGTCGAGGTGGTCGGCGCGCGGACCTCGCCGGTCGCCTCGGGCGCGTCGGGCAGCCGCAGCACCAGCGTCGCGGCCTGGCCCAGCTGGCTGGCCGCGTTGGCCGTCATGGCGATCAGCGGGATGGCGAAGCGGTGGGCGTAGGCGATCACGTCGGCCAGCTCGCGCACATCGCCGGACTTCGACAGGGCCAGCACCACGTCGTCCTGGCCGATCATGCCCAGGTCGCCGTGGCTGGCCTCGGCCGGGTGGACGAACATCGCCGGCGCGCCGGTCGAGGCCAGGGTGGCGGCCATCTTGCGCGCCACATGGCCGCACTTGCCCATGCCGGTGCAGACGATGCGGCCCTTGCAGGCGAACAACATCTCCACCGCCTGGGCGAACGGCTCGCCCAGGTCCTCGGACAGGGACCGCAAGGCCTCGATCTCGATGGCCAGCACGCGCTGGCCGACGGCGACGGCGTCGAAGGCGCTCACTGGCTGGTATCCGCGGCGGCGCTCGCGGCGGGGCCGGGCGTCTTGACCGGGGCCGGCCTGGCCGGGGCGTCCGGAATCGGCGCCGGCACGGTCAGCGGATGGGCGAAGGACGGGAACGCCGCCCCCATCCCGCGCGGCCAGATCAGCGCCAGGGCGATCATGCCCAGGGCGGCCAGGGCGGCGAGGGGAAAGAAGACGCGATCACGCATGGAGCGGATATAGCAGGGCGCGCGCCGGGATGAACCCCGCTTGACGCCTCCGCGCGCGGGCCTTAGCCCCATCGGCCATGTCCAAGCTCGTTCTTCTCCGCCACGGCCAGAGCCAGTGGAACCTCGAAAACCGCTTCACCGGCTGGGTGGACGTCGATCTCACGGCCGCCGGCGAGGCGGAGGCGAAGCGCGGCGGCGAGCTGCTGAAGGCGGCCGGCGTGCGGTTCGACCGGGCCTATACCTCGGTGCTCAAGCGCGCGATCCGCACGGGCCAGATGGTCCTGGCGGGGCTCGACCAGGGCGACCTGCCGCTGGTCAAGGACTGGCGGCTGAACGAGCGCCACTACGGCGGTCTGACCGGGCTGAACAAGGCCGAGACGGCGGAAAAGCACGGCGACGAGCAGGTCAGGGTCTGGCGCCGGTCCTATGACGTTCCGCCGCCGCCGCTGGCCCGGGGCGGCGAGTACGATTTTCACGCCGATCCGCTCTACGCCGGCAGCGACATTCCCGACACCGAGAGCCTCAAGACCACGCTGGACCGGGTGAAGCCCTACTGGGACGCGCAGATCGCCCCGCGCCTGAAGGCCGGCGAGACGGTGCTGGTGGCCGCCCACGGCAACAGCCTGCGGGCCATCGTCAAGCTGCTGTTCCAGGTGCCGGACGACCAGATCGTCGGGGTCGAGATCCCGACGGGCAACCCGCTGCTGATCGCGCTGGACGGGGCGCTGAAGCCGATTTCGGCGCGATATCTGGACGAGAGCCGGGCGACGCCGCTGCCAGCGCTCTAGCATCCGCTGGCGCTCGCGGCGGGGACATGCACTTCAGTGCGTGTCCCCAAGCCAAACGCAGAACAGGGGACACGCACTGAAGTGCATGTCCCCGTGCTAGCCCCGCCTTCGTGGGGATGAGCGGTAAAAATGTCGAACGATCCGGACTTCATGCGCCGCGCCATCGCGGCAGCCCTGACCAACCTCGGCCTCACCGCGCCCAACCCCGTGGTCGGCTGTGTCATCGTGCGCGACGGCCAGGTCCTGGCCGAGGCCGCCACCGCGCCCGGTGGCCGGCCGCATGCCGAGGAGCAGGCGCTGGAAGGCGTCGATGCCCGCGGGGCGACGGCCTATGTCACGCTCGAGCCCTGCGGCGCGCGATCCTCCAACACCGCCTCCTGTTCGCAACGGCTGGTCGAGGCCGGCGTGGCGCGCGTGGTCTACGCCTGCGAGGATCCCTCGCCGCTGGCCTCGGGCCAGGGCTACGAGCGACTGGTGGGCGCGGGCGTCAAGGTCGAGCGCGGCCTGCTGGCGGCCGAGGCGTTCGAGGCCCTGCGGTACGCGGCTTGGAAGGGCGATGTTAATCCGCGTCAGTCATAGTTTTTCTCTGTTGGAGACAAACTCATGGCCGCCGTCGCGGCGTCGGGCGGCACGCGCCGGCGCCTCACACAACAGGACGTTGACCTGATCTGCGCCAGGCATGACCGCCTGTTTTCGGCGCGGATGGGCGGCGCGCGGGCGGTGTTCGCCTTTCAGGATCTCACGGGCCTGGACATGTCGGGCCGCAACCTGTCGGACGCCGATTTCACCGGCGCGACCCTCAACGACGCCAGGCTGTGCGGGACCAAGCTCGACAACGCCAGCTTCTTTGGCGCGGACATGCAGGGCGCCGATTTCACCGAGGCCTCGATGCGCCGGGCCGACCTGCGCGGCGCCTGCCTGCGCGGCGCGAACCTGACCGGCGCCGACCTGTTCGAGGCCGACCTGCGCGAGGGGGCCATCGCCTCGCCCGACCGCGACAAGGGCCTGCGCATCCACGAACACGCCACCCGCTCGGGCGACGCGCGCGGGGCGATCCTCGCCGGGGCCAACCTGGAGCGCTCGCGCCTGTCGGGCGTGATGGCCATGAAGGCCGACTTCAGCGACGCGATCATGAAGGACTGCAAGCTGGTCCGGGCCAACCTCAAACAGGCCAACATGAGCGGGGCCAACCTGGCCGGGGCGGACCTCTCGGGAGCCGACATCTCCGGCGCCGACATGCGCGACTGCGTGCTGGTGGGGGCCAAGACCTACGCCATGACCGTGGGCGACGCCAACATGACCGGCACCCTGACCGACTCGCCGTCGGGCAAGGCGATCGATGACCTGCCCTACGAGGACATGCTGCGCGAGCACGCGCGGTGGTGCGAGACCGGCGGGGCCGAGGGCAAGCCCTCGGTGTTCGACCGGGCCGACCTGCGCAACCTCAAGTCCATCCGCGGCTACGACCTGACCGCCCTGTCGGCCAAGGGCGCGGTGTTCTACGGCCTGGACATGGAAGGCGTGCAGCTGCAGGGCGCTCACCTCGAGGGCGCCGACCTGCGCGGCTGCAACCTTCGCCGGGCCGACCTGCGCGGGGCCAGGCTCACCGGGGCCAAGCTGTCCGGCGCGGACCTGCGCGACGCGCATCTGGGGCCGCTGCTGATCACCGCCGACCGGCTGCTGCCCTGCGACCTGACCGGCGCCCAGCTCAAGGCCACCGACCTTTCGCGCGCCGACCTGCGCCAGGCGAGACTGACGGGCGCCGACCTCTCGCGCGCCAACCTGTCGGGCGCCCAGATGAAGGGCGCGGACCTGGCCAACGCCACGCGAACGGGCGTCCGCGGGCTGGACGGGACGATTTGATCTCCATGCTTAACGCTTCGGTTGGCCGACCCGCGTTATGTTTCGCCGCCAGGTGATTCGGATGTCGGGGGAAATGTATTGAGCGTCACGCAAACCAGTCTCGCTGGGCGCCGTCGTCTGACCCAGGCCGAGCTCGACATGATGGTCACGGCCCACGAGCGCTTTCTCACCGGCAAGCCGGGCGGCAAGCGCGCGTCGCTGCGGTTTCTCGATCTGACGAAGCTGGACCTGGCGGGCCGCAACCTGACCGACGCCGACCTGTCGGCCTCGATCCTCGACGGCTGCCGGATGATCCGCACCAATCTCGAGCGCGCCAACATGTTCGGCTGCGACCTGCGCAAGGCCGACCTGCGCGGGGCCAACCTCAAGCGCGCCGACGTGCGTGGCTGCTGCCTGCGCGGGGCCAACCTGACCATGGCCGACCTGACCCAGGCCGACTTCCGCGAGGGCCAGATCGCCATTCCCCATCCGACCAAGGGCATCACCACCCTGTCGCACCAGGCGCGGGCGGGCGAGGCGGACGGGGCCATCTTTACCGGCGCGACGCTGGACGGGTCGAATTTCAACGGCGCCTCGGCCTTCGCCGCGGACTTCACCGACTGCTCCCTGAAGGGCGCGAAGCTCAACGGCTGCAATCTCAAGGACGCCAACCTCAGCGGGGCGATCCTCGAAGGCGCGGACGTGTCGGGCGCCAATCTCGAGAACGCTAACCTGTCCGGCGCCGTCCTGACCGGGGTCGATACCGCCACGGCCAGGATGAGCGGCGCCAACGTCTCCGGCTGCCTGCGCGCCCCGACCCCGGAGGCGCTGAAAAAGGTCGAGGGGTTCAAAACCCTGGCGACCGGCAACCAGGCCTGGTGCGAGAGCGGCGGCAAACGCGGCGCCCCGGCGAAGTTCGACGGCGAGGACCTGCGGCCGCTCGGCGACGCGCTCAAGGGCGCGCGGCTGACGGCGATGACCGCCAAGGGCGCCTGCATGGTCGGGCTCAACCTGGCCGGGGCCCAGCTGCAGGGCGCCAATCTCGAGGGCGCCGACCTGCGCGGCGCCTGCCTGATCAAGGCCGACCTGCGCGGCGCCAAGCTGGCCGGCGCCAACCTGACCAAGGCCGACCTGCGCGGGGCCAGCGTCGGCGTGCTGCCGCTCGGCCCGGGCCGCTCCAATCCCGCGACCCTGAACCAGGCCCGCATGCGCTACGCCTGGGCCCAGGCCGCCGACCTGACCGCCGCCATCCTCGACGGCGCCGACCTGCGCGGCGCGGACTTCACCGGCGCCAGGACGGCGCAGGCGTCGTTCCGGGATGCCGATATCCAGAACGCGATCGGGTACGCGGCGGAGTAGGGGGCTAGGATTCCGGCCTGCATTTCTTCACTTCAACGGACCCACCCACCGCTGCGGGTGGCGCTCCTTCGCGCGCAGCCTGGGGAATCGTCGATGATCGAAATGACTGGTTAGATCGCCCGGAGAATATACACTGTTCGGATGATCGAGAGCTTCTGCGCAACCATAATATACATTCCCACGGTCCCCGATTGGCAACCGAGCCAGGCAACCCCTTTTGCGGGATTTTCACTCTCACTTTGTGAAAGTAGCCATGTCCTTAGGCAGGCTGCCCGCCTGCCAACGACGATACTGGATTTTGCGCCGGCCATGCATTCAGGGTTTCTATCCCGCCGCCTAGGCGGGATGGCTTCACTGGAAGTTCATCCTCAGTCTCCTCGGGCAATCAAGTCTCAGCCCGCTCCCCCAGAGATGCCGTTCACGGTCATAATCCTCAGCCTTGGAGAACGTGCCGCCGACTACCGAGAATGGGCGGGTCAATCGCTGGTTCCGCCCACAATCGTCAGCAATGAAGGCGGCGATCTTTCATACGACGAATTCAACCTCGAAGGCCTACAGAAGCGGCTTCTGGAGGTGTGCGGCCTTTTTCCAGACGAATATAGTGCTGATGCGGTTCGCGAGGCCAGGGAGACCATCGCCAGTTGGCAACCTCTTCCTAGCCAAATCCTCCCATACGAAATTGGGTGGCACGGTTCAGTTGCTCCAAACCTAGCGGCGCTCGGAGTCGCTGGCCTTGAACCCTCGGTATCCGGCCCGTTCAAGGCTATCGGAGTCGATCTAAAACCTTACGTCGATCAAATCGTCCTTACGACCAAAAGCTTACTTGATGCGCGAACAGCATCGGAGCCTAGCCTCCTGGAGCCTAGCTTTCCTCGCAGACCGGGCCTCAATCTGTTCGCACCTTCTGCCTACGCAGATCTCTCTTGGCTTCGCCCGAGTCCCGACGCGACGGGCGATGAAAGGCGCGATTTCCGACAGGTCATGAATCTCATCACGCGGCAGGATGGCTACTCGTTTGCCTGCCGGACCGAGGCTCAACAAAAGGCGCTGATGGGTGTAGCGCCCGACGACCTTAAGGCTGGGGTAAGGCCGAAGCCCCATTTCCTCATGCAAATGAGGCAGCGCGAAACCGTTCTCTCGGTGGTCATGATGGAATTGCTCGCGGCTTCCGAGGCTTCAGCCGTCATCCGTCTTCCAAATGAGATCAACCGCACGGCTGGGGCGGTCAGGCAATTCGCATCACATTACCGCTCGAAAGAGCGGCGCGACCGCCGGACGCTGGACGGCTTTCGGTCTGTACAGCGCAGACTTTCTGAAGCCGTTCCGGCTGAATTCATCGACCTAATCCGAGATGCCGGCTCCGACATCCGTCTTGTCTCTGATGCGCACCTCGAATGGTTGGATATCGACGGATTGCCGCTGTGCATTCGGAAGAATGTCTCCCGCATCGCGACCACGCCCGGCAATCTCTTCGTCGAACAGATGTCAGCCAAACCGATTCTGAGACTGACCCCCACAGAATGGAAGAGTGTTCTCGTCCTCAGCGCCCTAAAGCCAGAAGATGAAATCCGCGCGATGTTCGAGATCGCGTTCGGCCAGTTTGGGAGGCATTGGAAAGACAAGATCGAGGTGACCTTCAAAGAAGTCGCGAATGAGCATGATCTCGTCTCGGCGCTGAATGAATTTGAGGGCGCAATCGCGATTTTCGACGGCCATGGTGGTCACCGCCCGGGTGAGCCAGCTGTTTTGAAATTGAGGGACGAATCCTGCGACGTGTGGAGCCTTCGCAGCAAGATCACGCGGCCTCCGCCAATCATGATCTTGAGTGCTTGCGATACCCACGCTGCCGATAGGAACCATGCGACTACCGCTAATGGCTTCTTAGCACTCGGCACAAGGGCGGTTCTTGGGTCCGTATTCCCGATTGATGCTCCCAACGCAGCGGCGTTTGCCGCCCGCCTCATCTACCGGGTGGCCGACTTCGTGCCGCCTGCTGTGGGCGGTTTTGGTCGTGCGCTTACCTGGACGGAGGTGTGCTCTGGAATGCTTCGAATGCAGCTTGAGACGGATCTGCGCAACCGTCTCCTACGCCGAAGGCTCTTGAACGAAGACCAGTTCATGGAAGCTGGTTACGCCGGGAACCAAGCCATCAATATGGGCGGCGATGATCCGTTTGCCGAGATTATAACCGCAATTGAAGAGCTGGGGGTCCCACGTGGGGAAGTGGAAAGGCAATTGAGCCTGGCCACCGCAACGTCCAGTGCCATTAGCTACGTCCAGATGGGGCGGCCCGAGACCATTCTTTTGGACACGCCAATGCGCCTTGCCATAGCGGAGCAAGAACTCACCGCAGCCGACGTCTAGACGAAGGAGCAGCCCGTCGGGCTAACGCGGGCCAAGGTCTGCTTTGCACTCGAACATGAGCCTCGGCTGCAGGGCGCTGCAGCAACCACGGAAAAAGGCGGAGCCCTGCGGCTCCGCCCCTTCCCGAACGACTGGGGATCGTTCTGCTGGAACGCCTTACGCCGCCTTCTTGCCCTTGATCTGGGCGGTCGCGGGGGTGGTCGTGCCGATGGCGATCGTGCGGGGCTTGAGGGCTTCCGGCAGTTCGCGCTTGAGCGCGATCGACAGCAGGCCGTCGGCCAGGTTGGCGTCGGTCACGATGACGTAGTCGGCCAGCTGGAAGCGGCGCTCGAAGTTCCGCTCGGCCAGGCCGCGGTGCAGGAACTTGCGGGCGTCGTCGTTGGCGGCCTTGCGGCCGGTCACGGTCAGGAGGTTCTCCTTGACCTCGATGGTCAGTTCGTCGGGCCGGAAGCCGGCCACCGCGATCTCGACGCGGTAGGCGTTCTCGTCGGTCCGCTCGATGTTGTAGGGCGGATAGCCGCTGGCGCTGTTCTGGGCCGCGGCGGCGTCAAGCTGCGCGGCGAGCCGGTCGAAGCCGACGACGGAGCGGTACAGGGGGGAGAAGTCGATCGTACGCATGGTGCACATCCCTCTTTCAAAGCAAGGTTGCGGTTTGTCGTTCAGGCCTGTGGCGAGCTCGAAAAGCCTCGTCGTGACCCGGAAGGCCCGGACATCCAGCGCCTCCGCCAATTGAGGTGGGGGGCGCCGATCGGGGTTTCAAGACCCGGCTTGATCGGGCAGCGAAGGTCGTTAGGGTCCCCCGTCTGACAAAGGAGAGACCGATGATCGGACGGCGTGGCGCGATCGGCCTGTGTGTTGCGGCCCTGACCCTGGCGGGCGGCCTGGCGGCGGCGGAACCCGCGGGCGACCCGGCGTTGCGGACGGTTCTGGCCGGACCCCAGCGGGCCGCCGGCAACGTCGCCCGCGACGGCGCGCGGCATCCCTACGAAAGCCTGGTGTTCTGGGGGCTGAAGCCGAACCAGACGGTCATCGAGCTGGCGCCCGGCGGCGGCTACTGGACCGAGATCCTCGCCCCCTACGCCAGGGCCACGGGCGGGACCTACGTCGCCGGCGTCGCCGATCTGGCCAATCCGGCGCTGTCGGCCGGCGCCCGCAAGGGTCGCGCCGACTTCGAGGCGAAATACGCCGACGCCGCGACCTATGGCCCGATCGCCTATGTCGGCTTCGGTCCGGTGTCCGGCCCGCTGGGCGCGCCCGGCTCGGCCGACCTGGTCCTGACCGCGCGCAACATTCACAACTTCCTCTGGACGCCCGGCCAGCTCGACAAGGTGATGGCCGACGCCTTCGCCGTGTTGAAGCCGGGCGGCGTGCTGGCGGTCGAGGATCACCGCGCCGACCCCCGTCCGCAGATCGGTGACGCCCGCGACGGCTATGTGGCCACCGCCACGGTGGTCGCCGCCGCCGAAAAGGCCGGCTTCCGGCTGGCCGCGCAGTCGGAGATCAACGCCAATCCGAAGGACACCAAGGACCATCCGTTCGGCGTCTGGACCCTGCCGCCTGTCCGCCGGAGCGCCCAGCCGCCGGCCCCGGCCAATCCCGACTTCGATCGCGCGAAATACGACGCCATCGGCGAGAGCGACCGCATGACCCTGCGCTTCGTGAAGCCTCAATAGCGCCGCTTTGACCCGCTTTCCTGCGCGGGGTAAGCCGTCTGCTCACGGTGCGGGGGCGGCGTTGGCGGAAGGCTCGATGATTTCAGTGTCACCCGGAGCGTCCCGGCGTCTGGTCCTGGCGGGCGGCGCGAGCCTGGCTCTGGCCGGCTGCGGCGGGCCGAAGGCGAAGACGCCGGCCCCGGCCGCCAAGCCGCCCAGGGGCGGGCCGCAGACCATCGCCGAGGCCGTCGCCGGCGACTGGCGTCTGCCCGCCGACCGGGCGCGCGACCCATGGCGCCATCCGGTGGAGAGCCTGACCTGGTGGGGTCTCAAACCGGGCATGACGGTGGTCGAACTCTGGCCCGGCGCCGGCTGGTACACCGACATCCTCGCCCCCTTCCTGGCGGCCACCGACGGCAAGCTGTACGCCGCCAATCTCGAGCCGACCGATCCCACCGCGATCCAGATCGTCGATGCCTACAAGGCCAGGCTGGCGGCGAACCCGAAGCTGTTCGGCAAGGTCGAGGTGACCGCCTTCGGACCGACCAGCGGGCCGGTGGCTCCGGCCGGTTCGGCCGACCTGGTGCTGTTCCTGCGCAACCTGCACAACTGGATGGCGGCCGGCATCGTCGACAAGGCTTTCAAGGCCGCCTTCGCCGCGCTCAAGCCCGGCGGCGTGCTGGGGATCGAGGAGCACCGCGCCGAGGCCGGCCAGGTCCAGGATGTGCTCGTCGCCGACGGCTATGTGCAGCAGGCCTACGCCATCCAGCTGGCCAAGGAGGCCGGCTTCATCCTCGGCGGGACCAGCGAGATCAACGCCAATCCGAAAGACACCCGGGACCATCCGTTCGGCGTCTGGACCCTGCCGCCGACCCGCCTGTCGGCGCCGCGCGGCCAGCCGGCGACGCCCGGCTTCGACCACGCCAAGTACGACGCCATCGGCGAAAGCGACCGCATGACCCTCAAGCTGGTGAAGCCGAAATGAGCCTGACCCGTCGCGGCATGATCCTGTCGGCCGCCGCCCTGGCCGTCGCGCCCGGTGTGTCGCTGGCGGCGGACAAGAAGAAGCCGCCCCCGCCCGCGAAGAAGGTGTTTCCCTACTACGATCTGTATCTGAGCATCCCCGCCGCCGAGCGGACGCGGTTCGTGATGAACTACTACCTGCGGCTCAACGGCAAGCCGGCCTCGGGACAGGGACTCTATTTGGTGAGGCCCGGCGGCGCGCGCACGCTGCTGGCCCAGGCCCCAGACGGCCGCATCACGCGCATGCCGACCCTCGCGGAACTGCGGGACGGGGTGATCGAGGCCGACGAGCACAGGGAGTCCGACAGGTTCTCCCTGGCCATGGAGCTGGAGCCGATCGTCCGGCTGGGCGAGACCATGCCGACCGCCGATCTCGCCGCCGCCCTGGACCAGAGCAACGCCGCGATCCGGAAGAAGGCGGGCCTGATCGGGTTCGCCGTGCCGAAGATGGAGCAGGTGATCTTCGTCGGCGCCGGATCCGGCCAGGCTCTGCTGACCGGCGGCAAGACCGCGCCCCTGCCGGCGTTCAAGGCCATGCCCTTCTACCGGCCGGCTGACCTTGCGGGCGCCCAGACGCTGAAGTTCGCCAGGGCCCCGACCCGGGCGCTGCTGGCCGGGAAGACGAAGTAGCGTGAGAGGACGCGGGGACTGGCTTTCCTGTCCCTTGGGACTGGATAGCCAGTTCGTCATGCCGTCCAGGGACTGGACAAGCAGTCCCAAGGGACAGCTAGTCCCGCCCTCGGGCCACCCGGGAACACACCCCTTCGTAAAAGTGGCGCGGGCGTCACCTTTTTTGTTTGGCCGACCGCAGTTCGCTTGTGCGCTGAGCGTGGCCAAGTTATCGGTTTGGCCGCAACATAACGGGAGGCCGCCAATGGCTACGCTGCAAGAAATTACCGATCGCGTGAAGACGGCCGTCGGCGACGACTCCGGCCTCGGCAAGAGCCTGAAGTTCGACCTCAAGGGCGACGGCTTCATCCACATCGACGGTGGTACGGTGACCAACGAGGACAAGGACGCCGACCTGACCATGACCATCTCGCTGGCCGACCTCATGGAAATGGGCGCGGGCAAGCTGGACGCCACCATGGCCTTCATGTCGGGCCGCCTGAAGCTGTCGGACATGGGCCTGGCCATGTCGCTGCAGCCGAAGATGGGCGCCCTGTTCGCCAAGATGGCGTAAGCGCGACAATGACCGACACAGCGCCTCTGGTATCCATCCCCGAGGCGCCCGTTCCGGCCAACGGAACGGCGGAGTGGTTTCGCGGCGCGGGGGCTTATCGCCTCCGCGCCGCTTTGTTTTTGCCCGACGGAGAACCACGCGGCAGCGTCGTCCTTAGCGGCGGCCGCAGCGAGCCGATCGAGAAGTATTTCGAGGTCGTCCGCGAACTGCAGGGCCGGGGCTTCGTGGTGCTGGCGCATGACTGGCGGGGACAGGGGCTGTCGCAGCGCCTGCTGCCGGACGCCCTCAAGGGCCACGCCCACGGCTTCGCCGACTTCGTCGAGGACTACCGCTGCCTGCTGGCGCAATTCGAGACGCGGCTGCCGAAGCCCTGGATCGCCGTCGGCCATTCGATGGGCGGCTGCCTGACGCTGCTGGCGCTGGCGCACGGCGTCGGCGACTTCAAGGCGGCGGTGCTGTCGGCCCCGATGCTCGGGCTGCAGACCGGCAACCGGTCCAAGCGGGCATCCCGGGCGCTGGCCTGGATCATGTCGCGGACGAAGGGGGACGACTACATCCTGGGCGATTCCGGCGACGCCCACGCCAATACCTTCGAGACCAACGTCCTCACCCACGACCGGCAACGCTGGGCCCGCAACCAGGCCCAGGTCGTCGCCGAGCCGGGGCTGAAGCTGAACGCGGGCACCTGGGGCTGGCTGGATTTCGCCTTCTCCGCCTCGGCCTGGCTCAAGCGCGCGCCGGGCGTGACGCAGATCTCCTGTCCGGTGCTGGTGCTGGGCGCCGGCGAGGAACGCCTGGTCGATAACGCCGACCAGCGCCAGATCACCGCCCGCATCCCGCAGGGCCGCTGGCTGGAAGTCCCCGGCAGCTACCACGAGATCCTGCAGGAAACCGACGCCATCCGCGCGGTGTTCTGGCGGGAGTTTGATGCGGTTACGGCGGCGCTCTGAGGCCCGCCAATCCACATCCGTCATGGCCCGGCTTGTCCGGGCCACCCAAGCACGCGGTTCTGGCCGACCACTCGCTGACCGAACCGCGCGCCATCGATAATCAGAGCGTTCCTGGGTGGCCCGGACAAGCCGGGCCATGACGGTTCAAGAGGAGCCCGGGACGAAACCTCCCCGGCGGCCTGTCAGGCGGCCATCTCCAGACGCAGAGCTTCCAGCCGGGATCGCAGGTCCGCCGGCAGCGGGCCCAGGGCTTCCGCCTCCAGGCATTGCGCCAGTTCCGAGCGGTTCTTCACCCCGAGGACCACGGTGTCCACGCCCTCCATGTCGAGAGCGTAGCGATGGGCCATCAGGGCCGGATCAACGCCGAGCCCGGCGCAAAAGGCCCGGAAGGGCGCGGCCCGGCGATAGTCCAGCGCCTCGGGATGGCTGTCCTTCAGGGGGCGATCGATGGCCAGGGTGAGCGCGCCGGCCTGCACGGCGCGGATGCCCATGACGCCGACGCCCTGGTGTTTCGCCGTGGCGATGATGTCGCGCGGGCGGGCCGGTTCGGCGAAGCGGCGGATGCCCCCCGCGGAATCCAGCAGATTGGTGATGACCTGCACCACATCCGGCTTCCGGTCATGCGCCAGGGCCTTGAGGATCGTCCGAGGCAGGCCGACGCCGGTGAGGCCCCAGGCCCCGATCCGGCCGCGACGCTTCAGATCCTCGAAGGCGGGGATGACCTCCTCGACATAGAGGCTCCACGGCGTGGCGAACCGGGCGCGATAGTCGTTATGGATGGCGTAGACGGTATCGTCCTCGCAGACATTGCTGTGCAGGAAGAAGACGTCCACGCGGTCGAGCCGCATGGCCTGGAGACTGGCGTCGAGCGACGCTTCCAGAACCTCGGCGACGGTTCCGGCGGCGGGCTCGCCCAGCAGGCATTTGGTCGTGATGCGGACGCCGGGCGGCAGCGCGCCGCCGAGGGCCTCGGCGATGACCTTTTCGCAGTTGTCGTAGGATGGCGCGGTGTCGAGCAGGTCGATGCCGGCGTCGAGCGCCGCGTGCACGGTCCTGACCGCCTCCTCCGGACTGGTTTCGCCCCAGATCTGGCCAAGGCCGCCACCGCCAAGGGTGAGCCGGCTCACGGGCCCCAGAGGCCCAAGGTTTTCCTGACGCATCGCTGTTCCGTTCATCCTGTCCAATACGGGGACAGGAGCACCATACCCCTATTCTCGTCGTCGGGTGATCTACAGCAGCCGGGGCGGCGCCTCGGCCTGCGCGGCGGGCGAGGGGGCGATCCAGCTGGCGCTCAAGGGGGCAGGGGGACTCAATAGGGGAATATTACTCCTGTCCCCTTATTCCTCCTTATTTCTCCTCGCGGTATTCTGGCGCGAGTTCGACGCGGCGGCGGCGGGGCTGTAGCGCCAGGGGAGGGCTGAGTGAAAAATCAGCTAAATCGCGGCCTGAAGCGGCGGCTGATGTACGTCGAAAACAAGCAAGGCGAAATTGACGGCGCCCACGGCCGTATCGGCTGGGTGACGTTCTCCCGGACAGGGCAGACCGTTTATTACCGGGGCCGGGAGTTGGGGAAGGGAAACGGCGTTCAGGGCAACTTCTTCGATGCCGAGACCGGTGAGGAATACTGGGTGTCGGGGGTCAAGAAACGCGGATCGAACGCCCATTGGGCCGAACGAATCTCGGTGGAGATCGATGCGGACGCCATGGAGGCCTATCAGACCCTGAGAGCATCTTAGGCTTGTCCGGGCCCAATTACACACCGTCCTGGCCCGGCTTGTCCGGGCCACCTAGGCACGCGGTCATGGCCCACGGGGGCAGTCCACTTTCCTGTCCACTCATTTGCTCGCGATTGGGCATCGCGATTTTGCACATATGCCGCCACCGATCCGAATTGTGAGTCAGACTTTTAGGGATGGGGATTAGGGATGCCGTAGCGAATGGATAGCGCCTTCAGGATAGCATCCTTGCCTTCTACGAACCGCCGCCCGTTCCACTCGCCTGTCTCTAGCCCGACCGGGGCGTCATCGGCCAGTATCAAGACAGGAAGAGATTGGTTAGCAAGGCCGATAAGATCGACGACTTCTTTGCGAGGTTTTGGCCAGGCAATCCGTTCAACGTCAATGAGGTGTTTTAATTCGGGGAATGAAGCGAGAACCCCCTCCATCAACACGCAATGCCAGCAATAGAAACGCTGGCCAGCATACGATGGATCCTCAAAATCGACTTTCAGAATGATCAGTCTGTCGCGTCTCATCCGTGGGATCAGCCCTGCGGGAACTCTCTTGTCAACATCAATCCACCAGAAAGAGGATCCCCGTTTTCGTCCCCGTTTCCCCCGCTTCCGTGGCCCGGGCAAGAGCCGGGCCAGGCTTGTCCGGGCCACCCAGGCACGCGGTCATGGCCCGCGGGGACTGGCTTTCCTGTCCCTTGGGACTGGATAGCCAGTCCCCTTGCCGCGATCAGGGACTGGACAAGCAGTCCCGAGGGACAGCTAGTCCAGTCCCTTGAGGCTGGTGCTCCTGCGTGGCCCGGACAAGCTGGGCCATGACGGTGGTTGGGGAGGCTCAGTCCCGCGCCGCCCGCTTCAGCGCCACCAGCGCTTCATCCAGACAGGCCCGGTCGCCCGCGAACGCGAACTTGCCGCCGTCCGACTGCGCGGGCGAGCCGTCCCAGTGGGCGACGATGCCGCCGGCGCCTTCGACCACCGCGATGACCGCCTCGACGTCCCACACCTGCAAGCCCGTATCGAGCGCCAGGTCCAGGGTGCCCGCCGCGACCATGGCGTAGCCGTAGGCGTCCAGGCCCAGCCGGGCCAGCTTCGCGGCGGCCCGCACCTGGGTCCAGGCGCCGAGCTCCGGTCCGGTCAGGATCGCCGGGTCGGTGGTGCAGATGATGGCGTCGGTCAGCTTGGGGCAGGCGCGCACCCGCAGCGGCGTCTCGCCGCCCCGGCTGATCAGGCGCGAGCCGGTCGCCGCGCCGCCAATGTACAGCTCGCCGATATAGGGCTGGCCGATCGCGCCGAGCACGGGCCGGCCTTCATGGCGCAGGCCGATCAGGGTGGTCCACAGCGGCAGGCCGGCGATGAAGGCGCGGGTGCCATCGACGGGGTCGAGCACCCAGACGAATTCGGCGTCCGGGCGGTCCTCGCCGTATTCCTCGCCGATCACCCCGTGGTCGGGATAGCGCTTGGCGATCATCTCGCGGATGGCCCGCTCGGCGCCCTTGTCGGCCTCGGTGACCGGGTCGAACCCGCCGTGCAGCTTGTTCTCCAGGCCGTGGTCGGCGCGGAACAGCGGCAGGATGACGTCGGCCGAGGCGCGGTTCAGCGCGATCAGGAAGGCGTCGAATTCGGCGAGGCGGTCAGCGGTGAGGGTCATGCCCAAGCGTTAGCCGGGGCCGGGTCCCTCAACAAGGTCCCCAGGGACAGACACCCGGGGGCGTCTGTCCCGAACAGGGGGCTCCGGGCAGAGTGCGTCCTTCGACACGGCCCTTCGGGCCTGCTCAGGATGACGTACATCCCTGCACGTCATGGTGAGCAGCGCTCGAAGAGCGCGTGTCGAACCACGCAGGTCACGCCGCGTCGGTTTCGCCGTTGAGCGACTTGGCCAGATCGAGCAGGCGGCGACGGGGCCGCTCGCCGAGCTGGTAGTAGGCCCGGATCAGGTCCAGCGTTTCCTTGCGGGCGAACATCTCGCCACCCTCGCCGGCGCTTTCGCCGGCCAGTTCGCGGCGGTCGGCGTCCGACAGGCCGTCGTAGAAGTAGCCGACCGGCACCTCGAGGGCCTCGGACAGTTGCCAGAGGCGCGAAGCCGAAATGCGGTTGGCGCCGCACTCGTACTTCTGGATCTGCTGAAAGCGCACCCCGACCGTGCCGGCCAGCTGCTGCTGGGTCAGGCCGAGGAGTCGGCGACGGCGGCGAAGCCGCTTGCCGAGGTGAACGTCGATGTCGCTGCCCATGGGCTGTCGCCCCCGTTTTGTTGTTCAGGACGACTGTTCCGAAACGGAACGGTCTGACCTGATTTCCGCAAGTCGCGCGCCAAGCGATCCCGGCCTGTGGATAAGCCCCCGCCGGGAGATCACGCCGGACGCGATTCCCACTCGGCCCCGAAGCGCGCTAGTTAGGCCTCATGGGTGACAAACGCGTTTCATTCGGACAGGACCTGGTCTGGCGGCTCGAGGCCATCGGCTTCGATGTGTTCACCTTCCTGTTCCGCCTGTTGCCTGTTGATGCGGCATCGTGGCTGGGCGGGGCGCTGGCGCGGCTGATCGGGCCGCTGACAAAAACGCACAGGCTGGCCGAGCAGAACCTGCGCCTGGCCTTTCCGGAAAAGGACGCCGCCTGGCGCGCCCGCATCCTGGGCGAACAGTGGGAGTGCAACGGCCGCACGGTGGCCGAGTTTCCGATGATGGACCGCCTGCTGCCCTCGACGGGACGGGTGGAGATTGTGAATGGCGAGCGGCTGGCTCAGATCGCCGCCGGCGGCAAGCCGGTGGTGTTCGTCTCGGGCCACTTCTCCAACTGGGAGGTGATGCCCGCCGCGATCGTCAATTCGGGCATCAACTGCGAGATCACCTATCGCGCCGCCAACAACCCCTATGTCGACCGGCGCATCCGCGACAGCCGCCGGCGCTATGGCGTGAAGCTGTTCGCGCCCAAGGGCGGCGACGGCGCGCGCGAGATGCTCGAGGCCCTGGGCAAGGGCGTGTCGGTGGCGCTGATGAACGACCAGAAGTTCAACCGCGGCGGCGTCGCCGCGCCATTCTTCGGCCGGCCGGTGATGGCCGCGCCGGGCCCGACCCGGCTGGCCCTGCGGTTCGACACCGTGCTGCAGCCGATGTCGGTGCAGCGGACGAAGGGCGCGCGGTTCCGGGCCGTGGTCCACGAGCCGATCGTGCTGGAGCGCACCGGCGACCGGACCGCCGATATCGAGGCCGGCGTGCGGCGCGTCACCGCCTTTGTCGAGGACCGGGTGCGCGAGCGGCCGGGGGAGTGGTTCTGGGTGCACCGGCGCTGGCCCAACGAGGCCTATGCCGAGCTGGAGGCCGCGGGCGGCTAGGGGCCTCCATTCGTCCGTCAATCCCCGTCATGGCCCGACTTGTTCGGGCCACCCATGCGTGGTGACCTCAGGGATCGGCCGCTATGTCGCCGCTTCATCCAGCACGGGCGTGTTCTTGGGTGGCCCGAACAAGTCGGGCCATGACGCAGCGAAATGAGAACGGGTCCAGATGATCATTGGGGCCCGCAACGGGCAGCTGCCGATAGGGCTTAGGCCTGGAGGGCGACGGAGGCCGGCGGGTCGTTGACGTCGTCGATGCCGCGCCGGCGCGGACCGAAATAGTCGTCGGTGCGGATGAACGGCCGGGGATGGAAGACCACGGCGGTGATCCGGTCGATCACCGAGCGGGCCGTCACCGGCTTGACCACCAGTTCCGTCACGCCCGCGTCGCGCGCCTCGCACACGCGGGGGCGGTCGGCGAAGCCCGTCATCATGATGATCGGCAGATAGGGGTTCTTGCTGTCCGGCGAGTTGCGGACCATGCGGGTGAACTCGACGCCGTCGATCGGCTCCATGCGGAAGTCGATGATGGCGATGTCGGCCGGCCATTCGCGCAGGGCCTGCAGGCCTTCGGCGCCGTCGCGGGCTTCACGGACCTCCCGCACGCCAATCCCCTTGAGAATCGTCGCCACGATGGCGCGCATGTGCTGGTTGTCATCCACCAGCAGCACCTTCAGCGCGCCCAGTCCGGAATCCATGAAGTCCTCGGTCCCTGCGCCGGGACATGGCCGGCGCGTTGTTCTGCTTCCGGTTGATAGGGCCCGCACCCTTCCGAAACGTTACCTTCAGAACACGGGTCTCAGACCGACCATCAGCATGGGGTCCAGATTGCGTCCCCGCCACCTCATGCGCCAGCACAGATGGGGGCCGGTGGCCCGGCCCTTCATGCCGACCGCGCCGATGACCTGGCCGCCGGAGACCCTGTCGCCGGCGCGCACGTCGAGCCGCGACTGGTGCAGGTAGACGGTCACCAGGCCCTGACCATGGTCGATCATGATCAGGCCGCCCTCGTAATGCATGTCCGGATTCGCCAGGACCACCAGGCCGGCGGCCGGGGCCGTGATCGGCGCGCCGGTCGGGGCGGCCAGGTCCGATCCGTGGTGCGGTGTCTGGGGGACGCCGTTGAGGATCCGCTGGCCGCCGAACCGGGCGCTCAGCCGCCAGGTCTTGAGCGGCATGGCGAAGCCCTCGCGGAACGCATCGTCATCGATCCGGCTGGCGTAGCCGGCGGTCTTCAGCGCCGCCTCGGCCCTGATGCGCGCCAGCAGGGCGGGGTCGGTGGGTGTGACCTGGTCGCGAGGCAGCCCGCCGATGCGCTGCACGTCGAAGTCGCCGGGGGCGATGGTCAGGTCGCGGCTGGTCGCGCCCAGCTCGGTCTCGACGGTCACCGTCGCCGCGGGCCCCGCGTCGCGGTCGAAGCCGAGAAAGAAGTAGCCGGCGGCCGAGGCCGTTCCGACCGCCTCTTCGCCGAGCCAGATCCGGGCGCGCGGGCTGGTCAGGCCGATGGCGCAGCCGCCCTGCCGGTAGCGACCGGCGAGGCCCAGCGGCGGCGCGACAGCCGCCGCCGCCAGGGCGGGCCCGGCAAGGCTCGCCATGGTCAGTCCGCCCAGCAGGGCCCGGCGGTTCAGGGGTTCAGGTCCCGCCACCGCTTGAGCGCCTCCGCCGGTCCGGCGTAGGCCTCCTGCAGCTCGGGACTCCAGTAGCGCAGGGCCTCGAGCGGGATCCGCACGCCGCTGACGGCGCAGATCACATGTCGGCCCGGCGTCAGCACGGCGAATTCGCCGTCACCGTAGTGCAGCGTGGCGATATCGCGTCCAAGGTCGCGGTCATAGGCGTTCATGCGCGCAATGTAGCGGGTTGAGGGCGTCTAGAACAGATCGCTATGCGCGGTGGAAGGCAGGGGACCGGACTAGCTGTCCCTTGGGACTGCTTGTCCTGTCACCGGACGGCGGCGAGGGGGCAGGCTATCCAGTCCCGAGGGACAGGAAAGCCTGTCCCCGCGCTAGAACAGGTCGCCCTGTCCTGGCGGCGGGGCGGGGCGTCTGGGCGTCGGCTTCGGCTGCGGAGTGACTTGCGGCGGCGGCGTATGACCCCCGCCGTCGATGACCGCTTCGCGGGTCACGTCCTCGAACATCAGCCTGACCGCCTCGCCGGCGGCCAGATCGGCGCCCTTCGCGGCCAGCGAGCCGTCTGCCCGGGTGAGCAGCACGAAGCCGGGCCGTGGCGGGCGTTTGGGGTTCAGCGTCTGGAGCAGCTTGCCGAGGGCCTCCAGCCGCGCAGCCTCGGCGTCGAACCGACGCCCGATGGTCCCGTTGAAGCGCAGATTGACGGCGTTCAGCCGCTCGCCCAGCTGTTCGCGCCGCCGCTCCAGCATCGCCGGCCGCAGCGGCGCGGCCGTCTGGGCCAGGCGCCGGGCGTGCAGATCGACGTTGCGGCGCAGGCCCATGGTCAGGTGGCCGCCGACGAAGTCGAGCCGCTGGCCGGCCATGGCCAGCAGGTCGGCGGGACGGGGCAGGCCGCGCGCGGCGCCGGTCAGCCGCGTGCGGCGATCCTCGATCAACCGCCCGCCGGCGGTGGCCAGACGCCGGTCGTAGTCGGCCGTCAGCGCCTTCAGCTCCGACAGCACGGGCGTGGCCATCTCGGCCGCCGCCGTCGGCGTCGGCGCGCGGCGATCCGACACGAAATCGATCAAGGTGGTGTCGGTCTCGTGCCCGACGGCCGAGATCAGCGGGATCGTGCTCTCGGCCACCGTGCGCGCGAGGGCCTCGTCGTTAAAGGCCCACAGATCCTCGACCGAGCCGCCGCCCCGGGCGACGATCAGGATATCGGGCCGGGGCACGGGGCCGCCGGGCTGGAGCGCGTTGAAGCCGCGCACGGCGGCGGCCACCTGTCCGGCGGCGGCGTCGCCCTGCACGACCACGGGCCAGACCACCACGCGGCAGGGCCAGCGGTCGCGGATGCGGTGGAGAATGTCGCGGATCACCGCCCCGGTCGGGCTGGTGATCACCCCGACCACGGCGGGCATCGTCGGCAGGCGCTGCTTGCGCGAGGCCTCGAACAGCCCCTCGGCCGCCAGCTTGCCTTTGAGCCGCTCCAGCTGGGCCAGCAGGGCGCCGACGCCGGCCGCCTCCATGCTCTCGATGACGATCTGATAGCGCGACCCGGCCGGGAAGGTGGTGATCCGCCCGGTGACGATCACCTCCAGCCCCTGTTCGGGCCGCACCGACAGGCCGCGCACGCTGCCCTTCCAGACCACGCCGTCCAGCGCCGCCTTGTCGTCTTTCAGCGTCAGATAGACATGGCCGCTGGCGTGGTGGGTGACCTTGCTCAGCTCCCCGCGCAGCCGCACGAAGCCATAGGCGTCCTCCAGCGTGCGCTTGAGCGCGAAGGCCAGCTCGCTGACGGAGTAGGCCTGGGCGTTGGAGGGGGCGGTGGCTGCGGTGTCCGCTGAGTCTGTCATCGTAGGGATTAGGGCTTAGGGCTTAGGGCCTAGCAAGTCCGAGGCGCTGAAAGCACGGTCGAGCTAAGCCCTAGCCCCTAATCCCTAGCCCCTAAATATACCGCCGCAGCGACCGGGCCAGTTCCGTCGGGCCGGTCTTCTTCTTGCCGGACTGCGGCTGCTGATAGGCCACCTGGGCGTGTTCGCGGCAGTAGGGGCCGACGTCTCCGGCGCGGCGGCCGCAGAAGGTGAAGCCATCGCTGGACGGATCGCCGATCGGCCACTTGCACATGTGGGCGCCCAGGGTCAGCACCGTGGCGCTGCCCGGCTCCTCGATGCGGTGGATCGGCTGGGGCAGCTGCGGCGTCGAGGCCGCGACCGTCTCGGCGACCATGCGGCGCGGCGCGGCCGGGGTCGTCGAGACCGGACGGGCCGGGCGCGGCGCCTTGAACACCGGGCGGGCCGGCTGCGAGGGCGCGGCGCGGCCCGACAGGCCCAGCCGGTGAACCTTGCCGATGACGGCGTTGCGGGTCACCCCGCCCAGCTGCTTGGCGATCTGGCTGGCCGAAAGGCCATCGAGCCAGAGCTTCTTCAGCGTCGCCACGCGATCGTCGGTCCAGCCCATGATCCAACCCTCTCTACTGTAAGGGGCGGCGAACGCCCCCGCGCTGCCGGCCCTACATATTGTGTCCGGGACGCCCGCTGGACGCCCTGCCTACTACATATCGTAAACCTTCTGTTAACCGGCACAATAGGCGCCATGCGGCTGTCCACAGGAACCAGATGTTGATTCCGGTCCTCTCCCTCCCCTTCATGGGGAGGGTGGACGGCCGAAGGCCGGACGGGTGGGGAAGTAGGCCGCGACCCCGCCGACCGGCGACCGTCATCCGACTTCCCCACCCTGACAGGGCTGTCGCCCTGTCTTTCCCTCCCCATGAAGGTGTTCAGACCGGAGACATCCGTGACGGGTGTTCGGGGACATCCGTGACGGGTTGAGATTGTCTGTTTTGGGCTCGCAGGTCGATGGCCGCGATGTCGGTTGTTCTGAAGACGACGTCGTAGAGGCCGTCGGTTGGTGT
>JAUSMJ010000025.1 GCA_030645575.1 Caulobacter sp. | reverse complement strand
GGTGCTTGAACACTTCGGCGCAGCGTTCCTCGCCGAGCTTCATGAGTACGATGGCGGCCTTGCGGGCGCCAGACAGGGGCTGCGGTGCGGGGGCCATGGCTTACCGGTCTTCCTGCGCCATCATGGCGCGCACGAGTTGCGCGACGTGCTCGGGGCGATCGTCGGCGTTGTCGACGGCGCGCCGGGCCGCGCCGCCACCCTCGCCTGGCGCACCGGCCGGCTGGTCGCCACCCGCGACGCCGCCGCCGCGCAAGCTCTCCGCGACGCGGCCGCCGGCCCGCGCGCCGCGATCAACGCCTTCCTGCTGCCGGACGAGGACGACCTCGCCGCCGCCGTGCGGGTGGCCGGCCTGGCCCTGAAGCTGGAGACGCCGGCCGGCGAGACCCCGACACTGACCCTGGCCGGCGTCGCCGAACGGCTGATGGCCGCCGGCCTCGCCTGGTCGTCGCCCGAAGCCGGCCCCGCCGCCGCCGCGCTGTGGTCGCTCGCCGCCCGCGCGGCCCGGGCCCTCGACGCCGACACGCCGGACCTGCCGGCGCTGGTCGTGACGCCGTTCGAGGACGCCGAGCTGACCCTGCGGCTGGGCGGCGTCGGCCTCGGCTGCGCGCCCTGCCCCGGCGTGGTGGTCCATGCCGAGACCGAGGACGGCGAGATCGTGCCCGTGCTGTCGGAACCGGCCCTGCGGGGGCTGGCGGCGCTGGGCGCGGACCTCGACGCGGCCCGGCTGCACGCCCTGGGCGCCGGCAGCCTGGAGTCGGCGTCGGGCGTCAGCCACGCCGAGCTGCGCGCGCTGGGCCTGACCGACCATGAGATCGCCGCCGCCGAGAGCCAGCTGGCCTTCGTCCGCACCCTGCCCCAGGCCTTCACGCCGGCGGTCATCGGCGCGGGCTTCGTCTGCGACGTGCTGGGGGCCCCGGCCGAGGCGCTGGAAGACCCGGCCTTCGACACCCTGGCCTTCGCCGGCTTCAGCCCCGCCCAGGTCGCCGCCGCCGAGCGGCATGCGCTGGGGACCGGATCGCTGGCCGACCATGACCTGCTGGACGAGGCCCGGCGCGCCGTGTTCGCCCCGCCCGCCGCCACCGATCGCCTGGCGATGGCCGCCGCCGTCGATGCGGTCGTCGATCTGCCCGGCGTGACGGCCCTGGCCCTGCCGTTCGACGCGACGCCAGCGGACGCCGCCGCCGCGCTCGCCCAGGCGCTGGCCGCCGGGGTGGCCGCGGTCCGCCTCCAGCGCGACCCGATCCCGGCGACCTTCGCCCTGGCCCTGCCCGAACCGGAGGCGCCCAGGGCCGCCCGGCCCGACACCATCGTCGAGGAGCGGATCGTCGAGCGCCGCGTCGAGGTCGAGGTGGAGCGAACCCGCCGCAAGCTGCCCGACCGCCGCAAGGGCTATATCCAGAAGGCGGCCGTCGGCGGCCACAAGGTCTATCTGCACACCGGCGAATACGACGACGGCGAGCTGGGCGAGATCTTCATCGACATGCACAAGGAAGGCGCCGCCTTCCGCAGCCTGATGAACAACTTCGCCATCGCCATCTCGATCGGCCTGCAATACGGCGTGCCGCTGGACGAATTCGTCGATGCCTTCGTGTTCACCCGGTTCGAGCCGGCCGGGCCGGTGACCGGCAACGACTCGGTCAAGTCGGCCACCTCGATCCTCGACTATGTGTTCCGCGAGCTGGGCGTCAGCTACCTGGGCCGCGACGACCTGGCCAACGCCGAGGGCGAGGCGCTCAACGCCGACGGCCTGGGCCGGGGCAAGGCCGACGCCGCCGTCGCGTTCGAGGAAACACCCCAACCGGCGTCGAAGTTCATCTCCCGGGGCTTCGCCCGCGGCTCGGCGCCGGACAACCTGGTCTTCCTGCCGTTCAACGGCCGCAAGGGCGAGCTGTCGGACGAACTGCAGCAGCGCGCCGCCGGCGTCTGCCCGGCCTGCGGCGACCTGGCCGTGATCGGCGGGGTGTGCGGCGCGTGCGGGGCGAGTTAGGAACTAGGGGTTGGGGGTTGGGGGCTAGGGATTAGCCGAGGGTAGGCGCGGCCCCGGCGGCGTGCGCCGTTCGAACCTAGCCCCTACCCCCTAACCCCTAACCCCTAACCCCTTCCCTAGGTCACCTGGCCTTAAGCTTGCACCGTTAAGGGTGAATCCGACGCCCAACGGAGGCTCCGTGCCGTGATGAGACCCTTCGCCGCCTTTGGCCTGTTGGCCGCCCTCGCCGCCGCGCCGGCGCTCGCCCAGGACGCCGGCCAGATCGCGCGGGTGCGGGGCGGCGCCAGCTGCCCGCGCTGCAACCTGTTCCAGGCGGACCTGTCGAACCGGACGCTGAAGGGCCTCAACCTGTCGGGATCGCGCCTGCGCCAGGCCGACCTGAGCCTGGCGATCATGAACCGCACCAGCTTCGCGGGCGCGGACCTGCGCGATGTCAACGCCTATGGCGGCGTGTTCTCCAGCGCCAGCTTCGCCGGGGCCAACCTGACCAACGCCACCTTTGTCGGAACCTACCTGCAGGGCGCCAATTTCCGCCGCGCGACTCTGACGGGGGCCAACTTCGCCGGAGCGGAGATGGACCGGGCCGTCGGCCTGACCCAGAGCCAGCTGAACGGCGCCTGCGGCGACGAGGCGACCACCCTGCCGGCCGGCCTGCGCATCCCCGCCTGCCGTTAAACCCAAGTCATTACCGCGATTTAAGTGGCGTTCCTTGCCCCGGCGCGGCAAACCCGACAGCGAACAGGCTCCCGTGAGCCGCAAGCCCCGACGATCCATGACCCGTTTCGCGATCGCCTTTTCCAGCCTCGTCCTGATGAGCCTCGGATTCGTCGGCCAGGCCAACGCCATGGTCGACGACCGCGACGTGGCCCGGCTGGTCTCGTTCGGCGGCAGCTGTAGCAAGTGCGATCTGTCGGGCCGCCGGCTGACCGGGGCCCGGTTCGCCGGAGCCGCCTTCTCGGACGCCGTCCTTGTCGGCAGCGACTTGCGCGGCGCGACCTTCATGGGCTCCAACTTTCAGCGCGCGCGCCTGGCCGGGGCCGATCTGCGCGGGGCGACCATCGCCGGCAGCGACTTCGGCGGCGCCGACTTCACCGGGGCCAGGCTCGACGGACTCGAGGCGCCGGCGGCCAACTTCATGCGGGCCAACTTCGCCGGCGCGTCCCTGACCGGAGCCGAGCTGCCGGGCGCGAACCTGATGTTCGCCAACCTCGCCTCGGCGCGACTCGACGGGGCCGAGCTGCCGCGGGCCAGGCTGCTGCGGGTCAGCGGCCAAGGGGCCAACTTCACCTCGGCCGAACTGGACGGCGCCCTGCTGAGCGCTTCACGGTTCGACGGCGCCTCGTTCAAGGGCGCATCGCTTGACCGGGCCGTGCTGACCGGCTCGGTGTTCGCCGGGGCCGACTTCAGGGGCGCCAGCCTCGACGGCGCGATCCTCGTCGGGGCCGACCTTTCGGGCGCCCGCGGCCTGCGGCAGGGCCAGCTGGACGAGGCCTGCGGCAGCGAGAAGACGCGGCTGCCGGCCGGGCTGAAGGTGCGCGCCTGCAGCCGCGCGGTGATCATGCGCGAAGGCCATCCGCCCGCGCCGCCCGCGCATCCGGCTCCACCCGCCCCGCCGGCGCCGCCCGCGCCGCCCGCGCCGCCGCGAGCCTCCGGCCCGGCGCAGGTCATCGCCGTCCGGGGCTGAGCCCAGCCCGGGTCAGCCCTTGATCGGCGGCGCCAGGCGAATGTGCAGCTCTTTCAGCTGCTTCTCCGACACTTCTGACGGCGCGCTCATCAACAGATCCTGGCCCTGCTGGTTCAGCGGGAAGGCGATCACCTCGCGGATCGCCGTCTGGCCGGCCAGCAGCATGACGATGCGGTCGATGCCGGGCGCCAGGCCCCCGTGCGGCGGCGCGCCATAGCGGAACGCGTTCAGCATGCCGCCGAACTGCTCCTCGACGACGTTCGCGCCATAGCCGGCGATGTCGAACGCCTTGAGCATGATCTCGGGCTTGTGGTTGCGGATCGCGCCCGAGCACAGCTCGTAGCCGTTGCAGACGATGTCGTACTGGTAGGCCAGGATCGACAGCGGATCCTGCGTCTGCAGCGCCTCCATCCCGCCCTGCGGCATCGAGAAGGGGTTGTGGGAGAAGTCGACCTTCTTCTCCTCCTCGCTCCACTCGAACATCGGGAAGTCGACGATCCAGCAGAACTCGAAGCGGTTCTCGTCGATCAGCTTCAGCTCCGTCCCCACGCGGGTGCGGGCCGAGCCGGCGAACCTGTAGAAGACCTTGGGATCGCCCGCGACGAAGAAGGCGGCGTCGCCGGCCTTCAGGCCGAGAGCTTCCATCAGCGTCTGGGTCTGGTCGGCGCCGAGGTTCTTGGCGATCGGGCCGCCCCAGCCGCCCTGGTCCTCGCTCCAGAAGATGTAGCCCAGGCCCGGCTGGCCCTCGCCCTGGGCCCAGCTGTTCATGCGGTCGCAGAAGGCGCGCGATCCGCCGCCCGGCGCGGGCACGGCCCAGACGGCGTTTTTGGCGTCGGCGTCGAGGATCCTGGCGAACAGGCCAAAGCCCCCGCCGCGGAAGCTTTCCGAGACGTCGGCCATCCTGATCGGGTTGCGGGTGTCGGGCTTGTCGCTGCCGTACCAGGCGATGGCGTCGGCGTAGGCGATGCGCGGGAACGGGTACGGGGTCACCGGCTTGCCGGCCGCGAACTCCTCGAACACCCCATGCATCACCGGCTCGATGGCCGCGAACACGTCCTCTTGCGTCACGAAGCTCATCTCGACGTCGAGCTGGTAGAATTCCAGGCTGCGGTCGGCGCGCAGGTCCTCGTCGCGGAAGCAGGGCGCGATCTGGAAGTAGCGGTCAAAGCCGCTGACCATCAGCAGCTGCTTGAACTGCTGCGGCGCCTGGGGCAGCGCATAGAACTTCGACGGATGCAGGCGCGAGGGCACGAGGAAGTCGCGCGCGC
Organism: Caulobacter sp.; assembly: GCA_030645575.1. Lineage (GTDB taxonomy): Bacteria > Pseudomonadota > Alphaproteobacteria > Caulobacterales > Caulobacteraceae > Caulobacter. The sequence goes on along the minus strand of JAUSMJ010000025.1, from coordinate 42,653 downwards.
CCTCCGGCGAGGAGGCCGTCAGGATCGGCGTCTGGTACTCGAGGAAGCCCTGGCCGACCATGCGGTGGCGGATCGAGTGGATCACCTTCGACCGCAGCACGATGTTCCTGTGCAGCGTCTCGCGGCGCAGGTCGAGATAGCGGTGCTTGAGCCGCAGCTCCTCGGGATAGTCGGGCTCGCCGAACACCGGCAACGGCAGCTCGGCCGCTTCCGACAGGACCTCGACGCCGGTCACATGAATCTCGACCTCGCCGGTCGGCAGGCCCGGGTTGATGGTGTCGCTCGACCGCGCCACGACCGCGCCATCGACGCGGATGACGCTCTCGGTGCGGATGCGTTCGATCAGGTCAAAGCCCGGCGTCGTCGGGCCGATGACCAGCTGGGTCAGGCCGTAGTGGTCGCGCAGATCGACGAACACCAGCCCGCCATGGTCGCGCTTGCGATGGATCCAGCCGGACAGGCGAACGGCGGCGCCGGTGTCGGCGGCGCGCAGCTGGCCGCAGGTATGGGTGCGATAGGCGTGCATTTGCTGATCGTTTTCAGTCGTTCGGGGGCGAATTTCGGAGGCGCGGAAGGGCGCATGCGTCCCTCGGATTGTCAAGGTTCAGGGGCGGGAGTCTACCTTACGGCTTCCTTCTCCCCTCGAGGGAGAAGGTGGCCTGCGAAGCAGGTCGGATGAGGGGCCGCGCTGACGTTTTCAGGCATCATCCGGCCCACCCACCGCTGACAAGCCGGCGCGGCCCCTCATCCGGCAGTCTCCGACCGCCACCTTCTCCCTCGAGGGGAGAAGGAAACGCGGGTGAGGTCTCACCTTTCGGCGGCAAACCGTCCACAGCCCCGACCTCCCTATCCCCGCCCCCGCCGCGCCCTGCCCTCGCGCACGCCTCGCCGCATGGTAAACTCACCCCGTGACCGTCCGCGCCCGACAGCTCAGCCTGCGCCTCGCCAGCCGGCCCGTGTTCACGCGGGCGGCGTTCGCGACGTCGGCGGCCAATGACCAGGCCGTGGCGCTGGTCGAGGCCTGGCCGCGCTGGCCCGGCGGGGCCCTGGCGCTGGTCGGGCCGGAGGGCGCGGGCAAGACTCACCTGGCGACGATCTGGGCCGAGCGGGCCGGCGCCGTGCGTTATGAACCCGGCGGCGGCGGCGAAGGCCGCCCGGTGCTGGTCGAGGACGCCGACCAGGTCGGCGACGAGGCGCTGTTTCACCTGATCAACCGCGCGCCGGCCGATGGCGGCCTGCTGCTGACCGCCAGGACGCGGCCGGCGGCCTGGCCCGCCGCCCTGCCCGACCTGCGCTCGCGGCTGAACGCCCTGACCGTGGCCGAGATCGGCCCGCCCGACGACGCCCTGCTGATCGCCGTGCTCGAGGCCCTGCTGCGCGAGAAGCACATCCGCGCCGCGCCGGACCTCTACGAATTCCTGCTGCGCCGCATGGAGCGGTCGGTCGCCGCCGCCCGCGCCCTGGTCGCCCGGCTCGACGAGGCCGCCGCCGAACAGGGCCGGCCGGTCAACCGCGCCCTGGCCCGCGAGGTGCTGGAAGAGACGACCGACCTGTTCGACGAATGAGCCGGCGCACGCCGGGACGGTCGGGAAACAGCGGTCCGTTCGGCGACGCCAGGACGCCGCCGCCTTGCGCTGACCGGGCGGTTACGCCACTTGCACGACCGGGCGCGGCGCTTCCGTCGCGCGGCAGGAGCGACAGCGTGACCGGCAAGGGAGACGGGGTCCAGCATCCGCGCAGGTTCTATCGCGCCGTGACGGTGGCGGCGGGGCCGGAGGGCCACGCGGTGCTGCTGGACGGCCGCGTGCCGAAGGCCCCGGGCGGCGCGGCGCTGGTGCTGCCGACGCCCGGCCTGGCGGCCCTGGCGGCCGAGGAGTGGGACGCCCAGGACCCGCATATCGTCATGGTCTCCATGCCGGCCGTGCGGCTGGCCTGGACGGCGCTGGAGAAGATCGCCGCGGCGCGCGAGGCGGTGGCCGACGAGATCGCCCGCTACGCCGGCTCTGACCTCATCTGCTACCGCGCCGAGGGGCCGCGCGAGCTGGTCGCGCAACAGGCCGCGGCTTGGGACCCGCTGCTGGACTGGGCCAGGGCCGAGCTCGGCGTGGCGCTGGAGCCGACCACCGGCGTGATCCACCGCGAACAGCCGGCGGCCTCGCTGGCCCGGGTCAGGGCCCTGGCCCTCGATCTCGACGACTTCGCCCTGACCGGACTGGCCCACGCCGCCGGCCTGCTGGGCTCGGCCGTGCTGGCCCTGGCCCTGCGGCGCGGCCGGCTGACCGGCCAGCAGGCCCACGACCTGGCCCGCCTCGACGAGGCCTTCCAGGAACGCCTCTGGGGCATCGACGCCGAGGCCGCCCTGCGCACCGAAGGCCGCCTGGCCGAGGCGGTGCTGCTGGAACGCTGGTTCGGGGCTCTAATTCGGTGACAGTTTACGAATTCGCCGGGCGGTCGTCGGCGGGGATGTCGGGGTTCGGGGAGCGAATTCGTAAACTGTCACCGAATTGGCCAGGGGGAGCATCCGACGGCCCCCGCGCCCGACTGACCTTCCGGCAGGCTTGTCATGGTGCGGTCACGCCTTTAACCCGTCCGGGTTCGACGCAAGGGGAATGACGGCGTGCAGCACATTCTGGATGAACTCGAGAAGCGCCGCGAGCAGGCGCGGGCCGGCGGCGGCGCCAAGCGCGTGGCCAGCCAGCACGCCAAGGGCAAACTGACCGCCCGCGAGCGCATCGACCTGCTGCTCGACGAGGACAGCTTCGAGGAGTTCGACATGTTCGTCGAACACCGCAGCCACGACTTCGGCATGCAGGACCAGCGCGTCCCCGGCGACGGCGTGGTCACCGGCTGGGGTACGATCAACGGCAAGGTCGTCTACGTTTTCTCCAAGGATTTCACGGTCTTCGGCGGTTCGCTTAGCGGCGCGCACGCGCAGAAGATCGTCAAGGTGCAGCGCCAGGCGATGAAGGTCGGGGCCCCGGTCATCGGCCTGTTCGACGCGGGCGGCGCGCGCATCCAGGAGGGCGTCGACAGCCTGGCCGGCTATGCCGACATCTTCCTCGAAAACGTGCTGGCCTCGGGCGTGGTGCCGCAGATCAGCGTGATCATGGGCCCCTGCGCCGGCGGCGACGTCTATTCGCCGGCCATGACCGACTTCATCTTCATGGTGAAGGACACCAGCTACATGTTCGTCACCGGCCCGGACGTGGTCAAGACGGTGACCAACGAGATCGTCACGGCCGAGGAACTGGGCGGCGCCCGGGTTCACGCCGCGAAATCGGGGGTCGCCGAGGGCGCGTTCGACAACGATCTGGAGGCCATGACCCAGGTTCGCCGGCTGGTCGACTTCCTGCCCAGCTCCAACCGGGCCAAGGCCGAGCCGCGCGAGAGTTTCGACGAGCCGTTCCGCGACGAGATGAGTCTCGACACCCTGATCCCGGCCAATCCGAACAAGCCCTACGACATGAAGGAGCTGATCCTCAAGATTGTCGATGAGGCGGATTTCTTTGAAATCTCAAGCGAGTGGGCCAAGAACATCATCTGCGGTTTCGCGCGCATGGACGGCGAGAGCGTCGGCATCGTGGCCAACCAGCCGCAGGTGCTGGCCGGGGTTCTGGACATCGACTCCAGCCGCAAGGCCGCCCGGTTCGTGCGCTTCTGCGACGCCTTCAACATCCCGATCATCACCCTGGTCGACGTGCCGGGCTTCATGCCCGGGACCAAGCAGGAGTACGGCGGCCTGATCAAACACGGGGCCAAGCTGCTGTTCGCCTATGCCGAGGCCACGGTGCCCAAGGTTACGGTGATCACCCGCAAGGCCTATGGCGGCGCCTATGACGTGATGAGCTCCAAACACCTGCGCGGCGACGTCAACTACGCCTGGCCGACGGCCGAGATCGCGGTCATGGGCGCCAAGGGGGCGGTGGAGATCATCTTTCGCGCCGAGATGAACGACCCGCAGGCCCTGGCGGCGAGAGAGGCCGAATACAAGGACCGCTTCGCCAACCCCTTCGTTGCCGCCAGCCGCGGCTACATCGACGACGTGATCAAGCCGCACGGCACGCGTCGCCGGATCGTGCGGGCGCTGCGCTCGCTCAAGGGCAAGCAGCTCAGCAACCCGTGGAAGAAGCACGACAATATTCCGCTGTAGGCGCGCGCGGGGACATGCACTTCAGTGCGTGTCCCCCCTGGCCGAGGTTGCGATACTCCACAGTCATGAACCTGCGACCTTACGAACCCGGCGACGAAGCCGCTCTGGCCGAGCTTTGGTTCGAGAGCTGGTCATCGATCGGGCTTGAGCAGCCGGTGGTCACCAAGGCCGTGTTGATCGCGCGCGTACCGCGAGACCTTGCCGAGCGATGGGAGATTACCGTCGCCGAGTCGAACGGAAGACTCGTGGGTTTCCTTGCTCTCGCCCCGTCCGAGCAACGCCTCGATCAGCTGTTTATCGCGCCTGACGCGCAGGGACTTGGCATCGGCGGCGCGCTCTTCGACGTGGCCAGGCGGCGGCTGCCGAACGGCTTCTGGCTCGCCACCCAGCCAGACAACCAACGCGCTCGCGCCTTCTATGAAAGGCTGGGCATGAAGATCGACCGCCTGGAGCCCGGCCCTGCTGGCGGCCGGGTCTTCTACACGTTCGGCCAGCCAGGCCGTTAGGTCAGCGGACCACCGACACCGACGGCCTCTACGACCTCTGCTATCGAAGCCATGTTCTGGCGCAGGTCGATCTGCGCCAGAACACCGTCAAAACCGTCCTCCATGTCCCCGAACACCCGTCCACCTTGTCTCCGGTCTAAACAGGCACAAGGCCCAGGATGACGGGGCTATTTCTGGCTTCATGGCGTGAGCCCCTAGATGCACCCATCCACCAGCACGAGCCGGCTCGTCGTGGTCGTGTGCCGAACCTTGAACAGGTCCTGGATATCCGGATCGCCCAGGAATGCCTCGGCGCTGGCGCGGTCGGGGAACTCAAGGATCACCAGGCGCTGCGGCGTCCAGTCGCCTTCGATGATGGTCGGCTCGACGCCCCGGACGATGTAGCGGCCGCCATGCCGTTCGATGTGGGCGGGGATCGCGTCGATGTATGGGATGAAGCCGGGTAGGTCGTTGATCGTAAAGTCGAGCACCAGATAAGCTTTCATGGTTTTCCCCGTTCATTGAGCCCCCACCCCGCCCTTCATCTCATGGCGAGACGATCGCCGGACGGGCCAGGCTGGCCCGCATGAGATCAAGGCCCACTCCCCTTCCTCCTGGGGAAGGAAGGGGAGTGGGACAGAGAGGCGTCGCGACGCCGTCCTTGAGCGCCCGGCTCCCGTGGAAGCGCTTCTACTTCGCGCCCTTGTCCAGCTTCACCTTGGAGGCCTTGAAGCGGGCTTCGTCGCCCGGGACCAGCCTGAACCCGCCAGTGACGAGGCCCATGCGAACCGTCTGTTCGACGTAGTAGGTTTCGCCGGGCTCGACTTCCAGCCGCAGCCGGTCCTCGGCCTTGTTGACCGCCATCGGCCCGGTGATGTTGTAGCTGTGGATACCGGGTTCGACGTCCAGGATGAAGGCGCCGCCATTGGGCAGACCACCCAGGCGGGGGGCATCCTTGGCCGGCTTGCCGTCATCATCGGTCTCGACGATGTAGTAGGTGTAGATCGCGCCGGACAGGCGGCCCGGCCGGAAGAAGACGATGCGGCCCGTTTCCGGCGCGGCCGGCGCGGGCGCGGCCGTCTCGCCGGGGGCCGGCGCCGCTTCAGGCGCCGGGGTCGCCTCCGGCGGCGGCGCGGTTTCCGGCATCGGAGCCGGAGCCGGTGCGTCCTGCGTGAAGCCGGACGTTCCAAGCGCCAGCGAGAGGGCGACGCCCGTCGCCAGAATCATAAACTTCTTCATTCAACTTCTCCCCCGGACACTGTTGTCGCGTTGATTTGCAGTTCCACGTCTTCGGCCAGCCGCGCGGTGGCCCGCGTTCCGGCCGGTATCTCGATGTCTCCGCCCGGGATAATCACGGCGGCCAGGCCGACGTAGGGCGTCAGCATCAGGCCGGTGGCCAGATCGACGCGGCTTTTCCCCGAGGCCAGCAACGACATGCCGCGTATGCGCACGCGGCGTCCGTCGAGGTCCAGAAAACGTCCGGAAATGATCAGCTTGCCCTGCTTGCCGCCAATTCCGGCGCGAGCCACATCGATGACCTCACCTTCGCCCGTCGCGCCGCCGGCGACGACGACACTGCCTTCGATGGAGATCGGTTCGACCAGCTGGATGGCGAACCGGTCGCCAAGGCTGCTGGTCCCGGAGCTGAGACCATCGACGAGTTCGATCTCGATCCGGGTTCCGGCCGGCAGTCGCACGGTCGTGATGGACGGCGACGCCATCGGCGCGGAAGGGGCCCCGACGGTTTCGCCCGTCACCGTCGGGTCAGCCTGCAGCAACAGGCTCAACCCGAGGATAGCCGACAACACCTGCATGCAAAAACTCCCCGCCCGGGTCCGGAGTAACATGGCCGGCATCGCTCGCCAAGGTTGCGGCGAACGCTCCGTCCGGGCCTCGCGAAACCCCGGTCCGCATGAGATCGAGGACCTCACCCTCCCTCGCGGACGAGGTTTGCCCGAGGAGTGAATTGGTATCTCCGCGTCCAACTCTCTGATTTTCCACGGGTTCGCCCAAGATATCCGACCGCGCGAAACAATCCGTCCATCACCCCCTCAACCCGCCCCCATACTCAAGCCATCCCCGCCGCATGGGGAGGGCGTATGGCCATGCGACCTTGCGGCGGCGGGGATGGGGTTCGAGCGGGGGCAGGCGACGGGGGGTTACCGTCGCGGTCCGGGACGGCGCAGCACGCCGCCCGCCCGCCAGGGGCTGAACCGGCTAAGCGCCAACAGCGCTGCCTACCGGTCGCTCCTGACCAGACGGACTTCGCGGCGCGTGACGGTCTCACCCTCTCTCGCAAGCCTACCCAACAGACATCCGGGCGAGACCGGAGCGCGCCGCACCACCTCCCCAACCTCGCCGGATGACGGCCGGGATCGCGAACCCGCGCCTGAAATCTCCCTCCCCTTCATGACCAAACCCCGCCTCGGCCGCCGCGCGATGGACGCCCTCCACGCCCAGGCCATGAGCGAACACGCCGCCCTGGAGCACGAAGCGGCGATCAACAGGATCAATGAGCTGGGCGCGATCGCGCGGCTGGCGTTGGTGATTCAGAGCAGCCGGTCGCCACAGACCCATCCCCGGCTGGACGAACTGACGGTCCGCATGGAAGCCTACGACCGCGCGCGACCGCGAAAACCTTACGCCACGCCGCCGGCCATGAAGTCGTAGACGTCGGCGGCCCGGGTCACGGAGATGCTGATGCGGTCGTCGTTGATCTGGATTTCGCCGCGCGCGACGGGGTGGTTGTTGGCCAGGATCCACACCTCGTCGGTGGCCTTGGCGTCGAGCGGGATCACCGCGCCGCGTCCCATGCGCAGCAGCTGCGACATCGGGAGCGTCGAACGCCCGAGGACCACGGAAATCTCGACGTTGACCGACTTGACCTGACTCACGAAACGCTTGGCCCCTCGCGCAATGAGCGCCGACACGCCACATTGGACCGTCATGCTTGATCAGCCGTTAAACCCCGGGCCTCCGGACATCGACGCCGCGCCGATTTTCGCCCGCGCCGACGGCCTCGCCGCCGGCTGGGCCGTGTCGCGCGCGCCGGTGGCCTATCCGGACGCCGTGGCGGCGATGGAGGCCCGGGCCGAGGCCATAGCGAAGGGCGACGCGGGCGAGCTGGTCTGGCTGCTGGAGCATCCGCCGCTCTACACGGCCGGGGTGTCGGCCAAGGCCGCCGACCTGATCATGCCGGACCGTTTTCCGGTGTTCGAGAGCGGTCGAGGCGGCCAGTACACCTATCACGGCCCTGGCCAGCGGGTGGCCTATGTGATGCTGGACCTGGGCAGGCGCACGAAGGACGTGCGGGCCTTCGTCGCGGCGCTGGAGGCCTGGGTCATCGAGGCGCTGGCGGCGTTCAATCTCGAGGGCCAGATCCGCGAGGGCCGGGTCGGCGTCTGGGTCGAGCGCAAGGGGCCCGGCTGGTCGCGCGAGGACAAGATCGCGGCCATCGGCGTCAAGCTGCGCCGCTGGGTCAGCTTCCACGGCGTCAGCCTGAACGTCGAGCCGGACCTGTCGCACTTCGGCGGCATCGTACCCTGCGGCATCACCGGGCACGGCGTCACCAGCCTGGTCGACCAGGGCCTGCCGGTGACGATGGACGAGGCCGACGCGGCGCTGAAGGCGGCGTTCGAGCGGGTGTTCGGGCCGGTGGCGGACGTCGGGCCGCCCCTCTAGGCCGGGACCACGTCGAAGGCGCAGGTCAGGCGGGTCTGCTCGCCGCTGAACGGCGCGGTGCCGTGCCACATGTAGGACGGAAACAGCACCAGCATGCCCGACTCGGGCTTGACCCAGTGCTCGGCCGGCAGCGGCGGGTTGGTCGGAATGCCGGGCTCGCCGAAGGCGATCCAGCCCTCCCGCCCGCCGGCGTCGACCGTGTCGGGCAGCGCGATGTAGCAGGCCGACGACAGCCAGCCCTTGGGATGCACGTGGTTGACGTGCCGCCCGCCCGGCTTGAGCCGCACCGACCAGGAGCCGTTCAGCCGGAAGCGACCGGTGGCGCGGGCGCGCAACGGATCGCGGCCCCGTCCGAGCGCCTCGATATGCCGGCCGATCGGCTGGCGGATGGCCTCGAACAGGCCGAGGATCGCCGGATCGGGCGACCGGTCCAGGCTCTGGCTGGTCTGGGTGCCCCGCCGCAGCGACTGGCCGATCGGATGGGCCTCAAGATTGTGCAGCCCGTTCAGCGACCGCGTCATGTCGGCCAGCCAGGCGTCGAGGCTGGGCCAGCCCTCCGGCGTGTCGAGCCGCCAGGTCTTCACGAAGGCGTCGTAGTCGTAGAGTTCGCCGTAGCGGGGATCGCCCATCGCCCGCCAGGCCGTCGCCAGAAGCCCGAGCGCCTGCTGGTTCCCGGGCGACATGTCGCCCAGGGCCTGCGCCAGCCTGGCCGCATCGTCCGGAAGGCCGGCGGCCAGGCTGGCCTCGGCGCAGACGGTCAGCACCATCGGGTCGTCCGGGGCGTGGGCCAGCGCCCGCCGCGCGTGCTGGAGGCCCCGCCGCGCGTCCTTCATCATGATGATCTGGGCCGCCGAGATGTCGGCCATCGGGTCGGCGTCCGGTCGCGAAACCACCGGCAGAATGGCGGCGTAGGCCGCGTCGATGTCGCCGGCGAAGTCGAGCAGCTTGGCCTTGACGATGCGCAGGGCGGGATCGGACGGCGCCAGGGCGATGGCCGCGTCGAGCGTCTCGCCGGCCGCGGCCACGTCGCCCGTGCGCATCCAGATCAGGTCGGCCAGGTCGCGGTGCGCGGGCGCGAAATCGGGCCGTCGCCGCAGAGCCTGGCGATACGACTCCTCCGCCTCGTCGTATCGGTCGAGCCCCTGGATCGCGCGACCGCGCACACGCCAGGTTTCCGGCGTCGAGGCCCCCTGCCGGATGACCTGGTTCGCGGTCAGTTCGGTCTCTTCGAAGTGCTCGGCGTCCAGCAGGCTGACCGCGAGGTTGTGGGCGAAGACCGGGTCGGCGTCCGGCAGGGCGACGATCCTCCGCGAGACCTCGATCGACTCGTCCAGCCGGCCCAGCGCCCGCAAGGCCTCGGCATGGACGCTGAGGATCACCGGGTCGCCGCCGCCGACCACCAGCGGCAAGGACACCTTCAGCGCCTCGGCCGCCCAACCCTTGCTGATCAGATAGCGCGCCAGGGCCCCCGCGGCGGGCACGAACCGGCGGTCGCGGACCAGGGCGGCGCGCAGGGCCTTCTCGGCCTCGACCTCGCGGCCGAGCGCCAGCAGCGTTCCCGCCAGCTCGACCAGCACCATCGGCGACCGCTTGTCGAGGCCCGACGCGGCCTTCAGCTCGCGCTCCGCCCCCGGCAGGTCGCCGACGGCGTGCAGGGCCAGGCCCAGCAGGCGCCGGGCGTCGAACAGCCGCGGCTGGGCCTGGGCCAGGCCGGTCAGCAGCGCGACGGCCTCGGTCGGCCGCCCCGACCTGAGCAGGCCGGCCGCGGTTCGCAGCAGTCTCGCGGCGTCCGGAGTCACCAACTCACCTCTTGCGGCCGCGCCTGGCGAAGGGCTCCGGGTCGGCCTCGTCGGCGGAGAAGCCGAAGCGGTCGAAGCCGGCCTTCATCTCACGGCTCAGCGGCGCCTCGATGGCCAGCAGGCCCTGGGACGGGTGCGGGATGACCAGCCGGCGCGCGTGAAGCTGCAGCTGCAACCCCTCGGAAAGGCTGGCGCTCTTCTCGTCGCCATACTTGGGATCGCCGAGGATCGGGTGGCCGATGGCCTTCATGTGGGCGCGCAGCTGGTGGGTGCGGCCGGTGTGGGGGCGCAGGGCCATCCAGGAGACGCGCGGGCCGGCCCGGCTGATGGTCACGAACTCGGTTTCGGCCGCCTCGGCCCGGGGGTCCTTGGCATCGACCGGCATGACCATCTCGCGGTCGTTGATGCCCTTCTTGGCCAGGGGCACGTCGATGATCCCCTCGGTCGGATGCGGCGTGCCGACGACCAGCGCCCAGTAGGTCTTCTGCGCCTTGTGACGCGCGAAGGCGCCCGACAGCCGGGCGGCGGCGGCGGGCGTCTTGCCCAGCACCAGCACGCCGGAGGTGTCGCGGTCGAGCCGGTGCACGAGCCTGGGCCGCTCCAGCCCCTCGCCCCAGGCCGACAGCAGCCGGTCAACGTGCTGGCTGGTCTTGGTGCCGCCCTGCACGGCCAGGCCGGCCGGCTTGTTGAGCACCAGCACCTCCTCGTCCTCGTACAGCACCAGCGAGCGGGCGAAGGCCGCGTCGCGGGCGGACAGGGCCAGCTTCTCGCCCTTCTCGGGCGCGTCGGGCAGCGGCGGCACCCGCACCTGTGATCCGGCGTGCAGCCGGGTGTCGGCCTTGGCTCTGGAGCCATCGACGCGGATCTGGCCCGAGCGGGCCAGCCGCTGGATCTGGACCTGGGTCAGGTGCGGCCAGCGGCGGCGGAACCAGCGGTCCAGCCGCACACCATCCTCGCCGGCCTCGGCCGGATCGACGAACAGGGTCTTGACCTCGCGCGGGCTCATGCGGCCAGCAGCTTTCTCGTCAGCAGCAGGCCGGCGAACAGGGCGGCGACCGACAGCACCACCGACAGGGTCGCGTAGCCGAAGGCCTGGGGCAGCTCACGCCGCTCGATCATCAGGGCGACCTCCAGCGAGAAGGCGGAAAAGGTGGTGAAGCCGCCCAGCACGCCGACGCCCAGCAACAGGCGCCAGCGTTCCTGGTCCGCCCCGCCGCGCTGGGCCAGCACCCCGACCAGCAGGCCCATGGCCATGCCGCCGACGACGTTGACGGCCAGGGTGCCGTACGGCCAGCCGGTTCCCAGGGCGCGCGTCGCGCCGATCCCGGTCAGATAGCGCAGCACCGCGCCAGTGGCGCCGCCGGCGGCGACGAGTAACAGCTTGTCCATCGCGCCCTTATGCGACGGCCGCGCCGTCCTGTCGAACCGGTCCGCTCGCATAAACCGCCCGTTAAGCGCGAGGCCTCAAAATGGGAAACCCTGAGCCGTGGTTCGACAGCGTTCATGAGCCAACCTCCGATCGACCGCCTCAACGCCGCCGATGTCGCCGCCCTGCTCGAGCGGTTCGGCGGCCACGACCTGATGGGCCGTGGGGCCGTCAACATCATCAGCCTGGCGGCGATCCGCGACCGCAGCGGCGACCGCTGGCTGCGCAAGCGGCCCGACGTCTGGGCCTATGTCGAGCGCAAGCTGGCCGAGCACCTGACCTACCAGGATCTGGCCCAGCGGGTCGGCGAGACCGACTACCTCATCGCCATGACCAGCGAGGAGGGCGTCGCCGCCCAGGCCGTGGCGCTGAAGGTGCTGAAGGAGGTGCTGATGCACTTCCTGGGCGGCGCCGAGCCGCGCGACATGGCCGTGCGCGCGGTCACTGATCTGAAGGACGGCCAGGTCTCCTGCGCGCCGCTCGATCCGGTGTTCATCCTGCAGGCCCGGGCCCGCGAAGAGATCGCGCCGTCCAGCCCCGTCGTTCGGCCGCAGGTCGATCCGGCCGAGCTGCGCAAGCGCAACCCGTTCAGCTTTCAGGCCGCGACGGGCATCCCGCTGCGCATCGATTTCGCGGTCGAGGACGTGCAGAGCCTGCGCCACGGGATCACGGCCGCCCTGCGCATCGAGCCGACCGTGACCGAGGTCGCCACCGGCCGGGTGATCCCCGCCCGGTCGTTCGGCAAGCTGCCCGACGCCGACCTGATGAAGATCGACCAGGCGACGCTAGACTTCGCGGCCCTGTTCCTGCCGCGCGTCGATGGACCCAATCAGCCGGCGCTGATCGTGCCGGTGTCGTTCCGCACCATGGCGACCAGCAAGGGCCGCGGCATGCTGATCAACTGCGCCGGCGCGGCCGCCGGGCGGGTCAAGGCCAGCGTGATGCTGGAACTGGTTGATATCGACCGCGGCGCGCCGCTGGCCCGGCTGATCGAGGTGGTCGGGCTGCTCAAGTCCGTCTGCCGCGGCGTGTTCGCCCGGGTCCAGCCGGCCAGGGACGCCATGGCGCCGCTGGCCGGCGTGCGGCTGATGGGCGTGACCCTCGACGCCGCCGACCTGCCGGGCCCCGATGGCCGCATCGCCACCCAGATCCTCGAATTCGGCCGCCAGGCGCGCGGCCTGGCCCCGGCCCTGGCCGTGCAGGGCCTGGCCTCCGACGGCTTCTTCGCCGTGGCCGAGACCGCCGGCCTGACCCACGCCAGCCTGCGGGCCCCGGCGATGACCCTGGAACAGGGGACGGCGGCGTAGGCGTTGGGAGAGGCTATCCAGTCCCAAGGGACAGGAAAGCCTCTCCTGGACCAGGACGGGACAGGACTAGCTGTCCCTTGGGACTGCTTGTCCTGTCCCCGGTAAGGCCAACCCCAGCCCCTCCGCCAACACCCGAAAGTCCTCCGGCGGCGGGGCCTCGATGGTCATCGTCTCCCCGTCCGGATGCGGGAAGGTCAGCTTGGCCGCGTGCAGCATCAGGCGCGGAACCGCCCGCCCCCCGACCACCAGCGCCCCGCCGTAGCGGGGGTCGCCGACGATCGGCCGGCCGAGGCTGGCCATGTGGACGCGCAGCTGGTGCATCCGGCCGGTCTCGGGCGAGAGCTCCATCAGCGCCGCCTCGGGCGTGGCCGCGAGCGTGCGGTAGCGGGTTTTCGCGGTCTCGGCGTCGGGGTGATCGGGGGCAGAGATGCGCATATAGGCCTCGCGCCCGATGCTCTCGCGACGCAGCGGGCTGTCGATGACCCCGCCCTTCGGCGACGGCGCGCCCGGCGCGACAATGGCCAGGTAGGTCTTGCGAAAACGCTTCGCAATCATGGCCTTGCCGAGAAAACTCGCGGCCGGCTGGGTGCGGGCGGTGAGGATCACGCCGCTGGTGTCGCGGTCCAGCCGATGCACGAGCCGCGGCCGATGCCCCCCTGGCCGCGCGAAGGCCCAGGTCAGCTCGTCCAGCGTATGGGCGTTGATCCGCCCCCCCTGGCTGGACAGGCCCGCCGGCTTGTTCAGCGCGATGATGTGGGGGTCTTCGCGGATCACGATGCCACGCACGAAGGCGATTTCCTCGGGCGTGAGGGTCAGCGGCTTTTCGTGGGCCTTGATCTTCCTTGGGGGTCTCTGACTCATTTTAAATCCGCTCATCCCCGCGAAAGCGGGGACCCAGGCGTTTTTGAAACAGCGGCTCACCCGTCAGGCGGAACCGGAATCTTGCTGGAACCGTGAGCCGAAGCTCTGAAAAAACCTGGGTCCCCGCTTTCGCGGGGATGAGCGGATTTAATTGCATCTATTTGGACTTGTCCCGACGCATCCCGGCCCACCGCTCCAGCCGCTCCTTCACCTTGCCCTCGTGCCCCTCGCCTTTCGGCTTGTAGAACACCCGGCGCTCCATCCCGTCCGGGAAGTAATTCTGGCCGCTGAACCCCTCCTCCGTGTCCGGGTCGTACGCATACCCCGCCCCGTAGCCGAGGTCCTTCATCAGCCGGGTGGGGGCGTTCAGGATATGCGACGGCGGGGCCAGGGAGCCGGTCTCGCGGGCGGCTTTCCGCGCCGCGCCGAAGGCCTTGTAGACGGCCACGGACTTGGGGGCGCAGGCCATGTGCACGCAGGCCTGGGCCAGGGCCAGTTCGCCCTCGGGACTGCCGAGGAAGTCGTAGGCGTCCTTGGCCGCGTTGCAGAGCAGCAGACTCATCGGGTCGGCCGCGCCGATGTCCTCGCTGGCCATGCGCATCAGCCGCCGGGCGATGAACAGCGGGTCCTCGCCGCCGTCGAGCATGCGCGCCAGCCAGTAGAGGGCCGCGTCCGGCTCGCTGCCGCGCACGCTCTTATGCAGGGCGCTGATCAGGTTGTAGTGCTCTTCCCGATCCTTGTCGTAGGCCGGACTGCGCTTCTGCAGCACCTGGCCCAGCTCGGCCGGCGTCAGGGGTTTGGGCGCGCCGATGGCCAGCAGGGTCTCGGCCAGGGTCAGCAGGTAACGGCCGTCGCCGTCGGCCATGGCGATCATCGCCTCGCGCGCGGCCGGCTCCAGCGGCAGGGCGACGCCCTCCTCCGCCTCGGCCCGCAGCAGCAGCAGCTCCATCGCCGCCTCGTCCAGCCGGCGCAGCACATAGACCTGGCAGCGCGACAGGAGGGCGCCGTTGAGCTCGAAGCTGGGGTTCTCGGTCGTCGCCCCGACCAGGGTGATGGTCCCCTCCTCGACGAACGGCAGGAAGCCGTCCTGCTGGGCGCGGTTGAAGCGGTGGATCTCATCGACGAACAGCAGCGTCGACTGGCCGGCGGCGCGGCGCATTTTCGCCTGTTCGAAGGCCTTCTTCAGGTCGGCGACGCCGGAGAAGACGGCGCTGATCTGCTGGAACTCATAGCCGGCGGCTTTCGCCAACAGGCGGGCGATGGTCGTCTTGCCCGTGCCCGGCGGGCCCCACAGGATCATCGAGCCCAGGCGATTGCCGGCGATCATCCGGCGGATCGGCCCGCCCTCGCCCAGCAGATGCTCCTGACCGACCACCTCGTCCAACCCGCGCGGCCGCAGCCGCTCGGCCAGCGGCGCGGGCGCATGCGGCGTCAGGCCGGCGGCTTCGAACAGGTCAGACATAGGGGTGGTGTAGCATTGCTTCGAGATTCCTTCTCCCCTTGCGGGAGAAGGTGGCCCGCGAAGCGGGTCGGATGAGGGGTCTCGCGGACAGGCCGGGGAAAACCCCTCATCCGTCGGCTTCGCCGACACCTTCTCCCGCAAGGGGAGAAGGCAGTCCGCACTACGTCCGGAACACCGCCGTGATCAGCTGGCCGCCGCGCTGGATGGTCACGCGCCAGACCTTGCCGCCCCGGCCGATGGCGGCGTCGAGGTCGGCCATCGAGCGGATCTGGCGGCCGTTGACCTCGCGCACCATGTCGCCCGGCTTGAGTCCGGCCTGCTGCGCGAAGCCCTGGGCCACGCGGGTGACGACCACGCCGCCGCCCTTGCCGGCGAACGGATCGACGCCGATCTCGTCGGCCACGGCCGGCGACAGGCTGGCCACGGTCGCGCCCTGGAAGGGGTTGGCCCCGGAGATGGTCCGCGCGTCGCCGCGCCCGCCCGGCGCGGGCTCGGCGCGGACCGTCAGGTCGCGCTCGGCCCCGTCGCGCAGGATATGCACGGGCACGGTCTCGCCCGGTCGGCGCGAGCCGAACTGATAGGTGGCGCCGCCCTCGTCGTTGACCGCCTCGCCGCCGACGGCGAGGATCACGTCGCCGACCTTGAGGCCCCCGCGCTGGGCCGGGCCGCCCGGCCAGATGTCGGTGATGACCACGCCGCGCGGCGCCGGCAGGCCCAGGCTGCGGGCCACGTCGGCCGTCACCGCCTGGGTCCGGGCGCCGAGCCACGGCCGGACCACCGCGTGCTCGCCGCCCAGCGCGGCGGCGATCACCTGGCGGGCCATGGCGGCCGGGATGGCGAAGCCGACGCCCGACGACTGGCCCGACCGCGACAGGATGGCCGTGTTCACCCCGATCAGGTCGCCGTCCATATCGACCAACGGCCCGCCGCTGTTGCCCGGATTGATGGCCGCGTCGGTCTGGATGAAGAAGCTGTAGTCGGTGATGCCCACGTTCGAGCGGGCGGTGGCCGAGACGATGCCGTTGGTCACCGTCTGGCCGACCCCGAACGGGTTGCCGATGGCCAGCACCAGATCGCCGACCTCGAGCGTCTCCTGGTCGTCGATGGCGATCACCGGCAGGCGCTCGCCGCCGGCGTCGATCTTCAGCACCGCCAGGTCCGAGCGCGGATCAGCCAGCAGCACCGTGGCCGGAAACTCCCGCCGGTCGGCCAGCTGGACCATGATCTCGTCGGCGCCGTCGATGTTGTGGTTGTTGGTCAGGATCACCCCGTCGGCGCGGACGATGGCCCCCGAGCCGAGCGACTGGGCGATCCGCGCCTGCGGCACGCCGCCGCCGGAGAACAGGTCCCAGAACGGGTCCACGCGCTGGCGCACCACCCGGCGGCTGGAGACGTTGACCACCGCCGGCGCGGCCCGTTTGACCACCGGGGCGAAGGAGGTCTTCAGGCCCTGGACGCTGGCCGGCGGGGCCTTGGTCGGCTGGGCCAGGCCAGCGTCCTGCGCCTGGGATTTCGGCGCGGGACCGGAACAGGCGGCCAGCAGCACCAGGGTCGGGAGGATCAGTTTCGTCGCGCGCATGAGATCTTTCAGATCAAGTTTGCCCCTTCCGCACTGCAGCGAAGATTTCGGGCGCAATGATGGCGCGATCCTATCACGGAAAGCCCTCCTCCTCGATGGAGGACGGGCGCTATCCGGCTGCTTCCACCGCCCGCGGCGGGCGGGCCACGGTCAGGCCGATCAGGAAGGCCGCCGCCATCAGGCCGGAGGCTACCCAGATGGCCAGTCCGGGCAGGTGCAGCGTGCGATCGTTGTGCACCGACCAGGCGAAGACCAGGCCGAACATCGCCGGCCCGAGGATCGAGGAAATCCCCTGCACGCTCTGGTTCGCGCCCTGCAGCTGGCCCTGTTCCCGCGGCGTGACGCGGCGGCTCATCAGCCCCATCAGGCCCGGCGTCACCAGCCCGATCAGGGAGAACACCGGCGTGCCGACCAGATACATCCCCGTGGTCGGCGCGAAGCCGTAGATGGCGAAGCCCAGGGCGCCGAAACCGGCGCCGACCAGCAGCGCGCCCTTCTCGCCGATCCGCCGGACCACGGGCTGGACCAGGAAGATCGACACGCCGATGCCCAGAATGCCGGTCAGGCCCATGGTCAGGCCCATGAAGTCCGGCGTCCAGCCGTAGCGATAGCCCGTGTAAAGGACGAAGATGCTGGGCAGCACCATGTGCGCCAGCTGGAACAGGAACAGCACCGTCGCCAGGCCCAGCAGGTCGGGATGCGATCGCAGCAGCTTCAGCGACCCGACCGGGTTGGCCTTCGTCCATTCGAACCGCGCCGCCCGCCGTTCCGGCGGCAGCGATTCCGGCAGCACCAGCAGTCCGTACAGGACGTTGACCAGGGTCAGGCCGGCGGCGACGAAGAACGGCAGCCGCAGGGCCATGTCGATGGTCAGGCCGGCCACCGTCACATCGGCCATGGTCATGCTGATCTTGCCCAGGTAGCCGCCCAGCACGGGCCCGACCAGGAAGCCGAAGCTGAAGGCCGAGCCCATCCAGCCGAACACCTTGGCCCGCTGCTCCGGCGGGGTGACGTCGGCGACATAGGCGTTGGCGGTCGAGAAGCTGGCCGCCGTCATGCCGTTGAGCATCCGCCCGACCAGCAGCCAGACCAGGCTGGGGGCCAGGGCCATGAACAGGAAATCCACCGCCAGGCCGAGCAGCGAGAGCAGCAGCACCGGGCGGCGGCCGTAGCGGTCCGAATACATCCCCAGGATCGGGCCGATGACGAACTGCATCAGCCCCCAGGTGACCATGAACACCACGTTCCACACCGAGGCGGCGGCCGTGTCGCCGCCGGTGAACTGCTTGATCAGGTTGGGCAGGATCGGAATCATGATGCCGAACGAGATCGCGTTCATCACCGCCAGGGCGAAGATGAAGCCGAACGCGGCGCGGCGGCCGCCGGGCGCGGCCGCCTGCTGTTGATCGGTCATGGTCGCTCCCCAGCGCTCAGTCGTTTCGGCGCGACCTGACGCCAGGCGAGGCGCACCAGATCGGCCAGTTTGGCGCTGTCCATGCGCCCGATATCGAGTTGCGTCCAGCCGCCCTTGTCCCAATTTCCCAGCGACAGGATGGCGCCGGCGTCGGTCTGGGTCGGGACGGTCCGGAGGCGCCTTACCCCCTCAACCTCCCACACCGCTTCGCGGTGCGGGCCCCTCCTTCTCCCCCTGGGAGAAGGGCAAGTCGTGGTCATCCGGATGCTCCTTCAGCGACCCCGGCCCGGCGTGGTTGACGGCAATGCGGGTTTCGATCAGCCGTTCACCATTGTCGCACGACAGCACGTCCGGCCAGGGCGACGCCAGGCTCTCACCGCAGGGCGGGCGCGGTCGCCGCCGGATCGCCGTCGTTGGGTCGCGGCGCCAGGCCCAGCAGTTTCATGAGCAGCGGATAGACCGACACGTTGTCGAACACCGGCAGCCGCACACCGGGCCCGAACGCCGGACCGTGGGCGACGAACAGCGCCCGCATGGCCGGGTCTTCGGGATCGTAGCCATGCGATCCGGCCGGGCCGGTCAGCGGCCGGCGCGCGTACCATTCGCGCGAGGTGAACACCCAGCCGGTCTCGGGCAGGCAGATGATCGGCGGGATCCGGTCGTGGGTCCCGTAGTGGAAGCGCGCCGGCAGCTCGCCCTTGCGCCAGCATTCGACGTGCGGATGTTTGCCGACCAGGGCCGCCTCCGCGCCCGGCGTGCGTGCGATCAGGCCCGACACCGTGCCCAGGGTCACCGGCGTGACCTCGGCGATCGGCGCCAGGTCATCGAGGAACACCACCCTGTCTGGCGAGGTCTCGGCCATGCCATGGTCGGCGACCACCACCAGATTGACCCTGTCGTAGAGCCCCCTCGCCTTCAGGCCGGCCACCAGTCGGGCCAGGGCGGCGTCGACATTGCCGAGCGCCTCGTTCAGCCGCGCGCCATTCGGGCTCGTCCAGTGGCCCTGGGTGTCAACCTCCTCGAAATAGAGGGTCATGAAGTTTGGCCGCTGGTCCGCCGGCAGATCGAGCCAGGCCAGCACCCGGTCCACGCGGGCGAAGGCCGGGTCCTTTTCGTCATAGACGAACCACTGGCTGGGGCGCACGCCGTGGATCGCCGCCTCCGAGCCCGGCCAGTACATGGTGAAGGCCCGCAGCCCCTTCTGCTCGGCCGTCACCCAGACCGGCTCGCCGCCGTCCCACCAGAAGGCGTCCTGCACCTGGTCGCGGGCGCCCATGCTGAACTTCACCCCCGGCCGGGCGGCGTCATACACCGTGTTGTCAGTCAGGCCGTGGTGATCGGGCCGCAGCCCGGTGATCAGGGTGTAGTGGTTGGGGAAGGTGTTGACCGGAAACGACGGCGCCATGCCGTCCGGCGCCCAGGCGCCCTCCGCCGCCAGGCCGGCCAGGGTCGGCGTCAGTCCGCGCAACGCATAGTCGGCGCGGAAGCCGTCGATCGACACCAGGATCACCGGCGCCCGCTCGGCCGCCAGGGCGGGGACGGCGAGCAGGACCAGGGCCGTCACGGCCAGGACGATGCGGCGAACGAAGGCGATCATGACGTTTCCCGGGGGCCCGACGCCCATCTGTACCGGCCCGCTTGGCGGACTCAAGGGAGCCCGTCATAGTCCCCCTCTGTCACGCGATGATGACCGGGAGCGGCCCGCCGGATGACCCCATGAGTTTCGCCCTCGAGGCCGCCGGCGTGAGCAAGGCCTATGGAACGGTCAAGGCGCTGGACGGTCTGACGCTGAACATTCCGCGCGGCGGGATCTTCGGCATCCTGGGCCCCAACGGCGCGGGCAAGAGCACCCTGTTCCGCATCGTGCTGGGCCTGGTCCGGCCGACCACCGGCGAGACCCGGCTGCTGGGCGAGAAGGCCGGCGACATCAAGGCGCTGCGGCGGATCGGGGCGGTCATCGAGACGCCGCGCTTCCTGCCCTGGCTGACCGGCCGCGAGACGCTGCGCATGCTGGCCCTGGCGTCGGGCGAGAAGGCCCCCGACATCGACGGCTGGCTGACCCGCGTCGCCCTGACCGAGGCCGCCGACCGTAAGGTGGGCGGCTATTCGGTGGGCATGAAGCAGCGCCTGGCGCTGGCGGCCGCCCTGCTGACGCGGCCCGAGCTGCTGATCCTCGACGAGCCGACCAGCGGCATGGACCCGGCCGGCATCCTGGAGATGCGCGCCCTGATGCGCGAACTGGCCGACCGCGACGGGGTGACCATCATCCTGGCCAGCCACCAGCTGGACGAGGTGCAGCGGGTCTGCGACGCCGTGGCCATCCTCGACCGCGGCAAGCTGGTCGCCGAGGGTCGGGTCGACAGCCTGACGGCGGTGGGCGAGCGGCTGCGGCTGCTGGCCAGCCCGACGGCCAGGGTGCTGGAGATTCTCGGCGACCGGGGCGTGGCCGACGGCCCGGACGCGGTGTTCGCCGCCCTGCCCCGCGCCGAGGCCCCGGCCCTGATCGCCGCGCTGGTCAAGGCCAAGGTCGAGATCACCGAGGCCCGCTGGATCGGCGGCGACCTGGAGAAGGTGTTCCTCAGCCATACGGGAGAGACCGATGCTGGCTGACGCCTTCGCCGCCGAACGCCTGCGCTTTTTCAAGGCGCGCGGAACGGTGTTCTGGAGCCTGGCCTTCGTGCCGCTGGTGAGCATCGCCATCGGCCTGGTCCAGGGCCTGTTCATGCGCCATCTGCTGGGCAAGGCCGCCGCGGAGGGAAACCCGGCGGCGATGCTGGGCCGCGCGCCGGTCGCCCTGCTCAACCAGGCGGTCGAGGCCGTCTCCGGCTCCAACTTCTTCATCGTCCAGCTGTTCTTCCTGATCGCCGCCTCGGCCATCCTGGCCGGCGATTACCGCTGGGAGACCTGGCGCTTCCTGACTCCGCGCAACACGCGCGCAAACCTGTTGCTGGCCAAGCTGGCGACATTCGGCCTGGTGACCGTGACCGGCCTGGGCCTGCTGGCGGTCGGCGGGATCGTCTCGGGATTGCTGTCTGCGGTGCTGACCGGCGGCGGCGTCGTCTGGGCGGCGGCGGAAGGCAACACCAACGCCCAGCTGGCCGGGATATTCTGCATCGCCTTCCTCGAGATGATGGCGCTGGGCGCGCTGGCGACCGTGATCGCCGTGGCGACCCGCGCGGGCCTCGCCGCCCTGCTGGTCCCCGTCGGCCTGTGGGTCGTGCAGGGTTTCGTCGTCAGCCAGCTGCAGAAGGGGTTCGACAACCCGCTGGAGCCGCCCCTGCGGTATCTGCTGGGCTTTCCGGTCCTGCAGGCCGACCTGCTGAAGGCCGCCCTGTCGCCTTCGCGGATGGGGTTCGCGACGGCGATCGACTGGCCCGTGGCGCTCGCCGCGCTGCTGGCCTGGATCGCCGGCCTGACCGCCCTCGCCGTCTGGCTGTTCCAGCGTCAGGACCTGACGCGGGAGTAGTGTCCCGATTGATTTCGCGGCAAGATCGCGGTAGATTTGCCGTGTGCCCGAAGACAAACCCGGCTTCCGCGAAACGCCAGCACCGGACTTCGACTTTTTCGACGAGGTCGATGAGGAAGCTGATGCGCGGCTGATCGCGGAAGCAGAAGCAGATCTCGCCGCCGGCCGATGTGTGCCGCACGAGGACGTCGCCGCCTGGCTGAAAACCTGGGGGACGCCTGACTACAAGCCGATGCCAAGGTCGTGGCTTAAGTAGTCTGGTCGCGGTCAGCGCTCGCCGACCTGGACGACATTGCCAGCCACATCGCCAAGGACAACCTGTCGGCCGCGGTACGGATCAGTGAGGCGCTCTGGATGGCCGCCTCGGGGCTGCGAGAACTCGTTACGGTCCGCCCTTACATTCTCCGCTACCGGGTTTCGGTGAAGCGGGTGGTGATCGTTCAGATCCGCCACGGGGCAAGACGGCCGGGGTGAGGCGCCGACGGGTGAAGGCCGTATAACATTGACCGCGGGTAGCCGGCAGGGACCGCTTCCGACCCATTGCGGACCCCAACTCCTCCTTCTTACCGCTCATCCTCGCGGAAGCGAGGACCCAGGTTTACGGCCGCTGCACTCACGGCAGCCGCTGTTCGCCAACACCGCGATGAGCCACTACATCGAATGAACCGGGTCCTTCCTTCCGCGACGTGAGTGGGGTTCAGGGGGAGGCTCAGAAAATGTCCGGAACAGATCCCGCCAGCCGGGATTGGTCTTCGCGATCAGTTCGATCTTCCAGGCTCGGCGCCAGACATCCCTTGAGGTGAGTGCACTGGCCGTAA
Organism: Caulobacter sp.; assembly: GCA_030645575.1. Classification (GTDB taxonomy): domain Bacteria; phylum Pseudomonadota; class Alphaproteobacteria; order Caulobacterales; family Caulobacteraceae; genus Caulobacter. Next base: position 20,205 of record JAUSMJ010000025.1, on the reverse strand, counting down.
ACCTGGGTCCTCGCTTCCGCGAGGATGAGCGGGGAGAAAGCGGGGCTGCCCCTCGCGCTGGCGATGGAACAGGCGGGCGGATTCCAGGGGGTGTTTGGTATCCGCAATCGACGCAAAGGCTGACTCTCAGCACTTCCGCTCCCCACCCATTCCCGACGTCAGATGCCCCTCCTCCACGCCACCGCCCCAAAGCAAAAGGCCCCGGATCGCTCCGGGGCCTTTCAGAATTTCGGGTCGCTCGCGCGGCCGACTATTCGTCGCCGCTGAAGTCCTGGACCGGGCCGGAGTCCTTGCCCTTTTCCTTCGGGTCGCGATCGACGAACTCGATGACCGCCATGGCGGCGTTGTCGCCGTGGCGGAAGCCGGCCTTCAGCACGCGGATGTAGCCGCCGTTGCGGTCCTTGTAGCGCGGGCCGAGCACGGCGAAGAGCTTGCCGACCTGCTCGATGTCGCGCACCTGGCTGATCGCCTGGCGACGGGCGTGCAGGTCGCCGCGCTTGCCCAGCGTGATCAGCTTTTCGACGATCGGGCGCAGTTCCTTGGCCTTGGGCAGGGTGGTTACGATCTGCTCGTGCTTGATCAGGCTCGCCGACATGTTGGCGAACATCGCCATGCGGTGAGCGGTCGTACGACCCAGTTTACGGTGTGCTTTACCGTGACGCATCGTGGTCTCTCCTGGGCCGCTTGGCCCGCAGTGTTGTCACCCATCCCAGCCTGTTTCCCGCCTGGGTCAGAACGAAGCGCCGGGGCCCTCGACCGCTGTTGCGGCGTCTATGGGCCCCGAACCGCCCTTGCAGGCGATCCGGGAGATAGCGCGGTAAGCGAACTAGATCTGGTCTTCGAACTTCTTGGCCAGGTCTTCGATGTTTTCCGGCGGCCAGTTGGGCACGTCCATGCCGAGATGCAGGTTCATGCCCGCGAGCACTTCCTTGATCTCGTTCAGCGACTTGCGGCCGAAGTTCGGGGTGCGGAGCATTTCCGCTTCCGTCTTCTGGATCAGGTCGCCGATGTAGACGATGTTGTCGTTCTTCAGGCAGTTGGCCGAACGGACCGACAGCTCGAGCTCATCGACCTTCTTCAGCAGCGCCGGGTTGAACGGCAGCTCGGGCTTCGCCTCGCCGTCGGTCTTGGCCTTGGGCTCTTCGAAGGTGATGAAGATCTGCAGCTGGTCCTGCAGGATACGGGCGGCGTAGGCCACCGCGTCCACGGGACCGACGGCGCCGTTGGTTTCGACTTCCAGCACCAGCTTGTCATAGTCGAGCGACTGACCCTGACGGGTCGGCTCGACGCGGTAGGCGACGCGCTTGACCGGCGAATAGAGGGCGTCAACCGCGATCAGGCCGATCGGGGCGTCTTCCGGACGGTTCTGCTCGGAGGGCACGTAGCCCTTGCCGTTGTTGACCGTGAACTCCATGCGCACGTTGGCGCCGTCGTCCAGGGTGCAGAGCACGTGGTCGGGGTTGAGGATCTCGATGTCGGTGGGGACTTCGATCTGGCCCGCCGTGATGACGCCGGGGCCGGTGGCCCGCAGGGTCATGCGCTTGGGCCCTTCGGAGTGCATCCGCAGGGCCAGCTGCTTGATGTTGAGGACGATATCGACCACGTCCTCGCGCACGCCTTCCAGCGAGGAGAACTCGTGAACCACACCGTCGATCTGGACGGCGGTCACGGCCGCCCCTTGTAGGGAGGAGAGCAGAACGCGACGCAGCGCGTTGCCGAGCGTCACACCGAAACCGCGCTCGAGGGGTTCAGCGACGATGCGCGCCTTGCGGCTGGCGTCGGCGCCGGTCTCGATCATCGGCTTTTCGGGGCGAATGAGCTCGTTCCAGTTTCTTTCGATCACGGGCGGATGTCCTTGGAACGCGTATTCGCCGGCCGCGAAACGCACGGCCGGCGACGGGAGAGGGTCAACGAATAGAACTCAGACTCGCCGGCGCTTCGGCGGCCGGCAGCCGTTATGCGGAATCGGAGTCACGTCACGGATGGTGGTGATCGTCATGCCGGCGGCCTGCAGCGCGCGCAGGGCCGACTCGCGGCCCGAACCCGGACCGGAGACGTTCACTTCCAGGGTCTTCACACCGTGCTCGGCGGCCTTCTTGCCGGCGTCTTCGGCGGCCATCTGGGCGGCGTAGGGCGTCGACTTGCGCGACCCCTTGAAGCCCATGGCGCCGGCGCTCGACCAGGAGATGGTGTTGCCCTGGGCGTCGGTGATGGTGATCATGGTGTTGTTGAACGAGGCGTTCACGTGCGCCACGCCCGAGGTGATGTTCTTGCGTTCGCGCTTCTTTACGCGAGCCGGTTCCTTGGCCATCGAGGCTCTCTCTTACTTCTTCTTGCCGGCGATCGGCTTGGCCGGACCCTTGCGGGTGCGGGCGTTCGTGTGGGTGCGCTGACCGCGGACCGGCAGGCCCTTGCGGTGACGCAGGCCGCGGTAGCAGGCCAGGTCCATCAGGCGCTTGATGTTGGTCGATGTCTCGCGGCGAAGGTCGCCCTCGACGGTGAAGTCCTTGTCGATGGCTTCACGGATTTGCAGGACCTCGGCGTCGGTCAGCTGGTTCACCCGGCGCGCATCTTCGATGCCCACCCTGGCGACGATGTCCTTGGCGGACTTCTGGCCGATGCCATGGATGTACTGCAGCGCGATAACCACGCGCTTGTTCGTCGGAATGTTGACGCCTGCGATACGAGCCAAGCCTAAATCTCTCTGTCTTATCGCGCCCCTTTGGGCGCACGCGCAAAACGAGACGCCACTAGCGCACCGGCCCTCAGCTTGCACTTCGAGCCGACGCGGGAGTCGCGCCTTTCGCGGAAGCGCACCGTTATAGGGATCGTTGCGCTTCCGTCAATGCCGGAAAAGGTTGATTTTCAACCTGTCCGGCTCAGCTTCCAACCGTTTCCAGCGCGGACCGGATCGCGGCGGAAACCGCCTCCATCGAGCCCATGCCGTCAACGGCCGTCAATTTGCCCTGCCCTTCGTAATAGGGCAGCAGCGGGGCCGTCTGGGCATTGTAGGCCCCCAGACGGGTCTTGAAGGTCTCCGGATTGTCATCCGGTCGGCCCTGTTGTTCGAATCGGCCGGTGACCCGCTCCAGCAGGACCGGTTCATCGACCAGCAGGCGCAGGACGAGGTCGATCTTCGTCCCCCGCCCGGCCAGCATCGAATCGAGCGCCTCGGCCTGGGCCACGGTGCGCGGAAAGCCGTCGAAGATGGCCCCGCCCGCGGCTTCCGCCTCCGGCAACCGCTCCTCGATCAGGGCGATGACGATCTCGTCGGAGACCAGATCCCCCCGCGCCAGCACGCCCTTGACCCGCTCGCCGAGCTCGGAGCCCGAGGCGATCGCCGCCCGCAGCATGTCGCCCGTCGAGAGCTGGACCATGCCCCGTTCCTCGACAAGCCGCTTGGCCTGGGTGCCCTTGCCGCACCCCGGCGGGCCGAACAGGATCAGATTCATCCGTACTCTCCCCTCGCCCCGATCTTGCGTCGCGGCGCCCTTCCGAACACGCGGCCTACTTCCGACCACCCCGCAACTTCGATTTCTTGATCAGGCCCTCGTACTGGTGGGCCAGAAGGTGCGACTGGATCTGCGCCACCGTGTCCATGGTCACCGAGACCACGATCAGGATCGAGGTGCCGCCCAGCGCCCGCGTCTGCTGCGGGCTGCCCATGAAGCTGATCATGAACTCGGGCAGCAGACAGACCGCGGCGATGTAGGCCGCGCCGATCACGGTCAGGCGCGTCAGGACGAAGTCGAGATATTCCGCCGTGCGCTTGCCGGGCCGGATGCCAGGCAGGAAGCCGCCGTACTTGCGCAGGTTCTCGGCCGTGTCGTCGGGATTGAACACCACCGAGGTGTAGAAGAAGCAGAAGAACACGATCAGGCCGCCGTAAAACAGCATGAACAGCGGCTGGCCGTGCTGCAGCTGGCCCACCACGGTCGGCAGCCACTGCAGCCAGCCCGGCAGGTTGGCCGAGGCGACGAAGCCCATGGCCGTGGCCGGCAACAGCAGCAGCGACGAGGCGAAGATCGGCGGGATCACGCCCGAGGTGTTGATCTTCAGCGGCAGGAACGAGCTTTCGCCGCCGACCATGCGGTTACCGCGCTGCTGCTTGGGATACTGGATCAGCAGACGGCGCTGCGAGCGTTCCATGAACACGATGGCCAGGATCACCCCGACCGCCATGGCCACCAGAAGCAGCACCGCGACGCCGTTGATCGCCCCGACCTGGACCTGTTGCAGCAGCTGCCAGACGCTGCGCGGCAGCACGGCCACGATGCCGGCGAAGATGATCAGGCTGACGCCGTTGCCGACGCCCCGACTGGTGATCTGCTCGCCCAGCCACATCAGGAACAGGGTGCCGCCCGTGAGCGTGACGACCGTCGAGACAATGAAGAACAGCGGCGCGATATTGGGATCGACCACGCCCGGGCTGTTCTGCAGGCCGAAGGCGATGCCGGCCGACTGGAACAGGGCCAGCACCACGGTCAGATAGCGGGTGTACTGGTTGAGGGTCTTGCGGCCCGCCTCCCCGCCTTCCTTGCGCAGCTTTTCCCAGGGCGGATAGACCGTCCCCAGCAGCTGCACGATGATCGAGGCCGAGATATAGGGCATCACGTTCAGGGCGAAGATGGCCATCCGCTCGACGGCGCCGCCCGAGAACATGTTGAACATGCCCAGCACGCCCTCGCTCTGGCGCGTGAACGCCTGGGCGAAGGCCGCCGGGTCGATGCCGGGGATCGGGATGTAGGTGCCCAGGCGATAGACGACCATCGCGATCAGGGTGAACATGATGCGCTTCTGCAGCTCCGTCGCCTTCTGGAAGGCGCCGAAGTTGAGGTTTGCGGCTAGCTGCTCGGCGGCCGAAGCCATGTAGGTCCCCGCGACTCTTTATGGAGCGTCACAAATAGGGACGGCGCCGGGCGTTGTCACCCGGCTCCGCCTGCCTGTGTCAGGCTTGGGCTTCAGCTTCGACCTTGGCCGGACGGGTCAGGGTCAGCTTGCCGCCGACCTTCTCGATCGCCGCCTGGGCGGTGGCCGAGGCGTGATAGACGGTGATCTCGATCTTGCTGGTCAGCTCGCCCTTGCCCAGCAGCTTGACGCCGTCCAGCTTGCGGCGGATCACGCCGGCGGCCACCAGGGCGTCGGCGTCGATGGCCTTCTTGGCGTCGAGCTTGCCAGCGGCGATCGCCTGCTCGAGACGCCAGAAGTTCACTTCCACCAGCTTCTTGGCGTTGGGGTTGTTGAAGCCGCGCTTGGGCATGCGCATGTGCAGCGGCATCTGGCCGCCTTCGAAGCCGCCGAGGGCGACGCCACTGCGGGCCTTCTGGCCCTTGACGCCGCGGCCGGCGGTCTTGCCCTTGCCCGAACCCGGGCCGCGGCCAACGCGCATGCGGTTCTTGGTCGAGCCTTCGGCCGGAGCCAGTTCGTTGAGCTTGGTCATTTGAGTGCCTCTCCTTGGAGATATGGCGCCCGGGTGAAACCCGGACTCGGCTGATTTTATGTCCCTCCCTCCCCTTCATGGGGAGGGAAAGGCCGGCTTGCCGGCCAGGGTGGGGAAGTGTCGAACACCCCCACCCGTCCGGGCTTCGCCCGTCCACCCTCCCCACAAGGGGGAGGGAAAAGCAGGTTAATCCACGACCTCGACCATGTGCGCGACCTTGGCGATCATCCCGCGGATCGACGGGGTGTCTTCCAGCACGCGCGTGCGGCCGATCTTGTTCAGGCCCAGGCCCGACAGCGTGGCGCGCTGGTCGCCCTTGCGGCGCAGCGGGCTGGCCGTCTGGCGGACGGTGACGGTTTTCTTCTCAGCCATGATCTAGCCCTCGATCGCGTCCGGCGCCGAAGCGCCGTCGGCCCGGCGGCCCAGGACATCGCTGACCTTCTTGCCGCGCTTGGCGGCGATCTGGCGGGGCGAGGACTGGGCCTTGAGCGCCTCGAACGTGGCGCGGACCATGTTGTAGGGGTTGGACGAGCCGGTCGACTTGCCCACGACGTCCTGGACGCCGAGGGTTTCGAGCACCGCGCGCATCGGACCGCCGGCGATGACGCCGGTGCCCGGAGGCGCCGCGCGGACCATCACCTTGCCGGCGCCCCAACGGCCATTGCCGTCGTGGTGCAGCGTGCGGGATTCGCGCAGCGGCACGCGGATCATCGTCTTCTTGGCTTCTTCGGTCGCCTTGCGGATGGCTTCCGGCACTTCACGCGCCTTGCCATGTCCGTAGCCGACGCGGCCCTTCTGGTCGCCGACCACCATCAGGGCGGCGAAGCTGAAGCGACGGCCACCCTTCACGGTCGCGGCGACGCGGTTGATGTGCACCAGCTTCTCGACGATGTCGCTGTCGGCGCGATCGTCGGACGGGGCGTTGCGGTCCCGGCGGTTCCGGCCTTCGCCGCCACCACCACCACTGCGGGGTTCACGAGCCATGTGCTGGGTTCCCTTAGAAGTTCAGACCGGCTTCACGCGCGGCATCCGCCAGCGCCTTGATCCGGCCGTGATAGATGAAACCGCCGCGATCGAAGACGACGTCCTTGACGCCCTTTTCGATCGCCCGTTCGGCGACGAGCTTGCCGACCAGGGCGGCGGCGTCCTTGTCCGCGCCCTTGGCGTCCTTGCCGCCTTCAAGCGAGGAAGCGGCCGCCAGGGTCACGCCGTTCTCATCATCGATGATCTGGGCGTAGATGTTCTTGCTCGAACGGAAGACCGACAAACGCGGACGACCGGTCGACAGCGCCTTGAGGCGCGTGCGCGTACGCTGGGCGCGGCGCGCATGGGATTCGCGAGGAGAGAGCGCCATGACTACTTCTTCTTGCCTTCCTTGCGGCGGACCTTTTCGCCCGCATACCGCACGCCCTTGCCCTTATAGGGTTCCGGCGGACGGATGCGGCGGATCTTGGCCGCGGTTTCACCGACCAGCTGCTTGTCGATGCCGGCGATCTTGACTTCGGTCTGCTTGGGCACCGCGAAGGTGATGCCGCCCGGAGCGGGGATCTCGACGTCGTGGCTGAAGCCGAGCTGCAGCGAAAGGTCGGACCCCTTCAGCGCGGCGCGGTAGCCGACGCCCACCAGCTCGAGGGTTTCCTCGAAGCCCTGGGTGACGCCCTGGACCATGTTGGCGACCAGCGTGCGGGACAGACCCCACATCGAACGGGCGCGCTGGCTCTGGCTGGTCGGGACGAGGGTGAGCTCGCCGCCGTCCTGCTTGATCTCGATCTCGTCGACGATGGTCCAGGCGAGCTGGCCCTTGGGGCCCTTCACCGTGACCGTCTGGCCGTCGAGCGTGACGGTGACCCCTGCGGGCACCGGAACGGTCTTCTTTCCAATACGGCTCATATCAGTAGACCCTGCAGAGCACTTCGCCGCCGACATTGGCGTCGCGGGCGGCGGTGTCGGACATGACGCCCTTGGGCGTCGACAGGATCGAGATGCCCAGGCCGTTCTTGATCGGCTTGAGATCCTTGATCGAGGAGTAGACCCGGCGGCCAGGCTTGGACACGCGGGCGATCTCGACGATCACGGGCTCGTTGTCGAAGTACTTGAGCTCGATCTCGAATTCGGGGAACGCGCCGGGCTTCTCGACCAGCGAGTAGCCGCGGATGTAGCCCTCGCCCGTCAGCACATCGAGGACGCGCGCGCGCATCTTCGAGGCCGGGGTGGAGACTTTCGCCCGCTTGCGCATGGCGGCGTTTCTAATGCGGGCGATCATATCGCCAATGGGGTCGTTGACCATTTTACGATCCCTCCCTTACCAGCTCGACTTGACGAGGCCGGGGATCAGTCCGGCGGAGCCAAGCTCACGCAGGGCGATCCGGCTCATCTTCAGCTTGCGATAGTAGGCGCGCGGACGACCCGTCACCTCGCACCGGTTACGGATGCGGTTGGCGGCGGAATTCCGCGGCAGCTTCGCCAGCTTCAGCCGGGCATCGAAACGATCTTCGAGCGGCAGGGTCTCGTCATTGGCGACAGCCTTCAGCGCGGCGCGCTTGGCGGCGTACTGCTTGACGAGCTTCTTGACCATCTCGTTACGGTTGACGGCGCTTTTCTTGGCCATGAGTTCTTTCCTTCCCGTCCGTTACGCGGTGAACGGGAACTGGAATTCCTTGAGAAGCGCGCGCGCTTCGTCGTCGGTCTTCGCAGTGGTGCAAACGATGATGTCCATGCCCCAGATCTGATCGATCTGGTCGTAGTTGATCTCGGGGAACACGATGTGCTCCTTCAGGCCCATGGCGAAGTTGCCACGGCCGTCAAAGCTCTTGCCGTTGAGCCCCCGGAAATCCTTCACCCGCGGAAGGGCGATGGTGATCAGGCGATCGAGGAACTCGTACATGCGGTCGGCGCGCAGGGTGACCTTGGCGCCGATGGTCATGCCTTCCCGGATCTTGAACTGGGCGACGGACAGGCGGGCCTTGGTTCCGACGGGCTTCTGGCCGGCGATCGCCGCCAGATCCTTCATCGCCGTGGCGGCCTTCTTGGAGTCCGCGACCGCTTCGCCGATGCCCATGTTCAGGACGATCTTGTCCAGTTTGGGAACCTGCATCTCGTTGGAATAGCCGAACTGTTCCTTCATCGTGGCGCGGATGCGTTCACGATAGATGGTCTTCATCCGGGGTTCGTAAGCTTGATCAGCCATTGATCGCCTCGCCCGTGGTCTTGGCGAAACGCACCTTCTTGTCGCCGTCCATGCGGAAGCCGACGCGGGTGGGTTTGCCGTTGGAATCGACGATGGCCACGTTCGACACGTGCACCGGCGCTTCCTTGTGTTTGATGCCGCCCTGCGGATCCGCCTGGGTCGGCTTGGTGTGGCGCTGGACCATGTTGAGCCCGCCGACGACGACGCGCTCTTCCTTCGGGAGGACGCGAACGACGGCGCCGGACTTACCCTTGTCCTTGCCGGTGAGGAGGACGACCTTGTCGCCCTTCTTGATCTTGGCCGCCATTACAGCACCTCCGGCGCGAGGGAGATGATCTTCATGTGGTTCTTGGCGCGCAGTTCGCGGGGAACCGGGCCGAAGATCCGCGTGCCGATCGGCTCCGCCTGCTTGTTGACGATCACGGCCGCGTTCTTGTCGAAGCGGATGACCGAACCGTCCTTGCGCTTGATGGCCGAGGACGTGCGAACGACGATGGCTTGCAGCACATCGCCCTTCTTCACGCGGCCGCGCGGAATGGCTTCCTTGACGGAGACAACGATCTTGTCCCCGACGTGTGCGTAGCGGCGCTTGGCGCCGCCAAGCACCTTGATGCACATGACCCGGCGCGCGCCCGAATTATCGGCGACTTCCAGGTTAGTCTGCATCTGGATCATGGCTTAATACCTTCCAGAAACTAGCTGACGGCCTTGGGAAGGACTTCCCAGGTCTTCAGTTTGGACTTCGGCGCGCACTCAACGATCTTGACGATCTCGCCGGCCTTGTGGGCGTTGGCTTCATCGTGCGCATGATACTTCTTCGACCGGCGGACGGTCTTCTTCAGCAACGGGTGCAGGAAGGTGCGTTCGACCTTCACCACCACGGTCTTGTCGCCCTTGTCGGAGACGACCACGCCTTCAAGAATACGTTTGGGCATATCGGTCTCCTACGCGGCCTTCTTGGCGCGCAAAACGGTCTTGATCCGCGCGATGTCCTTGCGGATTTCGTTCACGCGGTGGGTCTTTTCGACCTGGCCGGTCGCCGCCTGGAAGCGCAGGTTGAACTGCTCCTTCTTCAGGTTCAGCAGGGCTTCGGCCAGCTGGTCGGGGGTGAAGCCCCGAACTTCATCGATCTTCATCTTCAGTGCTCCGCGGCCAGGCCGGAATCGATCCGGGCGACGATACGGGTCTTGATCGGCAGCTTGGCGGCGCCGAGCTTGAGCGCGTCACGGGCGATATCGTCGGCGACGCCGTCGATCTCGAACATGATGCGGCCGGGGTGAACCCGGGCGGCCCAGTAATCGACGGCGCCCTTGCCCTTGCCCATCCGCACTTCGGCGGGCTTGTCGGACACGGGCAGGTCCGGGAAGATCCGGATCCAGACGCGGCCCTGGCGCTTCATGTGGCGGGTGATCGCGCGGCGAGCCGCTTCGATCTGGCGCGCCGTGATGCGCTCCGGCTCAACGGCCTTGAGGCCGTAGGAGCCGAAATTCAGCAGGGTGCCGCCCTTGGCGGTGCCGTGGATCCGGCCCTTGAAGGCCTTCCGGTACTTGGTTTTCTTCGGTGACAGCATGACGGTTACGCCTCAGATCCGCGACCGCGGTCGCGGCGCGGGCCGCGGGGTCCGCGATCGTCACGGTCACGTCCACCACCTTCGCCGGCGGGGCCGGATTCAGTGGCCAGGCGCTTGTCCAGCGCCATGGGATCGTGGTCCAGCACCTCGCCTTTGAAGATCCAGGTCTTCACGCCGATGATGCCGTAGGTGGTCTTGGCTTCCGCGAAGCCGTAGTCGATGTCCGCGCGCAGGGTGTGCAGCGGCACGCGACCTTCGCGGTACCATTCCATCCGCGCGATTTCAGCGCCGCCCAGACGGCCGGCCACGTTGATCCGCACGCCCTTGGCGCCCAGACGCATGGTCGACTGCATGGTGCGCTTCATGGCGCGACGGAAGGCGACGCGGCGCTCGAGCTGCTGGGCGATGTTCTCGGCCACCAGCTGGGCGTCGGTCTCGGGCTTGCGGATCTCGACGATGTTCAGGTGAACCTCGACGCCGACCATGGACGCGATGTCCTTGCGCAGCTTGTCGATGTCCGCGCCCTTCTTGCCGATGATCACGCCGGGGCGCGCGGCATAGATGGTCACGCGGCACTTCTTGTGCGGACGCTCGATGATGATCCGCGAGATGCCGGCCTGGTAGAGACGCTTCTTCAGTTCACGGCGGACCTTGATGTCCTCGTGCAGAAGGCGCCCGTACTCCTTGCCGTCGGCGAACCAGCGGCTGTCCCAGGTGCGGTTGATGCCGAGCCGAAGCCCGACCGGATTGACTTTCTGACCCATCAGGCGGCCTCACCCAGTTCGCGAACCACGATGGTGAGTTCGCTGAACGGTTTCTCGATACGCGACGAGCGGCCCCGCGCGCGGGCGGAGAAGCGCTTCATCACCAGGTTCTTGCCCACGAAGGCCTCGGACACGACCAGCGAGTCGATGTCCAGGTTGTGGTTGTTCTCGGCGTTCGAGATGGCGCTGTAGAGCGCCTTGCGGACGTCCTTGGCGATGCGCTTGTGGCTGAACTCGAGTTCGTTCAGCGCGCGCTGCACCTTCAGGCCGCGGATCGACTGGGCCACGAGGTTGAGCTTCCGGGCGCCGGTGCGCAGCGTGCGCACCTTGGCCTGGACCTCGGTCGCGGGCAGTCGACGGGCTTTCGCTTTCTTCGACATGCTACTTCCTCTTGGCCTTCTTGTCGGCCGCGTGACCCGGGAAGTTCCGCGTCGGGGCGAATTCGCCAAGCTTGTGGCCGACCATGTCTTCCGACACGGAGACGGGCACGTGCTTGAGACCATTGTGGACGCCGAACACCAGGCCGACGAACTGCGGCATGATGGTCGAGCGACGCGACCAGGTCTTGATCACATCCTTGCGGCCGGAGTTTTGCGCGGTCTCTGCCTTCTTCAGCAGGTAACCGTCGACAAACGGGCCCTTCCAGACTGAGCGTGTCATGGCTTAACGGCCCTTCTTCGCTTTATGGCGCGACCGGATAATGAACTTGTCCGTGGCCTTGTTGGTGCGGGTCTTGGCGCCCTTGGTCGGCTTGCCGGCCGGGGTCACCGGGTGGCGGCCACCCGAGGTGCGGCCTTCGCCGCCGCCGTGCGGGTGATCGACCGGGTTCATGGCGACGCCGCGAACGTGCGGACGGAAGCCCATGTGGCGGACGCGGCCGGCCTTGCCCAGAACCTGGTTCATATGGTCCTGGTTGGAGACGGCGCCGACCGTGGCCATGCAGCTGTCCTGCACCATGCGCAGCTCGCCCGAGCCGAGACGGATCTGGGCGTAGCCGCCGTCACGACCCACCAGCTGAGCGTAGGCGCCGGCCGAGCGGGCCATCTGGCCGCCCTTCTGGGGCTTGAGCTCGACATTGTGGATGATCGTGCCGATCGGCAGGCCGCTCAGCGGGGCGGCGTTGCCCGGCTTCACGTCAACCTTCTCGGAGGCGATGACCTCGTCGCCGACCTTCAGCCGCTGCGGGGCCAGGATATAGGCCAGCTCGCCGTCGGCGTACTTGATCAGGGCGATGAAGGCGGTCCGGTTCGGATCGTACTCCAGGCGCTCGACCGTCGCGGCGATGTTCCACTTGCGACGCTTGAAGTCGACCATGCGGTAGAGGCGCTTGGCGCCGCCGCCGCGGAAGCGGACCGCGATACGGCCACCGCCGCCACGACCGCCCGACTTGGTCAGACCTTCGACCAGCGACTTTTCCGGACGGCCCTTGTGGAGCTCGCTGCGGTCGATCAGCACAAGGCTGCGACGGCCCGGAGAGGTCGGATTGTAGTGTTTCAGAGCCATCTCTTAGAGCCCCGTCGTAATGTCGATCGACTGGCCGTCGGCCAGAGTCACGATGGCTTTCTTGACGTCGGACCGGTGTCCGACGCGACCGCGGAAGCGCTTGGTCTTGCCCTTGACGTTGAGGGTGTTGACCTTGGTCACCTTGACCTTGAACAGCGCTTCGACCGCGGCGGCGATCTCGTCCTTCGTCGCGTCGTCGGCGACCCGGAAGACGACCTTGTTCTGTTCAGACAGATAGGTCGCCTTTTCGGTGATCACCGGGGCGAGGATGGTGTCGTAATGGCGGGCGGTTGCGGACATTACGCGGCTTCCTTCTGAGCGAAGCGGGCCGAAATGCCGTCGATGGCCGACTTGGTCAGGACCAGGGTCCCGCGGCGCAGCACGTCATAGACGTTCAGGCCGGCGTTCGGCAGCACATCGATGTTGGGAATGTTGCGAGCCGCCAGCTTGAAGTTGGCGTTCACTTCCGGCCCGGCGATGATCAGGGCGTTCTTGAGGCCCATCTTGTCCAGGGTGGCCCGCAGACCGGCCGTCTTGGGATCGGTCAGCTCGGCGGCGTCGATAACCACCAGCGAGCCCGACTTGGCCTTGGACGACAGCGCATGGCGCAGGGCCAGGGCGCGGATCTTCTTGTTCAGGCCGAACTCGTGGCTGCGGACGACCGGGCCGTGAGCCTTGGCGCCGCCGACGAACTGGGCCGCACGGCGCGAACCGTGACGGGCGCCGCCGGTGCCCTTCTGCTTGTACATCTTCTTGCCCGTACGAGAGACCTCGTTGCGGACCTGAATCTTGTGGTTCCCGGAGCGGCGCTTGGCCAGCTGCCAGGTGACGACACGCTGAAGGATGTCCCCGCGGATCTCGTCGATGCCGAAGATGGCGTCGTCGAGATCGACCGAACCGGCCTTGGCGCCGTCAAGCTTGATGACGTCGAGTTTCATTGGTCAGCGCCCTCTTGCGTGGCTTCGGGGGCCGCGGCCTCGGTGGCCAGGGGCTCCTCGGCCGGCGCCGCGGCGGCGGCCGCTTCGCCCGACTTGCGGAAGGCGCCCGGACGCGGCAGGTCGGCCGGGGCCGCCTTCTTGATCGCGTCGCGCACCTTCACATAGGAGCCTTCGGTGCCGGGGACGGCGCCCTTGATCAGGATCAGGCCGCGCTCGACGTCCACCTTCCAGACCGTGAGGTTCATGGTGGTGACCGTTTCCTGGCCCAGGTGGCCGGCCATCTTCTTGCCGGCGAAGGTCTTGCCCGGATCCTGGCGCTGGCCCGTCGAACCGTGAGCCCGGTGCGAGACCGAGACACCGTGCGTGGCCCGCATGCCGCCGAAGTTCCAGCGCTTCATGGCGCCGGCGAAGCCCTTACCGACGGTGGTGCCGGTAATGTCGACCTTCTGGCCGGGCAGATAGTGGTCGGCGGTGAATTCAGCGCCGACGTCGATCATGGCGCCCTCTTCGATGCGGAACTCGGCCACGACCCGCTTGGGTTCGACCTGAGCCTTGGCGAAGTGGCCGCGCATGCCGTTGGGCGTGTTCTTGGCCTTCTTGGCGCCGGCGCCAAGCTGGAGGGCGGTGTAGCCATCCTTCTCGACGGTGCGCTGGGCCGTCACCTGGCAGCCGTCGAGGCTGAGGACGGTGACCGGAACGTGCTGACCGGTCTCGTCGAAGAAGCGGGTCATGCCCAGCTTCCGGGCGATGACGCCGGTGCGTTGTGCGGGGAGAGTCATTGTGGTCGGCTCCCTACAGCTTGATCTCGACGTCCACACCGGCGGACAGGTCGAGCTTCATCAGCGCGTCCACGGTCTGCGGGGTGGGGTCGACGATATCGAGCACGCGCTTGTGCGTGCGGATTTCGAACTGCTCGCGCGACTTCTTGTCGATGTGCGGCGAGCGGTTGACGGTGAATTTTTCGATGTGCGTCGGCAGGGGGATGGGCCCCCGGACGGTCGCGCCGGTGCGCTTGGCCGTATTGACGATCTCACGCGTGGAATGATCCAGCACGCGGTGATCGAAGGCCTTGAGCCGGATGCGGATGTTCTGACGATCCATATCGCTCTTCAATTTCCCCTACAGACGACGGTCCGTCCGCGTGACTTTGACCATTTCAAAGACCAACCCAAACGCCCCCCAGGGGAGACGCTCGTACGCGTAAGTCCGCTAAAAACGACATAGGCCCGCGCGAAAGGTTTCCGCGAGGGCCTCGCCCGGTCGCCCGATTTCTCAGGGTTCCGGGTCGTTCTGCGAACCGCGTCTGCGCCTCAAATCACTTCGAAGCGCACAGCCGATCCAACAAGAGGCGCGTCTATACGTGTGCGACTCGGCCTCGTCAAGGCCAGCAACGGCCCCGGTTCAGGAAGTTTGGGGGGCGCGGTTCAGTAGCAGGCCAGGCCCGCGCAGAACTTCTTGCCCTTGGGTCGGCCCCACCGGACATTCCCGTCCCCGTCATAGGCCACCTTCGCCTGTCCGGCGAGCAGGCGCACGGTGATGAGGCCCGATCCACGCATCTCGGCATCCAGCATGCCGACGCTCCCGCGGTCGTCGATGCGCCCATCGCCCTTCATGATCAGCTTGGCGGTGGAGACCACCCCCTGCCCCACCACGATGGTTCCCGAGCCGTCCACGGTGGCGGTCAGCTTGCCGTCCACGTGGCTGGCGATCACCTGGCCCGGTCCGGTCTGGGTCACTGTCAGGCCGCTGGAGAGCGGCCCCAGCCGCCAGGTCCCGCAGCCGCTCGCCGAGAGTTTCAGCGTCCTCCCCGCCCCCGCCTGGCCGAACACGGCCCCGCGGGTGGTGATGTCGGCGTCCAGTGGAACCCGCACGGTCAAGGTGGGAAGATCCTTGACGGCGATGGCGCGCCCCCAACGGCTGACGCCGGCGGCGGTGCAGCGATAGCCGAACACCCAGGGCAGGGTCTGCTCCAGCCAGGAGCTGGCCCCGGTGACCCGGGCGCCGCCCCCCGCCACCGGATGGATGGCCAGCCGCGGGTCGGCGGTCAGCGCCATGTCGGGCCGCGCCTCGGGGATGATCACCACCCGGGCCGCCGGCGCCTCGAGGGTCAGGGCCGGCGCGGCCACGGCGAGCGCGGGCGCCCCCAGGGCGATCGAAAGGAAGATCAGGAACTTCATGGCCGGACCAGACCAGAGAAGTTTACATCTGTAAATCCCAAGACCCCCGGGAGGACCACTTGATCAACCGGCCAAATCTCAGCCGATGCTCACATTGCCCGAGCCGACGATGGCCTTGGAGACCTCCCCGGTCACCGCCTTGACATGGACGTCGCCGGACCCGGCGATCTTGGCCGTGAGGCTGCCGGCCACGCCGTCGAAGTCGACATTGCCCGAGCCGGCGATGGAGACCGCGGCCTCGCTGGCCCGTCCGCTGGCGACCTTCACGTCCCCGGACCCGGCGATCTTGACGGTCAGCGGGCCGGAGATCGAAGCCACGTCCACGTCGCCCGAGCCGGCCACCGAGACCTCCAGGGGCCCAGCCACGGCCTGGGTGTGGATGTCGCCGGATCCGGCGACCCGCAGCGTCGTCTCGCCGGCCGTGCCGGTGCTGGTGTCGCCCGAGCCCGCCACGTTGATGTTCATCTTCCCGGCCACATTGCCCACCGTCCAGTCGCCGCAGCCGGCGTTGGAGAGCTCCAGGCTGGCGGTCTTGCCCACCGAGCCGAACACCGCCCCGCCGGCCTCGACATGGGCGTCCTTGGGGGTGCGGACGACGATCTGGGGCATGTCCTCGTAGGCCACGTCGCCGATCCCCGACACGAACACCCGGGCCTTGCCGCCGGTGTTGTTGCAGCTCCGGATCTTCCGATCGAGATCGCCGTCGACGATGGTCTTGCCACCCAGGCTGCGGACCTGCAGGGGCAGGCTGGGATTGGTGGTCAGGAACTCCACCTTGATGTCGCCCCGGTCCTCGGGGATCACCACCACGCGGGCGACGGCGTCCTTGACCTCGATAGTGGCGGCGCTGGCGGCGGACGCGGCGCCGGCCATCAGGGCCAGGGCGGACGCGGCGGTGAGAATGGTCGGAAGACGCATGGGGTCCCCTCCTCTTGATGGATCGATCTTGAGGCGACGGTAGACGGCGTGACAGGCCAAGGCAGCTTAATTCGAGGTCATGACACCGCGGTCATCTGACGGCCGCCTCGAAGGCCGCCAGCAGCCGCTCGTGACGCCACTGCTCGCGAGCCTTGTCGCTGCCGGCCACCAGCGCCGCGCAGGGCCCTGGCTTCGGCTCGGCCTTGCCGATCTGGCCGGCGCAGGCCTTGGCCGGCCGCCGATAGACCCCCGGATCGGACCACAGCCCCTCCCCGCTCAGGAACGAATAGGCGATGGCGTTGCGCGCCGAGGCCTTCAGGTCGCCATAGCTCGCGCCCTCGTCGGCGGCCCGGGCGTATTCGTGTGAGAGGTCGATCCGCAGGATGCCGGCGTCGTCGGTGGAGAGACTCACCGGCACCCGGCGCTGGCGCAGCCAAGCATAGGGATGGGCCTTGCCCGACACCTCCAGGATCTTGTCGTTGGAGGTGAGGTTCACCTCCACCAGGATTCCCTGGGCGGCCATCTCCGCGGCCAGGCCTTCGGCGTCGGTCTCCAGGGGCAGGTCCACCCCGTGCCCGATCCGCCGCGCCCCGGCCACCCGCACCGCCTCGGCGATGTGGAACCGCAGGTCCTCGGGCGTGGCGTACTTGAAGGACAGTTCGCCGGCGTGCAGCGCCGCCTTGGCAGTCCGGCCGTGGTCGGTCAGATAGTCCACCATCTTCATGTGCAGGCTGTAATTGGCCAGGGCCTGGGGATGGTCCTCCGGCGCCACCAGCTGCAGCCCGACCCAGCGCCGGTCGGCGGCGATCAGCGTCACCCCGAGCTGGAGCTGGGCGAAGGTCTGCTCCGGCGGCCCGACCCGCCCGGCCTGGACCAGATAGCGCACGGTCACCTGGCAGCCCGGCGCGGCCTCCGACGTCCCGCACTTCATCACCGCCCGCGCCCGGGCCTCCAGGGCGTCGGTCTCGGCCATGGCGGCCGGTACGAGGGCCTCCAGCCCCGCGGCGCTGTTGGCCACCTTCTGGGTCGCCAGGTCCCCGCCCCTCCAGCCGACCTTCGCCCCCAGGAACCGCGACGCCGCCCCCTGGGGCGTCACCATGGCCTCCAGGTAGAAGGTGTTCTGCCGGGCCAGGCCGTCCATGACTGCGGCCAGGCTGTCCCCGCCTCGTTTGGATCCCACCGCCCCGAAGCGTCCGAAGGCGCCGAAGAACTGATCGTGGCCCGAGCGGTCCTGGAAGTCAGGATGCCGCACCGACAGGCTGTCGATCATCGCCGTGCGCAGCAGGTCGTCGCCGGCCAGGGCCGAGGCCGGCTTGAGATCCTCGCCCGGCTGGCAGGGCGGGGTCAGGGACAGCGTCTTGACGTTGACGCAAAGGCCGTCCTCCACCGCCCAGGCCAGCAGGGTCTCGGGGAAGGTCGCCCCGGCGATGTGATTGTGCAGCTCGCCGCCCTTGGGCATCTGGCGGGTGAAGGCGGTCAGTTCGCCACCAGTCATCTTGGCCACGTCCGGCGCGGCCTGCACCCCGCCCGCCGCCAGGGCCAGGGCCAGAACCAGCCCCGCCGCCGCCCAGAATCTCCTCGCCATGATCCCCGCTCCTTTGCCGCAGGCGGCCCGAGGCGGACGGGGGAGTCAAGAGCTCGACCGGAGAGACTAGCCCTCGCCTCGCCGCGGCGAAAATTAACGATCGGAGATTTGACAGCGCCCCCCGCGGGGCCGCGATCCTGGCTGCGTCTCGAGGAGGATCACCATGTCACGCCTCAAGCTCATCGCGCTGACCGCCCTGGCGCTCCTGGCGCCCTGGTCGGTCGAGGCCCAGACGCCCAAACCCGCCGCCCAGGCCATCGCCACGGGCGTCTGGCTGATCCCCGGCGGCATCGCGCCGCGCCGCCAGCCCGACGGCAATACGGTGATCTTCGCCGCTCCCAAGGGGCTGGTGGTGATGGACACTGGCCGCCACGCCTGGCAGCGCCAGGCCATCCTCGACTTTGCGACGGCGCGGGGACGCCCCATCGCCGCCATCGTCAACTCCCACTGGCACCTGGACCATGTGAGCGGAAACCCCGACCTGAAGCGCGCCTATCCGGCCGCCAGGGTCTATGCCAGTTCGGCCATCGATGAGGCCCTGGCGGGCTTCCTGGCCAAGGGCGCCGAAAGCGGTCGGGCCTATCTGAAGGCGGGCGACCTGCCGAAGGAGACCCTGGAGGACATCGCTGGCGACATCGCCGCCGTGGAGGCCGGCGCCGCCCTGCGGCCGGACGTGGTCATCGCACGATCGCAGACGCGAAGCTTGGGCGGCCTGAGGTTGGCCGTGAACCTCGCCCCTGACGCCGCCACGGCCGGGGATGTCTGGCTCTACGATCCGGCCAGCCGCGTGGCGGCGGCGGGCGACCTGGTCACCCTCCCCGCTCCCTTCCTCGACACTGCCTGCCCCGACGGCTGGCGCGAGGCCCTGGACCAGGTCTGGGCCACCCCCTTCACGATCCTCATCCCCGGCCACGGCGCCCCCATGACCCGGGCGCGGTTCGGCCTCTACCGCCAGGCCTTCGCCGCGCTGATCGATTGCGCGGCTTCCACCGAAACCAAGGAAGCCTGCGCCGCGGCCTGGACCCGCACGGTTCAGCCCCTGCTGGAGCCCGGCCTCGTCGAGCTCAAGCGAGCCCAGGGGATGACGGAATACTATGTCGCCGACGTCCTGCGCGCCCATGAGGGGAATAGCGCGAGTTGCCGGGCCGCTTGAACCTTGGCCTTTTCCGAACTTCCGGGCCGCCCTAGGGTGGCGGGAGGGACGGTTCGCAATCGGAGTGGGACATGAAGATCAAGGCATGGATCGCGGGCTCGGCCGCGGCCGCGGGCGCGGCGGCCCTGGGGGTGGCGGCCTTGGGAAGCGCCCAGGCGCAGGGCTACAACGCCCCGCCGCCGGGAAGCTACTGGCAGACCTGCAAGGACGTGCGGGTCACCGGCGGCGGCCGGTTGACCCTCTGGGCTCAGTGCCGCGACTACAGCGGACGCTATCTGGGAAGCACCCTCGACTACGAGGACTGTCGCGGCGAGATCACCAACGAGAACGGCCGCCTGAGTTGCTACAAGGGCGCGCCCTACGGCGGCTACGGCAATCAGGGCGGCTACGGCAACAGCGGCGGTTCCTATGGGAGCGGCGGCTGGGGGCCGCCCCCTGGCGGCGGCTACAACAACGGCGGCTACAGCGGCGGCTACAACAGTGGCGGTGGCTATAGCGGCGGGGGCTACAACAGTGGCGGCGGCTACAGCGGCGGCTACAACAACGGCGGCTATGAGCGGCCCCGGGCCCGCGGCGGCTCCATCACCCTCTATGACGGATTGAACTTCACGGGCGGGGCCTTCCCCACCAGCACCGAGATCACCAACCTGCCCAAACAGAACAACGACCGCACCCTCAGCATCAAGATCGGCCGGGGCGCGTGGGAGGTCTGCACGGACAAGGACTTCGGCGGTCGCTGCCTCATCCTGGACAAGGACGTGGCGGACCTGAACCGGGTTGGCCTGGCCTACGCCATCACCTCCCTGCGGCAGGTCCGATAGCGCAATAGGAAAAGGGCCGCCCGGGTTTCCCCGGACGGCCCTGATCTTGGATCGAAGGTCGCTTAGGCGGTGAGGCCTATTCGACGATCTTGGCCACGACGCCGGCGCCGACGGTGCGGCCGCCTTCGCGGATGGCGAAGCGCAGACCC
>JAUSMJ010000015.1 GCA_030645575.1 Caulobacter sp. | reverse complement strand
CGTCGTGTTCGGCTTCGTCGAGTACAAGACCCACGCCAAGCTCAGCCTGGTGGTCCGCCGCGAGGGCGAGACCCTGCGCACCTACTGCCACTTCGGCACCGGCAACTATCACCCGGTGACGGCCAAGATTTACACCGACCTGTCGCTGTTCACGACCGACCCGGCGCTGGGCCGGGACTCGGCGCGGCTGTTCAACTTCATCACCGGCGACGCCCCGCCCCAGCGGCTGGAGAAGCTCAGCTACAGCCCCGAGACGCTGAAAGCCGATCTGATGACCATGGTCGCCACGGAGGCGGAGAACGCGCTGGCCGGCCGGCCGTCGGGGATCTGGGTCAAGCTGAACGCCCTGGTCGATCCGGAGATCATCGACGCCCTCTATCTGGCCAGCCAGGCGGGCGTGCGCATCGAGATGGTGGTGCGCGGCATCTGCTGCCTGCGGCCCGGCGTGCCAGGCATGAGCGAAAACATCCGGGTCAAGAGCATCGTCGGCCGCTACCTCGAACACAGCCGGATCATGGCCTTCGCCAACGGCAAGGCGATGCCGAGCAAACAGACCCGCGTGTTCATCAGCTCGGCCGACTGGATGCCGCGCAACCTCGACCGCCGGGTCGAGGCCCTGACGCCGGTCGACAATCCCACGGTCCACCAGCAGGTGCTGCATCAGATCATGGTCGCCAACCTCAATGACGAAGCGCAGAGCTGGACGCTGGACAGCCAGGGCGGCTATCACCGCGATCCGGCGTGGGACCGGCCCGGCGCCTTCTCCGCCCACGAGTATTTCATGACCAACCCGAGCCTGTCGGGCCGGGGCCACAAGGTTCGCGACCTGCCGCAAGCGTTCGATCATGTTGGCCCACGGCGCTAGCCCGCCCCTGCCGGAGAGCCGCCTGCGGGCCGTGCGCGACGCCGCCGTCATCGACGTCGGCTCCAACTCCGTGCGCCTGGTGCTCTACCGTCTCGAGGGCCGGGCCATCTGGACAGTCTACAACGAGAAGATCCTCGCCGGCCTCGGCCGCGACCTGGGCGCCACCGGCCGACTGTCGCCCGGCGGCGTCGAGGCGGCCCTGGCGGCCCTGCGCCGCTTCCGCGCGGTGCTCGACGCGGCGGCGCCGGACGACATCTTCACCGCCGCCACCGCCGCCGTGCGCGAGGCGCGGGACGGCGAGGCCTTCATCGACCGGGTGCGGGCCGAGACCGGCCTGACCCTGCGCGTGCTCACCGGCCAGGAGGAGGCGCGCTACGCCGCCCTCGGCGTGCTGGCCGGCGCGCCGGACGGCGACGGGGTGGTCGGCGACCTGGGCGGCGCGAGCCTGGAGCTGGTGCGGCTGACCACCGACGGCCCGGTCGAGGGCGCGACCCTGGCGCTGGGCCCCTTCGCCCTGGCCGGCGTGAGGCCGGACAAGGTCCCCGGCGAGATCGAGAAACGTCTGGCCCCGCACGCCGACCGATTCCGGGCGAAGACCTTCCAGGCCGTCGGCGGCGCCTGGCGCAACCTGGCCCTGCTGCACATGCGCATGAGCGGCTATCCGCTGCGGATCGTGCATCAGTACGAGATGAACCGCGCCGACGCGCTGGACGCCGCCCGCTTCATCGGCCGCCAGTCGCGCGCCTCGCTGGAGGCCATCGAGGGCGTGTCGAAAAAGCGCCTGGAGACCCTGCCCCACGCGGCCATGGTGCTGGAGGCGCTGATCGGGCAGCTGGGCATCGAGCGGATCGCCGTCTCGGCCTATGGTCTGCGCGAGGGCCTGCTGTTCGAGAGCATGGCGCCCGAGACCCAGGCGCTCGACCCGCTGATCGAGGGCTTCGCGGCTCTCTCCGGCCGCCACGGCATCGACCAGACCCTGGGCCCGGCGCTGGAGGCCTGGCTGACGCCCGTGTTCGAGGCCCTGCCCGAGATCTTCGGCGAACGCGACGACGTGTTGCGGGCCGCCGCCTGCCGGCTGGCCGACCTCGGCGCCCGGCTGCATCCCGACCACCGCGCCGACCTGGTGTTCGAACAGGTGCTGCGCGCGCCGGTCGCCGGCCAGAGCCACGCCGAACGCGCCTTCCTCGCCGTGGCCGCCTTTTCGCGCCACACCTCGGCCTCGTCGGTTCCCGAAGGCGTTGTCATCTCGCGGCTGCTCAGCGAGTCCCAGCGCCGCCGGGCCCGGGCCCTGGGCGCGGCGATCCGCCTGGGCTGCGACCTGTCGGGCCGCAGCTCGGTGCTGCTGGCCCAGTCACGGCTTGGCCTGGCCGGCAACAAACTGGTCCTCGCCGCCGCCGACGGCTGGTCCGACATGCTGCTGGGCGAACAGACGACGCGCCGCGCGACCCAGCTGGCGGGGCTGTTGGGGGTGAAGCTGGAGATCAGGCGGACCTAGTTTCCTTCTCCCCTTGCGGGAGAAGGTGGCCCGCGAAGCGGGTCGGATGAGGGGTCACCCTGACGGATCGAGAAACCCCTCATCCGTCGGTCTTCGACCGACACCTTCTCCCGCAAGGGGAGAAGGAGAAGGCCTACCCCGCCGGCATCGTCCGCTCACGCACGGCGATCCGCCCCAGGATCCCCTTGACGATCAGGTCCATGGCCGTGCCCTCGCTGTAGTCCGCCGCCGCGACGAAGTTGACCCGGTCGTCGGCGATCAGGCGGTGCAGCTTGTCCTGGTCGCGCGGTTCGGTGCGAGGGTCGTAGGCGGCGATCGAGTGGCCGCCCTTGGTGTGCATCATCTTCATCGTCGGCACGTCGGTGTCGCCGTCGCCGATGAAGATCATTCGCTCGAACGGCACCGGGCGATCCTCGTCGGGCATGAAGCGGTTGATCTTCTCGTGCTCCCAGTTGTTGTGCACGCCCTTGTTGATGCGGAACAGGTACTGGGTCTTGGTGGTGTAGTTGATGCCCACCGCCGGCCAGATGGCCACGTCGTTGTCGTCGAACACGTAGTGCGAGGCGAACACGTGGTGGAACCGGTCGTGGATCGGGCAGCCCTCGATCATCTCCTGCAGACCGCTGGACAGGATGTAGTGCTGTATCGTCAGGCCGTAGTGGGCCCCGAAGGCGTTGATCCGGTCGAACCAGCTGCCGTCGCGGATGCCCTCGAACAGCGGCACGTCCTTGCCGTGATCGCGCAGCATCTGGCGCGTGACCGTCGTGCCCTGGTCCCGCGCGGTCTGCAGCATCAGCTGCATGTACATCAGGATGTCGTCGCCATCGGCGGCAATCGTCCGTGGGCGGACGGTGTCGTACCAGAACTCCTTGGGCGTCATCCCCAGCGAGGGAATGAAGCTGGTCTCCTGCATGTTGCCGCGGGCCAGGGTGCCGTCGAAGTCATAGATCAGGGCGGTGAGGCGTTCGGGTCGGGACATGAGGGTTCCTGGCGGCGTGGCCGGAACAGATAGCGCGAGGCGCGGCGTGGGGGAACCATTGTGGTCCGCGTGGCGGCAAGGCCGAAGCAGCGCGCGCCGTCTCGGTCCCTGCCTTCCGGCTTCGGTCCCGCCGCGCCCCGCCCGCTATTGGGACGACGGCGCCCGGGCGACGAACACGTCTCTGATCGATCGCGTCTCGGGCAGAATGTAAACGATGCCGATGTTGGTCGTGAAAAGCGGGGCGATGACCTCGGCGTAGAAGCTGGGGGGCACATTGATGCAGCCGTAGGAAATGCGGTTGTCGCTCGCGGTGACCGACGCCAGGCGTTGCCGACGACGATCCGACGCGGCGCCCGTGACCACCGGATGCAGGGAAAGCGCGGTGTCATAGTCTACCCACAGAACTTTCCTGCCTTCGAGATTGACCCCTTGCGCCGCCTCGAAGCGTCCGGCCGGCGTGATGCGATCCGCGGGGCCGATGCTGGACAGGGCCCGCCCGCCGATGCCGACAGGCGAGACGTCGCCGCGAGCCAGGCCCAGCAGGACGGGGCTGCTGGCCAGCAGCCCTCCCTCGCGATTGAACGCGAACGCCGTGGCATTGACCTTGTCGATGACCAGAAAGGGCGCCGCCCTGTTGTCACCGGTCTCGATCACCCAGGCGACGAACCCTTGCGCGTCCTCCGTCAGCCCCTCGCCTGAACCGGCCGCGAGACCGCCGGGTACGGCAGGCAGATACGGGCGCTCGGCCGCGATCACGGTCGCGATCGGGACGAATGCAAGCGCCAGCGCCACCGTGACAAGTCGCACCCAAACCTTGGTCCGGTAGATCAGGTCGTGGCCCGCCGCGGGGACCCTCGTCGTGATCGAGCCCCCCGGCGGGCCTATGGTCGCCAAGGTCGCATCCTCAATGACGATCCTGTTTGCGAGGCCGAACCGGCGCCGGAACAGGAGGCGGGAGGGCCGCCTTGGGCGGAACCACAGGCCTTCGCACCTCTTCCTCGGGCACGGGCTGCGGCGTTACGACGACGACATCGAACGGCGGCGGGCTCCCAATCACCACCAGACCGATGTCCGATGGCGCGAACACGATCGGAAGTGCGACCGGCGGAATCACCGGAGGCAACGGCGACGGCGGAGGCGGCGGCGGGGGCGGCGGCGGGGGCGGCGGAGGCGGCGGAGGTGGCGACGGCGGAGGTGGCGACGGCGGCGGAGGTGGCGACGGCGGCGGGGGCGACGGCG
>JAUSMJ010000007.1 GCA_030645575.1 Caulobacter sp. | reverse complement strand
GCCGGCGGCGTGGTCGGCGGCGTCGCCGGCACCTACCTGCTCACCTCGATCGACGGGGAAAAGATCAAGCCCTTCGTGGTGTCATGGCTGGGCCTGATGGGGCTGGTCATCCTCTACCGGGCCTGGAAGGGTACGCGGCCGCGGGTCATGAGCTGGAAGCGCCCCCTGCCGCTCGGCCTGTTCGGCGGCTTCTTCGACGCCGTCGGCGGCGGCGGCTGGGGACCGGTGGTCACCAGCACCCTGCTGGGCTCGGGCGCGGAGCCGCGGCAGGCCATCGGCACCACCAACGCCGCGGAGTTCTTTGTCGCCGCCGCCATATCAGCGACCTTCATCAGCGCCCTTCTGAGCGGACACTGGGAGGCCACGGGCCTGCTGGACCACGCCTGGTCGGTCGGCGGCCTGATCGCCGGCGGCGTGCTGGCCGCCCCGCTCGCGGGCTGGATGACCAAGGTGCTGCCGGTCCGCGCCCTGACCTGGCTGGTGGGCCTGCTGGTGACCGGTCTGGCCGTCTGGCAGGGCGCGACGCTGGCGGGGCTGTCCGGTTAGGCCAGCAGGATCATCACGGCCTTGCCGAGCGCGCCGAACAGCAGGATCGCGGCAGCCAGGGTCTGGATCAGGAAGCCCATCTCGCGCTTGGCCGGGTCCTTGACGTAGCCGAGGGCGTACAGGATCCGCCCGACGATCCATACCGCGCCAAGGGCCGCGACGATCACGCCGGTCGGGTCTTGCGGCGTCCAGAACAGGTGACAGAGCCACAGCGACGGCAGGAAGATCGGCAGCCACTCCAGGGTGTTGGCCTGGACCCGCACCGCGCGCTCAAGGATCGGATCGCCGGTCATGGCCGGAGCTGCGATGCCCGACTTGCGGCGGGCGCCGGCGACGCCCATTCCCATCCAGAAATAGACCAGCAACGCCAGGAGCGTGACGATGGCGACGTAGGCATGTGATTGCATGTGATGGAGCCTCCCCGAAACCCGATGCGGTCTTCGCCGCAGCCGCGGAGCCTCTCATGCTTCGCGCAAAGCCGGAACCCTTGGCCCGGCGAGGCCTTCTAGACACTGGAAGCCCCGGGACGGGAGGCCACGATGCCGTTCGAGTCCACAGCCATCCGCGACATTCGCTATGAGGCTGACCGCCAGAAGCTGTTTGTCACCTTCATCAACGGGGGCGAGTACGTCTATGTCGGCGTTCCCGGCGAAGTGCACCGCCGCTTCGTCAAGGCGGAGTCGAAGGGGCAGTTCTTCATCGAGGCAGTCCGCGACCGCTTCCCCTACAACCGGCTCGATTCCTGACCCGGCCAGGCGCCCATCCTACTTCGCCCGCTGGTCGCGCTTGGCCAGCACGCGCAGGCGCAGGGCGTTGAGCTTGATGAAGCCGCCGGCGTCGCGGTGGTCGTAGGCGACCTTGCCCTCCTCGAACGTGACCAGGTCCTGGTCGTAGAGGCTGTGGGGACTGGTGCGCCCGATGACCGTGACGTTGCCCTTGTAGAGCTTGACCCGCACCTGGCCGGCGACCCTGGCCTGGCTGTAGTCGATGGCCGCCTGCAGCATCTCGCGCTCGGGGGCGAACCAGAAGCCGTTGTAGACCAGCTCGGCGTACTTCGGCATCAGCTCGTCCTTCAGGTGCATGGCCCCGCGGTCGAGCGTGATCGACTCGATGCCGCGGTGCGCGGCCAGCAGGATCGTGCCGCCGGGGGTCTCGTAGACGCCGCGCGACTTCATGCCGACGAAGCGGTTCTCGACCAGGTCGAGCCGGCCAACGCCGTTGTCGTGGCCCAGCCGGTTCAGCTCGGTCAGCAGGGTCGCCGGCGACATGGCCACGCCGTCGATGGCCACCGGGTCGCCCTTGTCGAAGTCGAGGGTGAAGACGGTCGGCTTGTCGGGCGCGTCCTCGGGCGAGATCGTGCGCATATGCACGAACTCGGGCGCCTCGACCGCCGGGTCCTCGAGCACCTTGCCCTCGGACGAGCTGTGGAGAAGGTTGGCGTCGACGCTGAAGGGCGCCTCGCCGCGCTTGTCCTTGGTGATCTGGATCTGGTGCTTCTCGGCGAATTCGAGCAGGGCTTCGCGGGACTTGAAGTCCCACTCGCGCCACGGGGCGATGACCGTGATGTCGGGCTCCAGGCCATAGTAGCCGAGCTCGAAGCGGACCTGGTCGTTGCCCTTGCCGGTCGCGCCGTGGCTGACCGCGTCGGCGCCGGTCTTGCGGGCGATCTCGATCTGCTTCTTGGCGATCAGCGGGCGGGCGATCGAGGTGCCCAAGAGGTACTGGCCCTCGTAGACCGTATTGGCGCGGAACATCGGGAAGACATAGTCGCGCACGAACTCCTCGCGCACGTCCTCGATGAAGATGTTCTCCGGCTTCACGCCCGCCGCCAGAGCCTTTGCCCGCGCGGGCTCGATTTCCTCGCCCTGGCCGAGGTCGGCGGTGAAGGTGACGACCTCCGCCCCGTATTCGGTCTGCAGCCACTTGAGGATGATCGAGGTGTCGAGGCCGCCGGAATAGGCGAGGACGACCTTCTTGACGGACTTCTTGGCGGTCACGGCGGTGTTCCTGGGGAGAGACGGGTTCCGGCGCGTTCAAGGGCGCCGGGGGGCCGGGGTCAAGGCTAGAGTTGGCCTTCGGCCTCGAGCGTCGCCAGGCCGCGGCGCACCTGGGAAAGGTGAAGCACCGCCAGCAGCGGCGCGAGCGTGACGCGCACGCCCAGCGCGATCAGCGCGCCGTCGAGGCCAAGGCCGCCGGCCCGGCTCTCGAATTTCAGCCAGACGCCGCCAGCGAAGGCCAGCAACGGCAGCAGCCACAGAGCGGGCAGGCGATGGACGCGGGCCGACACGGCCGCGTCCTTCCAGGCCACGGGGACCTGCGTCTCGGGCCCGATCCGCTTCCAGGCGCCCCAGGACAGCGAGCACATCAGCGCCAGCGCCAGAATCCAGAACACGTCGCCGACGATGGAGAGGGCCTGGATCACGGCCTCACACCGTCACCTGGGCGCCAAGCTCGACCACCCGGCCCGGCGGGATCTTGAAGAAGTCGGTCGGGTTGGCGGCGTTGCGCATCAGGAAGATGAACACCTTGTCCTGCCAGAGCGGCATGCCGCTGTGGGCCGAGGCGATCACCGAGCGGCGGCCGAGGAAGAAGCTGGTGGCCATGATGTCGAACTTCAGCCCCTGCTGCTTGCGCAGCAGCGCCAGGGCCTTGGGCACATTGGGCGTCTCCATGAAGCCATAGGAGATGGTCAGCTTCTTGAAGTCGTCGTTGACCGGCTCCATCCGCACGCGGTCGGCCTCCATCACGCGCGGCGTCTCGGCCGTGCGCACGGTGCAGATGACGTTCTTCTCGTGCAGCACCTTGTTGTGCTTGAGATTGTGCATCAGGGCGACCGGGGTCATGTCAGGATCGCTGGTCAGGAAGATCGCCGTGCCCGGCGCGCGGTGGGGCGGGCGGGCCTTGAGGATGTCGATCAGGTCGTTCAACGGCACCGAGTCGCGCCGCGTCTTGTCGGTGAGGATCTGGGCGCCCTTGGTCCAGGTCCACATGATCAGCACCAGCACGGCGCCGAACACCAGCGGCATCCAGGCGCCGTCGGGAATCTTCAGCAGATTGGACGAGATGAAGGTCAGGTCCAGCGCCACCAGCGGCGTCAGAACCGCCAGGGTCGCCGGCCAGCTCCATTTCCACGCCGCCTTGACGATGACGAAGGCCAGCAGGGTATCGACGAACATCGATCCCGTGACGGCGATGCCGTAGGCCGAGGCCAGGGCGCTGGAGGTGCCGAAGCTGAACAACAGCACCAGCACCCCGATCATCAGCAGGGTGTTGACCTGCGGCACGAAGATCTGGCCGGCCTGGGTCTCGGACGTGCGGCGGATATCGATGCGCGGCAGCAGGCCCAGCTGCACGGCCTGCTGGGTGACGGAGAAGGCGCCGGTGATCACGGCCTGGCTGGCGATCACCGTGGCGCAGGCCGCCAGCAGCAGAATCGGCCAGTAGGCGAACTGCGGCACCATCTCCCAGAACGGATTATGCCGCGTCTGCGGATGGGCCAGGATCAGCGCCCCCTGGCCCAGATAGTTGAGCGCCAGGCAGGGAAACACCACGACCAGCCAGGACGCGCGGATCGGGCCTTTGCCGAAATGGCCCATGTCGGCGTAGAGCGCCTCGGCGCCAGTCACCACCAGGAAGACGCTGCCGAGGATGACGAAGCCGAGAAAGCCGTTCTCCCACAGGAATCGCAGGCCATACCAGGGATTGAAGGCCCAGAAGATCGACAGGTCGTCCTTCAGGTGGAACAGGCCCAGCCCGCCCAGGACCAGGAACCACAGCAGGGTGATGGGTCCAAAGAAGGCCGCCACCCGGTGCGTGCCGCGCGACTGGACCATGAACAGCGCCACCAGCACGCAGGCCGAGATCGGCAGGATGTAGGGAGCCACCCGGGTCCCGATGCCGGGCGCGTCCTTCAGGCCTTCCATGGCCGACAGCACCGAGATGGCCGGGGTGATGATGCCGTCGCCGTAGAACAGCGCCGCGCCGACGACGCCCAGAAAGAAGACCGCCGCCGAACGTTTTCCGGTGGTCTTGGTCAGGGTTCTGCGCGCCAGGGCCATCAGGGCCAGGGTGCCGCCCTCGCCCTTGTTGTCGGCCCGCATCAACAGGATCACGTACTTGACCGTGACGATCAGGAACATGGCCCAGATAACCAGCGAGACGACGCCCATCACGGCCAGCTGCGTCGCGCCGCCGCTCTTCGAATGGGCCAGCGCCTCGCGCATGGCGTAGAGCGGGCTGGTGCCGATATCGCCGAACACCACGCCGATCGAGCCGAGCGCCAGGGCCCAGAATCCGTGATTGCCGTGGCCCTCGGATGCTGGCTGCGGAGTCGGGTTAGGGGCCGCTGATGGGTCAGCGGACGCGCCAGGGGCTTCGGAAGCCATCAGATCCCTCCGGGATCGCGCCGGGAGAGTCCCGTCGCCAAGTCCCAAGCGAGTGCGGCGCGGGCGATACACCCAATCCACGGGTGGTTCAATGCGCGGCCACAACGTCGGTTCGTCGATTTTCGTGGCGTCGGCCCCCCGCCTTTCCTACCTTTGACGTCCGATCATGTCAGACAGCCAGAAATTTCCGGTCGCGGCCCACGCCCTGGCCTATCTCGCCCACAAGCAGGCGACGGGGGCGGAGCGCGCCATTTCGAGCGCCGAACTGGCCGCCTCCATGCCGACCAACCCGGTCGTCGTGCGCCGCGTGACCGCCATGCTGGCCCGCGCCGGACTGATCGAGACGCGCGCCGGAGCCGGCGGCGGGGCCTGGCTCAAGGTCGATCCGGCGACCATCGGCCTGGACGCCGTCCTTCGGGCCGTCGGCGGCTGCACCCATCTGGGCGTGGCCCCGCCGGGGGTTAAGGGCTGCCCGGTGGGCGAAATGATCCCCGACGCGGTCAGCGCGGCCATCACCGCCGCCGACACCGCGGCGTCCGAGCGCCTCTCGCGCATCACGGTCGCCGATCTTCTCAGGGCTCCCCCAGAAAAACTGTGACAGGATTTGTTGCCGATACCTTGCCGCTATCGACCGGGCTCATTAGGTAACTGCCACTGACACAGTTTCTTATTGGGAGACCACCATGACCCGCATCGCCATCGCCTACCATTCCGGCTACGGCCACACCGAGGTGCTCGCCAACAGCGTGGCCCAGGGCGTGCGCGACGCCGGCGCCGAGGCCGTCCTGCTGAAGATCGACAACGCCGGCCAGGACTTCGATCCGCTGCTGGACGAGATCACGGCCTCGGACGCCGTCATCTTCGGCGCCCCGACCTACATGGGCGACGTGTCCGGCGTGTTCAAAGTGTTCGCCGACGCCAGCTCCAGGGCCTTCTTCACCGGGGCCTGGAAGGACAAGCTGGCGGCGGGGTTCACCAACTCGCACAGTTTCTCGGGCGACAAGCTGCACGCCCTGACCAGCCTGGCCATCCTGGCTTCCCAGCATGGGATGAACTGGGTCAACCTGGGCCTCGCCCCGCCCAACATCCCCGCCGCCGAGCGCGGCCCCGACACGCTCAACCGCGTCGGCGCCTTTCTCGGACTGGCGGGCCAGTCCGACAACGCCAGCCCCGAGCTCAGCCCCCCTTCGGGCGACCGGGAAACCGCGCGCCTGCTGGGCGTCCGGGTGGCGCAGGCCGCGCAACGCTGGAAGCGCGGCGCGGCGACCGAACTGGCGGCGGAGCG
This sequence comes from Caulobacter sp., assembly GCA_030645575.1. Classification (GTDB taxonomy): domain Bacteria; phylum Pseudomonadota; class Alphaproteobacteria; order Caulobacterales; family Caulobacteraceae; genus Caulobacter. The sequence continues at coordinate 6,015 of JAUSMJ010000007.1, read as the reverse complement.
TGACAGCCGCAAGTGGACGCCGGTTGCGGCGGCCGTCACGCTCCACACGTCAGAAATGGAGCCTGTCTGATCGGATCGAACGAAATCGTTCGATCCGGACAGGCTCCGGCGGCCTGAGGCCGCTTGACCGGGTCGGCGGGCGGGCCAATCTTGGGGTCCCAGTTCCTCAAAGGGTCCGTCCGCATGGCTCGCCGCCTTGCGCTGGTGACCGGCGCTTCCGCCGGCATCGGCGCCGCCTTCGCCCGCATCTACGCCAGCCACGGCTACGACGTGGCCCTGACCGCGCGCCGGGCGGACCGGCTCGAGGCCCTGGCGGCCGAGATTCGCCTGCGGTTCGGGGTCGAGGCGCTGGTCATCGTCGCCGACCTGGGCGAGCCGGGCGCCGCCGACGCGGTGCTGGCCGAGATCGCCGCCCACGGCCGGGTCATCGACGCCCTGGTCAACAACGCCGGCTATGGCCTGCCCGGCGCCTATGCCGAGACCGAATGGCCCGACCAGCGCGGCATGCTGCAGGTCATGCTGGTGGCGGTCTGCGAGCTGACCCACAAGGTCCTGCCGGGCATGGTCGAGCGGAAGTTTGGCCGGATCGTCAACGTCGCCTCCCTGGCCGGCCTCGTGCCCGGCTCGGCCGGCCACACCCTCTACGCGGCGACCAAGAGCTTCCTGGTCAAGTTCTCCCAGAGCCTGCACCTGGAGAACCTGGCGACGGGTGTGCACGTGTCCGCCCTCTGCCCCGGCTTCACCTTCTCGGAATTCCACGACGTCAACGCCACCCGGTCCCAGGTCAGCCAGGCGACGCCCGAATGGCTGTGGCTGGGCGCCGACGAGGTGGCGGCCACCGGCTACGAAGCGGCCGAGGCCAACCGCCCGGTCTGCGTCACGGGCGCGCCGAACAAGGCCATCGCGGCCATCGCCAAACTGCTGCCCGACGACTGGGGCCTGGCCCTGATGGCCAGCCAGGGCGCGCGGTTCAGGAAGGTGTAATCCTTCCTCTCCCAATTCGGTGACAGCTACCGAATTACCCCTCAGCGCTCCGCCGCGTAGGGCGCGGAGACGTCCTTCTTGATGATCACGCCCCGCGCCGTGTCGGCCACGCCGATGATCACGAACTGCACGGCCATGGCGCAGAGGATCAGGCCCAGCACCCGCACGATGATGGTCATGCCGATCCGCCCCAACAGCTTCGAGATCAGCGGCGTCAGCCAGAAGCAGATCATCGTCAGCGCCGACACCGCGGCGATGACGCCCACGCCGGTGGCCAGGCCGCGCAGGCCCTGGTCCCTGGCTTCGCTGGCGTAGATGATCACTGTCGAGATGGCGCCTGGTCCGATCAGCAGCGGCATGGCGAACGGCACGATGAGCCGCTCGAAGCGGCGCCGCGCATAAGCTCGCGGCCCCGCGTCCTCGGCCCCCTCGGCCGCGTCGGCGAACATGGCGGTGAAGTCGTCGCGCGCCATCTCCAGCCCCATCAGGAACAGGATCACGCCGCCGGCGATGCGGAAGGCCGGCAGGGAAATGCCGAAAAACTCCAGCAGCGACAGGCCGGTGAAGAAGAAGAACGTCATGAAGACGAACGCGAACAGCGAGATGTAGGCGGCCACCCAGCGGCGGCCGGCCGCGACCCCGCCCGCCGTCGCGGCGGCGAACACCGGCACGTTGCCGATCGGATCGAGCAGCGCGAACAGGGCGACGAAGAAGTTGACGGCGTATTCCCAGGAGGTCATGCAGGCGTCTTAGCTCAAAATGAACTGACTCGCCTCCCCCGAGAGGCTGGAGACGCCGCATGTCCGCAGACCCGCGCCTGATCATCGCCCTCGACCTGCCCAGCCGCGCGGAGGCCGAGGCCATGGTCGAGACGCTGGGCGACAGCGTCGGGTTCTACAAGATCGGCCTGCAGATGCTGGCGGTCGGCGGCATGGACATGGCTCGCGACCTCAAGGCGCGCGGGCGGCAGGTGTTCCTCGACTGGAAACTGCACGACATCGGGGCGACGGTGGAGAAGGCGGCCGCCGCCATCGTCGGGTCCGGCGCCTGCGACCTGCTGACCGTCCACGCCGAACCCCAGGTGCTGGCGGCGGCGGTGAAGGGTCGGGACGGGGATCGCCAGGCGCGGATCCTGGGCGTCACGGTCCTGACCAGCCTGAACGGCCAGGACCTGGCGCGGATCGGCTACGGCATGGGCGTCGAGCAACTGGTCGAACGGCGCATCCGCCAGGTCATCGACGCCGGCGCCGACGGCGTGGTGGCCAGCCCGCACGAGGCGGCGCTGGCCCGGCGTATCGGCGGCCCGGGCTTCCTCGTCGTCACGCCCGGGGTTCGGCCGGACTGGGCCGGCAAGGACGACCAGGCGCGGGCGGCGACGCCGCTGGACGCCCTGCGGGCCGGCGCCAGCCATCTGGTGTGCGGCCGGCCGGTCACGGCCGCCGCCGATCCCAGGGCCGCCGCCCTGCGCATCGCCGGAGAGATGTCCGCAGCCTGACTAATGGCAGCCGCAGCCGCCGCGCGGAGGCGGCCGGTGTGGCGGCGGGCGATGCGGTGGCGGCCGGTGGCCCCCGCCGAAGCTGACCCGCGCGCTGGCGCTGGCATAGGCGGACGCGCCGGCGGCGGCGCCCGCGTAGGCATAGCCCCCGCCTCCGCCGCCGCCGGAATAGACCGTTTCCGGTCCCACGCCCCCGCCCCCCCAGAAGAAACTGTCGCCCAGATGAACTTCGCCGGAGCAGGCCGGCGACTCGGACGGATAGCCTTGCCCGCAACAGGTCGCGCACGGCGGCGGCGCGCAGCAGCCCCCGGGCGCGGGCCGATAGCCATACCCCGCGCCATAGCGGTCGCCGGACGGTTCGCCCGAGACCCGCCGCCAGCGGCCGTCCTGTTCCTGGACGAAGACCTGTGCTTCCGCCGCGCCGCGCGGATCGCCGGCGATGTAGGCTTCCCCGTAGCCATGGCCCGCCGCGGGCTGGCCGGCATAGGCCGGCGCATGGCCGGGCGGCGGTGGGGCCGGCTCGTGGGCGGCGGCGGCCCGGGCCAGCGCCAGCAGGCTGACCAGCGCCATCGCGACCCTTGAAATCCACCTGATCATGGCCGCCTCCAGCGCCGTGAAGGGCTGAGCCTAGGTCGGCGGGGCGGCGGCGGCGAACCCTTGCCCCTGAGGCGCGAGGCGGTCGTGGTTAATCTTCGCCTGTCGCGATCCGGGACCAATCGGGCCGTGGGAAAGACCCGGCGGCCGAATGTCGATTGGCCCTAGAAGTCGCTGGCCAGCCCCTTGCGTTCCCAGTCGCCATAGCGGGTCGGCTCCGGCCCGGACGGCCCGCCCTCCTCGGGCGGCAGGTCCGTTGCGGGCATGGCGGCGCGTCGCGCGGCGGCCTCCTCCAGCGCCCGGCGGGCCGCGGGGGTCAGCGGCCGGTCGGGATTGGCGCCCGGCGGCAGATCGGCGTGAGGATCGTTTTCCATGGACAAGATTTAACAGAACTCCGTCTTGCGAACAGCGATTGGCGATGATTTAGGGGCCGTCCCAAGCATCAAAAACAATACGGGAAGATTACAACTATGTCACGTTGGCCAAACGCCTTCTTTTTCGCCGCCAGTCTGTGCATCCTGGTCGGCGCCAACTGGGGTTTGTACATGAGTATCACTCATGACTTCAGTACATCCCCTGCACATGCTCACCTCAACCTGCTCGGCTGGGTCAGCCTGTCGATCATGGGCGGCTTCTACGCCCTGTTGGGCAAGGATACGCCGCTCTGGCTGGTGAAGACCAACTTCTTCCTCTCCACCGCCGGCGTGGTCTGCATGATCACCGGGCTTGGCCTGCTGTTCACCGCGACCGCCACCCAGCAGCAGCTCGCGCCCCTGATCGCGGCCGGGTCATTCGCCGTGATCGGCGGGTTCGCCAGCTTCGCCCTGGCCGTGTTCCTGAGCCTCCGGCTGCGTCGGGCGACCCGCGCGAGCCTCGCGACCGCGACTTGATCGCAACGTCGAACGCTGGTCACGTAGCGCCCGCCCGTCTTCGGGGCGGGCGTTTTCGTTTCTGGGGGAAATGAAACAATGCCACGCGTATCGACCGCATTCTTCACGATCGCCGCCCTGTGCGGCCTGGCCGGCATGGTCTGGGGATCCCAGATGGGGGCGTCCGGCGACCACAGCCTGCATCCGGCGCACGCCCACCTCAATCTGGTCGGCTGGGTCACCCTGTCGATCATGGGCGGCTTCTACGCCCTGCCCGGCGGGCCGAAGGCCGGGGTGCTGTCGTGGGTCAACCTGGCGCTCTCGTCGGTCGGGGCCGTCCTGATGGCGGCGCTGCTGCCGCAGGTCTTGATGCAGAAGATGAGCGGCCAGATCATGATCGCCGCGGAGGTCCCGACCATCCTGGGGATGATCTGCTTCCTGATCAGCGTCATCTCGAGCTGGCGCAGGCCCGTCGCCTGACCCGACGCTTGCGTCGCGGGCCCGGACAGGGCACGGGGCGCGGGTGAGCGAGAACGAAGACATCGGCCTGCCCGCGCGCGAAGCCGCCGCGGTGCTGCTGGAAGCGGCCCTGTCCCGTCGGGCGGGCCTGGACGAGGCCCTGTCCGGGTCGGCGACGCGCGGCCTGGCGCCGCGTGACCGGGCGTTCGCCCGCGCCCTGACCATGGTCACCCTGCGCCGGCTGGGCGTCATCGACCGCGCGCTGGCGCCCAAGCTCCAGCGCGAGCCGCCCGAGCGCGTGCGCACCCTGCTGCGGCTGGGCGCCGCCCAGCTGTTCTGGCTCGACACGCCCGACCACGCGGCCGTCTCGACCACGGTGGCCATCGCCGACCGGATCAAGGCGACGCGATCGTTCAAGGGGTTGATCAACGCCATCCTGCGCGGCCTGCAGCGCGACGGAAAGCCGGCCGACGATCCGGAGGCGCTGGCCCCGGCCTGGCTGATGGCCCGCTGGCAGGCCGCGTTCGGCCCGGAGGACGCCCGCGCCATCGCCGCCGCCATCGCCGGCGAACCGGCCACCGACCTGACCGCGAAGGACCCGGCGGACGCGGAGGCCCTCGCGGCGCTGCTGGAGGGCGAGACCCTGCCCGGCGGCTCGATCCGCACGCCCCGGCGCGGCGATCTCGCCGAATGGCCGGCCTTCGCCGAGGGGCGCTGGTGGGTGCAGGACGCGGGCGCGGCCATCCCCGCCCGCCTGCTGAACCTCGCGCCGGGCGAAACCGCGCTGGACCTGTGCGCCGCCCCGGGCGGCAAGGCCCTGCAGATGGCGGCGGCCGGCGCCCAGGTGGTGGCCCTCGACCGCTCGGCCGACCGGCTCAAGCGGGTGACCGAGAATCTCGCCCGCATCGGGCTGACCGCCGAGGTGGTCACCGCCGACGCCCGCTCCTGGCCGGACAAGCGGACCTTCGACGCGGTCCTGCTCGACGCGCCCTGTTCGGCCACGGGCACCTTCCGCCGCCATCCGGACGTGCTGTGGGCCGCCGCGCCGGGCGACATCGCCAGCCTGGCCGCCGTTCAGACGAAAATGCTCGACTCGGCCGCCGCCCGCGTGAAGCCCGGCGGCCGGCTGGTCTACTGCGTCTGTTCGCTGGAGCCGGAGGAGGGCGAGGCCCAGATCCGCGGCTTCCTCGCCCGTCATCCGGCGTTCGCCCTGGCCCCGGTCGCGGCCGGCGAGGGCGGCGCGCCGACGGCCAGCATCTCGCCCGAAGGCTGGCTGCGCATCCTGCCCCACCACCTCGAAGGCGGAATCGACGGCTTCTTCGCCGCCCGGATGGTCCGTGAGGGCTGAGCCGTCCTTGTCCCCCGGCGCCCGTCCGGCTAGACCAAGGCATGGCCGTCCCGATCATCGCCCCGTCCATCCTGGCGTCTGACTTTTCGCGTCTTGGCGAGGAGTGCCGCGCCGTCGAGGCCGCCGGCGCCGACTGGCTGCATATCGACGTGATGGACGGCCACTTCGTGCCCAACATCACGCTAGGCCCCGACATCGTGAAGGCGTTGAAGCCCCACGTCTCGATCCCCTTCGACGTGCACCTGATGATCGCTCCGGTGGACAAC
>JAUSMJ010000005.1 GCA_030645575.1 Caulobacter sp. | reverse complement strand
CATAATCCCGATTTATCCATTCAGTCGCCCAGCGCGCAGCGTATCGCCGCATGGTGGGGGCCCCGCGAACCACAACCGTAGAGCCGCATTTGGTGCGTTTCTAGACAGAAAACGCTGGTCCAAGTCTTGCGACGAACCCCTCCAGAGTTGGGGGAAGCATGACTAGTATCCTGAAATCGGTCACGAGCGCCTATATGGAGCGGCTCAGAACGCAGCGAAATCTCTCCCACCACACCCTTCAAGCCTACCAGTGCGACTTGCGGGGTTTCGAACTCTACGCGAGCAATGCATCGCATCCTTGGGAAAGCAGCGAGATCATCCTCGCCTATGTTCAGGCGTTGACTCAGTCACTGGCGGCAGCACCACGAACCGTTCGACGAAAGGTCGCGTGCCTACGCGGGTTCTTCCGCAGCCTGGTCCAGCAGGGGACCGTCGAGCGGTCACCCTTTGATGATCTCAGCCTCCAGCTTCCTCGCAGCAAACCTTCGCCCAGGGCGCTCGCCCGGGCTGATGCGATCCGTCTTGCCGTCGCAGCATGGAAGGCGGTTCACAGCCCAACGAAACTGGCTGAGTTTTCGAGGGACTATGCGCTTGCGCTCCTGATCCTGCTGTCCGTAGGCCTGCGGGTGAGCGAGGTCGTTCAATTGAAGCCCTCGGACTATGAGCCGCTCGAAGGCGGTCTGCGGGTCCGTGGGAAAGGCCGGCGTGAGCGCAGGGTCTTCATCGTCGATCCGCAACTTCGCGGATTCCTCTCCAAAGCCGCCGCGACGGGCGAGCGAGCCTGCCTTCTCGGTGATGGCGACATTCCTTGGACGACCCAGGCCTTTCGCCAGCGCCTCCACAAGTTCTCAGCGCATGCCGGGATCGTCGGCCGGGTCACGCCGCATATGTTGCGGCATACCGCAGCCACCTTGCTGCTTGAGGATGGCGTCGACCTCCTGTTCCTGCAGCGTCTCCTCGGGCACGAGAACATCTCAACCACGGCGATCTACGCCCATGTGGGCGACGCAAGTCTCCGACGTGCGCTCGAGAAAGCCAATTTGCTCGGTGCCTTGGCGGCGTAGAAGATTGGACTGAGAGCTTCTCGGCTCACCGGCAGTTCCATCCACGGCTTCTTCTGTGGGTGCGGTGTGAAGCAGGCCCGCCGCCGTTCAACCCAGCTCGCTTCCGCGCTTCCGGCTGACGCCTCCAGCTTGTGCAGCTCCGCTCCCTCCGGGCGCGCTTCGCGCGGGGTGTGATCGGCGGCTCCCTGGCCTGCTTCTGAGGGCCCCCCATGAAGCCGCGGGATGGTCCCGCGGCGGAGTGAGGAGAAGCCCAATGACCACCCCTTCCATCGCCATCCGTCACCGAGTCCGTGACCTCAACGACGCCTTCCGTCTAACCATCACCACCGACGCGGGCCGCTGGTTTTTCACGCGCGGTGTTCTCGAAAAGGGACCGGAGTTCTCCGCCCAGGCGGCCTCAGTGGTGAAGCACTTTGATGCGTTCACCCCAGACAATGATCCCTACGGCGAACACGATTTCGGATCGTTCAACCTCGCCGGGGAACACCTGTTCTGGAAGATCGACTACTACGACCGCACCATGTGTTCAGCCTCGCCAAATCCGGCCGAGCCATCCGTCACATGCCGCGTCCTCACCGTCATGCTGGCCTCAGAATACTGAGGCTGGCCATGAGAAAGGAACGCCGCATCGACACCTTCACCGCCGACTGGCAGGGCATCGCCCTGTCAGTCTCCTACGAAACCCGCTGGCTCGACCTGGAGAGCGCCAACGTCGCTCACCTTGAAGTCAGGAGCGTCGGCCGCGTGCGGCTCCCGATCACCGAGACCGGATATCGGTCACACTTCCTGTCGCCCGAAGATGTCACCGCCGCTGGTGGGCCAGTCGCCTACGTGGTGGCCTGGCTCGACTACATGGCGCAGTCGAAGGAGTGGAGGGCCCACGCTGAGGCATCGCGGCAGCTGTCGCTCTTCTAGAGCGACAGCCCACCGTCAGTCGTCGCCTCTACGATGACCGCCTCGCGGCATGTCACGAAAAGCTGTGAGCTGCCCGAGTTGTTCGGGCGAAAGCTGCGCCGCCTCGATGAGCTCGGCGACGCGGGCATCCAATCGTTCAACGTCAAGGATGTCTCGATGATACGTCAGATCCACACGAACGGACCTGCGGGACACCCGATCGCCCATCTCGTCAAGACCCATGCCGAAGGACCAGCTTTCCGAGGGAAGGGCGTTGGCGAGGGCGACGACAAACGCTGCGTCGCCCAACATCTCATCCGTCCAAACTCGAACCTCAGCCGCACCGTCGCCAGCCAGCCGCACCCACGAAAAAAGCAGGCTGGTCAGATCGGGATGGCTGAGAAGTGAACGGTCTGCGGCAGCATCGCGGACCTTCTGCAGGGCAATGCCTGCAAACTCTGTCGCCACCGCTTCACTGACGTAGGGCTCGCCGTCCCTCATCGAACCATTTTCACGCGCCTGGAAGAAGCTGCGGCAGCTCTCCGCGAAATGAACCGCCCAATCGAGCGCAGCGGTTTCCATCGCGGGGCGGTAGATCGCCTCGCGTTGGGCTTGATCAAACCGATCATGGACAAGGAGATTGAGTACCCAATGAATGCGAAGCTGATTGTTCGCCATCCCGTGGAATCCACGCGCCTTGTCGCTGCGCACGTCCAGTTCGTCGGCGAGCGCGAAGAGTGTGCGCACCAGTGACGGCGTCTTGTCCGCATCGATTTGCGAGGCGAAAACTTGCAGCTCGTCGAGCAGAAGCGCGGCTTGGGTTGTGCCCGTGCGTCGCATCTTCGTCAGCGCCTCCCTGAAGCGGGCCGTGACAAACTCGGCGTCGTCCGCCCGTTCGATCAGGGCGTCCATCTCGTCGGCTGGGAGCACGTCTTCCGAAACCGCAAAGGTGAAGTAGCTGCGGAAGTGCTCAGCGGAGGCGATGAGGCGGTTCTGCCGCCAGCCAGAGCCGTTCTGCCACATGTTCCCCCACACCGCGTCCAGGCGGGGGAAGAGACGACGAAGTGCAACGCGTAGACGCAGCCGCTCTCGGTCTGGACGATCCGCTATGCACAGGAGACGATCATACTCGGCGGCAATGTCCTCTTGCCGCCGCTGTTCGCGATCACGCGTTCCGCATAGCTCGCTCGGATGTGAGCGAATGGCGTCGTAGATGGCCGGCTCGGAAAGCTGTAGCGCGGTGATGGCAAGGAAGTCCGCGCGATCGACATTCCCGGCCACGGCCGGCCAGGTCGTCGATAGTTGATTGCTCAGCCGGATGACGTCTCGCGGCGTCCGGATGGATGGCGCGACGACGTCGTAGAACACGTTGAGGAAGCGCACAGACTTGGCTTCGCCAGGATCTCCCATGATAGCCACCGCTGTTTCGATGACCTGCTGCCTGAGCAAGTCGATGAGCGGCGGAGGAATCTCGAACGCGCCCTGGATAATCTTCTCCAGATAGCTCGGCCCTTCGGAGGGGAAACGCTCGGAGACGATGCGCTCGGCAATCTGTCGGTCGAACGCAAGTAGGTAGATGACGTTCGGAAGACGGCCCACCGACTTCACCAGGCGGAAAATGGTCAGCGCGTCATCGGGGCTGAGGCGATCAATGTCGTCGATCACGACAAGAAACCGCTTCGTCTGCTTTCCGAGGGCATCCGCTACTAGCCGATGCTCCTCCTCGACGGTCCTCTTCAAGCCAGTCACTTGGCCCACCAAACCTGCGACTCCCGAGATGATGCTACCGAGGCCTGGCACTTTTAGATCGGCGAGCGCGCCGGCGAAGGCTCCTACAGCCGAAACGCCTTGTCCGATGGCGGCCAGCGATTTGCGAACCGTCGCCGGCAGCGATGGCCCAATCGCCTTGTTTAGCTCCTGAAAGAAGGCCAGCGTCAGCGCATCCGCACCCGCAAACCACCACGGATTGAAAGGGATAACTGCCAGCTCTTCTCGCTCCACCGCGCCCCCCAAGTGATGCTTGATGAGGTTGATGGCGCTGCTCTTGCCGGAGCCCCAGGCACCGTTGACGGCGAGCACGACACCAGCAGGGGCCGACATCGTTCCGATGCTCATAGCCAACGCCGCAGCGAAAGGGTCGAGGCCAAACCGATCATCGTCAGGCAGCGCGATAGGTAGATCGTTTGAGAGCCCCACGGTTTCCTCTTGGTGTGGTGAACGCGGCTCTACATACTAGATGTTTTTGTTTTGTTCTTCAACTAATGCGCTATAGGTTGAAGGGTTCCACTGAGAGGCTCGCATGGATGGAAATCCAACGCATGATCGTTCGTTGGCTGTTCGTAACGGGATCCATCAAGGTGCAGAAAATCTACACGAATTATGCACGACCTATTCTGGGAAAATTTTATTTTGTGTTTTCAATCGTATAGGAGGCATGAAATTCAATCTATTTCTCCCTCCGGGAGAAGGAAATCATTTCCCCTGCCACACCGGCGCGCGTTTCTGGGCGAACGCCATCGGGCCTTCCCGGAAGTCCTCGGACTGGAACAGCGCCCCGACGGCCGGGAACTTGAACTGGCCGCCGATGGCTTCGGGCAGGGTCTGGTCGAGCCCCTGCATCACCGCCTGCTTGGACGCGCGAATCGACATCGGGCTGCAGTCGCAGATCATCGCCGCCCATTTGCGGGCCTCGGTCATCAGGTCGGCGGCGGGGACCACGGTGTTGACGAAGCCCAGGGCCTGGCCCTCGGCCGCCGGCACGCGGCGGGCGGTCAGGATCATGCCCATGGCCCGCTTAAGCCCGATCTGCCGCGGCAGGCGGTGCAGGCCGCCAGCCAGGGCCGCCAGACCGACCTTCGGCTCGGGCAAGGCGAACAGCGCCGTTTCGGCGGCGATGATCAGGTCGCAGGCCAGGGCGATCTCGAACCCGCCGCCCATGGCCACGCCGTTGACCGCCGCGATCAGCGGCTTGTCCAGGTCGAAGCGGCTGGTCAGGCCGGCGAAGCCCGACGGCGGCGTGCCCATGCCGCCGCCCGTGGCCTGGTGCTTGAGGTCGTTGCCGGCCGAAAAGGCCCGCTCGCCCGCGCCGGTGATGATGCCAACCCACTGCTCCGGGTCGGCGGCGAAGGCGTTGAACGCCTCGTCCAGCTCGAAATGCATCGGCGAATGGAGGGCGTTCATCACCTCCGGCCGGTTGAGGGTGAAGATGGTGACCGGCCCCTCGCGGTCGACCGTGATGAACTCGTAGGCCATTTCAGATCCTCCCAATTTTTCCGAGCGTCCGCTTGTTTCCCCACCGTCCGTCAATGTGCGTCCTTCGAGACGCTCGCCTGAGGGCTCGCTCCTCAGGATGACGAGCAGGGGTGGGCTGCAAAGGTGTTCGTCATGGTGAGGAGCGCGCAGCGCGTCTCGAACCACGCACGACGTCAACGCTCCACCAACTCCCGCCGGAACCGCTTCCAGTTCTCCACATAGTGCAGCGCCGAGCCCAGCAGGATCTGGGCCTGCTGCTCGCCGATCTCGCGCACCACCTTGCCGGGGGCGCCCATGACCAGGCTGTTGTCGGGGATCTCCCTGCCCTCCGGAATCAGCGCGCCGGCGCCGATCAGGCAGTTCCTCCCGATCTTCGCGCCATTGAGCACGATGGCGCCGATGCCGATCAAACTCCCGTCGCCGATCGTGCAGCCGTGAAGCATCACCATGTGGCCAACGGTCACATTGGCCCCGATAACCAGCGGGACGCCGTGGTCGGCGTGAAGCACCGATCCGTCCTGGACGTTGCTGTTCTCGCCGATGGTCAGGGTGTCGGTGTCGCCTCTAGCCACCGCGCCCCACCAGATGCTGGCGTTCTTCTTCAGAATCACATCGCCGATCACGGACGCGGTCGGCGCTATCCAGTATTCATCATCCGAAGGCAGCCGCGGCGCGCGGGCGCCCAAAGCATAAACAGTCATCCGTAGGCCCCGTATATTTGAAATGGCGACTTGATTAACAGGTCCGAAACCAAGTTAGCATCATCCTAGTCGGGCGATTCGAGGGGGCGCCAGCCCCTTCGCATCCCGCCACGGGCGGTTAGCGTCCGTGGTCTCCTGACGACGGAGAACCGGGTGCCGCGTATTGTGTTCCGGCGTCATTGGGCGCCGCCAGCTTCGCGATGCTTCAGCGAGCCGCCGGGGCCGCGCGCACGTCTTCTCATCCGTCACCACGAACCAAGGGCGCGCCGTTTCGGCGACGCCCTTTTTTCTTGTCCCACTGGAGGCTTCTAGATGACCAAGCGTGCCCTGAAGCGGACCGTGCGCGAAGGCGCATTCGATCAGGCCCAGTTCCACGGCGATGATGGCGGCAAGGTGCGCCGCCTGCCCGTGGGCAATGGCTGGTCGCCGCTCGGCCGGGATGAGGATCGTGAGCAGGGGTATCTCAAGACAATAAAACCCAAATCCGACGGCCAGGCCGAGCTGATCAAGGCGATCGACGCCAAGAGCCTCGTCATGGCCATCGGACCGGCGGGCACCGGCAAGACCTATCTGGCGATCGCCAAGGCCGTCGAAGCGCTCGAGGCCGGCAAGGTGGCCAGGATCGTGCTGTCGCGCCCGGCGGTCGAGGCCGGCGAATCGATCGGCTACCTGCCCGGCGACATGGAGGACAAGCTGGCCCCCTATCTGCGGCCGCTCTACGACGCCCTGTCGGACCGGCTGTCGATGAAGCGCGTGCGGGCGCTGATCGCCGAGGGGGCCATCGAGATCGCCCCGGTCGGCTATATGCGCGGCCGCACGCTGAACAACGCCTTCGTGGTCATCGACGAGGCGCAGAACTGCACCTACGGCCAGCTGAAGATGCTGCTGACCCGGCTGGGCTGGCACTCGACCATGGTGGTGACGGGCGACCCGAACCAGTCGGACCTGCTGACCGGGCTGTCGGGCCTGGGCGACGTGGCCGACCGCTTCGAAGTCCTGCCCAACGTCGCCGTGGTGCGGCTGGCCGAACAGGACATCGTGCGTCATCCGCTGGTCGCGGAGATGCTGGGCGTTCTCTGACTCTGATCCAGAGCCCGTGGGCGAGGCCGGGCAAACGGCCCCGCCCACGGGTTTCAGGCGTCGCCGCCGCCGCGACGGCTGATCGCCAGCCCGACCAGGGCCACGGCCGCCGCCACCAGGGCGGTGGCCGCCACCGGGTGATCCTTGGCCGCCTTGGCGACATCCTTGGCCGCGTCCTTGACCGCCGGAACGGCCTTGGCGCGGGCTTCCTCGACCAGCTTCTCGGTCGCCTTGGTGAGGTCGGTCACGGCCTTGCCCATGGCGTCCTGGCTGTCCTCGCCGACGTGCCTGGCGGCCTTCTTCAGGGCGTGCAGCGCGTCGTCGAGGAAATCGTCGCCCTCACGGACGGCCTGCTTGATCACGGATTTGGGCATCTGGGGGGCTCCCTTGGAGAGGATGGGCCTGCAACGGCGCGCAAGGCACCTTGGTTCCACCCGACCCCCGCCGCGTTGACGGATGTCAAACCGGCGCCAGAGCCGGGCCCGGCTACTCCAGGTCTTCGGCGAGGATCGCCATCTCGAACATGAACGAGCCGGGCTCGTCCTCGTCCTCGTAGATCACGCCGATGAACTCGCCCTTCAGCTCGACCTCGGCGGAATCCTTCTGTTTGCGGGCCTTCACCGAGAAGTGCGGGTTGCCGAAGGTGCGCTTCAGGTGGGCTTCGACCTGCTTGATATGATTGTCGTCCACGGGGAGGCTCCGGGCATGGGGATTGGCCGCGGAACCTAGAGCCCCTCGGCCGAAAGGTGAAACGGCATTTGCGCCGGACGGCCCGGAAAATTCGCCGCGACCGCCGGGTTGGTCAGATGCTGTAGTCGAAGATCTCTTCGGCCAGGGTGTGGTCCATGGTCCGGGCCGGCTCGTCGCAGGTCGGGCAATTTACCAGGCGAGCGGGCACGCCGGCCGCCGTGCAGTGGGCCGGCACGTCCTTGAGCACCACCGAGCCGGAGGCCACCTTGGCGTAGTCGCCGATGCGGATGTTGCCGAGCACCTTGGCCCCGGCGCCCAGCAGCACGCCCTTGCCGATCTTGGGGTGACGGTCGCCGCGCTCTGCGCCCGTGCCGCCCAGCGTCACGCCGTGCAGCATGGAGACGTCGTCGCCGACCGTGGCGGTCTCGCCGATGACGATGCCCGTGCCGTGGTCGAAGAAGATGCCCCTGCCGATCTTGGCGGCCGGATGGATGTCGACCTGGAAGACCTCGCTCATCCTGCTCTGCAGATAGAAGGCCAGGGTGTCGCGGCTGTGGGTCCACAGCCAGTGCGCCACCCGGTGCGTCTGCAGCGCCTGGAAGCCCTTGAAGAACAGGAACGGCTGGACGTAGCCCTTGCAGGCGGGGTCGCGCTCGAACACGGCCTTGAGGTCGGCCTCGGCGGCGGCGATCAGCGACGGATCGGCCTCATAGGCCTCGTCGGCGATCTCGCGGGCGCTCATCGCCCGCAGCTCCTGGTCGCCGATCTTGCGCGCGAACTGGTACGACAGCGCCTCGGCCATCGAGCCATGCGACAGGATCACCGCGTTGAGCAGGCTGCCCAGCGTCGGCTCGTCGCGCACCGCGCGCTCGGCCTCGTTGCGCAGGGCGGCCCAGACGGGCGGCGCCACGGAAGCCTCGACGACTTCAAACTGTCTGGCCATGCCGGCCCTCCCGAAATCCATCGTGAAGCTATAGCACGAACCCTGCCATTCCGCCGTCACGACCGCCCTTTGGCCGCATATGGGGAGCAGACCCGTGTTCGCCAAGGACCGGCCCGCGCGACCCGTTCGAGGCGTTTCCCTTCACGCCGGAAAGGCTCTAGCCTTGTGACCATGCGCTTCTGGACCCTGTTCGCCCTCGCCGCCGCCATGGCCCTGCCCGCCGCCCTGCCCGCCCGGGCCGCGCAGGCGCCGGACCACCCGCTGACCCGCGACGCCCTGCTGGCGGTGCTCAAGTCCGATCAGGTCTGGTGCTCCGGCTGGCGCGACAACGACCAGAGCTGCGAGGACATCGCCTTCATCGACATGCTGCCGGACGACAAGGTGCGCCAGATCAGCCGCTATCGCATGTCCGCCGACCCAAACCTGGAGATGGTGGTGCGCGAGACGGTCAATATCGAGGGGGACGAGCTCTGCTCGACTTTCCGCTTCGGCGATCTGGACATCATCGTGCTGATGGACGACCAGCCCGCGCCGGTGGAACAGGCCGCGCCGATCCTCGCCATCCTGGCCCAGTCGATGGCCCATCTGGAAGGCAAGAAGTCCTGCGAGGGCTATGTCCGCGACGAGGCCACCGGCGATCTGAAGGCGCATGTGACGCTCGACGGCGAGGCCGCGCCGGAGTTCGATTCCATCTATCGGCTGATCAAGCCGGACACCCGCATCCTGCTGCGTCCGATGTTCCAGAACGAGCCGGAGTCCACCCCCGTCTAGGGACGCCATGAGCCACGACATTCCCTCCGCGCCCGCGTTCGGCGATCCCCTGCCACTGTCGCCCGCGCCGGCGGTGCTGTCCTTTCTCGCCCGGCGGCGCTCGGCCTCGGCCCTGTCGCTGCAGGCGCCGGGCCCGACCGCCGCGGAGCTGGACGGCCTGCTGACCCTGGCTGCCCGGGTCCCGGACCATGGCAAGCTGGCGCCCTGGCGATTCATCGTCCTCGACGGCGAGGCCAAGGCGGCGTTGGCGGATCGCCTCGAAGCCATCGCCGGGACCCGTCCGGATGGTCCCAAGTTGATCGCCAAGCTCGGCAAGCTGAAAGCCCCGCCGCTTGGCGTGGCCGTGGTCTCCCGCGCCGTCGATGGCGAGATCCCGGCCTGGGAACAGATCCTGTCGGCCGGCGCTGCCTGCACCACCCTGCTCTACGCCGCCACGGCCATGGGCTATGGCGCCAACTGGATCACCGACTGGTACGCCTATGACCCCGAGGCGCGGGCCGTGCTCGGCCTGTCACCGGACGAACAGGTGGCCGGGTT
Source organism: Caulobacter sp. (assembly GCA_030645575.1). GTDB lineage: Bacteria > Pseudomonadota > Alphaproteobacteria > Caulobacterales > Caulobacteraceae > Caulobacter. The sequence goes on along the minus strand of JAUSMJ010000005.1, from coordinate 96,580 downwards.
CGTGTTCATGGGAACGACCGCCGAGGCGCCGCAGGAACGGGTCCGGCCGGACGTGGCGGCGCTGACCAGCGTCTGGAAGCCCTAACCCCGGCCGCGATAGGGCGCGACGCCCTGGTCCGGGATCCACAGCCCCTCCGGCGCCGGGCCGCTCTGCCAGAAGACGTCGATCGGGATGCCGCCGCGCGGGTACCAGTAGCCGCCAATGCGCAGCCATCTGGGTTGGGCGATCTCGACGATCTTGCGGCCGATGGCCACCGTGCAGTCCTCGTGGAAGGCCCCGTGATTGCGGAAGGCGCCCAGATAGAGCTTCAGCGACTTGGATTCGATCAGCCAGTCGGCGGGAGCGTAGTCGATCACCAGATGGGCGAAGTCCGGCTGGCCGGTCACCGGGCAGAGCGAGGTGAACTCCGGCGCCACGAAGCGGGCCAGGAACAACGTATCGCCCTGTGGGTTGGGCACGCGTTCCAGGACCGCGTCCTCGGGCCGCGCGGGGGCATCGACGGCCTGGCCCAGCTGGGTGAGGTGAAGCTCGCTCATGGTCGTCGGCTTTAGACCGCCGCTCGGGGCGGGACAAGGTCGGCCCGCCGCGCTATCAGACCCGAAACAGGTTTGAGGGGAGACGCGCATGGCCGGCAGGGATTTCGACGGTTTCGTGGTGCTGGTGACCGGCGGCTCGACAGGCCTGGGCCGGGCCATCGCGGTGGAGACCGCCTCGCGCGGCGCGGCCGTGGTGATCATCAACTACGCCTCCAGCCAGGCCGAGGCCGAGGAGACCGCCCGCCTGTGCGAGGCCGAGGGGGCGAAGGCGGTGCTGGTCCAGGGCGATGTCGGCGAGGACGCCGACTGCCGCAGGATCGCGGCCGCCGCCGAGCCGTTCGGCCGCATCGACGCCCTGTTCAACAACGCCGGGATCACCAAGTTCGCGCCCAATCACGGCGACCTGGACGCCGTCGACGCCGACGACTTCCTGCGCCTCTACCGGGTCAACGTCGTGGGGGCGTTCCAGATGGTTCGCGCCGCCCGCGCCCTGCTCGAGGCCGCGCCGCGGCCGGGCGCGGTGGTCAACACCGCCTCGATCGCCGGGGTCACCGGCATCGGCTCGTCGGTGCCCTACGCCGCGTCCAAGGGCGCGCTGACGACCATGACCCTGTCGCTGGCCCGGAGCCTGGCGCCGAATATCCGCGTCAACGCCATCTGCCCAGGGTTCATCGACACGCCCTGGTTCGGCAAGGCCATGCCCGACGATCGCATCGAGCGGATGCGCCAGGGCGTGATCAACGCCACCCCCCTGCGCGCCGCCTCGACGGCCGAGGATATCGCCGGCGCCGCCGTGTTCCTCGCCTCGCCGGCCTCGCGCCATGTGACGGGCGAGACGCTGCTGGCGGACGCGGGCACGCACCTGGGCTTCGCCTCGCTGTCGATGCGCTGACGGGTTCAGCGGGCTTTCCGCGGCGTGAACATATTTCGCATTGTGGTGAAAAACCCGGGCCGGCGGGCCCGAGGCGCCCACAAATCGGGCGAATCCTCGCTGCAGCGCACAATTTGAAGACAGCCGAACGCCTGTTGGCCCCGACAGGTTCGCCGCCGTTGGGCGCTCGCGAACCATCGACCACTGTTGGACTCGCTCAACGCCGTGCGGCGGGGTGGCGCGGACTTCACGCCAAAAGCGCGGGGGTCGGCGCCTACAGAAAAGGGGATAGCGATGAAAGTTCTTAAACTTGCTCTTTGCGCCGCCGCGGCGTCCTTCGCCGTGGCCAGCGCGGCTTCGGCCCAGGACGTGTCATTCAACCTGGGCGCCACGACCGACTACGTGTTCCGCGGCTACAGCCAGACCGACGAAAGCCCGGCCATCCAGGGCGGGGTCGATGTGTCGCAGGGCGTGCTCTACGGCGGTCTGTGGGCGTCCAACGTGGACTTCCTCGACAGCACCGACGCCGAGATTGACGCCTATGTCGGCATCAAGCCGACCGCCGGCGCGGTGACCTTCGATTTCGCGGCGATCTACTACGGCTACATCAACGCGCCATCGACCGCCTCGTATGACTATTGGGAATTCAAGGCCGCCGCCTCGATGCCGGTCGGCCCGGCCACGGTCGGCGCAGCCGCCTACTATTCGCCGGCCTTCTTCGGCGACATCGGCGACGCGGTCTACTACGAGGTCAATGGCTCGTTCTCGCCGGCCGAGAAGTGGAGCGTGTCCGGCGCCCTGGGCGAGCAGACCTTCGACGACGTCGCCGGCGACTACACGACCTGGAACGTCGGCGTCGGCTACGCCATCACCGACTCCATCTCCGCCGATCTGCGCTATCACGACACCGACGTCGAAACGCCGATCTCGGACGAGCGCGTGGCGCTGACGATCAAGCTGGTCAAGTAACCAATCCCGGCGCCCCCTCTCCGGGGCGACCGCCTGGAAGCCGTCGCGGTTCGCCGCGGCGGCTTTTTCGCGCGCCCGGCGCGCCACGGCGCAGGGCGGAGACGATGGTGGGGACCGTGGGAGTCGAACCCACACGAGCTGCGAAGCCCAACGGATTTTAAGTCCGCTGCGTCTACCAATTCCGCCAGGTCCCCGGAGCCGTCAGCCGCGCTTGTAGGGCTATTCGTCGCCCGATTCGAGGGTCTGGCGGCGCCTAGGTCTGGACATCGACGTCGGTCAGGCCGTCGATCCCCGCGTCGCGCAGAGCCGCCTGGAGTTCCGCCACCGTCGCCTCGACCTCCGCCGGATCGCGCCCGCGGATGACCAGGTTGGAGCCGTAACCCTCGTTGGAAAAGAACGGATAGCTGCCCAGCGACAGATCCGGATGGGCCAGGGCGACGGCCTCCAGCGGCGCGGCGATCTGGCCCTCGCCCGAGCCATCGACGCGCAGGGTGCGCGAGACGACGACGGCCCCGCCCTTCAGCCGCAGGCCGACATCCTCGAGCATGCCGCGCATGATCGCTGGCACGCCGGCCAGCACGAAGACGTTGCCGATCTGGAAGCCCGGCGGACCCTGGACCGGATTTTTGACCAGGCTGCCGCCCTCGGGCACCCGGGCCATCCGCCGGCGGGCTGCGTTGAGCTCGGTCTTCCAGCGCGATTCCATCATGGCGATGATCTCGGGGTGCTCGTACAGCGCCACGCCGAAAGCCTTGGCCACGCAGTCGGCGGTGATGTCGTCGTGCGTCGGGCCGATGCCGCCGGTGGTGATGACGTAGTCGTACCTGGCCCGCAGATGGTTCAGCGCCGCGACGATCTCGTCCTCGTCGTCGGGCACGACGCGGGCCTCGGCCAGCTCCACGCCGTGGGTCCCGATGTACTTGGCGATGGCCGCCAGGTTGACGTCCTGGGTGCGGCCCGAGAGGATCTCGTCGCCAATGATCATGACCGCCGCCGTCACCCGCTGCTGGCTCGCCATCGGCCCGATCCTTCCCTGCATCTGAAGCTTCCGGATTAGAGGCGCCATGGACTTCCCGCAACCGCTCGCCCGTGGCCAACTGGTCAGCCGCTACAAACGCTTCTTCGCGGACGTCCTGCTCGATGACGGCGCGGAGATCACCGCCCACTGCCCGAACCCGGGGGCGATGCTGGGCCTCGACACGCCGGGCCTGCGCGTCTGGCTGTCGCGATCGGACAATCCCAAGCGCAAGCTGGCCCACACGCTTGAACTGGTCGAGATCGACGGTGGGCTGGTCGGGGTCAACACCATGCTGCCCAACCGGCTGGTGGCCGAGGCGCTGGCGACCGACGCGATCCCGGAACTGACCGGCTACGCGCTCCATCGCCGCGAGGTGAAATACGGCGAGAACAGCCGCGTCGACTTCCTGCTGACCCACCCCGACAGGGCGCCCTGCTGGTTGGAGATCAAGAACTGCCACCTGTCCCGCGCGCCGGGGCTGGCGGAGTTCCCGGACTGCGTGGCGGCGCGCTCCAGCAAGCACCTGCGCGAACTGGAAGCCATGGTGGCCGCCGGCGACCGGGCCGTGGCCCTGTTCGTGGTCCAGCGCACCGACTGCCAGGCCTTCTCCGCCTGCCACGAGCTGGACCCGACCTTTGCCGCCGGGCTGGACCGGGCGGCCAATGCCGGCGTCGAGGTGTTGATCTATGGCTGCGACATGACCACCGGTGGCGTGGCCATCGCCCGGCCCCTGCCCTGGGCTCGCCAGGCGCGCTGACCCCTCGATGCGTTCGAGCGACGCATGACCCCGACACGGAATCGCCCGCGCCTTTCGACGCGGGCGTCCTGGCTCAGTCCGTCCCGCCGCTTACGGGCAGCAGGCGAAGGATGTGAGACCGAATGGCGTTCAACGCGACGCTCCAGATGTCGCCACATCAGTCTGGTCCGTGGCCGGCGCAACGATCTGGATCAATCGGCCGCCTCGCGGTCACGGTGGCGAGGGCCGGCGAGGATCAAGCCGGTCAAGGCGACCAGGGTGAACCCCGCCCCGGCCAGGAAGGTCGCCTGGGCCCCGAACGTCGCCCACAGCAGGCCGGCGATGACGCTGGCCGCCAGCAGCGAGAGGCCCGTCGCCAGGTTGAACAGGCCGAAGGCCGTGGCCCGCAGCGGCGCCGGCGCGGCGTCGGCGACCAGCGTCGACAGCAACCCCTGGGTCAGGCCCAGGTGCAGGCCCCACAGGGCCACCCCGACGAGCACGCCCGCCACGCCGCCAAACAGCGTCAGCACCAGATCCGCCGCCAGCAGCACGACCAGGCCGGCGGCGAGCAGCTTGCGCCGGCCGATGCGGTCCGACAGCGCCCCGACCGGGGCGGCGACCCCGGCGTAGACGACATTCATGATCACCAGCACGAGCGGCACCAGCGCGATCGGCAGGCCAACGCCCTGGGCCCGCAGGATCAGGAAGGCCTCGCTGAACCGGGCCAGGGTGAAGACCACGCCCAGCAGCACGATGCTCCAGAACCGGCGGCCCATGCCGCGCACGTCCGCCAGCCGGATCGGCGGTCCCCTCTCGACGGACCGGGCGATGCCGCGCGGCTCCTCGACGCCGATGACGATCAGGACGACCGCGATCATCGCCGGCACGACCGCCCAGGCGAACACCGCCCGCATGTCCCCCGCCAGCACGACCATCAGCGCCATGGCGACCAGCGGCCCGACGAAGGCGCCGACCGTGTCGAGCGACTGGCGCAGACCATAGGCCGCGCCGCGCCCGCCGTTGGGCGTGATGTCGGCGATCAGGGCGTCCCTTGGCGCGCCGCGGATGCCCTTGCCGATACGGTCGGCGAAGCGCGCGGCCATCACCTCGAACGGGGTCACCGCGAGGGGAAAGATCGGCTTGGTCAGGGTGGCCAGGCCATAGCCGATCAGCACCAGCAGCTTGCGCTTGCCCAGCCGGTCGCTGATCCAGCCGGAAAACAGCTTGGTGATCGAGGCCGTGGCCTCCGACACCCCCTCGATCAGGCCGACCAGCGCCACGCTGGCGCCCAGGCCGGTGACCAGGAACACCGGCAGCAGGCTGTGGATGATCTCCGACGAGATGTCCGTGAACATCGACACCAGCCCCAGCGCCCAGACGGTGCGGGGCACGGCTCTCAGTCCGGTCTTGGGCGCGGTCATGGGCGGGCGTTTAGCGCGGCGTGGCGCCGGCGACCACACCCTCGCGCCGATCGGCCGCCGCCGCCGTTGATCTTCTGTGCTATAATGCCGACATAGGCTCGACCGACATTTGCATCGTCCCCGCCGCGGCGGCCGGACGAGAGGACCGCTTGATGACCCTGACCGACACCATCTCCGACGCGGAGTACCGCACCGGCGAGATCCGCATCCACGGCGCCGAGGATTTCGAAGGCATGCGCAAGGCCGGCCGGCTGGCCGCCGAATGCCTCGACCTGCTGATCCCGCACGTGATTCCGGGCGTGACCACGGGCGAGCTGGACCGTCTGTCGCGGGAGTTCGTGCTCGACAACGGCGGCCTGCCCGCCTGCCTCGGCTACAAGGGCTACATGCACACCGTGTGCATCTCGACCAACCACGTCGTCTGCCACGGCATCCCCGGCGACCGGACGCTGCGCGAGGGCGACATCGCCAACATCGACGTGACCGTGATCGTCGATGGCTGGCACGGCGACACCAGCCGCATGTACGGCGTGGGCGAGGTCTCGCCCCGCGCTCGCCGCCTGGTCGATGTGACCTACGAGGGCCTCGCCCGCGGCCTGGCCGTGATCAAACCCGGCGCGACGTTCGGCGATATCGGCCACGCCATCCAGAAGTACGTCGAGGCCCAGCGCTGCTCGGTGGTGCGCGACTTCTGCGGCCACGGCCTGGGCAAGGTGTTCCACGACAGCCCCAACGTGCTGCACTTCGGCCGCCCGGGCGAAGGCCCCGTCCTGCGCGAGGGCATGTTCTTCACCGTCGAGCCGATGGTCAACCTGGGCCGGCCGCAGGTGAAGGTGCTGAGCGACGGCTGGACGGCGGTCACCCGCGACAAGTCCCTGTCGGCCCAGTGCGAGCACAGCTGCGGCGTGACGGCCGACGGCGTGGAGATCTTCACCGTCTCTCCCACCGGCCAGTTCAAGCCGGCGATCCGCGGCGAGGGCTAACCTTCCAGGGCCTTTCGGAGGGCCGCATTGATGCGGCTCTGCCAGCCAGGGCCGCCGCTGCGGAAGGTGTCGAGAACATCCGCATCAAGGCGGAGGGTCACCTGCGCCTTTCGAATGACGGCCGGCGGGCGGCCGCGGCGCACCAGTACTCCTCCCCGATAGAGGGCGGCCTGCTCGAACCACTCCTCCGTCAGTTCAGGAATCTCCGCGTAAGCCGCCGCATCGGGTTCAGTTTCGTCGATCTTCTGCAAATTGCTTCCCAAAGTGCGCTTGCTCACGGGCATTGGCCTTCCTCATCGAAATTATGTGGCGGGCTTCACCACGAGGCGTCCACACAACAACGACCATCCGGCCGCCGAGGAATCCGATAGCGACAACCCGCAATTCGCCATAGTCGAACCGCTCGTCAGGCCAAACGACGACATCGCCATCGAGCACTTCGGCCGCCCGCTCGAAGTCCAGACCGCGCTCGCGAAGCGTGGCCAGCCGCTTGTTCGGGTCGTAGGTGATCGTCATTTAATGTAGCTACAATAATTCCGAAGTCAATCCTGCGCGATCAACGATGTTTGCACAACCCATCCGGGCGTTGCATGATCGCGGGAGGTGAGACATTGGGGCGCGGGGCCGCTTGTCACAGACCAGATCAACGACCCAGGCCCACCACCTCGGCCATCGGGAGCGGCTGCGCGAGCGGGCGCTGAAGGGCCTCGACGCCCTGCCCGACTACGAACTGCTCGAGCTGTTCCTGTTCCGCACCTTTCCGCGCGGTGAGGTCAAGCCGCTGGCCAAGGCGCTGCTGGCGCGGTTCGGGTCGCTGGGCGGGGTGCTGGCGGCGTCGGTCGAGCAGCTGAGAACGGTTCCCGGCGTCGGCGAGGCCGCGGCGCTGGACCTGCGGCTGCTCTACGAGGCCACACTGCGGGCCGGCCGTGAGACAATCCGCAAACGCACCGTCATCGGCTCCTGGAACGCCCTGCTGGCCTATGTGAAGGTCGCCCTGGCCAACGAGCCGCGCGAGCAGTTCCGCGTGCTGTTCCTCGACGGCAAGAACCAGCTGATCGCCGACGAGGTGATGAATCGCGGCACCGTCGATCACGCCCCGGTCTATCCGCGCGAGGTGGTGCGGCGGGCGCTGGAGTTGTCGGCCAGCGCGGTGATCCTGGTGCACAACCACCCCAGCGGCGACCCTACCCCCAGCGGCGCCGACATCGACATGACCCGCCAGGTGGTCGAGGCGGGGCGCGGCCTGAGGATCTCGGTGCACGACCATCTGATCGTCGGGCGCGAGGGCGTGGCCAGCTTCAAGGCGCTGGGGCTGTTCTGATGGCCAATCGCATGCAATCTTGTCCAATCAACGAGATTGGATATGCCATGACAACCCGGGTCCTGACCGCTCACGTTCCCCTGGCGCTGGCCGAGAAAGTCGATGAGGCCGCTGATCGCCTCGACCGGCCCCGCGCCTGGATCGTCAAGCAGGCGTTGACGTCGTGGCTGGATCGGGAGGAACGCCGGCACCAGATGATCCTTGAAGGGCTGGCGGACATCGACGCCGGCCGGACGGTTGATCACGAGGCCGTAAAAGCCTGGGCCGCCAGCCTTGGCACAGCAAATCCCAAACCCATTCCATCATGAGAGTTCGCTGGAGCCGGGAAGCGCTGGCGGATTTGCGCCGGCTACACGCCTTTCTTGCTCCGGTGAGTCCGCTCGCCGCCGACGGGGCGATCAGTTCGATTCTAGAAGCGCCCGACCGCCTGATCGACCATCCCCGGTTAGGGGAGCGCGTCGATCGTTATGTGGATCGTGACGTCCGGCGCCTGTTCGTGGATGACTACGAGCTACACTATGAGGTAGCTCGCGAAACCATATTCATTATCCGCGTTTGGCACATGCGCGAGGACCGTTGAGCAGGGCCTTCGCGCGCCGCCGATCAGGACCGTGTCGCCCTCGGCAGCAGCCGATATCCCAGCAGCAGCAGCACGATCACGCCGTAGACCAGCGGCGGCCGGTGGTCGGCCTTGACCAGCAGATAGTAGTGGACCACCCCCATCGGCGCGATCAGGTAGACCAGCCGGTGCAGCAGCCGCCAGTTGAGCGGCCCCAGCCGGCGGATCGCGGCGTTGAATGAGGTCGCGGCCAGCGGGACCAGCAGCAGGAAGGCCGCCATGCCGATGGTGATGAACGGCCGCTTGAGGATGTCCTTCCAGATTGCGTGCCAGTCGAAGAACTGGTCGATGCCGATGTAGGTCGATAGATGCAGCACGATATAGCCGAACGCGATCAGGCCGATCGGCCGGCGCACGCGGATCAACCGCGGCTGCTTCAGGATCCGGGCCAGCGGCGTGATGGTCAGGCCGACGATCAGCAGCCGCAGCCCCCAGACGCCCAGGTTTCGGATGACCTTTTCGATCGGGTTTGCGCCCAGGTCGCCCTGGTAGCCGCGCCAGACCAGCCACAGCAGCGGCAGCAGGCAGGTCAGCGAGACGGCCCAGAGGACCAGCCCGTCCACGGTCTTGCGGCTCATCAATAGAACTTCCGCAGGTCCATGCCGCGGTAGAGCGAGGCCACCTGCTCGCCATAGCCGTTGAACATCAGCGTCGGCCGGCGGCGAAACTCGCCAATGCGCCGCTCGGTCGCCTGGGACCAGCGCGGGTGGTCCACCTGCGGATTGACGTTGGAATAGAAGCCGTACTCCTGCGGCGCGGAGAGGTTCCAGGCCGTGCGCGGCTGGGTCTCGGTAAAGCTGATCCGCACGATGCTCTTGATGCTCTTGAAGCCGTACTTCCACGGCACGACCAGCCGCATCGGCGCGCCATTCTGGTTGGCCAGCGTCTCGCCGTAGAGGCCGACCGCCATCAGGGTCAGCGGGTTCATCGCCTCGTCGATGCGCAGGCCCTCACGATAGGGCCAGTCGAGCACGCGGCGCTTCTGGCCGGGCATTTCCTCCGGCCGGTAGAGGGTTTCGAACGCGACGTACTTCGCCTTGCTGGTCGGCTGGTAGCGCTTGAGCAGGTCAGCCAGCGGCACGCCCAGCCACGGGATGACCATCGACCAGCCCTCGACGCAGCGGTGGCGATAGACCCGGTCCTGCAGCGTGTTGCCGCGCAGGAAGCTGGCCAGATCGACCGTGCCGGGTTTGGCGCATTCGCCGTCGATCTTCACCGTCCAGGGCGAGGTCTTCAGGCCGCCGGCGTTGCGGGCCGGATCGTCCTTGTCGACGCCGAATTCGTAGAAATTGTTGTAGCCGGTGACGTCCTCCTTCGCGGTCTTCGTCTCGGCGGTGGAAAAGGGGCTTGGGGCGCCCTTCAGCGGGATGGCGCCGGCCTCCCCGGCCAGGGCCAGCCCTATGCCGGCCGCGCCAAGGGTCAGGAACTCGCGTCGTCGCAGATAGAGGTCGTGCGGCGTGACGTCGTTTTCGGTCAGGTCGCCGCCGTGACGGATCAGCATGGTCGTCTCCCGCGCCCCCGCACAGTGTTACGTCCCCGGACCGCCCGTGGATCACGCCGTTCGATCACGCGCGAGTCAACTCACGGGCGCCGCGCCGTGATCAGACGGCCAGGGCGGCCTTCTCCCAGGCCAGGAAGTCCGGCGTTTCGAGCAGGCGCTCGACGTAGCGGCCGGCCGCGCCCGTGTCTCCATGGTCGCCGGGCTTCACGCCATAGCTGCGGAACCGGGTCGCCACGGGGGTGAAGAAGGCGTCGGCGATGGTCCAGTCGCCGAACAGGAACGGGCCGCCCGACCGGGCCAGCAGGCCCGACCACAGCTGCACCAGCCGGCGGACGTTGGCCTGGGTGGCCCCGGAGAGGTCGGCCGTGGTGGTCAGCGTCAGGTCCATGGGACATTCGCCGCGCAAGGACTGGAAACCACTGTGCATTTCGGCCGTCGCCGCCCGGGCCAGGGCGCGATCGGCCGGGTCCGCCGGCCAGAGCCCGGCCGCCGGGAACCGCTCGGCCAGGTATTCGCTGATCGCCAGCGAATCCCAGATGGTCAGGTCGCCGTCCTTGAGCACTGGCACCAGCCCCGAGGGCGAGTGCCTGAGGATCTCGGCGGTGGAGGTCTCGACCTCGCGCAGCTGGACCAGCGTCTCGGTGAACGGCGCGCCGGTCCGCTTCAGGACCAGCCAGGGCCGCAGGGACCAGGTCGACCAGTTCTTCGTGCCGATGACGAGTTCCATACCCAAACCTCCAACGATCACGCAGCCGTTATTGACACAGCGGACTGACCCGCACGTAAGGTGCGTCAACAAATAGAACAAGCGTTTGACAGGGAGGAGCGTTCAGATGACCGACGCGGTCGCGCCGGCGGAGGAGTCTGTCGCTCCCGAGCCCACACCTGACGCCATCCCGTTGGTGAGCGACGGCTACCGGCGCTACGCCCTGACCCTGCTGCTGGTCATCTACACCCTGAACTTCCTCGACCGGCAGGTGGTCAACATCCTCGCCGAGCCGATCAAGAAGAGCCTGGGTCTGCACGACTGGCAGCTGGGCATGATGACCGGCCTGGCCTTCGCCCTGTTCTACACGGTGCTGGGCCTGCCCATCGCGCGGCTGGCGGAGCGGGCCAACCGGGCCTGGATCATCTCCGGGGCCATCGCCGCCTGGAGCGGCTTCACCCTGCTGTGCGGCGCGGCGCAGACCTTTCCCCAGTTGATCCTCGCCCGCATCGGCGTCGGGGTCGGCGAGGCCGGCTGCACGCCGCCTTCGCATTCGCTGATCACCGACTATGTGCCAAGGGACAAGCGCGCCTCGGCGATCGCCTTCTATTCGATCGGCACGCCGCTCGGCTCGCTGCTTGGCATGGCCATGGGCGGGGTGGTGGCCGACGCCTGGGGCTGGCGCGCAGCCTTCTTCGTCGCCGGCGCGCCGGGGGTGCTGATGGCCCTGCTGGCCTTCTTCACCCTCAAGGAGCCGCGCAAGGCCGCGATCAAGGGCGTCCCGCATGCCGGCCCCGGGGTCCGCGAGGCGCTGACCGAGATTCTCGGCAAGAGAACCTTCTGGCTAATGTCCGTCGGCGCGGCGATCATCGCCTTCGCCGGCTACGGCAGCGCCGCCTTCATCGGCTCGTTCTACTTCCGCAACCACGCGGCCGAGGCGGCGGAGGCGGCCAAGGTGTTCGGCCTGGGCACGGCCGGCTTCCTGGGCCTGGCGCTCGGCGTCATCGGCGGCACGGCGGGCATTCTCGGGTCCTTCATTGGCGGCGTGATCGGCGACCGGCTGGGCAAGAAGGGCCCGCAAGGCCAGATGGCCCTGCCGGCCGTTGCCGCGATCATCGGCGCCCCCTTCTACTTCGCGGGCATGACCGCCCCCTCGATGGCCGCCGCCCTGGCCCTGCTGGCCATCCCGACGTTTCTCAATTCGATGTGGTACGGCCCGGTCTACGGTAGCGTTCAGGGCCTTGTGCGGCCCCAAACTCGCGCCACCGCCGCGGCGGTCATCCTGTTCATCATCAACCTGATCGGCCTGGGACTGGGCCCGCTGGCGGTCGGGGCGTTGAGCGACTTCTACGCCGACGGCCTGCGCATGGGCGAAGCCGAAGGTATCCGCTGGGCCCTGATGACCTCGGCCTCGACGATGCTGGTCGCCGCGGCCCTGTTCTGGACCGCCCGCAAGACCATCAGGTCCGACATGGTCAGCTGACGCCATACCCGATGTTCAATTCCGCGCTGGCGACGCGCGAGCCGACGCGGCTAGAGTGCCGACAGTGACAAGGGGAGGAAGGCCTGCATGACCGACGCAACGGCGGGGGGCGCCGCGCGGCCCGTGTATTCGAACGGCTACAAGGCGCTGGTGCTCGGCATGCTGCTGGCCGCCTATACGTTCAACTTCATCGACCGCACGATCATCGCCACGATCGGCCAGGCGATCAAGGTTGACCTGAAGCTGACCGACACCCAGCTGGGCCTGCTGGGCGGGCTGTATTTCGCGCTGCTCTACACCACCCTGGGCCTGCCGATCGCGCGCTGGGCCGAGCGCGGCAACCGCACCACCATCATCACCCTGGCGCTGGTCATCTGGTCGGGCTTCACCGCCATGTGCGGCGCGGCGACCAACTTCGTCATGCTGGCCGCCCTGCGCTTTGGCGTCGGCATCGGCGAGGCCGGCTGCTCGCCGCCCTCCCACTCCCTGATCAGCGACTATTTCGAGCCCAAGAAACGCGCCAGCGCCCTGTCGATCTATTCGTTCGGCATCCCGCTGGGCACGATGATCGGCGCGGTCGCCGGCGGCTGGATCGCCCAGAACCTGAGCTGGCGCTGGGCCTTCGTGCTGGTGGGCATGCCGGGCATCATTCTGGCCATACTGTTCAAGCTGCTGGTCAAGGAGCCGCCGCGCGGCCATTCGGACCTGCCCGAGCATCCGATCGAGCCGGAAGACCTGACGGCTCCCGTCGCCCCGGCGCCCAAACCCTTCTCCATCGCCCAGGAGTTCCGCGAACTGTGGGGCGTGGCCAGGATCCTGTTCGGCAAGTGGCCGGTTCTGCACATGGTGCTGGGCGTGACCATCGCCTCGTTCGGCTCCTATGGCTCGGGGGCCTTCGTGCCAGCCTATTTCGTGCGTCAGTTCGGGCTGGACTACGCCACGGTCGGCTTGATCACCGGCCTGGTCGGCGGCTTCTCGGCCGGCATCGGCACGCTGGTGGGCGGCATCGTCGCCGACCGGGCGGCGCGGCGCAGCGCGGTCTGGTACGCGCTGGTCCCGGCCATCGGCCTGTTGATCGCCACCCCGATCTATATCGCCGCCTATCTGCAGAACAGCTGGCAGACCGCCGCGATGATCCTGCTGGTCCCCGGCATCTTCCACTACACCTACCTGGGCCCGACGTTCGGGGTGGTGCAGAATTCCGTGCCGGTGACCCAGCGAGCGACGGCCACGGCCCTGCTGTTCTTCTTCCTCAACCTGATCGCCCTGGGCGGCGGCCCGGTGTTCACCGGCTGGGTCAGCGACATGCTGGGCCAGTTCAACTTCAGCCATCCGGGCCAGACGGTCATGGGCATGTTCCACGGCTTCGGCGGCGACGTCGGCGCCGGGAACTTCATCAAGGATTGCCCGGGCGGCAAGGCGCCGGACGGCGCGGCCGAGGCCCTGGCCACGGCCTGTCACGCGGCCGGCTCGCTGGGCACGCGGCAGGCGATCATCATCTCGATCTGCTTCTACGCCTGGGCCTCGCTGCACTACTTCCTGGCCGCCATCGGCATGGTCAAACACATGAAGTCGACCGCCGGCGGTTGACGGTATGGGCGTCAAGGGCGTAGCGGGCGGCATGATCCCTCGCTACGCCCGCCCCGACGCCGTCGCCATCTGGTCCCCCGAGACCCGGTACAAGATCTGGTTCGAGATCGAGGCCCACGCGGCCGACGCCATGGCGGAACTGGGGACCATCCCCAAGGCCGCCGCCGCGGCGATCTGGGCCGGCGGAAAGGACGCCGTCTGGGACCCCGACCGGATCGACGAGATCGAGCGGACGACCAAGCACGACGTGATCGCCTTCCTGACCCACGTCTCCGAAGTGGTCGGGCCCGAAGCCCGCTTCCTGCACCAGGGCATGACCAGCAGCGACGTGCTCGACACCTGCCTGGCCGTGCAGATGTCGCGGGCCACCGACCTGCTGCTGGAAGACGTCGATCTGGTGCTGGCCGCGCTGAAGCGCCGCGCCTTCGAACACAGGCTGACCCCGACCGTCGGCCGCAGCCACGGCATCCATGCCGAGCCGACCACCTTTGGCCTCAAGCTGGCCGGCCACTACGCCGAATTCCAGCGGGCCAAGGAACGGCTGGCCATGGCCAGGTTCGAGATCGCCACCTGCGCCATCTCCGGCGCCGTGGGCACCTTCGCCAACGTCGATCCGCGCGTCGAACAGCATGTCGCCGACAAGATGGGCCTGGTCGTCGAGCCCGTCTCGACCCAGGTCATCCCGCGCGACCGCCACGCCGCCTGGTTCGCGGCCCTGGCCGTGGTCGCCAGCTCGATCGAGCGTCTGGCCATCGAGATCCGCCACCTGCAGCGCACCGAGGTTCTGGAGGCCGAGGAGCCCTTCGACCCCGGCCAGAAGGGCAGCTCGGCCATGCCGCACAAGCGCAACCCGATCCTGACCGAGAACCTCACGGGCCTGGCCCGCCTGGTCCGCTCGGCCGTCGTGCCGGCGCTGGAAAACGTCGCCCTCTGGCACGAGCGGGACATCAGCCATTCGTCGGTCGAGCGCGGCATCGCGCCGGACGCCTCGATCCACCTGGACTTCGCCCTGCGCCGCCTGGCCGGGGTGGTCGAGCGGCTGGTGATCTATCCGGAGAACATGCTGAAGAACCTCGATCGTCTCGGCGGCCTGGTCCACAGCCAGCGCGTGATGCTGGCCCTGACCCACAAGGACGTCAGCCGCGAGGAGGCCTATGCGGCCGTCCAGAGCAACGCGATGAAGGTCTGGCGCGGCGAGGGCCGGTTCATCGACTTCCTCAAGGCTGACCCGTTCGTCAGCGCCAATATGACCGACGCCGAGCTCGAGGCCCTGTTCGACAACGGCTACCATTTCAAGCACGTGGACACGATCTTCGCCCGCGTGTTCGGGGAGCAGGCCCACGCGTAAGCGCGGCTTCCCGCCGGTTGTCGCCGCCGACACGCGGCTGCTGGTGCTGGGCAGTCTGCCCGGCGAGGCCTCGCTGGCCGCCGGTCGATACTACGCCCATCCACAGAACGCCTTCTGGCGGCTGATGGGCGAGGTGATCGGCGAGGACATCGCCGCCCTGCCCTATGACGGCCGCCTGGCCGCCTTGCTGCGCCATCGCGTCGGGCTGTGGGACGTGGTCGGCGAGGCGACGCGGCCGGGCAGCCTGGACACGGCCATCCGCGACGCCACCCACAACGACCTGGCCGCGCTGGTCGCGACGCTGCCGGCCCTGCGGATGGCGGCGTTCAACGGCGGCAAGGCGGCGCGCGACGGCCGCCGGCTGCTGGCCGCGCACGAGGACCGGCTGCGCCTGCTGACGCTGCCGTCCTCAAGCCCGGCCCATGCGAGCCTGCGATTCGCCGAAAAAGCGGCCGTCTGGCACGAATTGCGCGCCGTGCTGGCGGACTGACGCGCACGGGGACATGCACTTCAGTGCGTGTCCCCTGCGGCCGGAAAGGGACACGCACTGAAGTGCATGTCCCCGGCGGGTCAGCCGCCGTTCTTCATCTGGTCGCGGGCCTGGGCGAGCAACTCGTCCATCTTCATGCGGACCTCGCCTTCGCTGACCGTCACGCCGGAGCCCTTGAGGTCGCCGAACACCTTGCGCAGCACGTCGTCGTCGCCGGGCTGCTCGAAGTCCGCCTTGACCACGGCGCGCACGTATTCTTCCACCGACTCCAGGCCCATCAGGCCGGCGGCCCATTCCGCGAGCATGCGGTTGCGGCGGGCGGCGGCCTTGAAATCCTGCTCGGCGTCATGCGCGAACTTCTTCTCGAAGCCCTTTTCGCGATCGTCGAACGTGCTCATGAAAACTCCAGCGTCTTTACGGGCGCCCTGATATCCCCTTGCGGGCGCCGCCGCAATGAGCTGGATCACCTCGCCAGCGCGGCGTTTGCGCCCGGGGCTCCATTCAGGTAGTTTCCGGCTCGACTTCAGCGACAGCGGCCCTGAGTCGAGACCCGCGCGCAGGCTGCCGCCCGCGCGCGATTTTCGTTTCCGCCAGCCGCCGCGCGCCCCCACGGGGAACACCCAGATGACGACCCGCCGCAAGAAGATCTACGAAGGCAAGGCCAAGATCCTCTATGAGGGCCCCGAGCCCGGCACCCTGATCCAGTATTTCAAGGACGACGCCACCGCCTTCAACGCCCAGAAGAAGGCGGTGCTCGAGGGCAAGGGCGTGATCAACAACCGCATCAGCGAATTCGTCATGCTGAAACTGGGCGCCGTCGGCATCCCGACCCACTTCATCAAGCGGATGAACCTGCGCGAGCAGCTGATCAAGGAAGTCGAGATCATCCCGCTGGAGGTGATCTGCCGCAACATCGTCGCCGGCGGCCTGGCCACGCGCCTGGGCCTGGAGGAGGGCACGCCCCTACCCCGCTCGATCATCGAGTTCTGCCTCAAGGACGACAAGCTGAACGACCCGATGGTCACCGAGGAACACATCACCGCGTTCAACTGGGCCTCGACCCAGGAGATCGACGACATCATGGCCATGACCCTGCGCATCAACGACTTCCTGTGCGGGATGTTCAGCGCCGTGGGCATCACTCTGGTGGACTTCAAGATCGAATACGGCCGGGTCTACGACGGCGAGTTCGCCCGCGTGATCCTGGCCGACGAGATCAGCCCCGACAGCTGCCGGCTGTGGGACTCGACGACCAACGAGAAGCTCGACAAGGACCGCTTCCGCCGCGACATGGGCGAGATCATCGAGAGCTACACCGAGGTCGCCCGCCGCCTCGGCATCATGAAGGAAATGCCGACGGTCATCCGCGGCGGATTGCACTGAAGGCATCCTTCTCCCCTTGCGGGAGAAGGTGTCAGGCGGAGCCTGACGGATGAGGGGTTTCTCCGGTCCGTCAGACAGGTTGACAGAGATGTCGAGGCGGATGCCGCCTTCGACCCCTCATCCGGCCTCCTTCGGAGGCCACCTTCTCCCGCAGGGGGAGAAGGAATCGATCCAGAATGCCCCCTGTTGGCGGGGGGACCCGAGCGCCGAGGCCGAAGTCGAATGAAAGCCACCGTCCACGTCTTCCTCAAGCCCGGCGTCCTCGACGTGCAGGGCAAGGCCGTCGAGAGCGCCCTGCACGGGCTGGGCTGGCCCGATGTGAAGGACGTCCGGGTCGGCCGGGTGCTGACGTTTGACCTGCCCGGCGACGACCGCGCCGCCGCCGAGGCGCAGGTCAAGGCCATGTGCGACAAGCTGCTCGCCAACACCGTGATCGAAAGCTACCGGGTGGAGATCGCCTAGGTGAAAGCCGCCGTCATCGTCTTCCCCGGCTCGAACTGCGACCGGGACTGTAAGGTCGCCATCGAGCGATCGACCGGCGCGACGGTCGATATGGTCTGGCACGGCGACAGCGAGCTGCCCGACGGCCTGGACCTGATCGTGCTGCCGGGCGGGTTTTCCTATGGCGACTATCTACGCTGCGGGGCCATGGCGGCGCTGTCGCCGGTGATGCAGGCGGTCAAGGCGGCGGCCGAGCGGGGCGTGGCCACGGTCGGCATCTGCAACGGCTTCCAGATCCTCTGCGAGGCCGGCATGCTGCCCGGCGCCCTGCTGCGCAATGAGGGTCTCAAATACGTCTGCAAGCCGGTGGCGCTGGAGGTGACCAACGCCCAGACGCGGTTCACCGCCGCCTATCGCGACCGGCGCGAGGTGACGATGACCATCGGCAACGGAGAGGGCAACTTCTTCGCCGACGAGGCCACGCTCGACCGGCTCGAGGGCCAGGGCCAGGTGGTGTTCCGCTACATCGACAATCCCAACGGCTCGGCCCGCGACATCGCCGGCATCGTCAACGCGGCCGGCAACGTGCTGGGCCTGATGCCCCACCCCGACCGGGCGTTCGAGATTGACCTGGGCTCGGCCGATGGGGCGCTGCTGTTCCAGAGCGCGTTGGCCAGCGCCTAGACCCGCCGCACCGTCGTGAACTTGACCGGCGGGTCGAGGATCTGCCCGGCCATGCCGTAGTCCGCCCCCTCGGTCGGCGAGGTCGGCATGGCGTGGATCGCCCGCACCACGTCCAGACCTTCGACCACCTGGCCAAAGGCGGCGTAGCCCAGGTTGTCGCCCGGCTTGATCGGATTGACGTCGTACCAGGGCGCGTCCTCAAGGCAGATGAAGAACTCGCCGTCGGCCGTGCCCAGCTCGCGGCGCGGCATGGACAGGGTCCCGACCCTGTGGCGCAGGCCCGTCTGGTCGGTCGATTCATGGGCGATCGGCGGCAGCAGCCGTTTGGGATCGCCGTGACAGCCGCCCTGCAGCAGTCCGGCCTGCGGCATCGCCTCGGGCCGGACCGTGCGATAGAACTCCGCCCCGTCGAAGCGTTTCTCGTCGATGTAGCGCAGGAAGTTGGCCACGGTGATCGGGGCCTTGTCGCCGTAGAGTTCGAGCGTGATCGTCCCCGGCGCGGTGTCGATCGTCACCCGCGTCGGCGGAACCTGGGCCCGCGCGGCCCCGGCGAGCAGGGGGAGACCGGCCAGGGCGGCGACGACCGTTCTGCGATCCTGTTTCATGACGTCATCGTGCCTCGCCCGCCCTGACATTTCGAGCGGAATCCGCTAAGCCCGCGCCATGACCGCCTCCCCAGCGAAGACCATGGCCGACACGGCCGTCGAGTTCGGCCTCAAGCCCGAGGAATACGAGCTCATCGTCCGCCGCCTGAACCGCGAGCCCAATCATGTGGAGCTCGGCGTGTTTTCGGTGATGTGGTCCGAACACTGCTCGTACAAATCCTCGCGCAAGCACCTGGGCAAATTCCCGACCACCGGACCCAGGGTCATCTGCGGCCCGGGCGAGAACGCCGGCGTTATCGACATCGGCGACGGCCAGGCCTGCATCTTCAAGATGGAGAGCCACAACCACCCGTCCTACATCGAGCCCTATCAGGGCGCGGCGACGGGCGTGGGCGGGATCATGCGCGACGTGTTCACGATGGGCGCGCGGCCGGTGGCGCTGCTCAACGCCCTGCGCTTCGGCGACCCGTCGCATCCGAAGACGAAGCGGCTGGTCGGCGGCGTGGTCGCGGGCATCGCCGGCTACGGCAACTGCGTCGGCGTGCCGACCGTCGCGGGCGAGACCAACTTCCACCGCGGCTATGACGGCAACATCCTGGTCAACGCCATGTGCGTGGGCCTGGCCGACGCGGACAAGATCTTCTACTCCGCCGCCCCCGGTCCGGGGCTGGCGGTGGTCTATTTCGGCTCCAAGACCGGCCGCGACGGCATCCATGGCGCGACCATGGCCAGCGCCGAGTTCGACGAGGACAGCGACGAGAAACGCCCCACCGTCCAGGTCGGCGACCCGTTCGCCGAGAAACTGCTGATCGAGGCGACGCTGGAGCTGATGGCCACCGGCGCCGTCGCGGCGATCCAGGATATGGGCGCGGCCGGCCTGACCTCGTCCTCGGTCGAGATGGCCGGCAAGGGCGAGGTCGGCATCGCGCTGGACCTGGACATGGTGCCCCAGCGCGAAGAGGGCATGACCGCCTACGAGATGATGCTGTCGGAGAGCCAGGAGCGGATGCTGGCCATCCTCAAGCCCGGCCGCGAGCGCGACGGCCACGCCATCTTCGAGAAATGGGGCCTGGACGCCGCCGTCATCGGCTGGACCACCGACACCGGCCATATCGTGCTGAAACACAAGGGCGAGGTGGTCTGCGACATTCCGCTGGCCCCGCTGTCGGAGGACGCGCCGCTCTACGACCGCCCCTGGACCGAGCCGGCGCCGCAGCCGCGCCTCGACCCCGGCCAGGTGCCCGCCCCCGCCGACTGGGAACAGGCCGTGCTGCGGGTCATCGGCTGCCCGGACATGGCCTCCAAGCGCTGGCTGTGGGAGCAGTACGACCGCCACGTCATGGCCGATACGCTGGAGGACAGCGCCACCGGCGCCGACGCGGGCATCGTGCGCGTGCACGGCACCCGCAAGGCCCTGGCCGTGACCAGCGACTGCACCCCGCGCTATGTCCAGAACGACCCCTACGAAGGCGGCAAACAAGCGGTGGCGGAAGCCTGGCGCAATCTGACCGCCGTCGGCGCCGAGCCGATCGCCATCACCGACAACCTCAATTTCGGCAATCCCGAGCGGCCCGAGATCATGGGTCAAATCGTCAAGGCCATCGAGGGCATGGCGCTGGCCTGCCGCGTGCTCGACTTCCCGGTCGTGAGCGGCAACGTCAGCCTCTACAACGAGACCAACGGCGCGGCGATCCCGCCGACCCCGACGGTCGGCGCCGTGGGCCTGCTGACCGAATACAGCCACCGCGCGGACTTCGCCGGCATGAAGGCGGGCGATGCGCTGGTGCTGATCGGCGCCAATGCCGGCGAGCTGGGCGCCTCGATCTATCTGCGCGAGGTGCTCGGCCGCGAGGACGGCGCCCCGCCGCCCGTCGATCTGGCCCTGGAACGGAAGACCGGCGACTTCGTGCGTGGATTAATCTCGTCGCGGCAAGTCACTGTCGTGCATGATCTTTCCGACGGCGGCCTGATCGTCGCCGCGGCCGACATGGCGCTGGCTTCCAACGTCGGCCTGACGCTCGAGGCGACCAGCCCGGCCAACGCCCACCCCTTCCTGTTCGGCGAGGACCAGGCCCGCTACCTGATCGCCACGAATGATCCCGAAGCCCTGCTGAAGGCCGCCGCCGCCGCCGGCCTGCACGCCAGCGCCGTCGGCCAGGCGGGCGGAGACCTGTTCGCCTCGAAGGGCCTGTTCAGCATCCCGATGGCGACCCTGCGGACGGCGCACGAGGCCTGGTTGCCGGGGTATATGGGGGGATAGGCGCCCATGCCGGTCGTCTTTCGACATCGCGGCTTTCGATTCTTCTTCTTTTCCAACGAGGGCAATCCTCGGGAACCGGTTCATGTGCATGTCGAGGGCGGCGGCGGCGAGGCCAAAATCTGGATCAGGCCGGACGTTCACGTCGCCTCCGAAAAGGGCTATGATCGCAAGACCTTGGCGGAACTGGTTTGGATCGTTCGCAAGGAACGCGGTCTGATCGAGCGAAAATGGCATGAGCACTTCGGCTAAGACTGTCTGGTTCGACGAATTCACGATGTGGGTCGATCTGCAGGACGGTCGCACGATTGGCGTGCCCCTGGCCTGGTTTCCCCGGCTATTGGACGCCACGCTTGAACAGCGCGAAGCCGTAAGGATCGGCTCTTCAGGCGAAGGCTTGCACTGGGAAGAGCTCGACGAGGATATTTCCGTCGAAGGCCTGCTCGCTGGTCGCGGCGACATGACCCGCCGTCCGCCCGCCGCGGCCTGAGTCCCGAAGGGGACATGTATCGAAGGTGCGTGTTCGCGCGACGCCTGAACCGGGACTGGACTTCATGTCCCTTGGGACTTGATGTCCGGTCCCCGCGGTTACCGGGACTGCCTAAGCAGTCCCAAGGGACAGCTAAGGCAGTCCCTGTCCCAGCACCGCCTCGAACCGCTCCAGCGCGAACTTCGCGAAAGCCAGCATGTTGGCGACCCGGTCGCTGTCGCCGGTTTCCAGCGTGAACGACGCCTCGACCAGCCCGACCACACCCACGCAGGTGTGGCCGGCCGCGTCGCCATAGGGGTTGCCGGTCGGGCCGGCCGCGCCGGTCTCGCACAGGCCCCAGGTCCCGCGCAGCTTGTCGCGGATCACCCCGGCCATGAACAGCGCGTAGGGCTCGGTCGAGGAGCGCACGCCCGGCGGGATCATGTCGCGCGTTAGACCCAGCAGGCCGCGCGCCACGTTGGGCGTGTAGGTCACGCTGGCGCCCTGATACCAGACCGAGGCCTTCGGCACCGCCAACAGGGCCGCCGAGACCAGGCCGCCGGATGAGGACTCCGACACGGCGACGCTCTCGCCGCGTTCGACCAGGCGAGCGCCGATGCGCTCGGCGATGGGGATCAGGGTCTGCATCTAGCGTCCGGCCTCGCTCATCATGGCGTCCAGTTCCTCGTCGAACAGGCGGCAGGCGGCCACCACCGTCGTCACCGCGCCAAGGAAGAACACCGGCGGCACGGTGGCGAAGTCGTCGGTTGGCAGGTGGTACTCCGAATGGTCCTCGACGCCGAAATAGACCCACGGCACGCCCCTGGCCGCGAACGCCCCCTGGTCCGACTGGCTGGTCCAGTTGTTCTGGAGGCCGTCGGCATCGGTGTCGTGGCCGAGCTTCAGCGTCACCGGCGCGGTCCCCGCGAGCCGCTCCAGCCGCGTCCTGAGCCACGGAAACGGCGCGCCGCCGGAGACATAGAGCTCGCCCCTGGCGTTCTTGCTCAGCATGTCGAAATTGACGTTCAGGCCGATGTCGGCCAGCGGGACCGGCGGCGCATCGACGAACGCGCGCGCGCCGCGCAGCCCGACCTCCTCGCCATCGAGGGCGACCAGGAACAGCGTGTGCGCCGGCGGCGCGGTCTGGAAGGCCTCGGCCACGGCCAGCAGGGCCGCGACGCCCGAGGCGTTGTCATCCGCGCCATTGAAGATCACGCCGCCCCGGGTCCCCAGGTGATCGTAATGGGCGCTGACGACGATGGCCTTGCCGCCGGCCCGGGTCCCGTCGATCCGCGCGATCAGGTTGACGCCGCGGACCTCCTTGCCGTCCGCCTTGCGGGTGAAGACGAACGGCTGCTCGGTCACGGCCAGGCCGGTCTCGCGCAGGCGGCCTTCGATATAGGCCCTGGCCCTGGCCGAGCCTTCCGTGCCGATGCCGCGCCCACCCATGTCGTCGGCCGACAGCACGCGCACATCGTCCAGCGCCCGGCCGCCGGTCGCCGCCGGCGCGGGACCGCAGAGGAGGAGCGCGGCGAGGGTGGCGAAGGCGATGCGGCGCATGGGAACTCCAGTGGGACCTGTCCCTTCAATGCGGGGACCGGCGGCGGCGTGCAAGCGGGCAGGGCCCCATACCGCTTTTTCCGCTTTCCCTCCCCCGCGTCGCCCGGCCATCATGCCGGCAACGAGAAAACGGGAGCGAAGCATGGACGCCCAGTCGCAATGGACCGGCCTCGACGCCGGCCGGCTTGAGCGCATTACCGACCATATCGAGCGCAATTACATCCAGCCCGGCAAGATCGCCGGCTGCCAGGTGGAGGTGCGTCGCCACGGCCACACGGCCTATGCCCGCGGCTTCGGCCTGCGCGACCGCGAGCGCGGCGTGGCCTGGAGCGACGACACCATTGTGCGCATCTATTCGATGACCAAGCCGATCGTCTCGGTGGCGCTGATGACCCTGTTCGAACAGGGCCGTTTCGAGCTGGACGATCCGGTCCACCGCTTCATCCCCGAATGGAAGAACCACCGCGTCTGGGTCTCCGGCGAGGGCGCCGACATGGTCACCGTGGCGCCGGAGCGGCCGGTCAGTTTCCGCGACGTGCTCAGCCACACCGCCGGCCTGACCTATGGCTCGATGCTGGCCCATCTGACCGGCATGCCGATCGAGCACCCCGTGGACAAGGCCTATGACGCGGCCGGCGTGCGGCGCGGCGACGGCGAGACGATCGACCAGTTCCTGGAGAAGCTCGGCGAAGTTCCGCTGCGCTACCAGCCGGGCCAGCGCTGGATGTACAGCCTGGCCACCGACGTCTGTGGCGGCCTGGTCGAGCGGGTCAGCGGCTTGCCGCTGGAGGACTATCTGAAGCAGGCGATCTTCGAGCCGCTGGGCATGGTCGATACCGCCTTCCACGTACCCGCCGACAAGGCCGGCCGCTTCGCCGCCAACTACATGCGCCTGCCCGACAAAAGCCTGCGCCTGTCCGACGACCCGGCGAACAGCACCTATCTGAAAGATCCGGTGTTCAAGTCGGGCGGCGGCGGCCTGGTCGGGACCATGGCCGACTATGTCCGGTTCGCCGAGATGTTGCGGGCCGGCGGCGCGCTGGACGGCCAGCGGGTGATCGGTTCGCGCACCCTGGACCTGATGACGAAGAACCACCTGAAGGACGGGCAGGACCTGACCCAGGCGGCCATCGGCGGCTTCTCCGAGACCGCCAACGCCGGCATCGGCTTTGGCCTGGGCTTCGCCATGACCATCGACCAGACGGCCACGGGCGGCCTCTCCAGCAGCGACTTCTACTGGGGCGGCGCGGCCTCGACGATCTTCTGGGCCGACCCGAAGGAGGACATCTCGGTGGTCTTCATGACCCAGCTGATGCCCTCGGCCACCTTCAACTTCCGCGGCCAGCTGAAGAGCCTGGTCTATTCGGCGATCGAGGACTGACGGTCAGGGATACCCGTCCCGCACCCAGCGAGCCCCGCCGGCCTCCTTGCCGGCCCAGGCGCGGCTGGGGCCGGCGGCGTTGCGGACGGCCGCGGCGTCGGCGGCCGTGCAGCTGCTCTCGTCGATCACCGTCAGGCCCGGCAGCGGCTCCAGCGTGACGAAGCGCCGCTTGCCGCCCTCCATCGCGCCCCCGGGTGGCGGCGGGCCACACATCACCGGCCAGCTGGCGAAGGCGGTGATGGCGCCGGCCCCGCCCGCCGTCGGTTCGATGCCGAAGAACTGGTAGTCGACCTTGCCGTCCCCGGTCATGCCGATCTGCAGGACCGGCGGATCGCCCGCCGACAGCACGACCGACAGGCTGGTCCATTCGCCGACGCCCGTGACGTCGCCCTTGCCCGGCGGGTCGTAGCCGAGAACTTCGCCACCGCGCACCAGCATCCAGTCGGCGCAGTCCGGCCAGCGGGTGACGGGCTTGCGCGCGTCATAACGGCAGTCGGCGCTGTCGCCGTTGTCGATCACCCAGAGCCCGTCCCGCAGGCGCGGTGCATCAGCGGACGCATCGGGGAAAAACAGCGGATGGTCGCTGTGAACGCGATTGCAGCCACCCAGCAGCAGCACGAGACAAAGACCCAGCAGGACTCTCATGGCGCCTCTCCGATCACGGCGGCGTGAGCATGGCGCCGATCCGGCGGGGCCGCACGTCAATTCCCGATGCCGGCGCCGGCGCTCCTCCAGCCGTTGTTAAGCATTGTGGCGCATTGAAGAGGCCTGATTTCCGGAGACCATCCCGTGCCGATGCCCGCCGCCGATCTCGAGTCTCGCCTGCGCGCGGCGTTTCCCGACGCCGAGATCGTGATCACCGACCTGGCCGGCGACGGCGACCACTACAAGGCGCGCATCGTCTCCAGCCAGTTCAAAGGCCTGCCCCGCGTGCGCCAGCACCAGCTGGTCAACCGCGCGCTGGCCGACGTGCTCGGCGGAACCCTGCACGCCCTGGCGCTCGAAACCGCTTCTCCGGCCGACTGACCCATGCGCTATCGCCCCTACGGCAAATCCGGTCATGTGGTCTCGGCGGTGTCGCTGCTGCTGGACGGCGGCATGCGCAACTCGGCCCGCGACTGGCGCGGCCTGATCGTGGCGGCCATGGAACTGGGCATCAACGGTTTCGAACTGGCCGGCGACGCGCCCGCGCTGATCGAGGGCGCCGCCGACGCCCTGGGCGAGGTCGAGCGCAACCTGCTGTTCGTCGCCTGGCGTCCGACCGCCCTGCCCGCCGAGCCGGCGCAGGTCGTGGAGGCCCTGCTGGCCCGCACGGGCCTGGGCTATCTCGACCTGCTGAACTTCGACGATCGGCCACCGTCGGCCGACGTGCTGGCGCGGCTCAAACAGACCCGTTGGGTGCGGTCCTATGGTCTGACCAGCGACGACGAGGACACCGACCTGCTGATCTCCAGCGGCGGCTTCGACGCCCTGACCACGGCCTACAGCCCCGTGTCGGGCTGGCGCGACCGCAACCGGCTGAAATCGGCGGCCGAGCGCGACATGGCGGTGATCGCCCGCGACATCTGGCCCGAGGCGATGCAGCCCAAGGCCAAGCCGTTCAAGATGCCGCTGCTGGGCCGCCGGGCGGACCCGCTGGCGGGCGTCGGGGGCTACGGTTTCCTGGAATCAACGCCCGGCTGGTCGGCCGAGGAGATCTGCCTGGCCTATGTGCTGACCGAGCCGGCGGTGACCACCGTGCGATTCGAGGTCGATCACATCGACCGGCTGGCGCGGCTGGCGGAGGTGTCCGATCGTGACCTGCCGACCGGGGTGGCCGCCCAGATCGAGATGGCGCGGTTCTCGACCGACGGCTCGCGGATCGGCGCGCGGGGTTGACCCGAACGGGCCGGGCGCCTAGCTGATAGGCTGAATTTCCAAGCCCAAAGGCCCTGCCGTGACCGACGCCGCCGTCGCCAACCCCGCCCACGATTTCATCGCCCGCACCGTGGCCGAACATCCGGTCGTGCTGTTCATGAAGGGCGAGCCGGAACAGCCGCGCTGCGGCTTCTCCTCCCAGGTGGTGCAGATCCTCGACCACCTGGGCGTCGATTTCGTCGGCGTCGATGTGCTGCAGAGCGACGTGCTGCGCGACGGCATCAAACTCTACAGCGACTGGCCGACCATTCCCCAGCTGTACATCAAGGGCGAGTTCGTCGGCGGCTGTGACATCGTCCGCGAAATGTTCCAGGACGGCGAGCTGAAGACGCTGCTGGAAGGCCAGGGCTTGCTGTCCGCCTAGGCCGTGAAACTGCTCGAGCCCTCCGAGGACCGCCAGGTCTTCACCCTGCCCTTCACCCCCGCCCCGTCGGACATCGACGAGAACGGCCATGTGAACAACGTGGTCTACCTCGGCTGGGTGCAGGATATCGCCATCGCCCACTGGCGCTCGCGCGCGCCGGCCGAGGAGGCCGCCCGCTGGGCCTGGGTCGTGTTGCGCCACGAGATCGACTACCGCCGCCCGCTGATGCCCGGCGAACACGCCGTCGGCCGCACCTGGGTCGGCGAGCGGCGGGGCCCGCGCTTCGACCGCTTCGTGCGCATCGACGGCCCCGACGGCGAGATGTGCGCCCAGACCCATTCCGAATGGGTGCTGGTCGATGCGGTGACCAAACGCCCCGCCCGCGTGCCAGCGTGGATGGAAGAGATGTTCAGCTAGCCCAGGGACTGGACAAGCTGTCCCTTGGGACTGCTTGTCCAGTCCCTGCCCGGCGAGCAATGTTCAGTACGCCAACCTGACAGCCACGCCCCTCGATCCCGTCATGGCCCGACTTGTTCGGGCCACCCAGGCACTCGGCCGGTTGCGGGAGGCTCGCCAACGGCCACCGCCTGCCTCGCCCCGTCTGCGCGCATGGGTGGCCCGAACAAGTCGGGCCATGACGGTGAAGAGGTTCGTCAATGGGCCGAGGCTGACAACGGGTTGACCACCGCCACTCGCGCGCCTTTGGGCAGGCCCAGTTCCGCGAAACTGAAGGTCAGGTCCACAGCCGTCGGCGGCTGGGTGCAGCTATCGACCCGTCTGCGCCCGAACGCCACGGCATAGCGACCGCCGGCCTTCTCCACGAACCAGGCCATGGAGTCCTTGCCGGTGCAGCCGTTGGAGACGACCCGGATGGTCAGGCCCTCGCGCGCCGCCGTGACCGCCAACAGCGGCTCCAACTCGACCATCCCCACATCCGGCGCCGAATAGACCGCCCGTGTGGCGCAGCCGGCGAGCAGCAGGGCTCCGGCGATGAGAAGGATGCGGCGGTTCATGGCGAGAGCAGAGACGGAGCGGCCAGACTTGTCCAGACTTCGCAGCTCAAGGCGGGCCGCGCCCTGATGTCTTGAGCCCGCCCCATGGCAAAAAGGCCCCGGATCGCTCCGGGGCCCTTCGCAACTCTGTCGGTCGTCGTCGCCCTTACGAGGCGTAGAATTCGACGACCAGGTTCGGTTCCATCTTCACCGGATAGGGCACTTCGGCCAGTTCCGGGGCGCGGACGAAGGTCGCCGCCATGTGGCGGGCGTCCACGGTGATGTAGTCGGGGGTGTCGCGCTCGCCAGAGCTCAGGGCTTCGAGCACGAGGGCCATGCTGCGCGACTTTTCGCGGACGCTGACGACGTCGCCGGCCTTCACGCGGTAGGAGGCGATGTTGACGCGCTTGCCGTTGACCAGCACGTGGCCGTGGTTGACGAACTGGCGGGCGGCGAACACGGTCGGCACGAACTTGGCGCGGTAGACGACCGCGTCCAGACGGGCTTCCAGCAGGCCGACCAGATTCTCGGCCGTGTTGCCCTTGCGGCGCGCGGCTTCGGTGTAGGTGCGGCTGAACTGCTTTTCGGTCAGGTTGCCGTAGTAGCCCTTCAGCTTCTGCTTGGCGCGCAGCTGCAGGCCGAAATCGGAGACCTTGGACTTGCGGCGCTGGCCGTGCTGGCCGGGGCCGTAGGAGCGGGTGTTCACCGGGGACTTCGGACGGCCCCAGATGTTTTCGCCCATCCGGCGGTCGATCTTGTACTTGGCGCTATGGCGCTTGGACATGCGTAGCTCTTCTTCAGTTCGACCCGGGCCGGCCCCTCCGCAAGTGGAGGCGCGATCTCAACGGCGGCTTCGTGTCACCCGTCATGGATTCCCTGCGCCGTCCGGCGAGCCGGCGGCGTGGGAAGGCGGGTGTATGATGGAGAGGGAGCGGGGAGTCAACGTTTGGGGCGCTAGCAAGCGGCCGTCAGCTGTGGCGAGGCCGGCTCAAGCGTGGCGTTTCAGCGCCGCGCCGGAGTGATGTAGTAGCTGGCGATGGTATCGATCATGTTCTGCGGGTTGGCCCCGACCATGTTGGTCATCACGATCACGGCCACGTCGTCGTCGGGATAGACGAAGAAGGCGGATCGGCCGCCGCCGATGCCGCCGACCGCGCGGCGCGACGTTCCACCGAGGATGGGCCAGCCCATCGCCCAGATATTCGGCTTGCCGTCGTTCAGGGTGTCGGCCCGCCAGAGCCGCTCCAGACTGGCCTTTTTCGCCAGCAGGCGTCCGTCCTCCAGAGCGATGATCCATTGCGCGAGTTCGTCCGCGGTCGTGTAGAGGCCGGCGCCTGCTCGCGTGGAGGGCGGGATGTCGTCAATCCAGTGATAGACTCCGTCGAGCCGCCCCGCGCGCTGACGGATGTAGACGCTGACACGGCCCGGAACGATGTCATAGCCATCTCCGAAACGCGCGCGGGTCATGGACGCGGGCTTGAACTGCCGCTCAGCGAAAAACTGGTCGAACGGCTGGCCGCTCGCCTTCTGGATGATCCGGGCGAGCAGAACGTAGTTGGTCTGGTTGTAGGCGAAGCCGGAACCCGGCGCCGCGTCCATCGGCAGGGTCTGCACCTTGGCCCAGGCCTCCGCCTCGGACCCGCCGCCGACCAGTCCGTTTTCATCGACGATATTGGGCAGACCGGAGGTGTGGGCGAGCAGCTGTCGGACGCGAATCGCGCGCCAGCTTTCGGGCAGGCCGTCCAGATACCGGGATATCGGCGCTTCAAGATCGACCTGTCCCGCCTCGACAAGCTGCATGATGGCGACGCCGGTGAAGGACTTGGTCGCCGAGTTGATCGGGAACAGGGTCTGGCGCGTGGCCGCGATCTGCTGCTCGATGTTGGCGACCCCGTAAGCCTCCGACATCACGACGCGTCCCTCGACGACGACCGCGACCTGAAGAGCTGGGATGCGCCGCTCGGTCATCTGGGCCTTCAGAAACGCTCGGGTCTGTTCGTTGGCGCGGACGACGTCGATGTCCGGCGCCGCCGGAGCGGCGGCCGAGGTCGTCGTTCCGGGGGGAAGCGGGGCGGCGGCGAGACCAAGGGCCAGCAGCAACGCCCACACGCGCAATCTCATCAACTCAAACCCCCGCGCCTGACATGGCGCGGAAGTATGGACTGGGACCCGGGCTGTCAAACGCAAAGCTGGAGCCTCGCTCCCCGGCAAGCGGGGAGCAAGGCTCCGCCTTTAGTCCAGCCGCTCGCGATGCCAGGCCAGGTGGTCGGCGATGAAGGTGGCGACGAAGAAGTAGCCGTGATCGTAACCCTCGTGACGCAGGACTGTCAGCGGCTGGCCGGCGGCCTCGCAGGCGGCTTCCAGCAGCTCGGGCTTCAGCTGTTCGACCAGCCAGGGGTCGGCGGTCCCCTGTTCGATGAGGATGTCGTCGTACCGGCCCTTCGCCGCGCCGGCCTCGATCAGGCGCGTGGCGTCATGGCCGGCCCAGGCGGTCTCGTCGGCGCCGAGGTAACCGGTGAACGCCTTCCGCCCCCACGGACAGCGCGTCGGCGAGCAGATCGGAGCGAAGGCCCCCACCGAGCGGAACAGGTCCGGGTGTTTCAGCGCCAGCGTCAGGGCCCCGTGGCCGCCCATGGAGTGGCCGCTGATCGCGCGGCGGCCTGCGTCCACCGGGAATGCGCCGTGCACCGCCTCGAGCAGATCGCGGACGATATAGGTCTCCATGGTGAAGTGCGGCGCCCAGGGCTTCTCTGTGGCGTCGACATAGAAGCCGGCGCCCTGGCCGAAGTCGTAGTCCGGGTGGTCGGCGACGCCCTCCCCGCGCGGGCTGGTGTCCGGCGCGACGATGGCCAGACCCAGCGCCGCCGCCGCGCCATAGGCCCCGCCCTTGGTGGCGAAGTTCTCCTCCGTGCAGGTCAGGCCCGACAGCCAGACCAGCAGCGGAAACGGCCCCTCGCCTGGCGGCAGGAAGAGGGTGAACCGCATCGGCGTGCCCGTCGTCGCGCTCTGGTGGCGGCAGTAGTGCAGCGTTCCGTCGAACGTGCGGTGGGTGGAGAGGATTTCCATCAGGAGCCTTCGCAGGCGTCGTTGGCCATCCCTAGGCCCGCAACAGGGTAGCGACCGCGATGTCCTCATCGACATCCGGCCAGTGGATGCCCTCACCGCCGCCGATCAGGCGCCAGTGGCCGCGCTGCTCGGCCGTGGCGTCGCGCAGTCTCGGAAACCACTCGAGCGGGGCGGAGAGTTCGCGGCCGTCGGCGAGCGTGACGCGCAGGACCGAGTCCGTCGTCTCGACGTCCACGGCGTCGCTATTCATCTTGATCGCCGAAATGGCCATGCCAAGCCTCCAGGAAGCGCTCGCGGTTTTCTATCACGTTGAGGCGAAGACGCCGAAGGGAATGGGACCGAAAGCCTCGTGACGAGGCCAGTTCCACCGGCTCCAGCCAGAACTTGGCCGTCGCCCCCGCCTGCTCGATATGGATATGCGGCGGTTCAGCCCCCTCAAGACTGTAGAAAAAGTACCGTGCCCCCTCCTTGTTGAGGACCGTCGGCATGACTCAGAACACCACCACGCTGCGGATGCTCTCGCCCGCATGCATCAGGTCAAACGCCTTGTTGATGTCTTCCAGCGGCATCACATGCGTGATCATCGGGTCGATCTGGATCTTGCCGTCCATGTACCAGTCGACGATCTGCGGCACGTCGGTGCGGCCGCGCGCGCCGCCGAAGGCCGTGCCCTTCCAGACGCGGCCGGTGACCAGCTGGAACGGGCGGGTGGCGATCTCCTTGCCCGATTCCGCCACGCCGATGATGATGCTCTCGCCCCAGCCGCGATGGCAGGCCTCCAGCGCCTGGCGCATGACCGTGACATTGCCGGTGGCGTCGAAGGTGTAGTCCGCGCCGCCGTCGGTCAGGGCCACCAGGTGCGGGACCACATCGCCGTCGGTGGCCTTGGGGTTGACGAAATGGGTCATGCCGAACCGGCGGCCCCAGGCCTCACGCTCGGGGTTGATGTCCACCCCGATGATCATGTTGGCCCCGACCAGCTTCAGGCCCTGGATGACGTTCAGGCCGATGCCGCCGAGGCCGAAGACGATGCAGTTGGCGCCGGGCTCGACCTTGGCCGTGTTGACCACCGCCCCCACGCCCGTGGTCACGCCGCAGCCGATGTAGCAGGCCTTGTCGAACGGGGCGTCCTTGCGGATCCTGGCCACCGCGATCTCGGGCAGCACCGTGTGGTTGGCGAAGGTCGAGCAGCCCATGTAGTGGGCGATCGGCTGGCCCTTGTACGAAAACCGGCTCGTGCCATCCGGCATCTGGCCCTTGCCCTGGGTGCCGCGGATGGCCGTGCAGAGGTTGGTCTTGCGGGAAAGGCAGCTTTTGCACTGCCGGCATTCGGGCGTGTAGAGCGGGATCACGTGATCGCCGGGAACGACGCTGGTCACGCCGGCGCCGACTTCCAGCACCACGCCCGCGCCCTCGTGGCCCAGGATCGAGGGGAAGATGCCCTCGCTGTCCAGACCGTCGAGCGTATAGGCGTCCGTGTGGCACACGCCCGTGGCCTTGATCTCGACCAGCACCTCGCCGGCGCGGGGACCTTCCAGGTCGACCTCGACGATCTCCAGCGGCTTTTTGGCTTCGAACGCGACGGCGGCGCGGGTCTTCATGGGAATCTCCGGTGAGGCGGGCGGGATATTCCCCGAGCGGACGGCGCGCGTCCACCGCCCGTCGCCGCTATTCCCGCCGCAGGGCCTCGATCGGGTCGAGCCGCGCGGCGCGGCGGGCCGGGAAATAGCCGAACACTACGCCGATGATCACGGCCACGGCGAAGGCCAGCAGGTTGATGCCCGGGTCGAACAGGAACGGCACCTGGATCACCTGGGCCAGAATCACCGAGGCGACGGTGGCGATCAGCACGCCGGCCAGGCCGCCGAACGCGGCCAGCACCACCGACTCGACGAGGAACTGCAGCAGCACATCCTGCTCCAGCGCGCCGATGGCCAGCCGCACGCCGATCTCCTTGGTCCGCTCGGTGACCGACACCAGCATGATATTCATGATGCCGATGCCGCCGACCAGCAGGCTGACCGCCGCCACCGCGCCCAGCAGCATGGTCATCACCTTGGTCGTGCCAGCGAGGGTCTCGGCGATCTGTTTGGTGTCCATGACGCTGAAGTTGTCCTCCTCGCCCGGGCCGATCTTGCGGCGCTCGCGCAGCACGGCCTCCACCTGGGCCTTGGCCTTCGCGGTCGAGGCCCCGTCGCGCACGGACAGGGTGATGGAATTGATGTCCTGGCGGCCGGTCAGGCGGCGCTGGACGGTGCGCAGCGGCAGGATGACCGTGTCGTCCTGGTCCTGGCCCATGGCCGCCTGGCCGCGCGGCTTCAGCAGGCCGATGATCTCGCAGGAGAACTGCCGCACGCGCAGACGGGCGCCGACCGGGTCGCGGCCGGCGAACAGTTCGCGCCGGATGGTGTCGCCGACCACGCAGACCGAGCGGCCCGCCCGCTCCTCCGTCTCGGTGAACAGCCGGCCCGAGGCGAGCGACCAGTCGCGGGCCGCGAAATAGGGCCGCGACACTCCCGAGACCGAAGTGCTCCAGTTCTGCGCGCCGTAAACGAGGGTCGCGGAGGTGGTGTCGACCGGCGAGGCCGCGGCGATGGTCGGCACGGCCGCGACGATGGCCGCCACGTCGGCGGCCCGGAAGCCGGCCACGCCCAGACCCGGCGGGCCCATCCGCTGGCCGGTGCGGACCATCAGCAGGTTGCTGCCGAGGCTGGAAATCTGGTTCGACACGGCCTGGGTCGCGCCGTTGCCGAGGGTGACCATGGTGACCACCGCGGCCACCCCGATGACCACGCCCAGCACCGTCAGCGAGGCCCGCAGCAGATTGCGGCGAATGGCGGCGAGGGCCAGCTTGAGGGCGTTGAACAGCATCAGGCGGCGCTCGCGGTCAGGCCCGAGTCGGAGCGGATGCGCCCGTCATGAAACTGCACGATGCGGCGGGCGAAGGCGGCCATGTCCGGCTCGTGGGTGACCATCAGGATGGTGATCCCCTGGTCGCGGTTGAGGGCCACGAGCAGGGCCATGATCTCCTGGCCCTTTTCGCTGTCGAGGTTGCCGGTCGGCTCGTCGGCCAGCAGCACGGTGGGCCGGGTGACGATGGCCCGGGCGATGGCCACGCGCTGCTGCTGGCCGCCGGACAGCTTGGCCGGGGTGTGGTGTTCCCAGCCGGTCAGGCCGACCTGGGCCAGGGTGGCCCGGGCCAGGGCGGCGCGCTCGGCCCGGGCGACGCCCCGGTACAGCAGGGGCAGCTCGACGTTCTCGAGCGCCGTGGTGCGCGGCAGCAGGTTGTAGCCCTGGAAGACAAAGCCCAGGTGCCGCCGCCGCAGCAGCGCCCGCTGGCGCCGATCGAGCCGATCGACGGCCACGCCGCGAAACCGGTAGCTGCCCGTGGTCGGGACATCGAGGCAGCCGAGGATATTCATCGCCGTGGACTTGCCCGAGCCGCTGGGCCCCATGATGGCGAGAAACTCGCCCTCATCGACGCTGAGGTCGATGCCGCGCAGGGCCTGGAAGGCCGCCTCGCCCTCGCCGAAGGTCTTGGTCACGCCCGTCAGCTGGATCAGAGGGCCGTTCATTCGGCCTCGTCCGTGCCGGTGATCAGGCGCAGGCCCGGGGCCAGGTTGGCGCCGGAGACTTCGACCCACTGGCCGTCGCTGGCCCCGACCGTGACCGGCAGCGCGACCGGCTCGCCGTCGCGCAGCGTCCAGACCTGCTGCACCGTGTTGGCGCCGTTGGTCCGGCGACGGCCGCCGATGGCCGGCATGCGCGGCGTCAGGCTGGCGACCAGCCCGGTCTGGCCGCTGGCGGCCTCCGCCGCCGGCGGACTGAACCGCAGGGCGGCGGCCGGCGCCAGCAGCACATCCTCGCGGCGACGGGTGACGATCTCGGCCGTGGCGGTCATGCCGGGCCGCAGACTCTGGTCGGCGTTGTCGACCGTCAGCACGCCCGTGTAGGTCACCACGCCGTTGGTGGTCTTCGAGCCCAGGCCGACGCGGGTCAGCCGGGCCTGGTAGGTGCGGCCCGCGAAGGCATCGACCGAGAAGGTCGCGACCTGGCCGGCGAGCGCCTGACCCACGTCAGCCTCATCGATGTCGACCTGCAGTTCCATGTGGGTCAGGTCCTCGGCGAGGATGAACAGCACCGGCGCCTGCAGGCTGGCGGCGACGGTCTGGCCCGGCTCGATGGTCCGCGACAGGACCACCCCATCGACCGGCGAGCGGATCGTGGCCTTGGCCAGGTTGGTGCGGCTGGTGTCCAGGTTGGCCTGGGACTGTGCGATCGCCGCGCGGGCCGAGTCGCGCGAGGCGCGGGCCCGGTCCAGGGCGGCTTTCGAGGCCTCGAGCGTCGCGCGGGCGACATAGGCGCCGCCGGAACTGGCCGACAGTTTCAGATTGCGGCTGTGCGCCAGGTCCCGCTCGCGCAGGGTGGCCTCGGTCTCGCGCGCGTTGGCCTGGGCCGAGGCCAGGGCCGCCTCGGCCAGGGCGATCTGGTCGTTCAGTCGCGCGGTGTCGAGCTGCGCCAGCACCTGGCCGCGCCGCACATGATCGTTGTCATCGACCAGCACGGCGCTGACGGTCCCGGACAGCTCGCTGCCGACGCTGACGGTGTTGACCGGCGCGAGGGTGCCGGTGGCCGTGACACTGGTCACCAGGTCGCCCCGGCGCATGGCCTCGGTGACATAGACGGACGCCTTGGGGCCGCTGAGTCCCCTGTAGAGCAGCAGGCCGGCGACCGCGACGGCCAGCACCGCCGCGCCGATGATCAACGGCCGGCGCAATCGCGCCCAGCGGGACGGGGCCGTCTCTCCGAGCAGGCTGGCCGTGGCGTCGTCGGGCGCCGGCTTCGTTTCCATGATCTCACCACTCAAGCGTGGCGCGACCGAACGCCGGGACGCCGCCGCCGGCCTTGATCTCGCTCAAGCAGCGGCGCGAACCCTGCGTCCGTGGATCAGATCGCCTCGACCGGCGGCAGGCGATAGCGTCCGTCGAGCAGTTCGGGCCTGGGCAGATAGCCGCGCATGAACAGGGCGAACGGCCCCGCGGGCGCCGGCAGCCAGTTGGACTCGCGGGACGGGTCCGGCCGCGCGTGGCCGATCCACAGGTCGAGCGAGCCGTCGTCGTTCCAGGTCAGACCCGGCGTGCGGTCGCCGATGGCGTAGCGGTTCAGCGGGTTGTCGGTGAAGAAGAACTGCCGTTCCGGCGTCACCTCGTAGAGGCTCAGCGACCAGAAGGCGTCCACGGGGATCTGCCGGTCGGCCGGCAAGTGCAGACGCCAGTCGCGCAGGCCGTCGAACACGCCGCCGCCCTCCGGCGGCCCGGCGCGCAGATAGGTCGCCTCGACCAGCGGCAGGGCCGCCAGCCCGCCCAGCGCCACGACCGCGCGGAAACCGTAGTCCTGGCGGAAGTCGCCCAGATTGGCCGCCGGATAGGCCCAGCCGTCGATGAAGTTGGTCCCCGACAGGCCGCCGCCGCCGCGCACGGCCTTGCGGGCGTCCTCGACCCCGGCCTCGATCCGCGCCGCCTCGTCCGGCGTGAAGCGGGCGGCGTCGAACCGTCCCTCGGCCAGGCCCAGCGGCGCGATCCGGCGCAGCAGGGCCAGATCGGTCACGGGCGGAGGGTTCGCGGCCATCAGCGCGTCGGCGCTGGCGAAATACTCGGCCCAGCCGTCGCCGCGCCGGGCCGGGGTCGCGGGCGCCGGCACGTCGGGCCCCTGGGCGGAGAAGCCGCCCTGGACCAGCCGCGCCGCGTCCAGGTCGTGCGGGCCATCGACGAGGATCCGCGCCAAGGCCCAGACGTGCCGGGTCGGCGAGCGGATCACGTTGCGGCCCGACGCCGCGTCCTCCGGCCCCACCAGGGTGAAGGTCCCGCCCCCGTTGCCGGTGGTCCGCGTGCCCAGCAGGCAGAAGCTGTTGCTCCAGGCGTCCATCAGCTGCAGCGAGACGTACCGGTCGCCGGAGGCCGGCACGGTCAGGGTCACCGGCCCGTTCGACAGGTCGATCTGGGCCGTGGCGTAGAGGGTGTCGTTGTTGGGCGTGGTCACCGTGCGCTGGCGGTGGT
The DNA here is from genome assembly GCA_030645575.1 of Caulobacter sp. GTDB lineage: Bacteria > Pseudomonadota > Alphaproteobacteria > Caulobacterales > Caulobacteraceae > Caulobacter. Next base: position 59,812 of record JAUSMJ010000005.1, on the reverse strand, counting down.
CGGCCAGGTTACGCATCGAGGAGAAGGCGTTCATCGCCGAGCCGACGACCAGACCGCGGCTGCGCACGGCGGCGATCTCGATCAGCGGCAGGGCGAACAGCCAGGCGTCGCGGGCGGCGGTGCGAAGGTCGCTCATGGCTCAGGCCGCCACGATGGCGGGCAGCCGCCAGCGACCGTCGAGCAGGTCCTTGCTGTCCATCAGTCCCTCCGGGTGATTTTGTTACCCCTTGGTCTCATTCTTAGCGGCTGCGCGCTGGCGTGCAAGCTTCTCAAGCACCCGGCCTCGCCCTTTCGACAGGGCGGTGACCACGCCGCGCCAGGTGCGGACCTCCTGATCGGTCAGCCGCGACCGGCCCAGAGAGATGCGCAGGTTGCGCACCATCGAGGGCCGCTTTTCCGGGGGGTGGAAGAAGCCGGCGGCGTCGAGTTCGCCTTCCAGATGCTCGTACAGGCCGACCAGGGTGGCCATGTCGGCCGGTTCATCGACGTTGACCGCGAAGGCCTCGCGCGGCCGGTCGGCGACGCCCATCCGCCATTCGTAGGCGTTCAGCGCGACGGCCTGGGCCAGGTTCAGCGAGCGGAACCGCTCATCGACGGGGATGGTGATCAGGCCGTGGCACAGGGCGATGTCGTCGGTCTCCAGCCCGGCCCGCTCGCCGCCGAACAGCAGGCCTACGGCCTGGCCCTCGGCGTCGGCGGCATGCAGCCTCGCCGCCGCCTCGCGCGGCGTCAGCACGGGCAGCTGCGTGCCGCGCGACCGCGCCGTGGTGGCGTAGACCAGCCGCAGGTCGGCCACCGCCTCCTCCAGCCGGTCGAACACCCGGGCGCCCTCCAGCGGCCAGTCGGCGCCGGAAGCCGAGGCCCAGGCGCGAGCCTGCGGCCAGCCGTCCCGCGGCCGCACCAGGCGCAGGTCACTGAGCCCGAAGTTGGCCATCACCCGGGCCACCGATCCGATGTTCTCGGCCAGCTGGGGTTCGTTGAGAATGACGACGGGTGGGGTCAAACCGGTTTCCGCTCCTTCCCGCGGCGGCGGGGTCTGTTTTTGGTCGATGGCGCGCGTGAATAGCAGAAACGAGGAGGAAAGGCCGGGGTTTGGCCGAGAATATCCTCCGGCGACCGCTTTGCGCGACTCGCGGGCGAGAAGGAGCGGATATAGTCGTCGCCATGCGCCTGATCGTCCCGCTGCTCGCCGCCCTGTTCCTCGCCGCCTGCGAGCCCGCCATGCCGCAGACGGGCGCCAGGACGCCGCCGCTCGACGCCGCCCTGCTGGACCAGGAGATCGGCGTCATCGCCCAGCGCGCGCAGCCGGCGCGGATCGAGGTCGCGGTGCAGAATCTCGAGGGCGGCGAGATGTGGGCCTGGAACGGCGACAAGGCCTTCCCGATGCAGAGCGTGTTCAAGGCCCCGCTGGCCGCGGCGGTGCTGGCCGAGGTCGATGCCGGCCGCCTGTCGCTCGATGAGGTCATCACCCTGGGCGAGGCCGACATATCCCCGGCCCAAAGCCGGATCGCCGACGCCTGGCCGGAGCGCGCGACCTACACGGTGCGGGAGCTGCTGGTCTGGACCGTCGGCGACAGCGACAACACCGCCGCGGACGTGCTGATGCGGCGCATCGGCGGACCCGGCGCGGCGACGGCCTGGTTGCGCTCGAAAGGGATCAAGGAAATCCGGATCGACCGCTACGAGCGGGAGCTGCAGCCCGAGACGCACGGCATGGAGTCGTTCCGCATCGCCTGGAAGGGCTGGCCGGCCTTCGAGGCCGCCATGTACGCCGTGCCCGAGGCGACCCGCCGCGCGGCCACGGCCCGCTATCTCGCCGACCCGCGCGACACGGCCACGGCCAGCGGCGCCCTGACCTTTCTGCGCAAGCTGTCGGCGGGCGAGCTGCTGACGCCGCGCGGAACCGCCCTGCTGCTAAAGTTGATGACCGACACCACCAGCGGCGAGACACGGCTCAAGGCCGGCCTGCCGCCGGGCGCGCGGCTGGCGCACAAGACCGGCACGGCCGCGACCGACCTGGGCATGACCCCCGTCGTCAACGACATCGGCATCGTCACACTGAAGGACGGTCGACAATACGCCGTGGTGGTGTTCATGACCGAAACGACGGCGGACGAGGCGGCCCAGGACGCGATCATCGCCGACATCATGCGGGTGATCGCGCGGGCGGCTGGCTGACCTCAGGCCGCCGCGCTGACGCCGCCGTCGAGCGGGCGGGCCAGGGCGAGCGCCGCGAACAGCTGGGCCGGGCGCAGGGGCTTGGCGACATGCAGGTCGGCGCCGGCGAGGCGCGCCGCCTCGATATGCTCGTCCATGGCGTTGGCCGTCAGCATGATGATCAGGGCCGGTTCGGCCCCCGCGGCCGCTTCCCGCTCGCGGATCAGCCGGGTGGCGGTCAGGCCGTCCATCACCGGCATCTGCATGTCCATCAGCACCGCGTCATAGCCATCGCCGAAGGCCGCCACGGCCTCCTCGCCATTGCCGACGATGGTCAGGTCGACCCCGAACGGCTCCAGCACGATCTGCAGCACCTTCTGGTTGGTCGGATGGTCCTCGGCCGCCAGCACGCGCAGTCCCTGCAGGCTGACGCCGGCGGACGGGTCCGCCCGCTCCTCCGCCGCGGCCAGCTCGGCGCGCGGCAGGGGCAGGACGACGGTGAACACCGCGCCCTCGCCGGGGGTAGCGGTCGCGTCGATCTCGCCGCCCATCATGCCGGTCAGGGCCGAACAGATCGACAGGCCCAGGCCCGTGCCGCCGAACCGGCGGGTGATCGAATCGTCGGCCTGTTCGAACCGCCGGAACAGCCGCTCGCGCACCTCGGCGTCGAAGCCCACGCCGGTGTCGCGGACGGTGAACTTCAGGCTCTCGCCCTGGCGATCCACGGTCAGGGCGACCTCGCCCCGGTCGGTGAACTTCACGGCGTTGCCGAGCAGGTTGCTGAGAATCTGGGCGATGCGGCCGCTGTCGCCCAGCCAGGCGCCCCGCGCCGCCTCGGCGATCGACCAGGTCAGGCTCAGGCCCTTGGCCTGCGCCGAGGCGCGGTGCAGGTCGGCCATGGCCGCCACCGTCTCGGCGATGTCGAACGGCGCAGGAGACAGGCGGAACTGGCCGGCCTCGATCTTCGACACATCGAGAATGTCGCTGAGCACCTGCTCCAGCAGGCGGCCCGAGGACGAGACCAGTCCAGCCAGCTCGCGCCGGCGCGTCTGGTCGGCCGTCTCGGCCAGCTGGTCGGTCAGGGCGATGACCCCGTTCAGCGGCGTACGCAGCTCGTGGGACATATTGGCCAGGAAGGTCGACTTGGCGCGGTTGGCCCGCTCCAGCTCGGCCGTGCGGGCCGCCACGCGGTCCTCGAGCGAACGGAACAGCTCGTCGTTGTCGGCCCGCTGGTCACGCAGCATGCGAGCCAGGCCGCCGATCTCGTCCTGCCGGGCTTCGACCTTCGGCGCCTCGGCCGAACCGTCCCGGGCATGGGCCGTGGACAGGGTGACCAGCGGAACGATCACCTCGCAACGAATGAAGCGGAACAGCAGAATCGCCTGGGCGACGATGCCGATCAGGCCGAACAGCAGCACCCACGAGGCCGTCCGCGCCGCCGACCAGGCGATCTCGGACGTCGGAACGCTCATGACGAAATACCAGTCCGGCTCCTTCAGAAGGCCATAGGCGATGACCCGCTCGCCGGACCGAAACGCGCCCGAGGCGCCGCCCCGGGCGCGGATGCGCTTGACCAGCGGCCCGATGCCGCGCCGCGTCTCCTCGCGCACCAGCTCGGCGGGCGAAACGATGCCGTTCTTGCCGAGGCCCGGCGCGGCGATCAGCTCGCCGTCGGCCGAAACGATCAGGTTCTCGCCGCCCTGGATCGACTCGCCGACCGCGGCCATCAGGTACGAATCCAGCGTCAGCGTGGTGCCCCAGGCGCCGACATGGACGCCGTCGATGTCGATCGGCGTCATGCAGGCCGTGGTCAGCGCCTTGCCGGTGGGGTCGCTCATCAGCTTGCGCAGCTTGGTGCATTTCATCACCCGCGCCGGATTGGCCCGCGGGCGCGTCAGCTCGGTCATCTCCTCCTTGCGGAAGTCGAGCGTCGGCGGGGCGTCCTGGCGATAGTAGATCAGCCTGTCGTCCCGGTCGGGGCCGTAGACCACCAGCCGGTTGTCCGGCGTGAACATGTAGAAGTTGTCGTAGCGCGAGTGCTGCGCTTCGCCGGCCATCGACACGATCTGCATCGACGCGACGAACAGGGCCTTCTGTTGTGGCGTGACATGGCCGCCATCAGCGAGGAAGGCGCCCATGCCGTAGGTGTAGACGCCGTCGCGGTCGGTGACGCCGTCGAACAGGGCCGGCGCGCTGCGGCGCGTGCCGTCGCCCTTGGACGGGAACAGGCGGTCGAACCGGGCGTCCAGCGCCGGACCGGAGAGCAGACCCATTCGTCGCGTTAGGGCTTCGCTCGCGTCGGCGTGAACCTTGACCAGGTCGGAGAACAGCTGGTCCTCGGTGTTGGCGCGCTCCTTCACATAGAGCTGCAGATTGCGGATCTGCCGCTCCATGGAAGCCTTCTGCACGAAGGCGAACGTCGCCGCCGTCGCCAGGCCGGTAACGGCGATGGACAGCACGACCACGATACCCAGCAGTTTTCGCGCCAGCGGTTTGGCGACAGTCGTCATGGCCACGGAGCCCCCACCCAACGGAACAAGCTTAACCGCCAGACCTGAACAGGCCGTTGACTGGAAATGGGCCGGACGCTGCCGCCTTCCCCCGTCGCCCGCCAGAGGCTATAGCCCTCCCGCTCGCGCTCGCGGGGGCCCTGTGCGCCGCCGCTTTTCCTGCAGAAGCGCGCCCAACGGAGAGACATCCCCATGGCCAAGATCAAGGTCGCCAATCCTGTCGTCGACATGGACGGCGACGAGATGACCCGCATCATCTGGAAGCTCATCAAGGACAAGCTGATCTTCCCCTACCTCGACCTCAAGCTGGACTACTACGACCTGTCGATCGAGAACCGCGACGCCACGAGCGACCAGGTGACGATCGACGCGGCCGAGGCGACCAAGCGCCATGGCGTGGCCGTCAAGTGCGCGACCATCACCCCCGACGAGGCGCGGGTGAAGGAATTCAATCTCAAGAAGATGTGGAAGAGCCCCAACGGCACGATCCGCAACATCCTGGGCGGGGTGATCTTCCGCGAGCCGATCATCTGCCAGAACGTGCCCCGCCTGGTGCCCGGCTGGACCCAGCCGATCATCGTCGGCCGCCACGCCTTCGGCGACCAGTACAAGGCCACCGACTTCCGCTTCCCCGGCAAGGGCAAGCTGACCATCAAGTTCGTCGGCGAGGACGGCGCCGTCATCGAGCACGAGGTGTTCGACGCCCCGTCGGCCGGCGTGGCCATGGGCATGTACAACCTCGACGACTCGATCCGCGACTTCGCCCACGCGTCGTTCGCCTACGGCCTGGGCCGCAAGTATCCGGTCTATCTCTCGACCAAGAACACCATCCTCAAGGCCTATGACGGGCGCTTCAAGGACATCTTCCAGGAGGTGTTCGACGCCGAGTACGCCGACAAGTTCAAGGCGGCGGGCCTGACCTACGAGCACCGCCTGATCGACGACATGGTCGCCAGCGCGCTGAAGTGGTCCGGTGGTTACGTGTGGGCCTGCAAGAACTACGACGGCGACGTGCAGAGCGACATCGTCGCCCAAGGCTTCGGCTCGCTGGGCCTGATGACCTCGGTGCTGGTGACGCCCGACGGCAAGACCATGGAGGCCGAGGCCGCCCACGGCACCGTCACCCGCCACTACCGCCAGCACCAGAAGGGCGAGTCGACCTCGACCAACTCGATCGCCTCGATCTTCGCCTGGACCCGGGGCCTGGAGCACCGCGGCAAGCTCGACGGCAACGACGCGCTGATCAAGTTCGCCCGCACGCTGGAAAAGGTCTGCGTCGATACCGTCGAGTCCGGCTTCATGACCAAGGACCTGGCCCTGCTGGTCGGCGACCACCAGAGCTGGCTGACCACCGAAGGGTTCCTCGACAAGGTCGATGAGAACCTCAAGGCGGCGATGGCCTGACGGATGCCGGGACAGGATATCCAGTCCCGAGGGACAGGAAATCCTGTCCCGCTGCAGGCGGCGGCGCTGGCCGAGGACGGCCTTTCCTGTCCCTTGGGACTGGATAGGCCGTCCCAATGACACAGCGATTCACCGCGACCATCCGCCCCCTCGCGCCGTCCGACCGGGCGGCGTGGGAGGGGCTGTGGGCCGGCTATCTGAGCTTCTACGAGTCCAGCGTCGCGCCGGAGGTCACCGAGGCGACCTGGACGCGGCTGCTGGATCCCGACGCGCCGATGTTCGCCCTCGTCGCCGAGGACCAGGCCGGCGTGTTCGGCCTGGTCCAGTGCGTGCTGCACGCCTCGACCTGGTCGATGGCGCCCTACTGCTATCTGGGCGACCTCTACGTCGATCCGTCGCGGCGCGGGACCGGCGCGGGCCGGGCCCTGATCGAGGCCGTCTACGCCGAGGCCGACGCCCGCGGCGCGGCGCGCGTCTACTGGATGACCCACGAGACCAACGCCACGGCCCGGCTGCTCTACGACCGCGTGGCGAAGGCCAGCGGGTTCATCCAGTACCGGCGCACGACCGCGTAATTGGTGCGGCGCCCCGGTGGCGTCGCCGGGCCGCCGACGCTACATCTGGCCCATGCGCACAGATACGCCCCAGCCCGTCCGCCTGGCCGAATACCGGCCACCCGCCTTCCTCATCGACGAGGTCCACCTCGACATCGCGCTTGAGCCCGCCGCCACCCGCGTGAAGGCGCGGCTGACCGTGCGGCGCAACGGCGAGCACGCCGAGCCGCTGGTTCTGAACGGCGAAGGCCTGAAGACCCTGTCGGTGCTGGTGGACGGCGTTCCGAGGCCGATCGAGACGACGCCCGAGGCCCTGTCGCTGGAGGGCCTGCCGGACGCCTTCACGCTGGAGACCGAGGTCGAGATCGACCCGCAGGCCAACACCGCCCTGATGGGCCTCTACATGTCCGGCGGCCGGTTCTGCACCCAGTGCGAGGCCGAGGGCTTCCGCCGCATCACCTGGTTCCTCGACCGGCCCGACGTGCTCAGCCGCTATACCGTGCGCATGGAGGCCGACGCGGCGTTCCACCGCCTGCTGGCCAACGGCAACCTGATCGACGCCGGCGAGCTGCCGGGCGGTCGCCATTTCGCGGTCTGGAACGATCCTTTCCCCAAGCCCTGCTACCTGTTCGCCCTGGTGGCCGGCGAACTGGACGAGCTGGCCGACCGCTTCGAGACCATGAGCGGCCGCACGGTCGAGCTGCGCATCTATGTCGATCCGGGCATGTCGGCCCGCGCCGAATACGCCATGGACAGCCTCAAGCGGGCGATGAAGTGGGACGAGGCCGCCTTCGGCCGCGAGTATGACCTGGACCTGTTCATGATCGTCGCGGTGCGCGACTTCAACTTCGGGGCCATGGAGAACAAGGGCCTCAACATCTTCAACTCGGCCCTGCTGCTGGCCGATTCCGCCACCGCCACCGATCTGGACTACGAGCGCATCGAAAGCGTCGTGGCCCATGAGTATTTCCACAACTGGACCGGCGACCGGATCACCTGCCGCGACTGGTTCCAGCTGTGCCTCAAGGAGGGCCTGACGGTCTTCCGCGACCAGTCGTTCAGCGGCGACATGCGCGGCGAGGCGGTGCAGCGGATCAAGGACGTGCGGGCCCTGCGCGCGCGGCAGTTTTCCGAGGACGCCGGCCCCCTCGCCCACCCGGTGCGACCGACGAGCTATCTGAAGATCGACAACTTCTACACCGCGACGATCTACGAGAAGGGCAGCGAGGTCATCCGCATGCTCAGGACCCTGCTGGGGGCGGACGTCTTCCGGGAGGGGATGGACCTCTATTTCGACCGCCACGACGGCGAGGCGACCACGGTCGAGGCCTTCATCCAGTGCTTCGCCGACGCCTCCGGCCGCGACCTGACGCAGTTCTTCGGCTGGTACGAGCAGGCGGGCACGCCGTCGGTCGATCTGACCAGCCACTTCGACGCGGACACCGAGACGGTCTCGATCACCCTGCGCCAGCGGACCGCCCCGACCCCGGGCCAGCCGATCAAGGCGCCGCTGCCCCTGCCGATCCGCCTGGGCCTGCTGCATGACGACGGCCGGCCGATGGGCGAGGAGTGCCTGATCATCCTGGAAGAGGCCGAGCGGACCATCCGCCTGCCCGCGCCATCGCGGCCGGTGATCTCGCCGCTGCGCGGCTTCTCGGCGCCGGTGAACCTGACGACCGACGCGCCGGACAAGGACCGCTATGTCCTGCTGGCCGCCGATCCGGACCTGTTCAACCGCTGGGAAGCCGGCCAGGGCCTGGCCCGCGACCTGATCCTGGCCCGGGCCGCCGGAATCCCCGACGAGGTGGCCGAGGAGCGGTTCGCCGAGGCCATGGGCCGGGCGTTGGGCGACCAGGCGGCCGATCCGGCGTTCAAGGCGCTGCTGCTGGCCCTGCCCTCGGAGTCCGATCTGTCGCTCGCCATGACCCCGGCCGATCCGGCGGCGATCCACGAGGCGCGCGACCTGCTGCGCGCGCGGCTGGCCGTGCATCTGGGCGACGACCTGCGCCGCCTGCACGCGGGTCTGACCGACACCGGCCCGTTCTCGCCGCTGGCGGACGCCGCCGGCCGGCGCGCCCTGCGCAACGCCGCGCTCGATCTGCTGTCGATCGATCCACACGCCGGGAACATGGAGATCGCCGCCCGCCACTTCGAGACGGCGGCCAACATGACCGACGCCATCGGCGGCCTGGCGGCGCTCATGGAGCTGGGCGGCGACAGCCGGGAGAAGGCCCTGGAGACCTTCCACACACGTTGGAAGGACGAGCCCCTGGTGCTGGACAAATGGTTCGCCACCCAGGCCCGCGACAGTTCCGAGGAGGCGTTGGGTCGGGTGCTGGGCCTGGCCGTCCATCCCGACTTCGACCGACGCAACCCCAACCGCCTGCGGGCCCTGGTCGGGACCTTCGCCAGCTTCAACCCGGCCCGGTTCCACGATCCATCGGGGGCGGGCTACCGCTTTCTCGCCGACCAGATCATCGCCACCGACAAGGTCAACCCGATGACCGCCGCGCGCTTCGTCGAGCCGCTCGGCGGCTGGCGGCGCTACCGGCCAGACCTGGGCGCCCTGATGAAGGCGCAGCTGGAGCGAATCGTGGCGGTCGAGGGCCTGTCGAAGAACGTCTTCGAACTGGTCACCAAGGCGCTGTCGTAGGGGGACAGGACAAGCAGTCCCAAGGGACAGCTTGTCCTGACGGCTCTAGCTGTCCCTCGGGACTGCTTGAGCCGTCGCGAGCATCCCCTTCACCCGTGGCCAGAAGGTGTTCAGGGCCAGGCCGGCCATGACCAGACCGGCGGCGGCCAGCTTCCAGGCCGGCAGGGCCTCATGCAGGAACACCGCCGAGGCGGCCATGCCGAACACCGGCACCAGCAGCGACATCGGCGCCACCGTGGCGGCCGGATAGCGGGCCAGAAGCCAGCCCCACACGGCGTAGCCGAACATGGTGTTGCCCACGGCCTGCCAGACCACGGCCGCCCAGGTCAGGGCGTCGGCCCGCGCCACGCCCGCGACGATCGCAGGCCAGCCCTCGAACAGCACCGCCAGGATCAACAACGGCGGGATCGAGAACAGGCTGGCCCAGACGACGTAGGCCAGCATGTTCACCGCCGGCGTCTGGCGGGCGACGAGATTGCCGCCGGCCCAGCACAGGGCGGCCCCGAGCACCAGCGCCAGGCCCAGCGGCGTGGCCGAGCCGTCGGTGCGCCAGATGATCACCCCGACGCCGGCGGCGGCCAGGGTCAGGGCGACATACTGAAAGGTCCTGACCTTCTCGCCGGTCAGCCGCATGGCCAGGCCGATGGTGAAGAAGGCCTGGGTCTGCACCACCAGCGAGGCCAAGCCCGGCGAGATATGGCCCTTCATGGCGAGGAACAGCAGGCCGAACTGGCCGGCGCCGATCAGCACGCCGTAGGCGGCCAGGTTGCGCCAGGGCACATCGGGCTTCTTCAGTAACAGCGCCGCCGGCAGGAAGGCGACGCTGAACCGCAGCGTGGCGAACAGTAGCGGCGGCAGATGGTCGAGCCCGATCCGGATGACCACGAAGTTGGAGCCCCAAACCGCCATAACCGCCAGGGCCAGCAGAGCGTGGCGCAAGGACAGGGTGGTGGCGGGCATCGGCGATCGACTCCGGGGCGAACGAGCACCTGACCTAGGCCTTCGCCGGGCGTTCGACATCGCATTTCTGCTGCAGCCGGCGTCAGCAATTCTCCCCGATGCGGGGCGGCTTGTGAGTCCCGGGCACCACGCTGTGCGGCCATGTGACTCAGACTGGGGACAAATCCCCCATTGGTTCGTGACGTGGTGACTCGGGGACCGTAAGATTCCCCGCACGGGGAAACTGACTCGGGCTTGGGGACGACAGGTTGGCGGGCAAGCGTCGCAAGGCAGGAAAGGCCGGCGAGCCATCCTTTGCCGCGTCGCGGAACCGCGCCCCCGCCGGAGCCTTCGTCCGCATCGTGATTCTCGCCGCCGTGGTGCTGCTGGGCGTCTACACCACCTTTGGCATCATGCGCCTGCAGCGGGGTTGGGTGTCGCATGACGGCGCGGGCGGCCCGGACGCGGCGGCCCAGATTCTCGCCGCGCGGCTGGAGGCCCGGATCGCCCAGCGCGGCGGCGGTCTGGCGGCGGGCCATGAACTGCTCATCCGCGCGCAGGACCGGCCGATCGACGCCGCCGAGAGCGCCCTGCGCGCCGCCGGACCGGGCGTGGCCGCCACGGCCGTGGTCACGGGCGACGCCATCGCCGCCCTGGCTGGCCGGGCCGAAGGCGCGGACTGGAAGGGCGCGGCCCGCCAGGCCGAGGCGTCCGGCCACAGCCTGTGGGTCGGCGTGGCCGCCGGCGACCCGCGCCGGCTCTACATCGGCAGGGTCCTGGCCGGTCGCGGCGTGATCCTGACCACCGAGGATCGCGCGAAACTGCCGGCCGGGACGGGCGGCCCGGGATCGGCCGCCGTGGCGACCGGCGATGGCCGCCTGCTGGCCAGCAGCGGCGCCGGCGGAGTCGCCCAGGCTTCCACCGTCAGGGAGGCCTTCGGCCTGGCCCCCTCGGACCTGCGCCCGGACGTGCTGGTCCGCGGCCGCCAGCCCGACGGCGGCATCATCGACATCGCCAGCCGCCCGGTCGCCGGGGGCCTGCTGCTGGCCATGGCCGCCGCCGCGCCGATGAGCGTGATGCAGGCCAACGAGGCGCGCATCGACGGCATCGTCGCCCTGCTCGTGCCGCTGGGCATCGGCATCGCCCTGGCCCTGTTGCTGTTCAGCCAGAGCCGCAAGGCCGAGGCCGCCCAGCGCGCCTTTGTCGAGAGCGAACAGCGCTTCCGCATGGCCGTCGAAGCCGCGCGCTGCGGCATCTGGGAATGGGACCTGGAGGCCGACCAGGTGTTCATGTCCGACGTCACCGGCGTGATCTTCGGCTGGGGCGGCGGCGGCATGGTCGGCGGCCAGGAGGTGCTCGACCGGATCGCCCCCGACCATCGCGAGCGCGTGCGCCAGGCCCTGCTCCACGCCGCCAGCTTCGGCGCCTTCGACGTCTCGTTCCGCGTGCCCGACCGTCAGGGGGGCAAGTCGATCTGGATCGACGCCCGCGGCCAGGCGCTGGGCCAGACCGACGAGGACGGCTATCGCCGGATCATCGGCGTGGCGCTCGACGTCACCGAGGAGCGCCTGGCCCAGGCCCGCGCCCAGGCCGCCGAGAACCGCCTGCGCGACGCGATCGAGAGCGTCTCGGAAGCCTTCGTGCTGTGGGACCGGTCGGGCCGGCTGCTGCTGTGCAATCGCAACTACCGCAGCATCTTCAATCTCGAGCCCAGGGTGCTCAAGCCGGGCGCCGCGCGCGACCACGTCAACCGCTTCGTCCAGCTGGCCATCAAGCAGGAGATCGCCAGCTCCGACGGTGTGCGCGGCGTGCGCAAGGCGGAGCTGATGGACGGCCGCTGGGTGCAGATTTCCGAGCGCCGCACCGCCGAGGGCGGGCTGGTGATGACCGCCACCGACATCTCCGCCGTCAAGGCCCAGGAGGAGGCCCGCCGCCTCAACGAGGAGCAGCTGCAGAACGCCGTGGTCAGCCTTGAGCGCAGCCAGGAGCAGCTGGCCGAGCTGGCCCGCAAGTACGAGAACGAGAAGGTCCGGGCCGAAGCGGCCAACAAGGCCAAGAGCGAATTCCTGGCCAACATGTCCCACGAGCTGCGCACGCCGCTCAACGCGGTCAACGGCTTTTCCGAGATCATGATCGCCGAGATGTACGGCCCGCTCGGCGACGCCCGCTACAAGGAATACGCCACCGACATCCACAACAGCGGCCAGCACCTGCTGGCCCTGATCAACGACATCCTCGACATGTCGAAGATCGAGGCCGGCAAGATGAACCTCAAGTTCGAGCCGCTGAACCTCGAGGAGGTCACCGAGGACGCCGTGCGGCTGGTGCGCAACCGCGCCGAGGCGGCCGGGCTGTTCCTGACGGTGGATTTCCCCTTCCTGCCGGAGATCGAGGCCGACTATCGGGCGGTCAAGCAGGTGCTGCTGAACCTGCTCAGCAACGCGATCAAGTTCACCCCGCGCGGCGGCCGGGTCACGGTCCGCGCCGAGGTCCGGCAGGACAGCCTGGGCGAACGGGTGCGGGTCTCGGTCAGCGACACCGGCATCGGCATCAGCAAGGAGGACCTGGCCCGCCTCGCCCAGCCGTTCGAACAGGTCGAGAGCCAGCACAGCAAGACCACCCAGGGCACGGGCCTGGGCCTGGCCCTGACCAAGTCGCTGATCGAGCTGCACGAAGGCGCGCTGGAAATGGAGAGCACCCCCGGCGAAGGCACCTCGGTCAGCTTCATCCTGCCGATCCGGCGGATGCAGGGGATCATCGCGGCTTAGAAGAAATGAACCTGAACCGGGTCATTTTTTTCTTATGAACCTATTTAGGTTCACATACTCTCAAGTGATCCAGATATGGTTCATACGGAGAGCAGCCAATGTCGCCGAGGTCCGAATCTCCGAACTCCGCCTCGCCACGTAGCGCGGGCTACAGCCATGTGGCGGTTATGGGCGACCTCGTGGGCAGTGAGACTGTCACCTCTGTCACCGGCCTCCATGCGGCGTTCAACGAGGCCATCGAGCGCCTCAATGACGAGCGCCGGGCCGAGATAGCCTCTCCTCTCACGGTAACGCTCGGCGACGAATTCCAGGGCCTTTGCCGCTCCCTCTCAACCGGCCTGTCGATCATCCGCACGCTGCGCCGCCGGCTTCTCGCCAGCCGGATAGACTGCCGGTTTGTGCTGGGTGTGGTAAGGCTCGAAACCCCGCTGAACACAGACCGCGCCTGGAACATGATGGGTCCGGGTCTGGCCGGATCGCGAGAAAAGCTGGCCGATAAGCGCGACCCGAACGTCTATCGATTTCACTTGCCCGACAACCCGACGATCGAGCGACTGCTCGAAGCGGTCGGCCTGTCGATATCCAGCGTGGAATCAGCCTGGACCGACCGCCAGGTCGAGATCGTCGCCGCGTCGCTGGACCATCAAGGTCTCCACGCTGACCTGGCGGCCCGCCTCGGCGTATCCCAGCGGGCCTTCTATAAGGTCAGGCGCGCCGCCCGACTAGATTTCTATGAAAGCCTGTGGAATGCTGTAGAGCACGCAATAGGCGATCTAGACCGGAGCTACGGATTCCGATGACACTGGCGCTTCAAGTCGCCGGCTATGCGGTGGCGCTGTTTCTGCTGACGTTCGTCGGCAATGTCTTCTGCCGGGAACTGCTTCGGGCGTGCGGTCTGCCAACCACGCCCCCTGCCCCGCCGCCGGCTGCGGACGGCACGATGCCCCCTGGCCCTTCGCTCAAGGCCGGACGGATCATCGGATCGCTGGAACGAACCACCATCATGATCGGCCTCGTGGTCGGGTCCTGGGAGGTCCTTGTCGCCGTCGTCGCGCTCAAGACCGTCGCCCGCTTCAAGGATCTCGATGAACGGATCGAGGCTGAATATTTCCTCGTGGGATCGCTCGCCAGTCTGGTGTGGGCGATCATAGTGACAGGCTTGGCGCTATGGTATGATTACTGCCTCGGCGTCAACGTCAGGGGGGCGATCATCGCGGTCTGGCCTCCCGGCGTGGCTTGACGTTATGGGCCACCGGACAGGCGTGCCCGCGCCGGTCCGGCGGGCCGATCCCGTGGCCGGCCTTTCCACTGCCGCTGGAAGCGCCGGTTGGCCACCTGGGCGCACGGCCTCGGCCAGGTTGGCCCGCTCGTCTGGCGGCGGGGTGGCGAGAGCGATCGCCTTCTTGTTCGGCTTGCTGCTTGTTGCACCCCGCCCGTTGAACGGCCGCCGACGGACGTTCCGTCGCCTCACGAACAAGTCAGGCGGTCGAAGGCCCCGCGCGAGTTGTCGCGGGCGGCGGTCAGGCGTTTGCGCAGGTCCCCGAGGTTGCGCGCGTCTCCGGCCCGGGCCAGCAGAGCCTGCAACCCCTTGGGCTCGCCGTCGGGGTCGGCCCGGTCGTCGAGGGCCAGCTTGAGCAGTTGCGACAGGTCCTGCTGCAGCCGCCAGGCCTCCGCCAGGTCCTTCAGGGGCCCGGACTCGCCCAGGCCGGCGGCCTCCAGCGCCGCCAGGGCCGCGCCGGTGTTCTGGTCCAGCGGACCGCCGGCCGCGGCATGGACGATCTGCAGATGCTGCGCGGCGAACTCGATGTCCACCAGCCCGCCCGGCGACAGCTTGAGGTCCCAGAAGCCCGACGGCGGCCGTTCGGCCTCCATCAGCGCCCGCATCTCGCGCACATCGATGGCGGTGCGGACCGGATCGCGCGGCCGGCGCAGGGCCGTCTCGATCGCCTGGGCGGCCTCGGCGGCGAACGCCTCCGAACTGGACCACACGACCCGCGCGCGAGTCAGGGCCAGCATCTCCCAGGTCTCGGCCTCGCGGTCGTAGTAGGTCTCGAACGCCTTGAGGTTGACCGCCACCGGGCCTTTGCTGCCGGTCGGCCGCAGCTGCATATCGACCTCGTAGAGGCCGCCCTCGCCCGTCGGCGCCGACAGGGCCGCGATCAGGCGCTGGGTGAAGCGGGCGTAGAAGACGTCGGCGCTCCAGCCCTTGACGGCCGACATCCCGGCCAGATCGGCGGAGCGGTAGAGGGTCATCAGGTCAAGGTCGGAGCGGGCGGTCATCTCCCGGCCGCCGCATTTGCCCAGCGCCACCACCGCCACGTCGCCCTCGAACGCCCCACCCTGCCGGACCGTCTCGGTCAGCGCCGCGCCGGCCAGGCCCTGGATGCACAGGTCGGCCAGGTCGGCGAAGGCGGCGCCGGCCTGGGCCGCGCTGGCCGTGCCGCTCATCACCTGGACCCCGACGCGGAAGGCCTGTTCGCGGTGCACGCGCCGGGCCGCGTCCATGGCCGCCTCGAAGCCGTCGGCCTGGCCCAGGGCCCGGCTGAAGGCCGCCTCGCCCTGCCCTGTCTCGAACGGCTGGAAGAAGGCGCTGTCGAGCAGGGCGTCGAGCGCCGCCGGCCGGCGCGCCAGGGTCTGGGCCAGCTGCGGGGCGTAGGCCATCACCTGAACGATCAGCTCGAGCAGCCGCGGCTGGGCCAGGAACAGCGACTGCACCTGCACGCCCGACGACAGCCCGCCGAAGAAGTCGGCGAAGCGGTTGAAGGCCGCGTCCGGCGCGCCGGTGGCCTGCACCGCGTCCAGCAGGCGTGGCGCCAGCCGGGTGAACAGCTCGCGGCCCCGCTCGGTGCGCGTGGCGGCGATCCGGCCGTGATGCCAGCCGCGAATGGTCTGGGACACCTGCGGCGGGTTGGAGAAGCCCATCCGCTTGATCGTCGCCAAGGTGGCCGGGTCGTCCTCCACGCCGGTGAAGATCAGGCTGCCGAAGCGGGACGAGAGCTCCTCCTCACCCTTGAACAGCTCGCCGTAGATGGCGTTGACGCCCCTGAGGATGCGGCCGACGGTGGCGTCGAAGCCGCGCAGGTTGTCCTGGCCCCACAGGGCGGCGACCCGCTTGCGGTCGGCGTCGGACTCCGGCAGGCGGTGGGTCTGGTCGTCGGCCAGCATCTGCACCCGGTGTTCCAGCGCGCGCAGGTCGCGATAGGCGCGGGTCAGGGCCTCGGCCGCCTCCGGCGCCACATGACCGGCGGCCTCCAGCGCGGCCAGGGCGTCAAGGGTGCGGTTGGACCGCAGATCCGGGTGCCGGCCGCCGAGGATCAGCTGCTGGGTCTGGACGTAGAACTCGATCTCGCGGATGCCGCCCCGGCCCAGCTTGAGGTCGGCGCCCTTGGCCGTCAGCCGGTCATCGACCTTGTAGGTATGGATCTGCCGCTTGATCGAATGGATGTCGGCGATCGAGGCGAAGTCGAGGTTCTTGCGCCAGACGAAGGCCTTGAGTTCGTCCAGGAAGGCCTTGCCCGCCGGGATGTCGCCGGCCGCCGCCCGGGCCTTGATGAAGGCCGCCCGCTCCCAGTTCTGGCCGACGGATTCGTAATAGGCGAAGGCCGCCGGCGCCGGCACGGCCGGCGGGGTCGAGGACGGATCGGGCCGCAGCCGCAGATCGACGCGAAAGACATAGCCGTCGGCCGTGCGGTCCTGCAGCGCGCGCGCCACGCCGTGGGCGATGCGCACGGCTTCGTCGCCCGCCTCCACCCCTTCGGCCAAGGGCAACCGTTCGGGCTCGTAGAAGAAGCTGATGTCGATGTCGCTGGAGTAGTTCAGCTCGAACGCGCCGTGCTTGCCCATGGCGATGATCATCAGCCCGGGGATCGGCCCGGCCGGCCCGGGCTCCACGGCGACCAGCCGGCCGCGCGCGATCTCGGCCCGCGCGGTCAGGGCCACGGCGGCGTGGAGGGCGGCGTCGGCGAACCGGGCCAGGGCGCCGGTGACCTGGTCCAGGTCCCAGACCCCGCCCAGGTCGGCGATGGCGGTCAGCAGGTGCAGGTCGGCCTTCAGCTCGCGCAGGACCCGGCGGCCGACCTCGTCGTCCGGCTCGTCGGCCTGGGCGTGAGCCAGCTGCAGGATGTCGCCAAGCCGGTCCTCGGGATCGCTCTCCAGCGTCTCGCGCAGGGCCGCCGGCCGTCGGCGGGCCAGGCCGGCCAGATAGGGCGAGGCGCCGAACACCGGCGCCAACGCCGGCCACGCCGCCTCGAACGCCGGGCCGCCGATCTTCTCGGCCAGCAGCTCCCGGGTGCGCTCGGCGGCCCGGGTGTCGATGATCGGGCCGCAGGGGGTGATGCGGTCGGCGAGGCGAGTCATGTCCGGCAGACTGCCCGCCTTCGGCGCCCGGGGCCAGCGGTCAGGGGGCTGTCGGTCGAGGCGACATGATCGGGCTCCGGGCCACTATCCGATCTTGCGCGCGATCACATCCTTCAGCGCCTGGTCGATGCGGGTCTGCCATCCCGGACCGCCCGCGCGGAAGTGATCGACGACCTCGGCGCTAAGGCGGATCGAAACCGCCCGCTTGGTCGCCGCCTTCTGGAGGCCGCGGATACGCGCGAGGGTCTTGGGAAAGTGCGCCAGGACTTCGGGCGGAAGTTCGGACGCCGGGCGGGCGCGGGCGAAGTCCTCTTCCGTCCATTCCGGATTGTCGTCGTCGAACACAACCGACGGCTCACGCTTGCGGGACATATCGCCGATACTCCTTCCAATGCGCCCGGCGCAGGCTGATCAGCCTGATGTCTTCGCCGCGCACGGTAAACGCCAAGCAGCACGGCTCGCCGTCCAACAAACCAAAGGCTCGCAGTCTCCGTTCGCCATAGGCGCGCCGGTCGTCCGGCAGATAGATCGCGAAATCTATGTTGACCGCCCGCGCCAGCGACAGGCCATGCTTCTCGCGGTTGGTCGCGTCCTTGTCCGGATCGAAGACGAACGCCATTTCGTATATACAATTTGTTGAATGGGGTCGAGTCTATTCAACCCTAGGCAATACCAGCGCCACACGCAACCCCGGCCCGAAGCCGTCGTACTGGCCCGGGCCCTCGTCCAGCTCCAGCCGGCCGCCATGGGCCTCGGCCACCGCCGCAACCAGCGACAGGCCCAGCCCCGATCCCGGCTCGCTGCGGCTGTTTTCCAGCCGCACGAAGCGCTGGACCACGCGGTTGCGGTCCTCCAGCGGCACGCCCGGACCGTTGTCGGTGACCGAGAACTCGATCTCGCCCGACGAGCGGCGGCGCACCCGGATCATCACCGCCCCGCCGGGCGGGGTGTATTTGATGGCGTTGTCGATGACGTTGGCCAGGGCCTGGGCGAGGATCGGCCGGGCCGCCTTGACCGTCAGCCGGGGGATCAGCTCGACCTTGAAGTCGATGCCCTTCTCCTCGCACAGCGGCTCGTAGAGCTCGGCCATGTCGGCGGCCAGCTGACCCGGGTCGAACAGGGTCTGGTCCGGAGCGCTGCCGGCGGCCTGCAGCCGGGCGATGGCCAGCACGGCGTTGAAGGTTGTCAGCACGTTGTCGGCGTCGTCGAGCGCCTGGATCAGCGCCTGTTTCGGATCGCCCTTGCCGGCCTCGACCTCGATGAGGGCCGACTCCATGCGCGCCCGCAGCCGGGTCAGCGGCGAGCGCAGGTCGTGGGCGATGGCGTCGCCGGCATGGCGCAGGCCGCCCATCGAGCGCTCGAGCCGGTCGAGCATCTCGTTCAGACCCTCGGCCAGCTCGTCGTATTCGTCGCGCGCGCCGCGCACGCGGGCGCGGGCCTTCAGGTCGCCGGCGCGGACGGCCGCCACGGTTTCGTTCAGGCCAGCCATGTGGCGGCTGACATTGCGGCTGACGATGATCCCGCCGGCCAGGCCGAGCAGGATCACCAGGGCGCCGGCCCCCCACAGCGCGCGGACGATGCCGGTGACGAACCCCTCGGACTCGCCGACGTCGGCGCCGACGAACAGCACCTCGCCGCCCTCGAGCCGCTCCTGCAGGCCCCGCGCCGGACGCTTGACCTCGCCGCCGTCGGGGTCGGTGTCGGTGACCTGGAAGGTGGTCCAGTGCTCGCCCGGCTCATCGGTAAACCCGATCGGTGATTCCTCGATCGAACCGGTGATCTTGTGGCCCTGCCTGTCCAGCAGCAGGTAGAGGAAGGGCCGCTCGCCCACCGCCCGCTCGATCAGGGCCTGGTTCAGGGACGATGTCCCGCCCCGGCGGTAGATGGCCTCCAGGGAGTTCATCTCGCGGCGGATCTCGTCGTCGGCCCGGCGCGTCACCTCCCCGGCCGTCGCCAGATAGGCATAGGCGAGGAAGGCGGCGGCGGCCGCGGCGAACATCGCCAGGAACAGCAGCGTCAGCCGGAACGGCGTGGTGCGGAATATCCGGGGCAGGCGCATGGGCGTGGCGCCAGCTCCTTACGGATCGAGCCGGTAACCGGCGCCGCGCACGGTCTGCAGCATCTGGCGCTCGAAGCCCTTGTCGATCTTGGAGCGCAGGCGGGAGATGTGCACGTCGATGACGTTGGTCTGGGGATCGAAATGGTACTCCCAGACCTTCTCCAGCAGCATGGTGCGGGTCACCGACTGGCCGGCGTGGCGCATCATGAATTCCAGCAGCTGGAATTCGCGCGGCTGCAGATCGATCTCGGTCGTTCCCCGATGCACGGTGCGGGCGATCAGGTTCATTTCGAGATCGCCGACCTTGAGGGTCGTCGCGACCGCCCCCGTCTCGCGGCGGCGGGACAGGGCCTCGACCCGGGCGATCAGCTCGGGGAAGGCGTAGGGCTTGACCAGATAGTCGTCGGCGCCGGCCTGCAGGCCATCGACCCGGTCTGCCACCTCGCCCAGCGCGGACAGGAACAGCACGGGGGTCGCGTCGCCCTCGCGGCGGATCGTCTCGACCACCTGCACGCCGTTCATCTTCGGCATCATGCGATCGACGATCAGCACGTCGAAGCCGCGCTTCTGGGCCTGGGCCAGACCCGCCGCGCCATCGGCGGCGTGGATGCAGTCGTAGCCGGCCTCGCCGAGGCCGCGGCTCATCGCCTCCGCCGCTTCGATGTCGTCCTCGATGATCAGGATTCGCATGGTTCGCCCCGATATGGCCGGCGGAGAGAATCCGCCGACACCGGCAAACTACCCCGCTCCCGCCGGCGGCCTCAACATACGATAGTGTAATCCGGCCGGCGGGGTCGCCAGGCGAGAGCCCCGCAACCCCGCGGCCGAGCCGCTACCCCAGGGGAGTCGCGCCCTCGTTGACCTTGACCGGCACCGAGGCCAGCTGGCCGCGGAATAGCACCGACAGCAGGACCGTCGGCCGGCCTGCCTTCCTGGCGGCGTCCACCGCGGCGGCCACGTCGGCCGGCGTGCGCACGGCCTTGAGGTTCACCGAGGTGATCACGTTGCCCACGGTGATGCCGCGGTCGGCGGCGTCGGAGTCGGCGCGCAGGCTGTCGATCAGCACGCCGTCGATGTTCGGCGCGATGTTGAACCGCTTGCGGGCGGCGGCATCGAGCGGGACCAGGCCCATGCCCAGCACCTGCACGCGATTCACGCCCGGCGAGCTGGGCGCCTTGCCCGGCGCGGCGCCGTCGGCGTCGGGCCGCAGGGTGCTGGCCAGCTCCTCGTTGGACGGACGCACGCCGGACCGGATGTCGATGAAGCGATTGCGGCCGTCGCGCACGATTTCCAGCCGCAGCGTCTGCCCGGCCGCCCCCCGGGCGACCTCGCGCGTCAGGGCGGTCGAGGATTCCACCTTAACGCCGTTCACCGACAGGACGATGTCATCGACCATCAAACCGGCCTTGGCCGCCGGCCCGCCGGGCGTGACGCCCATGACCACGGCGCCCTTGAGGTTGCCCAGGCCGATGGCCTGGGCCATCTCCGGGGTGAAGTTCTGGATCTGGGCGCCGATGTAGCCGCGCACCACCTTGCCGCCGCTGATCAGCTGTTTGGTGATGCTGTCGGCGACGTCGGCGGGGATGGCGAAGCCGATGCCGACCGAGCCGCCCGTCGGCGAGAAGATGGCGCTGTTGACCCCGATGACGCGGCCATAGATGTCGAAGGTCGGGCCGCCCGAGTTGCCGCGGTTGATCGGCGCGTCGATCTGCACGTAGTCGACGAAATTCGAGGACTCGTCGTTCAGGTTGCGGCCGTAGGCGGAAACGATGCCGGCCGTGGCGGTGCCGCCCAGTCCGAACGGATTGCCCACGGCGATGACCCAGTCGCCAACGCGCGGCTTGGCGGCGTTCTCGAAGGTCACGAAGGTGAAGCCCGATCCCTGCACCTTGATCACGGCCAGATCGGTGTTCTCGTCGCGGCCAACCAGCCGGGCCTTCAGCTCGCGGCCGTCCTTGAGGGTGACGGTGATCTCGTCGGCGCCCTCGATGACGTGGTTGTTGGTGACGATGTAGCCATCGGCCGAGATCAGGAAGCCCGAGCCTGACGACTGCTGGCGCGGCCGGCCGGCGCCCTCGCCGTCCTGGTTGTTGTCATCCTCGTTCGGCTTGCCGTTCGGCCCGAGCGGGAAATTGGGCAGGCGCAGCGAACTGGCGTCGACCCGCGAGGTGACGTCGATCGACACCACGGCGGGCGAGACCTTCTCGAAGATGTCGGCGAACGACAACGGCGCACCAGGCGGCGGCGCGAAGATGGCCGGACCGGCGGCCGAGGTCCGCACCAGCGGCTGCGACTCGGCGGCCTGGGCCGGGGCCATGCGCAATCCCACGCCGGCCAGCGCGGCGGCCGCGACACCCACGCCGGCGACGGCGCCAACAACGAATCCGGTCTTCCTGGCGACCATCTGTGTTCCGTTCCCGTCCCGCCTGATGCGGGCCCTGACTAGCTGTTCTCGATGCCAAAGAGCGTAGCCGCTCTCAAGTTATCTTTCCGTCATTCCACGATGGACTTCTTGAGGCTCGATCAGGGCGCAATCGTGTCACGGGGCTTCGTCGTCCAGCAAGGCCGCCAGTCGCGTTTCTTCCTCGCCGGAGAGATCCTGTGTCGCTTCGCGACGCCGCCAGCGGCCCGCCAGCAGGGCCAGACCGGCCAGGGCGGCCAGGAACGGCCCCAGCCACAGCAGGGCGTTGGCCGGACTGAAGGCCGGCTTGAGCAGCACGAACTGGCCGTAGCGGTCGGTCAGGAAGGTCTTCACCTGGGCGTCGGTCCGGCCGGCCGCGATCTGTTCGCGCACGACCTTGCGCAGGTCGCCGGCCAGTTCGGCGTCCGAATCGTCAATCGACTCGTTCTGGCAGACCAGGCAGCGCACCTGCGTGAACAGCGCCCGGGCGCGCGTCTCCTGCGCCGGATCCCGCAGCCGTTCGGACGGATCGGAGGCGGCGCCGGCCATCAGCATCAGCGCGGCCAGGACGACGAACAGGCGGCGCCTCACGGCTTCCTCCCCACGGCGAAGCGCAGGCGACGGTCGGACAGGGACAGCAGCCCGCCGAGCGCCATCAGCAGCGGGCCCAGGTAGATCAGCTGGACCCAGGGATTGAAGTAGCTGCGCACCAGCCAGGCCGGCCCGCCATCCGGGCTGGCGCGGCGCTCGCCGAGGACGACATAGATCTGGCTGACGCCGAGATTGCACAGGGCGACCTCGGACGTGCTCTGTTTGCCGGCGGGATAGAAGCGCCGCTCCGGCTCGGGCGCGCAGACGGGCCGGCCGGCGCGCGTCACGGTGATCCGGCCGCGCTCGGCGAGGTAGTTGGGCCCATCCACCGTGCCGACATCCTTCAGAGTCAGTTCGAAGGCGCCCAGGCGCAGCTGGCCGCCCAGCGACAGGGCTTCGGCCGCCTCGACCTTCCAGGCCGTCTCGTAACAGGCCCCCAGGATGAACACGCCCAGCCCCGCGTGGGCCAGCGTCATGCCCCAGGCGCCGCGGGGCAGGCCGGTCAGCCGGCGGCGGACCTCTGGCCAGGGCGCCTTGAAGGCTCGCGTCCGCTCGGCCACCTCGGCCAGGGCCCCGGCGATCACCCAGGCGCCCAGGGCGACGCCGCCGCTGGCCAGCGCCTTGCGCGGGCTGACCAGGGCGAAGACGATGAAGCCGACGAGCACGGCCACGGCGGCGGCCAGCTTGAGCCGGTCGGCGCTGGCGGCGAGGTCGCCGCGCTTCCAGGCCGTCAGGGGTCCGAACGGCAGGGCCAGCATGGCCAGGCCCATCAGCACGCCGAACACGAGGTTGAAGTAGGGCGGGCCGACGGTGATCGGGGCGCCGGCGACGGCTTCATAGATCAGCGGATAGAGGGTGCCGAACATCACCGCCCCGGTGGCCGCGGTCAGCAGGATGTTGTTGAGCACGATGAGGCTCTCGCGGCTGGCCGGCGCGAACACGCCGCCGGGCGCGAGGGCCGGCGCCCGCCAGGCGAACAACGCGAACGCCGCGCCCGACGACAGGCCGAGGATCGACAACAGCAGCACGCCGCGGGTCGGATCGACAGCGAACGCGTGCACGCTGGTCAGCACGCCGGACCGGACCAGGAAGGCGCCCAGCATCGAGAAGGTGAAGGCCGCCAGGGCCAGGAACACGGTCCAGCCCGACAGCGCGCCGCGCTTTTCGGTGACCACGGCCGAATGCAGCAGGGCCGCGCCGATCAGCCAGGGCATGAAGGAGGCGTTCTCGACCGGGTCCCAGAACCACCAGCCGCCCCAGCCCAGCTCGTAGTAGGCCCAGAAGGAGCCGAGCGCGATGCCGACCGTCAGGAAGCTCCAGGCGGCCAGGGTCCAGGGCCGCGCCCAACGCGCCCATGCGGCATCGACCCGGCCCTCGACCAGGGCCGCCACGGCGAACGAGAAGACCACCGAGAAGCCGACATAACCCAGGTAGAGGAAGGGCGGATGGAAGGCGAGCGCGGGATCCTGCAGCAGCGGATTGAGCGAACGTCCCTCGATCGGGGGCCCGGCCAGCCGCGCCAGCGGGTTCGAGGCGAACACGGTATAGGCCAGGAACAGCAGACCCAGCAGGCCCTGCACGCCGAGCGCCCGGCTCTTCAGTCCGGCCGGCAGACCGCGTCCGAAGGCCGCCACCGCCGCGCCGAACCCGGTCAGGATCAGGCACCACAGGAGCATCGAGCCCTCGTGGCTGCCCCAGGCTCCGGCCACCTTGTAGAGCAGCGGCTTGGCGGTGTGGGAATTGGCCGCCACGTTGGTCACCGAGAAGTCCGAGACGACGAAGGCCGCCACCAGGGCGGCGAAGGCCGCGGCCACGCCGGCGAAGGCGCCAATGGCGGCCCCCTCGCCCGCGCCGGCCAGGGACGGCCGCCGCGCGCCGGCGAAACCGAGCGCCGCCTGGGCCAGGGACAGGGCCAGGGCCAAGGTCAGGGCGAACGCGCCAAGCTCGACCGTCATGGCTTGCCGTAGGCCGGGGCGGCGCCGTCGCCGCGCCACTCGCCCTGCTTCTTGAGGGCGTCGGCCACTTCGCGCGGCATGTATTTCTCGTCGTGCTTGGCCAGCACCCGTTTGGCCTGGAAGACGCCCGCGGCGTCAAAGGACCCTTCGGCGACCACGCCCTGCCCCTCGCGGAACAGATCGGGCAGGTCGCCCTGATAGCTCACCCGCGCCGTTTCCTGCTTGTCGGCGATGGCGAAGGCGACCCGGCCGTCCGGATGCTTGACCACGCTGCCGGGCAGGACCAGCCCGCCCAGCTGCACGGCGCGGCCAGGCGCGACATGGGCGGCCCGGGCCTGAGCCGGCGTGTAGAACAGCGAGATGGAGTCCCGCAGCCCCCACAGCGTCAGCCCCGCCGCCAGCGCCAGCACCGGCGCCACCGCCAGCAGAATGGTCAGCCTGCGCCGCGCGGTGCGGGATTTCGGCCAGAAGGTCATTGGGCGGCCTCGTCAAGGGCTTTGAGGATGTCGGGACGGCCCTTGTAGAGGGCGCGGGCGCGGGCCAGGGCGGCGTCGCGTTTGGCGGTCTCGCCCAGCACCGACCAGGCGCGGACCAGCCGGATCCAGCCCTGCGGGTCATCGGGCGACGTGTCGAGCCGCGCGGCCAGACCTTCGACCATGCCGCGGATGGCGGCGGCGTCGGGCTGGGCGGGCGCGGCCTGGGCTTGGGCCTGGGGCAATCCGCCGGCCGCGGTCACGGCGGCGATCTCGGCCGACAGGGCGGCGCGGGACGGATCGTCGGCCGTCAGCGTCGCCAGCAGCGCCCGCCAGCCGGCCAGCCCCTGTTCGACCCTGCCATCGGCGATATCGGCCCGGGCGAGGAAATAACGCGCGCTGAGCGATCCGGGATCGAGGCGCAGCGCCTCGGCGAAGGCGGCGCGGGCATCGACGCCGATGCGCCCCTCGCCCTCGGCCATGAAGGTCTCGCCGAGCGCGGCCCACAGGTCGGCGCGGCGCGGGGCGATGGCCACGGCGCGCCGCAGGGCGGCCGAGGCGGCCATGGCGTCGCCGGAGGCCAGCTCGGCCAGGGCGAGGTTCCTGAAGGCTTCCGGATCGGTCGGCCGCTGCTTGACGATCATGCGCATCAGCGCCGCCATGCGTGGGGGATCGAGGGTCGCGGGATCGGCCCGCCGCCATTCGGCCAGCCGCCGGGCGAAGGACTGGTCCGGCGCGCCCGGCGAACCGGTCATGACATACAGGCCCAGCGCCAGCAGCGGGACGAGCACGGCCGCCGCCAACACCGGCCGCCGCCCCGCGGTCGGGGCCGGATTCGGGCGGGCCGTCTCGGCCGCGGTCAGCAGCCGTCGGCCGGCCTCGGCCCGGGCGGCCCGAACCTCGCTCTCGGGCAGCAGATCGCGGGCCGCGAGATCGTCGATCTCGGCCAGCTGCCGTCGGTGCACGGCCAGGGCCGGGTCCTCGCCGACCGCGCGCAGCGACGCCGCGCGGGCGCCGCGCAACATCAGCCAGCTGGCGGCTGCGGAAAGGGCCGCTGCGGCGATCCAGAATGCGATCATGACGGGGTGTTAGCGGATCGCGCGCCGCCGCGCGAGGATTTGGATCAAGGCGCGTTGCGCTATGCCGCCGCAGCCCGGCGACGGATGATGGCGGCGCTCTTGTCGTCGCGGGCCAGGGCCAGCAGGTTGGCCGCCACGCCGAGGAATTCCCGCGCCCGCTCGTCGTCCTCGACCTCGCCCGCGCGGAGCTGTTCCAGCACGTCCTCGACATACTGGTCGATGCGTTTGCCGAGGGCTTCGAGCACCTTGCCCCGAACCACGCCGAAGCCGCCGTCGGGCGCGCAGGGTCGCACGGCGTCGGCGAACGACAGCAGGCCCAGCGCCCCGTTGATCGAGGCCTCGTCCGGCGGATCGGTCAATTTGGGCGCGGTGCGGATCAGGCGGGCGCTGTAGCGCAGCTTCTGTACCGGCAGGGCCTGGGCGGCGGCCTCGTCGATCTCGCGCAGCCGGGCCTCGACCGTCCCGGCGACGGACTGTTTCAGTTTCGTCAGCCGCCTGCCCCAGGCGCCGTCGCGCGACAGCTGGACCGACTGCTCAAGCTCGCCGATCGCATCGATGGCCCGTTGCACGGCGGCCCCGGCGTCGCGGCCGGCCTGGACGCCGGCGCCGGGCTTCATGACGCCCAGGCGATCCAGGTGACCTTCGATCTCCTCCAGCGCGCGCTCGCCGAACCGGGCCAGTTCCGAATCGGCCATGTAGCGCTCGCCGGGATGGTCCATGACCGCCGAGATGATTCGCAGGATCATCGCCGGCTGGCGCATGTGCGCGGCAAGCATCTCGAACAGCAGCGGCCCGGCGCCGTCGGCCAGCGCCGTGGCGTCGCGATAGGCCAGGCGGGCGATCGCCCGGCGCTCGTCGGTCATCCGCTGGACCCAGTCGGTCAGCCGCGACACGATGGGCCGCACGATGGGCGCCATGCGCAGACAGAGGACCAGCTCGGCCGTGGCGCCGGGCCGCACGGTCTCGCACAGGGCGGCGGCGGCGGCGTAGTGCTCGCCTTCGGCGGCATCCAGGCCGTCGGCCGCCCGCAGGCACAGCTGGTCGAAGATTTCGGGCGCTGGGTCGTCAGGGTCGAGATAGTGGCAGGCGTCCGCGGCCTCGCGCACCAGATCGGGCGATTCCGCCTTCAGAGCCGACCAGATCGACTTCAGAGCGGCGCGCGGCCAGGTCGGCCGACCATCCGCCGCAGCGCCGAACATCGGTGCGACGGGCGCCAGGACGGTAAATCGCAGCGCCCGCTCGGCGGCCTCGGCCTCGACCATGGCGCCGATCGCGGCCAGGGGGCCGCCGGCGCCATCGGCGCTGATGGCCAGTTCCAGCGTGCGCACGAGCTCGTCCGGCGAAGCCGAAACCAGCGTCCTGAGCATCTCGATTTTCTGTGACGTGAGTCCCGCCATCCGCCCCGCCGCGAGGTTCCCCGAAGAACCCGGAGTCACCATCCCTGAATTGGGTTAACGGAACCCGAAACGGGTGTTTCAGGTTTCGGCGCGCGGAAGGCTCAGCTCGACCTTCAGGCCGCCCATCGCCGAATCGCCCAGGACCAGCGAACCGCCGTAGGCCCGCGCGAGTTCATCGACGATGGCCAGGCCCAGGCCCGAGCCCGGCGCGCTCTCGTCGAGCCGGGCCCCGCGCTTGAGCACCTCGTCCCGCCGGTCGGCCGGGAGGCCGGGGCCGTCGTCCTCGACGGTGATCATCAGCCGCTCGGGCGAGACCACCGCGGCGGTGGTCCGCACCCGTCCGCGCGACCACTTGCCGGCGTTCTCCATGATGTTGCCGGCCATCTCCTGCAGATCCTGGCGTTCGCCGCGGAAACAGAGGTCCTCCGGGCAGCGCCAGTCGATCTCGACACCCTTGTCCTGGAAGATGCGTTCCAGCGTCACCGCCAGCTCGTCCAGCACCGGCTCGACCAGCGTACGTTCGCCGTGGCTCTGCGAGCGGGCGGCCGCGCGGGCGCGGCGCAGATGGTGTTCGACATGGCCGCGCATGGCCTCGGCCTGGCGCGAAACGACCTCCGACAGCTGGCCGGGCTGTTGCTGGGCCTCGGTCAGCATGACCGAGATCGGCGTCTTGAGCGCATGGGCCAGGTTGCCGACGTGGGTCCGCTGGCGCTCGACCACGTCCTGATTGTGCGCCACCAGCGCGTTGAGCTCGGTGGCCAGCGGCTCAAGCTCGGAGGGATAGTCGCCGACGATGCGCTCGATCTTGCCCTTGCGCACATCGGCCACCTCGCCGCGCAGGCGGAACAGCGGCTGCAAACCCACCCGCACCTGGATGAACACCGCGGCGAGGATGCCGGCGCCCAGGATCACCAACGCCCCGGCGGTCAGGGCGGCGAATCGTCGGGCTTCGCGATCGACGGGCGAGCGGTCCTCGGCGGCCATCAGGATCACCGGCGCCGCGCGGCCGGTCAGCTGCACCTGCATGGCCGTGGCCCGCAGCGGCTGATCGAGCGGCCCTTCGGCGCCGTAGAAGACCTGGACCGCCGGAGTCGCCGCGACCTGGGCCACCACCCCGGACGGAATCGACAGCTCGCGGTCGAACAGCGACCGCGACGGAACGATGACCTTGATGGTGTTGTTCGGGCCCGGCTCGGCGATCTGCCAGTAGCGGCCGGAATAGACCCGCAGCGCGCGCGTATCGGTCAGGGCGGGCGCGACGACCCTGCCCTCCTCGACGCTGACGCCGGCGTTCAGGCCCTCGATCAGGTCGGTCAGCCCCAGGTCGAACCGGCTCAGCGCCGCCTGCTGGAAGAAGGCCGTCAGCGACAGGCCGGTGACGATCAGCACCGCCAGGCTCCAGCCGGCGGCCAGCAGCACCAGCCGCCCGACCAGCGAGCGACGGCCCAGGGCGGGAAGCCTCACTCCGTGGGCTCACCGGGCAGCGGCGTCAGCCGGTAGCCCAGGCCGCGGACGGTTTCGATGCGGTCGGGACCGATCTTCTTGCGCACCCGGCCGATGAACACCTCGATGGTGTTGGAGTCGCGGTCGAAGTCCTGGTCGTACAGGTGCTCGACCAGTTCGGTGCGGCTGATCACCCGGCCCTGGTGCATGATCATGTAGTGCAGCAGGCGATACTCCAGCGACGTCAGTCGCAGGGGCTCGCCATTGACACTGGCGCGGGCCGAACGCGGATCGAGCCGCAGGCCGCCGCAGCTCAGATTGGGCGAGGCGTGGCCGGCCGACCGGCGCAGCAGCGCGCGCAGACGGGCCAGCAGTTCCTCTGTGTGGAACGGCTTGGTCAGATAGTCGTCGGCCCCGGCGTCAAACCCGGCGACCTTCTGGCTCCAGTTGTCGCGGGCGGTCAGGATCAGCACGGGCATGGCGATGTTGTCCCGCCGCCAGCGCTCCAGCACCGACACGCCGTCTATCTTGGGCAGGCCCAGATCGAGGATCACCGCGTCATACGGCTCGCCCTCGCCCAGATAGTGGGCCTCCTCGCCGTCGGCGGCGTGGTCCACGGCATAGCCCGCGTCGCCCAGCGCCAGCTTCAGCTGCCGGGACAGGTCCGGATCATCCTCGACGAGCAGGATACGCATGGGAGTTCCTTAGTTTCTGCCGATGATCGCGCCCGTGCGGGCATCGACGATGAAATCGATACGCTGGCCGTTCGCCGCCTGCCAGCGCACGCGGTAGATCGGCCGCCCGCCATGGTCTTCCAGGCCGGCGTCGAGCAGCCGACCCGGCGTCGATCGGGCGATGTTGCGGATCACGCTTTCCAGCGGCACCAGCCGCCCGCCGCGGACGCCCTCGCGGGCGTCGTCCTCGCGCGGCGCCCAGCCGTCGCCGAGGGAATTGCCGCCACGGGAGGGGCGCGGGCCCGGCTGCGGCCGGTCGTCGTCTCCGCCCCGTCCAGCGCGTTCCGCGCGGCAGGCCCTGGCGACGATGCTGTCGCCCTTCGGGCAGCCCTGGGCCTGCGCCGCCGCCGGGAGGGCGGTGGACAGCAGGACGGCCGCGAAAAGGACGATCAGGCGCTTCATGCCCTGGCTTCTACGGTCAGCCGGCTGAATGCGGGCTGAATGGCCACGTTATCCAATCCCGGCGGCCCCATGTCACGCTCAACGCCTTTTCGGCGAGTAGGGCCGCTCCTTGCGCCAGGCCTCGGCGAACTTCTCCAGCTGCGGGTCCACCGCGTCGGGCAGGGTGACCACCAGCCGGGCCAGCAGGTCGCCGCGCTGGCCCTTGGGGCCGATGAAGCCGCGCCCCTTGAGCCGCAGCTGGGCGCCGCTGTTGGAGCCCCTGGGCACGGTCAGGGTGACCATGCCGTCGGGCGTCGGGGCGTCGATCTTGCCGCCCAGCACCGCGTCTGGCACCGACACCGGCAGGTCCATGTGCAGCACCTCGCCCTCGCGGCGATACAGCGGGTGCGGCTTGATGCCCAGCTCGATCAGGGCGTCGCCGGGACCGGCCCGGCCGGCCGAGCCCTGGCCCTTGAGGCGCAGCGTCTGGCCGTCCTGGGCCCCTTTGGGGATGTTCACGTCGAGCGTGCGGCCGTCGGAGAAGGCGATGCGCTTCTTGCCGCCGCGGATGGCCTCCTCGAGATCAATGTCGAGATGGGCGCGCAGGTCGGCGCCCCGGCCGCCGTTGCCGAAGCCGAAGCCGGCCCGGCCGCCGCCCTGCCCGCCCGGGCCCCGCTGGCCGAACATGTCGCCCAGGATGTCGTTGATATCGACGCCTTCGAAGCCGGGGCTGCCCGGGCCTGGCCGATAGCGGCCGCCCGAAGCGCCGCCGGGGCCGAACGGACTGCCGCCGCCATAGCCTGGATGCTGCTCGCGGCCGTCCGCGTCCATCTCGCCGCGGTCGAACTTCTTGCGCTTGTCCGCGTCGCCAACGATGTCGAAGGCCGCCGAGACGCGCTTGAACTTCTCCTCGGCCGTATTGTCGCCGGGGTTGGCGTCGGGATGGAACTGCTTGGCCAGCTTGCGGAAGGCCTTGCGGATCTCGTCCTGGCTCGCGCTGCGCGGCACACCGAGTTCAAGATATGGATCGCGCGCCAACTGCCCCTCGCGAGTGGAATCCGAAGAGCGATCAGATAGAGCGTCTCGCCGCTCAGCGCCACAGGCTCCGCTGCGTCGCGGCGCCCCAGCCGAACACGGCCGAGCCCTGGGCGACGCGGACGACCACCGGATCGGGCGCGCCGGCGGGGACATCGGCGGCCTGCATCGCGGCGGTCCAGGCGAAGACGGGCGCATGGACCTCGGCGGTCCGGACGACGGCCCCGCCGTCGAGAATCTCGATCCGGTAGACCTCGCGTTCCTCGGACAGGGGCGGCTCGCCGTCCCAGCCGTCGCCGGCCAGCCGGGCGCGGCGGATCCAGCGGAACAGCAGATCGCCGCCCTCCCCGCGTTCCAGCGCGAGGTGGGCGGGGCTCCACGGCCGGTCGGCCAGGCCGCGCCAGGTGAAGCTCGTCTCGGTCATCGCGGTTCCGCCGGGCGGGCCGCCAGCCGGGGCCGCCCGCCAGACCAGCGGCAGGCCCCGTTCGCCGAGCGTGACATCGGCCCGGGCCAGGCCCTCGTCCAGCAGCACCACCGGCGCTCCGGCCGGGGTCAGGGCGGCCATGGCCGGATCGGTCCCCAGCTGGCCGCGCAGCAGGCCCGACAGGGTCCAGACCTCCTCGCCCGCCAGGTCGGCGGTCAGGAACTGCAGGATCTCCCACTCGCCGCCCGCGCCCTGGATCGCCATGGCGTTGGCCCCGGCAAGAACGGCGGACAGCGGCCGGCTCTGCGGGGTCGCGCCCTCGAGCCGGAGGGTCAGGCGCCCGGCCAGGTCCAGACGATGCAGCGGCCCGGCGGGCAGGTCCCTCAGGGTCTCGCCAATCCCGGCCGGCTGGCCGAGCCGCGCGCGCGGGGTCAGGGCCTCGGCGTCGATCCCGGCCTGGATGTCGAGATCGCGCCACGGCTCCAGGCCCGCGGCGACCAACGGCCGCGTGTCGGCTTCGGCGCCCGGCAGCGGCGGCAGGTCGAGCAGGTGGAACACGGGCGGCCCAGCGGGCTCGATCGGCGGCGGCGGGGTCCAGTCGGGAAGGCCGGCGGACGGCGCGTCGGGCGGCTCGGCCGCTTGCAGGCCGGCGCGCGGCCGCTCGTCCAGGTCCAGGCCAGCCACCCGCCAGACGCCCGTCTCGCCGGCGAACGCCAGCCGGTCGCCGGGCTCGATGCTCAGGGCCGCCAGCGGCGACAGCTGCGCGGTGCGGGCGTCCCGCGCGGCCTGGTCCCGCGCCAGCACCCGGCGCCCGACCCGCTCGGCCAGAGCCAGGGTCCCGACGATCGGCAGGTCGATCACCCGTGCGCCGCCACCCGTGGCCGGATCGCGGCGCACGGTCAGCCCGCCCACGCGATAGTCCGCCGTCTCGTCGATAAAGCGCAGGCGCAGCTCGTCCGGCGGCGTTTCCAGCGCCCGCGTCTCGGCGCGGGCCGGATGATCATCGGTGATCGCCAGATCGTCCTCGCCCAGCGTCGCGGCGACCGGCCCGTCGCGGGCGACCAGGGCCGCGATTCCGCCCCGCTCGGCGGCGTCGAAGCCGAACGCCAGGGCCAGCGGTTCCAGCGCGTCGCGCAACCGCATCGGCGCCTCGACGACATAGCCGCTGACCACGCCGGCGACGTCGCCCGGGCCAAGCGTGACTCCCGCCCGGGCGGCCAGGGCCGTGGTCAGGTCGCCCAGCGGCGCGGCGCCGGCCCGGCCGTTCAACCAGTGGCCGGTCGCCCAGTTGGGCCCGTCGCGCCAGACCGTCGTCCGCCCCGGAAAGTCCGGAAACGGCCGCGCGTCCCAGCACCAGACGCTCATCGCCGCGACCATCGGCCCGCCATAGGCCGGCGACACGGGATTGTTGGCTGGATCGGCGAAGTGGCCAAGCACGGCCTCCAGCGCCCGTCGTTGGCCCAGGTCGTCGCGCGCGCCGCTGGAAAAGGGCGGCAGGGCGCTCTCGCTGCTCTTGGCGTCGAGGAACAGGTTGGGCGCGTTGGCGCCCCGGTCGATGGCCGCGCAGCCAAACTCGGTCAGCCGGATCGGCTTCGACCGCGGGCTCCAGGCGGTGGGCGTGGGCGAGCGGATTCCCCCGGGGCGGTCGTGATGGGCGTTGGACCACCAGCCGATCAGGTCCTTGGGCCGGAACACCCAGGGCTCGCCGTGCGCGCCGTCGGTGATCGGGGTGCGCAGCCGGGCGACGCGGTCGGCGTCGGAGGCGTAGAACCAGTCGAAGCCTTCGCCGGAGGCGACGTCCCAGGCGTCCCGCGCCTCGCCGTCCCGCCAGTCGGCCAGCGGCGGGTAGAAGTCGATGCCGACGAAGTCGATGTTGTCATCCGCCCACAGCGGATCGAGGTGGAAGAACACGTCGCCGGAGCCGTCGGCCGGCTGATGGCCGAAATACTCGCTCCAGTCGGCGGCATAGCCGATCGCCGTGTCCGGCCCCAGCAGCGCGCGACAGTCGGCGGCCAGCGCGCGCAGGGCCGCGACCGCCGGAAAAGCGTCGCCGTCGCGGATCGCCGTTACGCCGCGCAGCTCCGAGCCGATCAGGAAGGCGTCCACGCCGCCGGCCATCTGGGCCAGCTTCGCGTAATGCAGCACCATCCGGCGCAGGCCCCAGCCGGCCGGACCGGAATAGGCGACGGTCACGCCGTCGGCCCCGAAGTCCGCCGGCGACGCACCGCCGAACAGGTTTGCGATATCAGCAGCTTCGCCAGACATCCTGCCACGCCATGGATAGCCGGCGCTGTCCATCAGGATGAACGGAAGGAGGGTCACCTTCAGGCCGCGCGCCTTCAGCTCGGCGATGGCCTGCAACACGGCCCGGTCGGCCGGCGTGCCGCCATAGGCCGGGCCGCCGCCGTGGTGCGAGATGGAATGCGCGCCGCCACGCCCCACGCCACCGGCCTTCCAGCTCCAGGGCAGGGTCGCCTTGGCCGCCTGTTCGACGCCCGGGCGAAACTGGCAGACGCCGGCGTCCAGGCTGGTCCCGAACCAGGCGACGACGAGGGTCACCGCGTCGAGATACGGCAGCTGGGCCTGCAGCTGGTCCAGCGCGACCAGCAGGTCGGGCCGCCCCTCGCCGTTGTTGACGTTCTCGGCCGTCAGCTTCGTCAGGCCATCGCGGCGATGGACGATGTCGGTGGCTAGCACGAACTCCCCGGCCCCGGGGATCAGGCAGACGCTCGTCAGCCGGTCCTCCAGCGCGCCGGTCGATGGCGGACGGCGGAACACCTCGAAAGACAGCTGCGGCGGGCGATTGCCGAAGGCCGCCAGCGGCAGATCCTCGAACACCACATAGGCGCAGCCGCGATAGGCCGGGGCGGCGCCCTCGACGGCCTCGATCAGCGGATCGGGCGTCTGGTTTTCGGTCCCGCGATGGAGCCGCATTGTCGCGCCGGCCAGGTCCATCGGCTTGCCGTCGGCCCAGACGCGGCCGACGCCGTCGATCGGCCCCTCGCAAAGGGCCACGGCGAAGGACAGGCTGTAGCGGTATTCGACGGTCGTGGGCCCGCCCTTGCCGCCGCCGGCCTGGCGCTCGATGCGCTTTTCCCGGAAGCGCGCGGCCCAGATCACCTGGCCGGCCACCCGGGCCCGACCGAACACGGCGGCCATCGGCGCGCCCTCGGCCGCGCCCATCAGCTGCAGTTCGCGCAGCCGCGGGCCGATCTGGCGGGCGGGCTGCAGGCTGGCGACGACGGCCCGGTCGATGGCGCCGCCGACGGCGCTTCCGATCGCCGCGCCCAGCGCGCCGCCGAGCGCGCCTCCCACGCCGCCAAGGATCACCTGGGCCATGTCAGTCGCTCACATTGGGGAAGGAAAAGACGTGCGCCAGCCGCCGCCGCCACCAGGGGCCCAGCCAGCTCTCGACCACCGCCCGGCCCCAATAGGCGTGGACGATGCGCGCCTGCGGATCGCCGGGCCGCGTCAGCGAAACGATGGCGCAGTGCTTCAGGCAGGCGTCGGGGCTCATGCGGAACAACAGCACGTCGCCGGGCCGGACCTCATCGGGCGCGATCTCGACCAGATGCCGCCGGGCGGCCTCCAGCAGGGTCTCGCGGCCGCCGGTCTCGGCCCAGTCCGGGCGATAGGGCGGTGGGGGCTCCGGCTCCTCGCCATACAGCTCGCGCCAGACCCCGCGCACCAGCCCCAGACAGTCGCAGCCAGCGCCCTTCAGCGAGGCCTGGTGCCGATAGGGCGTGCCGATCCAGTCGCGGGCGGCCGCGACGATGTCCATGCGAGAGATTCCCTTCCCCCTGGAGGAGGGAGGCGCGTGGCGCACCCTATCCACGACGCGAGGTCCCGTCGTGCCGCTCGCCCCTGGCCGGATAGACGGTCAGGAAATCCTCGCCGGGGATGGTCGGAAACCCTCGGAAGTTCAGCAGGTTGTCGAATCGGGTTGAACAGATGCTCGAACGCTTGTCACAGCCCTCGCCAAACGCCGGATGGTCGCCCGCCACGCCGCAGTGGTCGTCGCCCAGGTTGGCGTCGCACAGCCGTCCGAACGTGCGCCCGGCCACCCTGTCCAGCGCCGCCAGTGGTCCCTCGATCTCGGCGACGAACGCCTCGCCTTCCCGCTTCAGTCGGGTGATCGTTCCCCGCCACAGGCCGACGAACAGGTCCGGCTGCGACCAGTCGATCCGCCGGCACTCGATCAGGCAGCCGTCGTAGAGGCCGGCGGCGATGTCGGCCTCGCCCAGGGCGTCACCGTCGAGGCCGCCGCTGGCCGAGGCGCCGCCTGGCGCAAAGCCCAGCCCGGCGTCCGCCGCGCCCGCCGTCCAGCCGCTGGCCGCCCGGCACGGGACACCGTCGCAGGTCAGGTCGCGGTCATGGTCGGTAAACCCGAGCCGCGCGCCGTCGCGCCGCGTCAGCAGCCAGGCATGGGCCAGCGTCGCCGCCCCGGACTCGATCCGGGCGGCCAGCGCCGAAGGCACGATCTTCATCTGTCAGATCCGCAGTTCGATCAGGGGCACGGCCACGACGCGTCCGGCCGCGAAGCTCTCGAGCGTCACGTCGATGCGGTCGGCGTCGAACCGCACCGGGGTGTCGAACTCGAAGCCGGCGGTCAGCACCGCGCCGGCCGCTGGTGGAGTGTCGAAAGTCGCCAGGCCGCTGGTCGTATCGACGGTGAAGGCCGCCGTCTCGACGCCGTCCACGGCGACGCGCACCGCCCCGGCCACCGGCTTGACGATCGGCCGGGCGAGGTCGGCGTAGGTTTTGGTCAGGGGAAAGACCGCCGTCTCGCCATCGCCGACGCCCAGCGGCTGATCGGTCGGCATGACGCCCGCCGACGGCGCGCAGGACTTGAAGTCGGCGAAGTCGCGGAAGCGGAAGCCGTGCAGCCGCCCACGCCGCCCCTCGAAGAAGGC
Source organism: Caulobacter sp. (assembly GCA_030645575.1). Lineage (GTDB taxonomy): Bacteria > Pseudomonadota > Alphaproteobacteria > Caulobacterales > Caulobacteraceae > Caulobacter. Next base: position 23,586 of record JAUSMJ010000005.1, on the reverse strand, counting down.
GACCAGCACGGCCGCGTCATCCAGCGACCGCACGCCCGCGCCGATCAGATAGCGGCGGCGGCCATGCGCCCAGGGCGTCGAGCGGCGCTCGAACCCGGACGCCAGGGTGACGACCTCGGTGCGCCGCTCGACACCGCCGGTCGAGCCGAACGCCAGCCGCGCGGGCAGGCGGACTTCATGGAAGGACATGGCTTGACTCAATGTGAGTGATTGATCACTTGCGTGTCATTGAACAAGGCGCTACTGGTCCGTCCTGGAGGATCGCCCATGCGCCGGTTCGTGATTCTGACCCCGTCCGGACGGCTTGGCCGCCGGGACTTTCTGATTTCCGTCGTGGGGCTTTCGCTCGTCACGACGGCGTTATTCCGGGTCGCCCCCGGCTTCACCTACACCGTCGGTGGCTGGCTTCTGGCCTATCTCTGGGTTTGCCTGGCAGGCCGGCGGCTCCACGACATGGGCTGGAGCGCCTGGACCCAGCTGGCGCCGCTCCTGGCCACCGTCGGGCTGGTCCCCCTCTATTTTGTTCTTGGGGTGATCAACCTTGCCGTTGTCGGGGCTGGAGATGGCCTGGGGGGCATCGGCGCCGTCGCCGGCATCATTATGATGCTGCTGTTTCTCGGCGTCTGGCTGGGATTCCTGATCTGGCTGGCGCTCGGTCCGACCAGGGTCGAGGGCAATATCTTTGGCGGGCCGGCCGTCGCCTAACCGGCGTTGGCCGCGGCGGCGCCGATGATGGCCAGGAAACCCAGCATGTAGATCGCCGTGATCACCAGCGACACGCCGGAACAGACGATGCCGCCGATGGCCAGGCCGCGCCCGCTGGCGCCGCGCAGGGCCAGGATGCCAAGCACCAGCCCGATCAGCGCCATCAGGGTTCCCAGGATGCCGACGATGGGGATCCAGACGATCAGCACCGAGACGATGCCCAGCACCAGCGAGGCGATGGCCATGCCGTTGGCCGGCTCGGGTCCCCGCGGCGCGGTCTGGCTTTGGTCTGTCATGACGATCCCCCGAAGTCTCGGGCGACAGGCTAGAGGCGCGCGGAGGGTTGTCAACGCGGGCGTCAGAGCCGGCGGGCGCCCAGGCCGACGGCCCGGGCCAGGGCCTGGGCGATCTGGGCCTCCGACCGGACCAGGCCCTCGGCCGCGGTCGCGCCCTGCACGGTGACATTGACGGTCAGGCCGCCCCCGCCGGCGGGCTCGATGACGCCGGCGCCAACGGGCCGGAACACCTCCGGTCCCCGCTCGCCGACCAGATAGGCGCCGCCGGGCAGCACCGGTCCCCCGGCCGCCCGCGCGCCGGCGAACCCGCCCTTGAGCACGGCCGAGACGACGTCGCCCAGCCCCCCGCCGCCGCCCTGGCCGGCCGCGGCGTTAACGGCCGCCAGCACGGCCTGGGCCAGCTCGGCCAGGCTGATCCGGCCATCGGCGGCGGCCCTGGCCAGCGACCGGCTGAGGCCGGCGCCGGCCTTGGCGAAGGCCTCGTCGATGCTGTCGGCGGCGCGCCGGGCCGGCTCGCGCAGGGCGTCCAGGGCCTCGGCCGCCTCGGCGGTCTGGCGCGGGATGACGGCCAGGCCGCCGGGGTCGAAGTCGCTCACGATAGTTCCTTTTTCACCGTCATGGCCCGGCTCGTCCGAGCCAGCCAGACACGTGGCGCCGGGAAGGCGCGGGAGCGGGCTTTCCTGTCCCTTGGGACTGGATAGCCCGCCCTCTCACCTGCTCCCCGGAGACGGGACAAGCAGTCCCGAGGGACAGCTAGTCCCGTCCCGGCCACCAGCGGTGTTCCTGGGTGGCCCGGACAGCCGGGCCATGACGGGGTGGCGGTTAATCTGGATAGTGGCGCAGCAACGCATCAAACCCCGCGCGATCGAGCGCGAGCGGCCCGTCCTCGCGGGTCAGCGCCCGCCACTCGGCCAGCGACAGCCGCCAAAAGGCGTCCGGCGCGATGCGCAGCCGCTCGGCGGCCAGCCGCAGCATGGCCGGCCAGGGCGTGGTCATCCGCCCGCCGCCGTGAAGGCCGCCGCCACCGCGCGCGCCGCCTCGCCCAGTTCGACGCCGGAAAGGTCGCCCGGCTCGTCTCCGCCGCCGCGCAGCAGGGCGGCCAGCACGAGGGTCAGGTCGCCGGCCGACAGGTCGCGCAGGCGCGCGGCGAGATCCTCCCAGCCCCGCGCGTCGAACGCCGTTTCCAGCTCGGCCAGGGCGCCCAGCGTCAGGCAAAGCCGGCGCGGCCGGCCGGCCAGCACCGCGACGACCTCGCCGCGCGCGTGATTGGCGGCCATGTCAGATGGCCCCGAACGCCACTTCCCCGGCCGAGGCCAGGGTCACGGCCCAGGTCGCCTCGCCCTCGTGATCGCCGGCGTATTCCAGCGCGGCGATCAGGAACGGGCCTTCGAGCACGCCGAAGTCGGGCACGACCAGCCGCCAGGCCCGCGCCTCCTGGGCGAAGAACACCTCGCGCATCAGGGCGTCGGAGGCCGCGTCGCGGAACACCCCGGCGCCGGAGACGGCGGCCTGTCTGACGCCCGCGCCGGCCAGCAGCTCGCGCCAGCGGCCGGCGCTGTCGCCGTCGGTGACGTCGATGGTCCGGGCGTTGAGCGAGATCGTCCGCGCGCGCAGTCCGGCGACTGTCATGAACGTCTGGGGCTCGCCCCCGTCGCCGATCTTGAGCAGGATGTCTTTTCCGCGTTGAGCAGCCATTGTGGGCTCCGACAGGTCAGGGGGAACAGGATGGAAGTGGCGGACGATCAGGCGGCGCTGGCGAAGGCGGACTTCGCGGCCTTCATGCGCGAGGCGACCCGCGACCTGACCGACCTCAACGAGGCGGCGAACGCGACCTACGGCATCATGGCCTGGGAGCGGTTCGACTACGATATCGCCGGCCGTGAACTGGTCTTCTCGCACAAGGGCCGGCCGCGCGTGCGGGCCGAGATCCAGCTGGTCGGGGCGACCGACAAGGACTTTGTCTGGGCCTGGGCCGGCGACTGGTGGCCGGCGGCGGCGCTGGAGGACGCGCGAAAGGTCAGGGCCTGGGGCGAGGCTCACGGGATCGAGGCCCTCACCGCGCCGCGGCTCAAGACGGACAATCCGACCGACCTGGGCTGGGGCCTGGCGGCCATCGCCGCGCGCCTGACCGGGGCCATGGGCGTCTACCGCCCCATGGACGGCGACCGCTCGCTGTTCTTCCTCTACCGCGACATCGGCTTCGTGGCCTAGATCGGCTCGGTCACCGCCCGCACGCGGATCACGCCCCGGAAGTCGCGGCCATCGGCCGCGCGGAACACGTCGCCATAGGTCACCCGCAGATTGACCAGCCGCCAGCCGTCCAGGGCCAGGTCGGCGTTGTGCAGCCGCGCGCGAAGGGCGGCCACGATGGCCCTGGCCTCCTCGGCGCCGTCGAACCGCGACAGGGCGGTCAGGGTCAGGGCGTGTTCCAGCCCCTCCCCGTCCAGCCCGCCCCACGGCCGAGTCTCGGCGCGGCCGAACACCACCAGCGGCCAGACCGGCTGGGCCGGGGTCTCGTCATGAACGCGCGGCGGATCGCCCAGCAGGGCGGCCAGGTCCGCGTCCGCCCGCAGATGGTCGAAGATCGCCCTGTGCAGGGCCAGGTCCGGGCTCATGGCCAGATCCTTTCGAGGCTGAGGAGCATGCGGCCGGGCTTCGGCCGGGCTGGCGTCACGGCGACCACACGCCAGGGCTCGCCGCCCACCTTCAGGCGCTGGCCGCGCGCGGCGGCGGCGTGGGTCCGGGCCTCGGCCTCGGCGCGCTCGACCAGTCCGGGCCGGGTCGCGCCGTCGCCGGCCTCGCGATGGCCGAGCGGCCTCAGATCGACCCACAGGGCGGCGATCTGGACCCAGGATTTCGTGCGGCCGCCGAACACGGTCTCGGCCTCCGAGACGCCTTCGAGAAGGGCCAGGGTTCGGAGGGTGGCGATGGTCACAGCCGCACCGTCCGGAACGGCGCCAGCCAGGGCTCGACGAGCGCCAGCGGCGCCTCGGCCGTCTCGCGATGCTCGAAGCCGTGGGCGATCAGCATCAGCAGCGCCAGCCGCAGGGGGGCCGGCGACATGTCGGTCAGGATCAGGCCGGCGGCTGTCTCGACCCGCGCCACGGCGGCGTCGATCAGCAGCTGGACCAGACTGTCCTCCGCATCGTCGGTGACGCGCAGGAACGCCTTGGCCTCGGCGAGGGTGATGGGAGGCATGGGGGGATGTCCTTGAAAGCCGCAGCGCGGCGACAAGGGACTAGGGTTTAGGGCCTAGGGGCTAGTTAGCCGGCGTTTCCGCGCCTGGCCATTCTGGCCCCTAGTCCCTAGCTCCTAGCCCCTTCTTCCTAGCCGGCCGCGAACTTCATCAGCTTGATCGCGTCGAAGTTCTGCACCCCGCCGCCGACGCGCTTGGTCGTGTAGAACAACACATAGGGCTTGGCCGAATAGGGGTCGCGCAGCACCCGCATCCCGGCCCGATCGACGATCAGATAGCCCTTGGCGAAGTCGCCGAAGGCCAGGGCGAAGCTGTCGGCCGCCACGTCCGGCATGGTCTCGATCTCGGTGACCGGATAGCCCAGCAGCGTCGCGGGCGCGCCCGGCGCCGTGGCCGGCGACCAGATGTAGTTGCCGTCGGCGTCCTTGAACTTGCGGATCTTCGCCGCCGTGCGCCGGTTCAGCACGAACCGTCCCTGCGCCCGGTACTGGGCCTTGGGCGCGTAGATCAGGTCGATGATCCGGTCGACCGGGTCGATCGCGTCGAAGTCGCCGACCGCGCCGGACGCGACATAGCCGATGTCGCCCCAGGCGTGACCGGCGTCGGCGACATTGGCGTAGCTCAGGAACCCCTTGGGCTTGTTGATCCCGTTGCCGCCCACGAAGGCCTCGGTCTCCTGGTCGGCGAAGGCGTCCTCGCACTCGGCGGCCAGCCATTCGTCGAGGTTGACGAAGGCGTCGTCGAGCAGGGCCTGGGTCGCCGCCGGGCTGGCGTAGAGGTCGGCCGCCGGGAATTCCAGCAGGGCCAGCACCGGCGGGTCGGTCTCCGGCCGCGCGTCGGTCTCGGCCACCCAGCCGCTCTCGATGCCGGCGGTGCTGACCGGCTTGCGGAACACGCCCGCGCCGATGGTCCGCACGGTGGCGATGTCGCGCATGGGCGAGGACATCTGCAGGCGGCGCTCGATCAGCCGCTCGGTCTCCGGCGGCGCGACATAGCCGCCGGCCGTCGGCACGCCCTCGCTGAGGCCCTTGGCCTCGAGCATCAGCAGCGAGGACGAGCCGGTCTTCAGATAGCCGTCCCAGGCCGCCTTGCGCTCGTCGGGGACGATCAGGCGACCCTCGCCGCCGGCCAGCGCCGGGCGCCGCTGATCGGCCAGGACCCGGTCCATGCGCCCCTGCGCCGCCTGCAGCGAGGCGTCGATCCGCGCGACCTTCTCTTCCAGCAGGGCGTCGGACCGCTTGCTCTCCAGCGCCCCCAGCCGCTCATCATTGGCGGCCTTGAACGCCTCGAAGGCGGCCATGACCTCATGCATGGCGGCCCGCGCGGCGGGATCCGCCGCCGCGTGTTTGGTCTCTTTCATGATGTCTCCATTTGAATACCTTCTCCCATCGGGAGAAGGAGGGGCCCGTCCTGCGGAGCCTTGGCGAAGCAGGATGGGAGGTTGAGGGGTTACGGTGTCGAAGGGGCGCTAGCCGGCGAGGGCGTAATCCCTCACCCTCCCATGCTGCGCATGGGCCCCTCCCTCTCCCGCCGGGAGAGGGATCACCTGGTCGATCCGCGCCCCGGGCAGCATCGGGAAGGTCACCACCGACACCTCCCACAGCTCGACCTGGGTCAGAACCCGCAGCCGGCCGGTCCCGTCCGGCCGCGCCTTCGAGGCGCGAAAGCCGATCGACAGCCCGTCCATCGCCCCGGCCCTCACGAGAGCGGCGCACAGCCGGCCCTGCGGCGTCACCTCGATGATCCGCCCACGGACGAACAGTCCGCGCGCGTCCTCGACGATCTCGTCCCAGACGCCGACGGGATGATCCCCGTCATGCTGGCACAGCATCCGCACCCCGCCGGGGCCGGTCCGCGCCAGGGATTCCGCGAAGGCGCCGGCCGCGGTGACGTCGTCATTGAGATCGCGCGTCCAGAACAGCGAGGCATAGCCGCTGATTTCGGTTTCAGTCATCGCAAGCTCCGCACGGGGACATGCACTTCAGTGCGTGTCCCTTTGATCAGGACTGGGGACACGCACTGAAGTGCATGTCCCCCGGCTCACAGCTCTCCCGTTTCCAGCCGCCGCTCCAGCCGCTCCACGGTGGCCCGCGTGGCGGACACCTGCTCCTCCAGCCGGGCCAGCCGCTCGGCCGTCTCGCCCTGGCCCTCGACCCGGCGCTGCAGGTCATCGATCCGCGCCGAGGCCCGCCCGGCCCAGATCAGCCCGCCGCCGGCCTGGATGGCGATGGTGACAATGACGGCCAGGGTCAGCTGGCGATCGAGGCGGAAACGGGAGAGGGTCATGGCGTTCTCCTCCCTCCCCTTCATGGGGAGGGACGACCGCGAAGCGGTCAGGGTGGGGAAGTGCAGGGGCGGGCTGGATAGTTCCGGGTGGCGTCAGACTCCCCCACCCGTCCGGGCTTCGCCCGTCCACCCTCCCCATGAAGGGGAGGGAGCGTCCTACGCCACACAGGCCTCGAAGCCGGCCCTCAGCATCGCCTCGTCGAGGTCCCGGCCGATGAACACCATGCGGCTGTAGCGATGCTCGCCGGCCTTCCAGTCGCGCTGGAAGTCGCCCTCGAGGATCATGTGCACGGCCTGGAACACCAGGCGGCGGCTCTCGCCCTTCACGTCGAGGATGCCCTTGGCGCGCAGGATGTCGGGGCCCTTGTCCTGCAGCAGCTGGTTCAGCCAGTTGGTCACCTTGATGCCGTCCAGCGGCTTTTCGAAGGTCAGCGACACGCCGCGGATGCCGGCCTCGGCCACGTGGTCGTGGGCGGCATGGCCGTGGCCGTGATCATGACCGTGATGATGATGGTCGTGGTCGCAGTCCTCGTCATGCACATGGCCCGCCTCGCCGTGGGCGGGGTTGAGGAACTCCGGCTCCAGCTCGGTGATGCGGTCCAGGTCGAAGCCGCCGCGGCCGAGAATGGCGTCCAGCGGCACGGCCGAGCGCTGGGTGTGATGGATTGGGGCCAGTGGATTGATGCGGCGGATCTGCGCCTCGACGGCCTTGAGCTCGGCCGGCGTCACCAAATCGGTCTTGTTGAGCAGGATCTGGTCGGCGAAGGCGATCTGCTCGACCGCCTCGCGACTGTCGGCCAGCCGCAGCGGCAGGTGCTTGGCATCGACCACGGTGGTCACCGAATCGAGCCGGGTGCGGGCGCGCACGTCGTCGTCGACGAAGAAGGTCTGGGCCACCGGACCCGGATCGGCCAGGCCGGTGGTCTCGACGATGATCGCGTCGAAGCCACCCTTCCGCTTCATCAGCCCCGAAACCACCCGGATCAGGTCGCCGCGCACGGTGCAACAGACGCAGCCGTTGTTCATCTCGAACACTTCCTCGTCGGCGCCGACGACCAGGTCGTTGTCGATGCCGATCTCGCCGAACTCGTTGACGATCACGGCGTAGCGCTTGCCGTGGTCCTCGGTGAGGATGCGGTTGAGCAGGGTGGTCTTGCCGGCGCCGAGGTAGCCGGTCAGGACGGTGACGGGGATGCGGGCGGGGGAAGCGTCGGTCATGAGCGGCTAGATAGGCGGCTCAGGCCCTGAAAACCACCACCGCGACGCCCAGCACCACGAGAACCGCGCCGAGGATGGCCGATTCGTACCGGGCGAGGCGGTCCATGCGGAAATGGGCCATGCCGGCCCAGGTCAGGCTGATCAGGGCGACCATCCCGGCCAGGGTGCCGATGAGAAACATCGCGCTGAGCAGCGCCAGCCCGGCCCAGCCGTGCGTGTCGCCCGTGAGATAGAAGGACAGCAGCACCTCGCCCGGCGACAGGGCCAGGGCGCCGACCACGCCCCACCAGGCGGCGCGGTCGCCCACGCGAGGCGGCGCCACGGCAATCTGGTCCGTCACGCCCGCCAGGGCCACCCGCCGCTGCAGCGCGCGCGCCAGATAGAAGAGACCGAAGCCGAACAGCAGCGCGGCCGCGGCATAGTGCAGGACGCCCTGGATCCACTGCTCCATGAGCCGGCCGGCCATGAGGATCAGCAGGCCGGCGACGGAGGTCGTGAAGATATGTCCCGCCGCCGCCACCGCCGCCGCGCCCAGCACCCGGGGCAGGCGCCAGCCCTGCGCCCGGCCGACCAGCACGAACGGCAGCCAGTGCGTGGGGATGGCCACATGCACGAGGGCGACGCCAAAGCCGGCCGCCACGAAGGAGAGGAAGAAGGGCGAGATCACCCGAGGGGCTATAACCTGTTACAAAGTAACACGCCAGTGGGGACGGCGCGGCGTTGACTCGGAAAGCGCCGGCTGTATAAGACCGCTCCCTCGCCCGCGGGACACCTCGCGGGCGCGAACTATTTTGCGAACTCAAGATTTTCAAGGCGCACACCATGTACGCGGTGATCAAGACCGGCGGCAAGCAGTACCGGGTCAAGGCGGGCGATCTGCTCGTCGTCGAGAAGCTGGCCGGCGAGCCGGGCGCGGACGTCGCCTTCGGCGACGTGCTGATGCTCGGCGACGGCGACGCGGTGACCGTGGGCGCTCCGCTCGTGGACGGCGCGAGCGTCAACGCCACCCTGATCGAAACCCGCAAGGGCGAGAAGGTGAAGATCTTCAAGAAGATCCGCCGTCAGGGCTATCGCCGCACCCGGGGTCACCGCCAGCAGGAGACCGTGCTGCGCGTCACCTCGGTGGCCGGCGGCGGCAAGACCGACAAGTGGGACGGCGAAGTCAGCCTGACGACCAAGCGCGAGCTCGACGCCCGCGCTCGCGGCCTGGCCTTCCAACCGCTTGGCGGCGCCACGCCGAAGACGGAAAAGGCGGCTCCGGCCGCCAAGGCCGCCGCCCCGAAGGCCGAGGCCAAGGCCGCCGCCCCGAAGAAAGCCGCCGCGCCCAAGGTCGCCAAGGCCGACGGCGACGCCGCCCCCGCCAAGAAGGCCGCTGCCAAGAAGCCGGCCGCCAAGAAGGACGGCGACGCCTGATCGGCGGCGCCACCAGAGAGTAGGAGAGCGATATGGCTCACAAGAAATCAGGCGGCTCCTCGAGCAACGGCCGCGACTCCGCCGGCCGGCGTCTCGGCGTGAAGAAGTTCGGCGGCGAGAAGGTCCTCGCCGGCAACATCATCATCCGTCAGCGCGGCACCAAATTCTGGCCGGGCGACAACGTGGGCATCGGCAAGGACCACACCCTCTTCGCGCTCGTACATGGCGCGGTGAAGTTCGTGACCAAGCGCAACAACCGCACCTACGCGACGGTCGTTCCGGCCGAGGCCCAGGCCGCCGAATAGGCGATCTGGAGACCCCTCCTCCGGATCGCCCGACACAGGCGATCCGGACATGCAATTCCTCAAGCGGGGAGTCCGGACGCCGGGCTCCCCGCTTTTGCACGTTCAGGCCCTCGCGGAAGGGCCGGGAGGACCAACCGATGGGCGTGATCGACAGGACGCCGGACATCGAGACCAGGCGCCTGCGCCTGCGGGCGCCGCGCATGGACGATGCGCCGCGCATGGCCGAGCTGTGCAACGACTTCGATATCGGCCGGATGGTCTCGGGCATGCCCTGGCCCTATCGCAGGGCCGACGCCGAGGACTTCATCGCCCGATGCGCCCTGGCCGACCGGAGAACCGACGCGGCCTTCCTCATCGAGCATGACGACGAAGGGGTGGTCGGGGGTCTCGGCTTCCGCACCCGTCCCGAAGCGCCGCTCGAGGTCGGCTACTGGATCGGCAAGCCGTTCTGGGGGCGGGGCATCGCCAGCGAAGCCCTGATCGGGGCCATGGCCTGGGCTGGTCGCGACTGGAAAAAGCGCGTCGTGGCGGCGGGCCATTTCTCGGACAATCCGGCGTCGGGCCGAGTCCTGTGTCGCGGCGGCTTTCTCTACACCGGCCAGGTTCGGCTGCGCGCCTGCAAGGCCCGCGGCGAGGACGTGCCGTCGCGGGCGATGATCTGGCTGGCGTGAGGCGCCAGGGACTGCTTCGCGAAGCGTAGCGGTTCCTGTTGTCAGCCCGATGGCAGGGACAGCTACCGGCTGCGCCGGAAACAGTCCCCGATGCCTGCCTATTTCGCGGCCTTGATCGCGGCGTCGAGGATGGCCAGGTCGATCTCCTTGCCGAGCGGCGCCGTGACCTGCTTGCCGTTGACATAGAAGGCCGGCGTGCCATCGACCTTGTCCTCGGTCTCGGCCCGGTCGATCCGGGCCTTGAGAGCGTCGAAGCCCGCCTGGTCCCTGACGCAGGCGTCGTAGGCGGCGCTGTCGATGCCCAGGGCCGCCGCCTCGCGTCGCAGGATGCGATGCACGCCGCCGACGGTGCCGTCCTCGTACATCTCGCCCTGGGTGGCGAACACCCGATCGACGACCTGGAAGAACCGGTCCTTGCCGGCGCAGCGGGCCAGCATGGTCGCCGGCACGGCGATCTCGGCCGGGCTGGTGATGAACTCGCGCCAGACGAACTGCACCTTGCCGCTGTCGATGTACGTCTTGCGGAAGGTCGGGAAGACATCCTTGTGGAACCGCGCGCAGTGCGGGCAGCTGAGCGAGGCGTATTCGACCACCACGATCTTCGCCTTCGGATCGCCCAGCGTCATATCGTCGGGCCGCAGCGCGGGGCGGGCCGCCATCGAGGCCGCCGGCAGCAGCACAAGGGCGATCAGCCCGGTCAGCAGTCGAAGCGCAACGCGCATGGGCCTTCTCCCGTCATCGTCTCCAACGCTCCTATGAGGTCATCCGGGCATCTTTGCGACCACCCGGAGCGGTCGCCGCCCTTTTCTGGACCTCGGCCTTGGCCCATAAGGGCGCGATGAAGTTCCTCGACCAGTGCAAGATCTATGTCCGCTCCGGCGACGGCGGCGGCGGCGCGGTCTCGTTCCGGCGCGAAAAGTATATCGAGTACGGCGGGCCGGACGGCGGCGACGGCGGTCGCGGCGGCGACGTCTGGATCGAGGCCGTCGATGGACTCAACACCCTGATCGACTACCGCTACCAGCAGCATTTCAAGGCCGGCACCGGCATTCACGGCATGGGCCGCAACCGCCACGGCGCGGCCGGCGAGGATGTGGTGCTGAAGGTTCCCGTCGGCACCCAGGTGCTGGAGGAGGACAAGGAAACCCTCGTCGCCGACCTCGACGTCGTCGGCAAGCGCGTGCTGCTGGCCAGGGGCGGCAACGGCGGCTGGGGCAACGACCGCTTCAAGGGGCCGGTCAACCAGGCCCCCAAGCACGCCAACCCCGGCCTGCCGGGCGAGGAACGCTGGCTGTGGATGCGGCTCAAGCTGATCGCCGACGCGGGCCTGGTCGGCCTGCCGAACGCCGGCAAATCGACCTTCCTGGCGGCGGTCAGCGCCGCCCGGCCGAAGATCGCCGACTATCCGTTCACGACCCTCGTGCCGAACCTCGGCATCGTCGATCTGTCGTCGGAGGAACGGTTCGTCATCGCCGACATCCCCGGTCTGATCGAGGGCGCCTCCGAAGGCGCGGGCCTGGGTGTGCGGTTCCTCGGCCACGTCGAGCGGGCCGGCGCCCTGATCCATCTGATCGACGCCACCCAGGACGATGTGGTCGGCGCCTGGCGCACGGTCCGCGGCGAGCTGGAGGCCTATGGCGAAGGCCTGGCCGACCGGCCCGAGCTTCTCGCCCTCAACAAGGTCGACGCCATCGACGACGAGGAGCGCGCCGACAAGGCCGCCGCCCTGAAGGCCGCGTCGGGCGTCCAGCCCTTCCTCATTTCCGGCGTGTCCGGCGAGGGAGTGCAGGATCTGCTGCGGACGGCCTTCAAGGCCGTGAAACGCCACCGCGCCGAAGAGGCCGCCGAGGCCGCGGGCGACACGACGACCGAGCCCGCCGGCTGGTCGCCGGTCTGACGCGAAGGAACACACACCATGCTGACGCCGATCCTCGCCGCGCTCGCCATGATGCTGGCCGAAGCTCCCGCCGCGACGCCCACTCCTGCCCCTGCCCCCGCCCCCGCGGTTCCGGCGGCGCCGGCCGCTCCGACGGTGGATCCGGTCACCGCCGAGATCGACGCCTTGATGGCGCCCTACAAGGGCAAGTCCGGGGACCGCCTGCGCGGCCTGCTCGGCTTCTCCGCCGGCACGCGCGCGGCCAGCGACGGCGAGGTGGTCTTCTGGATGATCAATGTCGAGCAGGAGACGGCCTGCGGCATGGACCCGGCCACCATGGCCATGCGCTGCATCCGGGGCGACCCGTTCCAGTGCCGGCTGGCGATCGCCTTCGACAAACAGAGCATCGTCAAGGCCTGGGCCGTCACCGGCCGGCCCGAGATCTGCCGTGGCTTCGTCGGTAAACTGAAGGCGCGGTGATGGGCGGGTCCTCTTCCGGGCTGGCCCGGGCCCGCCGCGTGGTGATCAAGGTCGGCTCAGCCCTGGTGGTCGAGGCCCAGACCGGCCTGCCGGCGCGCGCCTGGCTGGCCGCCTTCGCCGCCGACGCCGCCCGCCTGCGCGCCCGGGGCCAGCAGCTGCTGGTGGTCTCGTCCGGCGCCGTGGCGCTGGGTCGCCGGCGACTGGGTCTCACGCGCAAGGCCCTGACCCTGCCCGAGAAACAGGCCGCCGCCGCCGCCGGCCAGTCGCTGTTGATGCGCGCCTGGGAGGAGGCCTTCGAGCCGCACGGACAGGCCGTGGCCCAGGTGCTGCTGACCCGCGACGACACCGAAGTCCGCCGCCGCTGGCTCAACGCCCGGGCCACCGTCGATACCCTGCTGGCGCTGGATGTCGTGCCGGTGGTCAACGAGAACGACACGGTGGTGACCGAGGAGATCCGCTACGGCGACAACGATCGGCTGGCCGCGCGGGTGGCCCAGATGATCGGCGCCGACGTGCTGGTGCTGCTGTCGGACATCGACGGCCTCTACACCGCCGACCCGCGCCGCGACCCGGCGGCGACGCGACTGGAGCGGATCGCCGACATCACGCCCGAGATCGACGCCATGGCGGGCGGCGCCAACGCCGGGGCCGGGATGGGTACGGGCGGCATGGCGACCAAGCTGGCCGCCGCCCGCATCGCCCGGGCCGCCGGCTGCGCCACCATCATCACGCTGGGCAGCCGCCCCCGGCCGCTGCAGGCCGTCGAGGACGGCGAGCCATCGACGATCATCGAGGCCGCCGTCAGCCCGGCGGCCGCCTACAAGAGCTGGATCGCGGGCTCGCTGGCGCCGGCCGGAACCCTGACCATCGACGCCGGGGCGGCGACCGCCCTGCGCGCGGGCAAGAGCCTGCTGGCGGCGGGCGTCACGGCCGTGGAGGGCCGGTTCGGCAAGGGCGACGCGGTGCTGGTCGTGGGCCCGGGTGGCGAAATCGGCCGGGGCCTGGCCCGCTACGACGCCGCCGACGCCGGGCGCATCGCCGGCCTGCGCTCGGACGCCATCGAGGCGGCGCTGGGATTCACCGCCGGCCCGCTGATCCACGCCGACGACCTGGCGCTGGTCGGGCTGCCGGAAAGCCGCTAAGGCTCAGTCTGAGCAAAACGAGGTTTTGATCCGTGGACGACACGGGCGCATCCCTGCAGGCGACGATGCTGGCGACCGGCCGGGCCGCCCGCGAGGGCGCGCGCGCGCTGCGCCTGTCCGCCGCCGACCAGCGAACCGCCGCGATTCTGGCCGCCGCCGACGCCATTCGCGCGAGCGCCGCCACCATCCTTGCCGCCAACGCCGCCGACGTCGTCGCCGCGAAGGCCGCCGGCCTTTCGGGACCGATGCTCGACCGCATGATGCTGGACGACGGCCGGCTGGCGGCGGTGGCCGACGGGGTCGCCGCGGTGGCCGCCATCCCCGATCCGCTGGGCGCCGAGATCGCCCGCTGGACCCGGCCAAATGGCCTGGACATCGCCCGGGTGCGCACGCCGATCGGCGTCATCGCCATCATCTACGAGAGCCGGCCCAACGTGACCGCCGACGCCGCGGCCCTGTGCATCCGATCGGGCAACGCGGCGATCCTGCGCGGCGGCTCGGAGTGCCTGCGCACCAACCTGGCCATCCACGCGGCGATGGTGAAGGGTCTGGTCAGCGCCGGACTGCCGGCCAGCTGCGTGCAGCAGGTCCGCACCACCGACCGCGCCGCCGTCGGCGATATCCTGTCGGGCCTCGACCACACCATCGACCTGATCATTCCCCGCGGCGGCAAGAGCCTGGTCGCCCGGGTCCAGGCCGAGGCCCGCGCCCCTGTGCTGGGCCATCTCGAGGGCCTCAACCACGTCTTCGTCCATGAGAAGGCCGATATCGCCAAGGCGCGCGACATCGTCGTCAACGCCAAGATGCGCCGCGTCTCGGTCTGTGGCGCGGCCGAGACCCTGCTGATCGACCGCGCGGCCGCCGAGCGCCTGTTGCCGCCAATCGCCGACGCGCTGATCCGCGAGCGCTGCGAGATGCGCGGCGACGCCGCCGCCCGGGCCATCGAGCCGTCGATGAAACAGGCCTCCAGCGAGGACTGGACCACCGAACATCTGGCGGCGATCCTCAACGTCGCCGTGGTCGATGGGGTCGAGGGCGCGGCCGCCCACATCGCCGCCCACGGCTCGGGCCACACCGACGCCATCGTCACCGAGGACCCGGTCGCCGCCGAGCGGTTCGTCGCCCTGGTCGATTCGGCCATCGTGCTGGTCAACGCCTCGACCCAGTTCGCCGACGGCGGCGAGTTCGGCTTCGGCGCCGAGATCGGCATCGCCACCGACAGGCTTCACGCCCGCGGCCCGGTCGGGGCCGAGCAACTGACAACGTACAAATATGTGGTTCGCGGGACCGGCCAGACTCGTCCCTGAGGCCGGGAGGCCCCGCACCCTGCGTCTTGGCTTCGACCTGAAGCCGGGCATGCGGGTGGGACTCTATGGCGGCTCGTTCAATCCCGTGCACGACGGCCATGTGCATGTCGCCGACACGGCGCTGAAGAAGCTGCGGCTGGACCGGGTGATCTGGCTGGTCTCACCGCAGAATCCGCTCAAGGCGCGTCATCAGACCGCCCCGCTGGCCGACCGCATGGCCGGCGTGCGGGCCCGGGCGCGCGGGCCGGCGATGATCGTCTCGGACGCCGAGACGCGGATCGGATCGCAGTACACGATCGATACGGTGCGGGTGCTCAGGGCCCGGTTCCCCGGCGTGCATTTCGTCTGGATCATGGGCGCCGACAGCCTGGCCGGCTTCCATGGCTGGCGCGGCTGGACGCAGATCATGCGCGAGCTGCCGGTGGCCGTGGTCTCGCGTCCCTGGGCGGCGCTGAAGGCCCGCACCTCGCCGGCGGCCCGGCGGTTCGCGCACTTCCGCCGACCCGCCCGCGAAGCGCCGCTGCTGGCGACCATGAAGACCCCCGCCTGGGTCTATCTGCGCGGGCCGTTCAACTTCGCCTCCTCGACCGCGATCCGCGATCGCCAGCGCGGGACTCCCGGGACCGATATTCCCGGGACATAGCGGGACAAAGCCGGGACACTGATTCGCTGACGTTTGGGCCAGGACGTGCTATGGGTCCCGCTTAGCGAGGCGAATAGAGGAGCATTCCGCTGAATCGCGAGTTGGCGCCCAAGGCGCACGAGGCCCTTTCGGGGACCTCATCCGACGAACCCCGACCGAGTTATGGTTCGCTCGAAGACCTGATCCTGACACGTCTCGACGACGACAAGGCGCAGGACGTCGTCCTCATCGATCTGAAGGGCAAAAGCCCCATGGCCGACTCGATGATCGTCGCGTCGGGCCGGTCGCACCGCCATGTCGGCGCGCTTGCCGACCATGTCATGCGCGCCCTGAAGGAAGCCGGCCACGGCAAGGCGCGGGTCGAGGGCCTGCCGCATTGCGACTGGGTGCTGATCGACGCCGGCGACGTCGTCGTTCACCTGTTCCGTCCTGAAGTGCGCAGCTTCTACAACATCGAAAAGATCTGGTCGGTCGACTCGCCGCACATCACCCCGGCGAACTGAGTCCTTGCGTCCTTCGAGCCCCGGATTAAATCCGGGGTCGCTTGAGGCTCGCTCCTCAGGATGACGAATTCAGTGAAAGCCAACAAAGCTCGTCATGGTGAGGAGCGATCCCTCGGGATCGCGTCTCGAACCACGCAATGAAAATCACCATCCTCACCGTCGGCAGGCTGGGCCGGGCGCCCGAGGCGCTGCTGGCCAGGGACTATGCCGAACGCGCCACGGCCAGCGGCCGTTCGCTGGGCCTGGGGCCGGTCGAGGTCGTCGAGGTCGAGGCTCGCAAGCCTGGCAAGGCCGCCGAGGCCGAGGTGCTGGCCCCGCACCTCAAGGATGCCCACGTCATCGCCTGCGACGAGCATGGAACGGTGCGCCCGTCCCGCGACTTCGCCGGCCAGATCGGCCGGCTGCGCGACGACGGCGTGCGGCGGCTGGTGTTCCTGATCGGCGGGGCCGACGGGCTGGACCCGGCGATCCTCGCCGCCGCCGACGGCAGGCTGGCCTTCGGGCCGCAGACCTGGCCGCACGCCCTGGCCCGCGCCATGCTGGCCGAACAGGTCTATCGCGCGGTGACCATCCTGGCCGGAAGCCCCTATCACCGCGACTGACCGGGCCGCGTCTGCTATGGACCGGGCATGCGCCGCCGCCTGGCCACCCTCTGTGTTCTGATCGCCTGCGCCTTCGCCGCCCGCGGCGCGGCGCAGGAGCCGGCCGATGCGCCCTCGCCGCGCGCGATGGCGGTCTATTCGGTGACGCCGGGGGCCTCCGGCGCTCCCGGCCGCGCCGAGGCCCGCCGCCAGATCGAGGCCCTGCGCGAAGAGCTGCGCCGCCTCGCGTCGCGCCAGGCCCAGAGCAGCCGCGACGTCGCCAGCGCCCGCGCCCGGCTGCAGATGCTCAATGTGCGCGAGACGGCCCTGACCGCCGAGCTGGGCCGCGACCGCAACCGGCTGGCCCGGCTGCTGGGCGCGCTGCAACTGTTCCGCCGCGAGCCGCCGCCGGCCCTGCTGGTCAGCCCGCAGGACGCGCGCGACGCGGTCCGCGCGGCCATCCTGATCCGGGCCATGACCCCGGCGCTCGAGCGCCGCGCCCGGGCCTATGGCGCCGAGGCGCGCGAGATCGCCGGCCTGCGGCGTCAGGCCGCCGCCGCCAACGAGACCCTGTTCACCAGCGAAAGCCTCGCCGCCGACCGTCGCGGCGATGTCGAGAAGCTGCTCACCGAACAGGCCGCGATCGAGCGGCGGTTCAGCGACGACGCGGCCGCCGCCGGCCGCGACCTGGGCAGCCCCGGCCAGCTGGCCGACAGCTTTCCGCGGACGACCGGCCCTGACAGCGGGCCAGGGGCGCTGCTGCGGCCGGCCGACGCGGTCCAGACGCGGACCTTTGGCGGCCTGCTGCCGGGCGGCGGCCGGGCCGAGGGCGTCTCGTTCCGGGCCCGGGGCGGCGCGCCAGTGGCCAGCCCCGCGCAAGGCGTGGTTGAATTCGCTGGGCCGGTGACCGGCTGGGGGGTCATCTTGATCCTGCGGACCTCTGGCCCTTACCATCTGGTGCTGGCGGGCCTTGGCGAAGTCACGGCCGCGCCGGGACAGACGATCGCCGCCGGCGCGCCCATCGGACGCATGGCGAGGGGCGGCGGAACGGGGAATGGAGGACGAGGCGAGCCGGAACTCTATCTCGAGCTTCGCCGGTCGGGCACGCCGATCGATCCGGCGCCCTGGTTGAAGGCGGGCGGCGCCGGAGTTGCATCGGCGGCGCGATAGAAGGACGACAGCCGAAAGGGGGCGCCGGCTTCGGCGCCCGTCGTCCTCGAAACAAGATTGGAGCCTCCGGGCTCCAGGACACAATTTCGGCCCGCGCGCGGGCTTTAGTCGGAACGCGGCGCGTCTGGCCGCATAGGGAGCCTCCAGCAAGGCTATGTTGAAGAAGAACCTCCTGATCGGCGCATGCGCCTTCGTCCTGGGCGCCGGCTCGATGGCCTATGTCGGCCAGACGGCCGAGGCCACGGCCCAGCCGCGGGCCCAGACCTACAAGATGCTGGAGCTGTTCGGCGATGTGCTCGACATCGTCCAGAAGCAGTATGTCGTCGAGGTCGATGACAAGAAGCTGATCCAGGCCGCCCTCGAGGGCATGGTCTCCTCCCTCGACCCGCACTCCGGCTACCTCGCGCCCGAGAGTTTCGAGGACATGCAGGATTCCACCCGCGGCGAATACGGCGGGCTGGGCATCGAGATCACCAGCGAGGACGGGGTGGTCAAGATCATCTCGCCGATGGACGGCACCCCCGCCTCGCGCGCCGGCCTGCAGCCGGGCGACTACATCACCGCCGTCAATGGCGAGAGCGTCATCGGCCTGCCGACCAACGAGGCGGTCAAGCTGATGCGTGGACCGGCCGGCGAAAAGGTCGTGCTGACCATCGCCCGTGAGAAGACCGACGCGTTCGACGTCACCCTGATCCGCGAAGTGATCAAGCCAAAGTCCGTGACCGCGCGGATGGAGGGCGATTACGGCTACGTCCGCCTGTCGGGCTTCAACGAGAAGGCCACCGACGAGGTCGTGGCCGCGATCAAGGGCCTGCAGGCCCAGAACCCGAAGATGAAGGGCCTGGTCTTCGACCTGCGCAACAACCCGGGCGGCCTGCTCGACCAGGCGGTCGGCGTGTCCGACATCTTCCTGGACGGCGGCGAGGTGGTCAGCCAGCGTGGCCGCGATCCGCGCGACATCGAGCGCTACAACGCCCGGCCGGGCGACATGCTGAACGGCATGCCGGTCGTGGTGCTGGTCAATTCCGGCTCGGCCTCGGCCGCCGAGATCGTCGCCGGCGCCCTGCAGGACCGCAAGCGGGCCGAGGTCGTCGGACTGACCAGCTTCGGCAAGGGCTCGGTGCAGACCGTGATCCCGCTGCGCGGCGGCGCCGATGGCGCCCTGAAGCTGACCACGGCGCGCTACTTCACGCCGTCGGGCCGCTCGATCCAGCGCACGGGCATTGAGCCGAACCTGGAAGTCGCCTCCAGCCGCGAACAGGCCGAGCTGATCGCCACCCGCTCGTTCCAGTTCAGCGAAGCCTCGCTGCGCGGGGCGCTCGACACCGAGGACGGGGCCGTCCGACGCGGCGCCCACGCCCCGGCCGAGGCGCCGCCGATGACCTTCGACGAGGAAACCTGCAAGAAGCGTCCGCCGTCGAACACGCTGGAGCTGAAGTGCGACTTCCAGCTTCAGCGGGCGCTGGACGTGCTGCGCAACGGCTCCGTCGCGGCGACGCCCAAGCTGCCCAAACCAGCGCCGCGCGTGGCCTCGGTGGTCGGCGGACGCGTGGTCCTGCCGGGGGCGGACGGCAAGCCGAAATAGCGGTTCATTAACCATAACCGGCGAGGGTGTCGGGGCGCAGTCCCCGTCCCCTCGCCATGTTCTCCAAGAAACCAGCCCCCGCCTATGCCGTCAACGCCGCCGCCGGGTCCGGACGGCTCGCCGGCGCGCGCGCGGCGGCTCTCACGGCGATCCAGAATCCGTGGATCGGCGCGGGCGGGGCGGGCCTGCTGTTCATGCTCACCCTGGCGACCCTGGTGGCGATCACCAGCGATCCCAAGGCCGGCGCGCCCACGGTGCGGATTTCCCTGGCCCAGGCCGCCGCCAGCGGCGCCGCGGTGCCCGGCTGGCGCGAGGCGCTGACCCCGGAAGCGGCCCAGGCCCCCCTGACCACCGGCGTCTATGACCTGTCCGAGGGGCCGATCCAGATGGCCGACGCCGCGCCGATCGTCGGCTCGGCCTTCATCACCCTGCCCGAAGGCGGCGACAGCCAGGAGGGTCCCGCCGCCGCCCTGCCCGCCGCGCCGATCGCCGGCCTGACCGAGCCTGGCCCTGGCGGCGCGCCCCTGCCGGTTGTTGGTCCGGGCGGACGCACGCCGGCGGAGGCCTATGCCCGGCCCTTCACCCCCAACGGCAAGCCGAAGGTGGCCCTGGTGGTCGGGGGGCTGGGCCTCAACGCGGGTCTGACCCGCAAGGCCATCGAAACCCTGCCGCCGGAGATCACCCTGTCATTCGCGCCCTACGCCGAGGGCCTGCAGGGCTGGATCGACCTGGCGCGGGCGAACGGTCACGAGGTGCTGCTGGAGGCGCCGATGGAGCCGGCCGACTATCCGGCCAACGATCCGGGGCCGATGACCCTGCTGGCCGCCAGTTCGCCGACGGAGACCGTCCACAAGCTGGAGTGGCTGCTGTCGCGCGCAACGGGCTATTTCGGCCTGACCAACTATCTGGGCTCGCGTTTCGTCGCCACGCCCGGCGCCATGACCGCCTTCTCTGGCGCCCTCAAGGCGCGGGGCCTAGCCTTCGTCGATGACGGCGCGGCCGCGGGCAAGGGGGCCGGACCCCTGCGCGCCTCGGCTAACCGGGTGATCGATGACGACCTGTCAGCCGAAGCCATCAACCAGCAGCTGGCCGCCCTCGAGGCCGCCGCTCGCGCGCGTGGGCAGGCCCTGGGTTCGGGCTTCGCCTATCCGGTGACGGTCGATCAGGCCGGCGTCTGGGCCCGCGGCCTCGCGGGCCGTGGCTTTCAGCTGGCGCCCGCCTCGGCCCTGGCGCGCCGGTGACCCTTCTGGACTATCCCGACCATCGGCCGAACGTCGGCGTGGTGCTGTTCAACGACCAGGGCCTGGTCTGGCTGGGCCGCCGGGTGAACACGCCCGGGCCGTGGAACTGGCAGTTTCCCCAGGGCGGCGTCGATGCGGGCGAGGACCTGCAGGAGGCGGCCCTGCGCGAGCTGGACGAGGAGACCGGCGTCACCAGCGTCTCCCTGCTCGACCGCACCGGCGACTGGGTGGTCTACGACTTTCCGCCCGAGGTGCTGGCCCGGGGTGGCCGGTGGAAGGGCCAGAAGCAGGTATGGTTCGCCTTCCGCTTCGAGGGCGAGGAGTCGGAGATCCGCCTCGACGCCCATCACCAGATCGAATTCGACGCCTGGCGCTGGGCCCGTCTCGACGAAACCCCGGGACTGATCATACCCTTCAAGCGTTCGACCTATGAGACCGTGGCGGAGGCCTTCCGGCGATTCGCCGGCTAAGGGTCGCCTGAGGGTTACGACATGAGCGGCACGATCGTGATGGTGCATGGGGTCGGCGGCACCGCCGACACCTGGTCCCGGCTGGCCCCGGCCTTCCGGGACATGGGCTGGCGGGTCGAGACGCCGACCCTGCGGGCCGACAAGCGGCTGGCGGAGAATCCGCCCGCTGACCTGCCGGCCATCCGGCTCCGGGACTACATCGACGAGATCGAGGCCCTGGTGGCCGCGCTGGAGGCCGAGACCGGCCTGGCGCCGGTGCTGTTCGGCCATTCGATGGGCGGGCTGATCGTGCAGAAGCTGCTCGAGCGCGGCGCCGGGCGCGCCGGCGTGCTGATCACCCCGGCTTCGCCCGCCGACGCCCGCGGCCCGCGCGCGGCGGCCCAGGCGCTGACCTTCGCCAACATCCTGCTCAGCGGCGACGTCGGCGCGAGAAGCCACAAGATCTGGCGCTGGGGCTTTTCCTGGGGCGTGCTGAACCGGGTCCCCCGGGCCAGGCACGCGGGGATCTTCGCCGGCACGGTTTACGACAGCGGCGGGGTCTATGAGGACATCGCCTATCCCGACCGCGACCCCGAGCGGTCCGCTCATGTTGATGAGACGAAGATCACCGCGCCGATCCTGACCCTGGGCGGCGCCAGGGACCGCGCCGTGCCGATCAGCGACGTTCGGCTGGCGGCCGAGAAATATTCCCGCATCGGCGGCGACTATCTCGAATACCCCGACCACGGCCACTGGATCGTCGATGAGCCTGGCACGGACCGGGTGATCGGCGACATCGCCACCTGGCTGGCGTCGAAGCGCATCACGCCCGACGCTTCGGCCACACCGGCCGTGAAGCCGGGCGCGAAGACCAGGGCTGCTCCCCGGAGCAAGGCGGCGGAGAAGCCGGTCGCGGCGAAAGCGACCCCGGCGCCCGCTCCCTCTACCCCTCGGCCGGCGAAGGCGAAGGCGCCCGCCAAGGCGGCTACGCCGGCGAAGGCGAAGGCCGGACCGGCCGCGCCGAAGGTCAAGTCGACCTCGTCGAAGAGCAAACCTGCGGCGAAAACGTCGTCCGGGGCGAAGTCGCGTGTTCGCAAGCCCAAATCGACGTAAGCTTGTCGGATCCGGACAGGCTGGCCCCAAGCAGGCCCGTCGCCGGTTTGAAAAGGGGAACTGATGCCCGCACCCGTGATCATGGTGCACGGCGCCTTCTGTGCCGGCTGGGTGTTCGAGCGCTTTCGCGAGCCGTTCGAGGCCGCCGGCCACGAGGTGCTGACGCCCGACCTGCCTGGACATGAACCGGGCGCCTCGCCGGCCAACCGGTCGATGAACGACTATGCCGAGCACATCGCCCGACTGTGCCGCCAGAGCAGCCGGCCGCCGATCCTGATCGGCCATTCCATGGGCGGGCTGGTGGCGCATCTGGCGGCGGCGAAGGCGCCTGTTTCGAACCTGATCCTGCTGGCCCCGTCGCCGCCCTGGGGCGTGCCGGGCGCGAGCATGGAAGAGGCGATTTCCGCCGTCAGCCTCTACGCCCTGGGCCCGTTCTGGCTGCAGGCGATCGACCCGGACTACGCCCTGGCCAAGCTCTACAGCCTGGATCGGATGGACAAGGCCGACCGCAAGGCCGTGTTCTCGCGAATGACGGCCGAGAGCGGTCTGGCCCTGTGGCAGACGCTCAACTGGTGGCTGGACCCGTTCATGACCACCTCGGTCCCGTCGGGCCGAGTGGATGCTCCCGCCCTCGTCGTGGCCGGCGGGCGCGACGTGATCCATCCGCCGGCCACGGTCAAACAGACGGCAGACCGGCTGGCCGCGCGGTTCGAGGTGTTGCGGGACATGAGCCACTGGCTGCCGGGCGAACCCGGCTGGGACGATGTCGCGACGCTCTGTCTCGGATGGATCAATGAGGGGCGGCGCGCCGCAGCCTGATCACCAGCAGCCGGACCAGCCCGACCAGAGAGACCAGCGCCCAGCTGCCCTCCATCAGGAGGGCCGACAGATTGAAGTCGACAAACAGCGACAGCAGGATCAGGGACGCGCCGAGGAAGTTGGCGAACAGAGACAACGCGCCCTTGACGTCAAGCCGGCCCAGCGCCGCGCCGGCGTAGGCGATCAGGATCATCGCGACCCCGATCACCCCGACGGCGTCGGTCCAGGTCATCAGGCTGATCAGTTCGGACGGATGCGGAACAGGACCTGGGTGTGGTCGAACTTGGCGTTGACCGGGGCGCCCGTGATCTTGCGCTCGGTCATCAGCACCAGGGCTTCACCCTCCGCGTCGCCTTCCCGCTCCCAGGAGCGCGTCGTGCGTTCCATGTCGGTGACATACTTGTCGAAGCGGGCGAGGAACCAGCCGCCGCCCTGGCGGACCGCCCAGTAGTGCAGGTCGGTGGCCAGGGTCGCGGCCGGGGCGACCGCCTCGACCGGATGGTTCACGTCGATGGTGCAGACCGTCGGGTTGGTCGAGGAGGGCTGGATCGAGACCTGATAGCCCTTGGCGTAGACCCACACCCAGA
>JAUSMJ010000002.1 GCA_030645575.1 Caulobacter sp. | reverse complement strand
GATCACCACCCTCGACCGCAAGCTGGCGCGCAGCATGGAGCCGCGCGCGGCGACGCCGCAGCGGCGGCTCGACGCGGTGCGAACCCTGACCGACGCCGGCTGCCCGGTGACGGTTATGTTCGCGCCGGTCATCCCGGGTCTGAACGACCATGAACTGGAGCAGGTGCTGGAAGCCTCGGCGCAGGCCGGGGCGACGTCCGCCGGCTATGTCATGATCCGGCTGCCGCTGGAGATCACCGACCTGTTCCAGGAGTGGCTGAAGACCGACCACCCGGACCGGGCCGAGCGGGTCATGTCGCTGATCCGCCAGACCCGTCGGGGCAAGACCTATACGTCGGACTGGGGCGTGCGCGGCCGGGGCGAAGGGCCGCTGGCTGATCTGGTGTCGGCCCGGTTCAAGGCGGCGCGCAAACGGTATGGGTTGGAGCGGCCCCGCGAGGCGCTGGATGTGGCGGCGTTCCGGGTTCCGCCAAAGGCCGGCGACCAGATGGATTTGTTTGGCTAGGGGACATGTACCGCAGGTACGTGTCCCCCAAACCCGTGACTGCTCGATTGGGGGACACGTACCGAAGGCGGTACATGTCCCCTTCCGCCTCGAAGGACGCTTGGTGCATCAGCGCGAAAACACCCCGACCAGCTCGACATGCGGCGACCAGAGGAACTGGTCCACCGGCAGCACGCGCTCCAGCGTGAAGCCGGCGTCGATCAGGATCCTGGCGTCCCTGGCGAAGGTCACCGGATTGCACGACACGCCGACCACCCGCGCGACCTTGCTGCGGGCGATCTCGCCGGCCTGTTCATAGGCGCCGGCGCGGGGTGGATCGAACACCACCGCATCGACCTTGGCCAGGTCCTGCGCCAGCATCGGCCGGCGGGCCAGGTCGCGGACCTCGGCGACCACCGGCTTGAGGCCCGGGGCGCTGGCGGTCGCGGCGCGCAGGGCGGCGATGGCCGGGGCCGCCGAGTCGGCGGCCAGCACGGGCGCGACCATGGCCAGCCGGAAGGTGAAGGTCCCCACTCCGCAGTACAGATCGGCGACGCGGTGGGCGCCGGCGACGGCCTCGACCGCGAAAGTCGCCATGGCCGCCTCGGCCTGGGGAACCGCCTGCAGAAAGCTGCCCGCCGGCAGGGCCACGGTGGCCGGGCCAAGCCGCACCATCGGCTGGCGCGCCTGATAGACCATCTCGCCGGCCAGGGTGACGCGGGCCATGTCGCCGGCCGAGGCCGCCTCGGCGGCGCGCATGCGGGCGTCGGCCGACAGACCGCCGCTCTTGCGCTCGATGCCGGTGACATCGACGTCCAGGCCGGTCGCCGTCCAGGTCACATGCAGCGTGGGGGCGGACTTCGGATGTTCGAGGAACGGCCGGGCCAGCAGCCGCAGCGCCGGCAGGGCCGCGACCAGCCGGAGGTCGGCGATGACGCAGGTCTCGATATCGACCAGCGACCAGCTGCGTCGCTCCTTGAAGCCCAGCTTGACCCCGCCCTTGCCGCCCCGGGCGTGCAGCGCCAGCCGCCGCCGCGAGCCGGGCGGCGAGGCGAAGGTCGGCAGGATGTCGGTGTCGATATGCTCGTGGCTCAGCGCGGTGCGGACCAGCTCGCCCTTCCAGGCCAGATAGGGCGCGGCATCCCAGTGCTGCAGCGCGCAGCCGCCGCAGACGCCAAAGTGCGGACAGGGCGGCGCGACGCGCTCGGGGCTGGCCTCGAGCAGCTCGACGAGCTCGGCCCGCTGGCCGTCCCGCCGCGCGCGGACACGCTCGCCGGCGAGGGTCAGCGGCACGAACAGCGGGCCCGGCGCCAGGCCGTCACCCTGCGCGCCCACGCCAGTGACGGATATGTCGATCAGGTCGGCCAACCGACTCTCCCACGGGAACTTCGCCGCCTCGATATCATTGATGCGGGGCCACGGGGCGGCCAATCGGCCCGCCACGTGAACGAAGATGAACGGGCCGCTCAACGGCTGTTCAGGTTGGGTCCGCCATCTTCTCAACATCAACGGCGATTCAACTCGCCCCAGAAGTGAAGTGAGCGTGTCATGCGCACCATTCTGTCTCTTTCCGCCGCCCTGGCGATCGCCACCCCGGCCTTCATGGTCCCGACCTTCGCCGACGCCCAGTCGGCCCGCGCCTACGGCCGTGGCGACATCTGCAGCTACAAGCGCCAGCAGGCCAAGAAGAAGGGCGCCATCACCGGCGCCCTGATCGGCGGCACCCTCGGCGCCGCGGTCGGCGCGCGCGGCAACAAGACTGAGGGCGCGGTCCTCGGCGGCACGGTCGGCGCCATCGCCGGGAACCAGATCGCCCGCGACAATTTCCACTGCTCCAACTATCCCCGCCGCGTCAGCGCCCGTCGCGGCAGCTGCAAGTGGGTCCAGGAATATTACGGCGGCCGTTGGCACGGTTTCGAGGTGTGCCGCGGGCGTGACGGCTACTGGCGGCCCAGCGGCCGGGGTTAACCCCGGTCCCTGACCGCTCTTCGCATTATCGAGAACCCAGGGAGAGCTCCATGAAGACCCGTTCCATCCTGACCCGCGGCGTCGCCGGTCTGGCCGCCATCACCATGGTCGCCGGACTGGCGGCGGGCCCCACCGTCGCCTCGGCCCAGACCTATGCGACCGAGCCGGCGCCGGCCTATGGCGGCGGCTACCGCTATGACGCCTGCCAGCGGGACCGGACCAATCGCGGAACGGGCGGAGCCCTCGTGGGCGCCGGTCTGGGCGCCCTCGCCGGCGGCAATGTCGCCGCGCGCGGCAACCGCACCGAAGGCGCGGTGCTCGGCGGCCTCCTCGGCGCGATCGTCGGGGCCAACGTCGGCCGGACCGCCGCGGCCTGCGAGCCGGGGACCTACAGCCAGGGCTACGCCCCGGCCCCGCGGGCAGGCTACGACGGCTACCAGGGCGGCCAGGACGGCTACCAGCAGGGCGCCTATGACGACCGCTACGGCGACGACGGCTACGACGATGGCTACGCCACGCCCGTCGCCGACGGACCGACGGCGGACGGCTGCACCCTGGCGGAGAGCCCGATCTACCTGCCCGACGGCCGCGTCCAGAAGCGCTTCGTGCGCGTCTGCCGCGACGCCAGCGGCCACTATCAGGTCGTCGACTAGATTCCCCCGACGTCCTCTGTGAGGAAAGGCCGTCCGCCCTGCGCGGGCGGTCTTTTCCTTGTCAGGCCTTCCGCGCCCAGAGCAGGAACTCGGCGTTGCCGTCGCCGCCGGTGATCGGGCTGTCGGCGGTCTCGCGGACGGCCCAGCCCTGCCCTTCCAGCCACGCCGCCACATCCGCGAGCGTCTCCCGCCGCACCGCCTCGTCCTTGACAACGCCGCCCTTGCCGACGCGGTCGCGGCCGGCTTCGAACTGGGGTTTGACCAGCGCCACGAGGTCCGCGCCCGGCCCGACGAGAGCCAGGGCCGCCGGCAGGGCCTTGATCAGGCTGATGAAGCTGACATCGCTGACGACAAGGTCAGGACGCTCCGGGATCAGCGCCGCGTCGAGCGTCCGGGCGTCCGTGCCGGAGAGCTCGATCACGCGCGGATCATCGGCCACGGTCGCATGCAACTGGTCGCGCCCCACATCGACCGCATAGACCCGCGCCGCGCCCCGGCTCAGACAGACCTGCGTGAACCCGCCGGTCGAGGCGCCGACATCGAGCACGACCTTGCCGGAAACCGTAACCGGCCAGAGCGACAGCGCATGATCCAGCTTCAGACCGCCACGACCGACCCACGGATGGGCGGGCTCGGCGGTGATCCCGGCATCCTCATCGACGGCTTCGGAAGGCTTTGCGACCACGCGGCCATCGACGGTCACCCGCCCAGCCGCGATCGCCGCCTGGGCCCGCGCGCGGCTGTCGAACAGGCTGCGTTCGACGAGAAGGAGGTCTATGCGGCGCTTCATGCCTCCCTCCCCTTCATGGGGAGGGACAGGCGGCAAAGCCGCCAGGGTGGGGAAGATCAGGGCCAACCGGCCATGCGCGAGCGGGGCATCTGGCTTCCCCACCCGTCCGGCCTGCGGCCGTCCTCCCTCCCCATGAAGGGGAGGGAAATGTCACGACCGCACCCTCGGCACGGCGTCGAGCCAGCGGGCGTAGGCCGTCTCGCGCATGCGGCTGTCGCGGGTCGGGGTCAGCAGCTCCGCGTCCGGGCGGGCCGAGACGGCCTCGTCCACCGAGCTGAACAGGCCCGCGCCCAGCCCCGCGAACAGGGCCGCGCCGAGGGCCGTGGTCTCCTGATAGCTGGCGCGGCAAACGGGAAAGCCGGTCAGGTCGGCCAGCCGCTGCGAGAACCACGGGCTCTGCGACATGCCGCCGTCGATGCGCAGCTCGGCCGTCTCGCCGAAGGCGTGCGGCGCGTCGGCCCGCATGGCCTCGATCAGGTCGCGCGTCTGCAGCGCGCAGGCGTCGAAGGTCGCGGCGGTGATCTCGGCCAGGCCCGTGTCGCGGGTCAGGCCGAAGATGGCGCCCCTGGCCCCGGCGTCCCACCAGGGCGCGCCCAGGCCCGTGAAGGCGGGCACCACCACCACGGCGCTATCCGGATTGGCGGTTCTGGCCAGTGACTCCGCCGCCTTCGGCCCGCCCGCCAGGCCCAGCCCCTCGTTCAGCCACTGGATCGCGGCCCCGGCGACGAAGATCGAGCCCTCGAGGGCGTAGGTGGTGCGGCCGCCGATCCGCGCCGCCACCGTGGTCAGCAGCCGCGAGCGGCTCAGCGCCTTGTGCTCGCCCGTATTGAGCAGCATGAAGCAGCCGGTGCCGTAGGTGGCCTTCATCTCGCCGGGCCTGACGCAGCCTTGGCCCATCAGGGCCGCCTGCTGGTCGCCGGCCACGCCGCGGATCGGGATGGCCCGGCCGAGAATCTCCGCGTCGGTCTCGCCGTAGTCGCCGGCGCAGTCGAGCACCTCGGGCAGCAGGGCGGCGGGCGCCTCGAACAGCTCGAGCATCTCGTCCGACCAGCGCTGGGCGCCAATGTCGAACAGCAGGGTGCGCGAGGCGTTGGTCGCGTCCGTGGCGTGCACGCGACCGCCGGTCAGCTTCCAGATCACCCAGCTGTCGATCGTGCCGCAGAGCAGCTCGCCCGCCTCCGCCCGGGCCCGGGCGCCATCGACGTTGTCGAGCAGCCAGGTGATCTTGGTTCCCGAGAAATAGGGATCCAGCAGCAGGCCGGTGACCTCGGTGACCCGTTCCTCCGCCCCGATCTTGATGAGACGCTCGCAGGTCGGGGCCGTGCGGCGATCCTGCCAGACGATGGCCGGATGGATCGGGCGGCCCGTGGCCTTGTCCCAGATGACCACGGTCTCGCGCTGATTGGTCACACCGATGGCGGCGATGTCCGCGACGGGCCTGCCCGCCTTCTCGACGGCCTCGCGCAGCACCGCCACGCAGGCGTTCCAGATCTCCTCGGCGTCGTGCTCGACCCAACCGTCGTGGGGGTAGCTCTGCCGCAGGGGACGGCTGGCGTCGCCAAGGGCCCGGCCGTGGACATCGAACACGATGGCCCGGGTGCTGGTCGTTCCCTGGTCAAGCGCCAGAATCAACGGATCCGTCATGCGATTCGACTCCCCTGCCGATCTTGCCGTCGTTTAAGCATGTTTTCACGGGGCGGGCGCAGGGTCATGCTTCAGCCCGAGAGTCGGGACGGGACCCCACGTGACCATCGCCGCCGAAGCCGCCGATCTGCTGCTGCTGGCCCGGAGCCGGCATCCCGTCGATCGTGAGCGGCTGCTCGACGCCATCGTCGCCCTGTGCGACCGCGCCGATATCGACGAGATCGTCCGGCCCGGCGTCCGCGAACTGGTCGGTTCGGTATTCCTGTCCCTCGTCGCCGAAGCCGAAAAGGACATCCGTCGCCGGCTGGCCGAGAAGATCGGGCCCGCGCCCTGGGCGCCCCCCGCCCTGATCAATGTGCTGGCCCTGGACGAGATCGAGATCGCCGGTCCGATCATCGCCGCCAGTCCGGTGCTGCAGGATCACGACCTGATCCGCCTGCTGGTCGAGTCGACTCTCGACCACCAGATCGCCATCGCCCGCCGGGGCCGGCTCAGCGCGCCCGTGGTCGAGGCCATCCTGCGCCAGCACGAGCCGGCGGTGCTGACCGCCCTGGCCGGCAACGACACCGCCGAGATCACGCCGTCGGCCATGGAGCGGCTGGTCGAGGAGTCGCGCGGCGTCGCGGCCATGCGCTCGCCGCTGGCCCGCCACCCCCGGCTGTCGTCCGATCTGGCCCAGCGGCTGTACCTGTGGGTCGGCCAGTCGCTGCGCGCGGCGCTGGTCGAACGGTTCCGGCTGGACGCGGCGGCGCTGGACGCCGCCCTGGCCCTGGCCGTGCGCGAGGCCCACGCCGCCATCGACGGCCTGCCCCCGGCCCAGGCCCGCTCCGACGCCGAGCGCGAGGCGCTGGAGGGCCGGCTGGTCGACAAGCTGAGCGACGCGGGCGAGCTGCGGCCCAGCTTCCTGCTGCGCGCCCTGCGCGAGGGCCGGCTGTGTCTGTTCGTCACCGCCATCGCCCGGCTGGGCGGGTTCGAGGCTGGCCACATCCGCCGCGCCATCGACAGCGACCGCCCCGAACTGCTGGCGCTGGCCTGCGCCGCCATCGGCGTCGATCGGGGCGCCTTTCCCACGATCCTGGAGGCCGTGCGCGACCTGAACCAGGGCCGGCCGGGCGGCGGCGCCGAGGCCGGACGACGCGCCACCGGCGCGTTTGGCCCGTTCGACGCCGATATCGCCGGGGTCGCCTTCCGCAAGGCCGTCTCCACCGTTTGACAAGCCCCGCGCCATAAGGCCTTGCTCGCCGGACGATGTTCAACGCCAGGCCCCACACCAGCCGCGTCACCTTCCTCGCCAGCGACCGGCCCGAGGCGCAGGAGGCGCGCGAACGCCTGATCGCCCGCTACGGCGACGCCGGCGAGAGCGCCCAGGTCATCGTCGCCCTGGGCGGCGACGGCTTCATGCTGGAGACGCTGCACGGCGCCCTGGCCGACGGAAAGCCGATCTACGGCATGAACCGCGGCTCGGTCGGGTTCCTGATGAACGAATACAGCGAGGACGGCCTGCTGGAGCGGATCAGCGCCGCCGAACGGGCCGTGATCCACCCGCTGGCGATGGTCGCCATCGACAGCAAGCGCAAGCAGCACCGGGCCCTGGCGATCAACGAGGTGTCGCTGCTGCGCCAGACGCGCCAGACGGCCAAGCTGCGCATTTCCATCGACGGCAAGGTGCGCATGGCCG
Organism: Caulobacter sp.; assembly: GCA_030645575.1. Classification (GTDB taxonomy): domain Bacteria; phylum Pseudomonadota; class Alphaproteobacteria; order Caulobacterales; family Caulobacteraceae; genus Caulobacter. The sequence continues at coordinate 2,249 of JAUSMJ010000002.1, read as the reverse complement.
AGCTGGTCTGCGATGGAGCCCTGGTGTCGACCCCCGCCGGCTCGACCGCCTACAACCTGTCGGCGCACGGGCCGATCATTCCGATCGATGCGCGGGTCATGGCCCTCACCCCGATCAGCGCCTTCCGGCCGAGGCGCTGGCGCGGGGCGCTGCTGGCCCATACAGCCCGCGTAACCTTCGAGGTCCTCGAAGCCGACAAGCGACCGGTCAGCGCCGTGGCCGACAACGTCGAGGTGCGCGACGTGCTGGAGGTGCATATCTCCGAGGACCGGTCGGTCAGCCTGGCGATGCTGTTCGACGCCGGCCGCAGCCTGGAAGAGCGCGTCCTGGCCGAACAGTTCTCCGCCTGACGCGGCGGCAGGTCGCGATATTCGGAAACAGGCGTCTCACCCGTTGTTAACCCCGATGGCCTAATGTCGTCCCGGTAGAACGCCAAGGGAGGCGACGCGTGAGCGATAATCCGACGGTCCAGGTCATCCAGGCCCCCAACACTCTGCGCCTCAAGGTCGGCGGCCGGTTCGGCGGCATCGACCCGGCGGCGATCGCCAAGGCGGAAGCCGCTCTCAAGAGCCTGTCCGGCAATTTCAGCGAATGGCTGAACGACGAGCTGGTCAAGCTCGAGGCCGCCCGCCAGCGCATCCGCACCGAAGGGCTGAACAGCGAAACGGCCGAGGGCCTGTATCTGCGCGCCCACGACCTGAAGGGTCTGGGCGCCACCTACGAATTCCCGCTGGTCACCCGCATCGCCGGCTCGCTGTGCAAGCTGATCGACGATCCGGACACGCGGCTGGACGCGCCGATGTTCCTCGTCGATGCCCACATCGACGGCATCAAGGCTTCCGTGCGCGGCAACATCCGCACCGAGGACCATCCCGTCGGCCGCAAGCTGGTCGAGGAACTGGAAGGCCGCGTCGCCAAGTTCGCGGCCTAACGGAACACCGATTTCGGAATGTGGGTGACGCGACAGGCGAGGTCCGCCTCGCCTGACAGCGCGATCCAGTGGTCGCCGCCGTCGGCCAGTCCGGTCGTGAACACCACCCCGTCCAGATACATCCGGTCCTTCAGCGGCGCGGTCAGGGCGGGCGCGGGCTCCAGCACCGCGATCTGGTCCTCGTTTCGCAGGATCCGGGTCGGATCGCCGGCGTCCAGCAGGGCCCAGAAGGTGCGATAGGTCCCCACCGTCCCGCCGGCCTCGACCCCGTGGTACAGCACCAGCCAGCCGTCGGGCGTCAGCACCGGCTGGGCGCCGCCGCCGACCCGTTCGCTCGCCGGCGAGCCCTTGCGCGGCCGGATGCCGCCCGTCTCGACGGGTTTCCAGTGCAGGGCGTCTGGCGACGTCGCCAGATTGATCGACGGCCCGCCATGGAACGGACTGTCCGGCGGCCAGGCGAAATACAGGCTGCCCAGCGGCCGGGTCAGGGCCCAGAAGACGCCGTCGATCAGCCCCTCGAACAGCAGCATGTCCTTGTTCTGGTGGTCGAGGACCATGCCCCGCAGGTCCCAGTCCAGGCCGTCGCCGGACGTGTAGAGCGCCGTCGATTGCCGCTGGGCGCTGATGCTGCAGGTGGTCATGTACCAGGTCGCCCCGATGCGGCTGATGCGGGCGTCCTCGACGCCATAGTCCTGCCAGGCGGCGCGCGGCCCGATGGCGCGGTCATAGTGGACCGCCAGCACCTCCAGCCCGTCCGGCGACAACTCGACCGGCAGCAGCCAGGACAGGGACGTGAGGCCCATCAGCCGGTTTGGCCCACCGGCCAGCTCGAAACCGCGCGGGTCGCTGACGTCGGCCCCGGCCAGCGGCCATTCGACGATCCCGTAGCCCCGGCCTTCGACCCAGCGGATGCCCCGCACGACATGCCCGGTCATCGGCTCGCGCAACGCCTCGGCGACGCGCACCATCATCAGCAGATTGCCGCCCGGCAGCACCGCCAGGCCAGGGTTGAAGGCCCCCAGCACGAAGGTCGAACCGAGCGGCAGGCCCTGGCGCAACGGCGAGCGCGACAGGTCCACCTCGTCGGGCGTGAAGATCAGGCGGTCGGTGTCATAGCGCATCCGGGCTGAACGGATGCGGGGGGGCGGCGTTCCAGGGCCCCTTCCCTCCCCTTCATGGTGTTCAGACCGGAGACATCGGTGACGGGTGTTCGGGGACATCCGTGACACCTTTGGGCCTCGCAGGGAGGTCTGGAGATGCCGTTCACGGGAGTCTCGGCGATGGATCGCAAGCAGGAGTTTGTCCGCCTGGCGCTGGC
>JAUSMJ010000024.1 GCA_030645575.1 Caulobacter sp. | reverse complement strand
CAGTTGGATCGGTGAAATGCTCTAGCTGTTTGATTTGACGCATTTTCTGGCGACGAACCGGCCTCCACTTCGCCGGAAAATGCTCTAGATGACGACGGCCGTTCCCGAAACCGAAACCATCAGCATCTGCCCCTGCGGGCCGACGGTGTTGTAGTCGAGGTCCACGCCGATGATCGCATTGGCGCCGGTCTTCTCGGCCTCTTTGGTCAGGTTCTTCATCGCGTCGTTGCGCGCCTGGGCGAGGGCGCTCTCATAAGTCCGCGACTTGCCGTGCAGGAAGTCCCGGATGGAGCCCCAGAGGTCGGTCGTGACTGTCGCGCCAAGGATCGACTGGGCGTAGATCGCGCCCTTGTATTCCTTCACGGGCCGACCCTCGATGAACGGGGTGGTCGTGATCAGCATCGAGGACTCCCGGCAAACGATCGGTCAGTATTAAGGCTAATCGCGCCGCGCGGCGAGGGTTCTCCTGTCACGGGAATACGGACGGCAAAGACGCGCGCCGTTGCGCGAAAAGCACGCCCTCGCCCTTCCTGAGGCGACACGGTTATTGCACAGTGGGGCCCTGCGACGGCGTCCCTGTGCCGTTGGGAGACGCCGTGATGTTCCTCGCCCGATCGCACCTCGATCTGCACAACATCAAGAACAGCATCGACCGGACGAAGAAGATGTCCGACGGCATCGTCAAGATCGGGCCGTTCGGCTTTGGCCTGGACGCCCTGCTGGGCTTCGTGCCCTGGGCCGGCGGCCTGTACAGCGCCGGCGCCGGGGTCGTGCTGTGCATCGACGCCGTGCGCGCCAGGGCCGCGCCGATGGTCGTCTCCGAGATGGCCCTGATCCTGGCGGTCGATACCCTGGCGCCGTTCATCCCCAAGGCCGGCGGTCTCATCGACGCCCTGTTCACCGGCCACAAATGGGCGGCCGACCTGCTGCTGCGCCACATGGACGAGACGATCTATTTCGAGGGCTCGCGCGAGCAGGCCCAGGGCTCGTCCGAATACCGCGACCTGATGGCCCGCGTCCGCGCCGGCAAGGAAAAGCGCCGCGTGGTGTTCCTCGGCAAGCCGCCGAAGGCCTGACCCGGGACGGGCTTTCCTGTCCCTCGGGACTGGATGGCCCATCCCCGATCCGCTGGCAGGGACTGGACAGGCAGTCCCGGGGGACAGCCAGTCCAGTCCCTGATGATACCCCCTAGCGGAACCTCGGCCCGGCGACTTAGGTTAACCGCCATGAGCAGGGACCGCGCCCACAGCGCCTGGAAGTCGGCCGAGTCGATCAAGAAGCTGTCCGACCGGGTGGTCGGCATCGGCCCGTTCAGCGTCGGTCTCGACGGCATCCTGACCTGGATCCCCGGCGCGGGCATCGTCTACAGCGCCGGGGCCGCGGCCTATCTGCTCTATCTGGCGATGAACGCCGGCGCCTCGCTGGGCACCCTGGTCAAGATGGCCGGCTTCCTGGGCCTGGACATGCTGCTGTCGGACTTCCCCATTCCCGGCGTGGCCGACCTGTTCGACCTGCTCTGGCAGGGCCACCTGATGGCCGCCAATGCCCTGCAGAAGGACATTGAGGGCCGCCACGGCGTCCCCGCTGAACACGTGGCGAAAGTCGACAAGGAGCGCCGCAAGCGCGGTCGAGGCCTGGGCTGGCTGGGCTTCCTGCTGCTGATCGCCCTGGGCGCCGCCTTCTGGCTGTCCGACTTCTGGGCGACCCGGCATCTGGGCTGGTGGGAGGCCTTCAAGGCCGCCGATGTTGAGATGGCCGGCTACACCGCCGGCCTGCCGCTGGTGGCCGGCGTCGTGCTGGCGCTGATATTCCTGGTCAACATCGTCAACCGCGCGCCCCGCCGCGCCTGACCGGCGTGGACGCCGCCCGCCCCGGCGCCTAGTCTTTCGCAAACACCGGGAGGCGGCCTTGAGCGAGAAACAACCCTATGTGCGCCCGCTGAGCGCCGAGTCCCGCGGCGAGGCGCCCGGCCGGGGCCGTCTGGCGGGCCGCAGGATCCTCGTGGTCGGCGGCGGGCAGCAGGTGGTCGATGCGGACAGCGATCCCGTCGGCAACGGCCGGGCGATGTCTGTGTTGTTCGCCCGCGAGGGCGCCCATGTGGCCGTCGCCGACCGCAGCGCCGAAGCGGGCCAGGCGACGGTCGACCTGATCCTGGGCGAGGGCGGCAAGGCCAGCCTGATCCAGGCCGACATCAGCCGCGAGGACGACATCGTGCGGATGGTCGGGTCGGCGCAGGAGGACCTGGGCGGCCTGGACGGCATGGTGCTCAACGTCGGAATCGGCGTCGGCGGGCTGGGGCTGGGCTCGGTCAAGGCCGACAAATGGGACACGGTGCTGGGCGTCAATCTGCGCGGGCCGATGCTCTGCTGCCGCGAGGCCCTGCCGAGGCTGGCCGAGGGGAGCTCGATCGTCTTCATCTCCTCCATCGCCGGCCTGGTCGCCGGCTCCCGACTGCCGGCCTATGACGCGTCCAAGGCCGCGCTGGGCGGGCTGATGCGGCATGTGGCGCTGGAGGGCTCGCGCAAGGGCGTGCGGGCCAACATCATCGCGCCGGGGCTGGTGGACACGCCGCTGGGCCGGCGGGCGACGCAGGGACGGCCGAGCCGGGGAACCGCGCCGCAGTTCTTCGGCCGTCAGGCCACCGGCTGGGAAATCGCCTACGCGGCGCTGTTCTTCATGAGCGACGAGAGCGTCTATGTGACGGGGCAGACGCTGGCGGTGGATTCAGGACTGACGGGGATCAGCTGAGGCTTTCGGGCGCAGCTTGACTGAGCACCGTTTGTTGATTGCCTCCAACATGATAGCACTGCTTCAAACTCAGCTTTAGGATGTGACCGCGATGGGCCTCTATGTCAGCCACATGGGCACAGTTAAGATCCAAGAGGAGAGGTCGCTCTACATATACTTGCTAGATTTCGGCTGGCCGAATGGCGAGTGGGAGGGGCTCTTCAAGCGACATTTTATGCATATGGCTGACAAGGCTACCGAAACGGGGGCCGTTGTAATAGGTAGTGGCAATGGAATTCACTTTGGAAATGAAGTTCTTAGCTGGCACAAAGTGGGTGATTTGGATGCAGAGAAGGTGCTCCCTGGTCTTCTAATAACCAAGACGCACCCGGGCTATTTTGGCGAGCACTTCTACGGCGAAGGCCCGACCCAGCCTGAACTCCATGACCTGCTAGTGGTGCCCTTAAAGCCCTTCTGTCAGGATGAATCTGACTTCTTGGCGGCGATCGAAGGCATCTTCTCTGATCTGAAGAACGATGTGTCGCTCAAGAACTTCAGGGTGGCCAAGCACGATATCCGCAAGCCCAAAGTGCCAGAACTTGGCAGGCGGTTGGCGCACGCGATCGAAGTGAAGCCAGGGGCGTTCGGCTTGTCCCTTGACGTCAAAGCGCTTCTATTTCCCGGTCTCACTCCCTGAGGGTCTCTAAGCCTGCTCCTACCCCCGTTGCCGGTTCAGCGTTTCCAGCAGGCCGATAGCCGCCTCGGCGATTACCGTGCCGGGCGGGAAGATGGCGGCGACGACAGCGCATCGGGCAAGGGCAAGTCGGAGTAGCACGATCATCAGCGGTCGATCACGCGCTCACCGGAATCTCATCCGCGCTGAAAACGAAATCCGGAAAAGCCAGAGGCGCGATTTCCCCGCCGGTCGAAACCTCAACCACCTCGGCATAGCCCTCGGGCGTCGGAGCCCGGTGCACGAAAATCCGCCGTCCCACAGCATCCACGACCCAATAGTCCGGTACGCCGAAACGCGCATACAGCCGGGCCTTGGCGCGCAGGTCTCGGGTGAGTGAGCTGTCGGCGATTTCGACGAGTAGCAGGACGTCCGGACCCCTGACGTCTTCGGCCCGAACGCTAGCCGCATGGAGGAAGATATCAGGACTAGGCGCGGTTCGTGGGGCCAAGCGCAGGGTGCCCTCAACGTGGACATAAACGTCATCGCCAAATTCGCGGATCATCCGCTTGGCGATGGCGTGCCTGGCGTACATATGCGGCGAGTTCTGGGGCGACATCTCCACCAGCTCCCCATCGATCAGCTCGACCTTCGCGTCCGGATCGAGTGCGCCGACGCGCATCATCTCGAAGACGTCGTCGAGGGTGAACTTGGCGGCTTCTTCCGCGACGCCTGGGCCGAGCCCGGCCGCCACCAGTCGCGCCGTGTCCTGGGTTGAGAACACGTGCCTGGGCAGGCCGCCAGAATGAACAACCTTGGATTTCATATCTGCAGAATACCACCAATTCAAATGGTGTCCAGCGTCCGCCGCGAGGGCCGGGGACATGCACTTCAGTGCGTGTCCCCTCCAGCTTGAAGCGGCAGGGGACACGTACCGAAGGCGGTACATGTCCCCGGTTCGGTCATTCCGCCGCCTGCCCCTGCTCATACCCCAGCTGCCGGTTCAGCTTCTCCAGCAGCTCAATGGCCGATTCCGCGATCACCGTGCCGGGCGGGAAGATGGCCACGACGCCGGCGTCGGTGAGGGCCTGGAAGTCCTGTTTGGGGATCACCCCGCCGATGACGGTCATGATGTCGGGCCGGCCGGCCTTGCCCAGTTCGGCGATCAGTTCGGGGGCCAGGGTCAGGTGGCCGGCGGCCAGCGAGCTGGCGCCGACCACATGGACGTCGTTCTCCACAGCCTGGCGGGCGGCTTCGGCCGGGGTCTGGAACAGCGGGCCGATATCGACATCGAAGCCCAGGTCGGCGAAGGCCGTGGCGATGACCTTCTGGCCGCGGTCGTGGCCGTCCTGGCCCATCTTGGCGATCAGGATGCGCGGGCGGCGGCCGTCGGCCTGTTCGAAGGCCTCGACCATGGCCTTGGCGCGCGACACGGCGGCGTTGGATCCGGCCTCGGACACATAGACTCCCTGGATCGATTTGATCTCCGCCCGATGCCGGCCGAAGACCTTTTCCAGAGCATAGCTGATCTCGCCGACCGTGGCCTTGGCGCGGGCGGCGTTGACCGCCAGCTCCAGCAGATTGCCGTCGGCGCGGGCCCCGGCCTCCAGCGCCGCGAGCGCCGCCTGCGTCTCAGCTTCTGTCCGTTCGGCCTTGAGACGGCTCAGCTTTTCCAGCTGGGCGTTGCGCACGGCGGTGTTGTCGACCTTGAGCACCGGGATGTCGTCGGCCACCTCGGGCCGGTAGCGGTTGACCCCGACCACGCTCTGGCGGCCGCTGTCGATCCGCGCCTGGGTGCGGGCGGCGGCCTCCTCGATGCGCAGCTTGGGCAGGCCCTGTTCGATGGCCTTGGCCATGCCGCCGAGCTTTTCGACTTCCTCGATATGCTCCAGCGCGCGGGCCGCCAGATCGTGGGTCAGGCGCTCGACGTAGTAGCTGCCGCCCCAGGGGTCGGCCACGCGCGTCGTGCCGCTCTCCATCTGCAGGAACAGCTGGGTGTTGCGGCTGATCCGGGCCGAGAAGTCGGTCGGCAGGGCCAGGGCCTCGTCCAGGCTGTTGGTGTGCAGGCTCTGGGTCTGGCCGTTGACCGCGGCCATGGCCTCGACACAGGTGCGGGCGACGTTGTTGAACACATCCTGAGCCGCCAGCGACCAGCCGCTGGTCTGGCTGTGAGTGCGCAGGGAGAGCGAGCGGCTGTCCTTGGGATCGAACTCCCGCTTCATCAGGCGGGCCCAGAGCAGGCGCGCGGCCCGCATCTTGGCCACTTCCATGAAGTAGTTCATGCCGATGGCCCAGAAGAACGACAGGCGCGGCGCGAACTGGTCGGCGGTCATCCCTGCGGCGATGCCGGCGCGGACATACTCGATGCCGTCAGCCAGGGTGTAGGCCAGCTCGAGGTCGGCCGTCGCCCCGGCTTCCTGCATGTGATAGCCGGAAATCGAGATCGAGTTGAACTTCGGCATTTTGCTCGAAGTATATGAAAAGATGTCCGAAATGATCCGCATCGAAGGCAAGGGTGGATAGATGTAGGTGTTCCGGACCATGAACTCCTTGAGGATGTCGTTCTGGATCGTGCCGGAGAGCTTCTCCGGGGACACGCCCTGCTCCTCGGCGGCCACGATGTAGAGCGCCAGGATCGGCAGCACCGCGCCGTTCATGGTCATCGACACGCTCATCTTGTCGAGCGGGATGCCGTCGAACAGCGTGCGCATGTCGAGGATGCTGTCGATGGCCACGCCGGCCATGCCGACGTCGCCCTTCACCCGCTCATGGTCGCTGTCGTAGCCGCGGTGGGTGGCCAGGTCGAAGGCCACCGACAGGCCCATCTGACCGGCCGCCAGGTTGCGGCGATAGAAGGCGTTGGAGTCCTCGGCGGTGGAGAAGCCCGCGTACTGCCGCACCGTCCAGGGGTTGGTGGCGTACATCGTCGGATAGGGGCCGCGCACGAACGGGGCCAGGCCCGGATAGCCGTCGGTGAAGTCCAGGCCGGCCACGTCGTCGGCGTCATAGGCCGGGGCCACGGCCACGCCTTCAGGCGTTTCCCAGACCGGCCCGTCAGCGGCGGGGGCAGGGGTCGCGGTCTCTTCGAAAGCGAGTTCGGCGAAGTTGGGGAAGCTGGCCATGACTCAGGCCTCCTCGAAGGCGACGGACAGACGGGCGGGCGTCAGCGGCGGGCAGACGCTGTCGGGGCCAGGCAGGCGCACCTGTGGGCCGGCGACGGCCACCGGCTCGGCCGTCTCGACCTCGACGGGCCGGGCCTCGGCGTCGCGGAACACGGTGACGCCCAGCAGCTTGACCCTGCCATCGCTGACCGCGGCCTCGGCGGCGTTGCGGCTGGCGGCGACATCGTTGGCGATGACGCCCGAGGCCAGGGCGGCGATCAAGCCGCCGGCGGCCTCGATGGTCTGGAAGCGGGTCCAGGCGGCGCGGGCCAGGTCGTCGGTCAGCTGGTCGAGATACCAGGCCCCGCCGGCCGGGTCGGCGACGCGGCCCAGGTGGCTCTCCTCCATCAGCACCAGCTGGGTGTTGCGCGCCTGGCGGCGGGCAAAGTCGGTGGGCAGGCCCAGCGCGTCGGTGAAGGCGTTCAGCACGATGGCGTTGGCCCCGCCCACAGCGGCGGCGAAGCCGGCGGCGGTCAGCCGGATCAGGTTGGTCCAGGGGTCCAGCCGGGTCAGCATGCGCCGCGACGAGCGGGCCTCGATGCGAGCCGGGACGCCGACGCCGCAGGCGCCGGTGATCCGCGCCCACAGCGCCCGCGCGGCGCGCACCTTGGCCACGCCCGTGAAATACTCGCCATCGACCGTGACGCCCAGCGCGATGCGACCGAAGGCCTCGTCCATGGTCAGGCCGGCGCGGACCAGCGCCTTGGCATAGGTCACCGCCGCGGCGGCCATCATGGCCAACTCCTGGGCGTCGGACCCGCCGGCCACGTGCGCCACCCGGCCCGTGGCCAGCATCAGCGAGGCCTTGGGATAGACGCCGGCCAGGCGCGCGCCGACGGTGGCGGCCGAGACGATGTGGCTCTCGACCGGGCCGGGCGAGACGCCGGCCTCGGCGAAGGCCGACAGGGGGTCCATGTGGAAGGCGAGGGGGGCTTCGGGCCCGCCCTTGGCCGCGGCGCCCAGCCAGTCGGCGGCTCTGGGACCCAGGAAGCCGGCGTCCAGCGCCACCGGCGCCAGGTCCAGCAGCACGCCGTCCAGCAGCCGGGCCAGGCCCGCCGCGTCACCGATGGCGACGCCGGTTTCGCCGGCCGGATCGAGGGCGACCAGCACCGAGGCCGCGCCGCTCTCCAGGTCCTGCAGGATCTCGCGGTTGGCGCGGACGGGATCGGGGTGGCGGATCGCCGTGCGCAGGTCCCAGGGTCGAACCGGGTCGCGCGGCGACAGGTCGCGCACGGTGGTCGGGGCGGCGGTATAGAGCGGGGCGATGGCGATGCCGTCGGCCGTGCGGCGAACCAGGGCGTTCTCGAACGTCTCGCCCTTGAGGGTCTTTTCGACCAGGGCCAGCCAGTCTTCGCGCGACGGCGGCGAAAAGTCGTCGGCCAGCGGCAGGATGGTTCCAGACAAACCTTCGATCTCCCCAGTGCAATGCAGCAAAGTCGCCGGCGTGATGCGCCCCTGCCGTAAGGTGCGTCAAGCACCGCCGCCCTTCTCCCTCGGGAGACCTCTGCATAAGTGAGGCGCTGAGAAGGATTCCCTGAAGGCTGGAAGCGTGATTCTCTGAGGCGTTGATGTTGCGCCGATGGAGAGTCCGATGTCTGAGCGGCAGCTAAGCTTGGCGGAAGCGCTGG
>JAUSMJ010000023.1 GCA_030645575.1 Caulobacter sp. | reverse complement strand
ACGCCTTGCTGGCCCTAAACCGCCCATCGACCCACCCTGAAAATCGCTGATTTAGCGCTCTGTCGCTCATGGCGGCCGGTCGGGACCCGAAAACCTTCCTTCGCGAAAGGGTTTAGTCCCGAGTTTTCACACAGCCTCGACCCCGGGCGGACATTCTGCGGGGCCGCTGTTGGCGGGGCCGTCATTCACCTGCGGCGGATGCGGATTCGATGGGCCGGCTTTGGTCCGAGAGCATCACCGCCTCCGCGGGGAACTCTACCCACGCAGCTTTCTGATCGCACCAAACGACATATTGAGGAGGCGGGAAGGTAGGATCGGCGAATGCGCCGACGGGAATGCCGATGACGCCCGGCATTGCGTCCAGCTCGGTGGTGACAGTCGATCCGCACGTCGGGCAAAAGCCTAGCGTAACACGGCCCCCCGAGGCGCCCGAGCGCTGGAAGGTGGAAGTGTCGCCTCGTCGAGACACGACCTGTTCGAGCGGCCATCGGGAAGCAACTGAGAACACGCTCCCTGAGCGCCGTTGGCACCAGCTGCAATTGCATGCCGTCACGAGGGAGGGCTCGCCAGACACCGTCAGCGAGGCTTGGCCGCATTGACAACTTGCTGTGCGTTCCATGACTCTATCTCTCGTAAGAATTGCACCAGATCGTGCGTCAACTGTCCACCCAGAGCCGACGTCGGCGCGCGGGCTCCCAGTCAGCGGCTATTCCGCGTTCATTGCCCTGACCTGGGCGATAACGCGCTCGATCGACGCGATGACGGCTTGCGGCTGATCGAGTTGGATGAAGTGTCCCGCGTCCTGGACGATTGCCCAACGGCCTTGAGTCGAGCGTTCGGCCAGGCGACGGTGACCGTCTTGCCAATGCTGGCCGTGGACGCGGCTCCTGTCCGCATCCAACCAGGAACTGGCGGGTGGAGTAGCGGCGCTCAGAACCTCGAGCGGCAGATCGCCGAACGGACGGTGGACGGCGGTTTCCTGGCTTTGCGATACGCTGAGGTTCTCGTCGCGTGAGAAGAAATTCAGCGACTGAGAATATTCCGCCTCGTACCAGTTCGGCCGCGTGACGGCGTAGAGTAGGTATCGAGTTTCGCCGGGCGGGAGCTGGTCCGAGACGGGAAAGCATCCCCTGTCCCGCAGGGTCTCCTGAGACAGGCCTCCGGCCCGGGCGAGGGTGGCGCAGTCGAGCAGCCCCTGCTCGCCGCGCTGGATCTGTGGCAGCCCCAGTTGCCGGTCTTCCGGCGTTTGCCACAGTTCCTGACCGGAGAAACCAGGATCGACCAGAACCAAACCCGCGACATCCGCCGGGAACCGGCTCGCGTAAACGGTGGCATAGAAGCCGCCGATCGAATGGCCCACGAGGATCACCGGGCCTTGGATGTTTTCGGCCTGCAACAAGGCCCGGAAGTCGTCGGTGACATTCAGCGCCGTCACGGCCTTGTCCGGAGGATCGCTGTAGCCGAAGCCTGCGCGGTCATAGAAGCAGGTGCGCGTGAGCGCGGAAATGGCCGGCTGAACCGCCTTCCAGTTCGCTATGTCGCCTTCCCCACCTTGTTCGAAAATCACGGTGGGGGAGCCTTGACCGATGCAGAAGAAGTTGAGCCTGCGACCCGCGCCGAGATCCACGAAAGTCGGCGCGCTCAGTCTCAAATCAAGGCTGCGGCCTTGGGATTGAATGGCCCCGGCGGCGGCAAGTTGGGCAAACAAGATGAATATCAGCATCAATCCAGCCCGATCAGCGCTCGTGTGAGGCCCACCACTGTGCATCGGCGCCGGAGTGCGGAGCAAGGCGCTGACCTTGCGCGGCTTGTGAAAGTCGCCCCCATTCGCAGCCTGTCCGAAAGCTCACTTCAGGGTCATCGCGAATAGCTGCCAGGCACGCATGGCCGACATCAAGAGCGGGGGTTTGCAAACGGCATCGTCGGCGTTTTCCGCGCCCACCGCCCAAAACCTGAACCCCTCCGCCCTTTCAAACGCTGACGCCGCGTCTCACCCCGGCTAAGACAGGGGTCTGCCCGCGAAGGAGCCGTCATGCCCACACCCGCCCCCGTACTCGTCCTCCTCGGCGGCGCGGGCGATCTGGCGATGCGGATGTTGTTGCCGTCGCTGTATCACCTCGAGCTCGACAACCTGCTGCCCCCCGCCCTGCGGATCATCGCCGTGGGGCGGGCGCCGGGCGACGCCGACAGCTATCGCGCCGAGGTGAAGGCCGATCTCGAGGCGCGTGACATGTTCGACGCCGCCGGCTGGGCGCGGATATCGGCTCGCCTCGACTACTGCGCCACCGACGCCGGCAGGCCGGAGGGGGCCAGGGTGCTGGCCGACCGCATCGGCGACCATGGCGACCTGGTGTTCTTCTACGCCCTGTCGCCCAGCCTGTTCGCGCCGGTGACCCAGGCGCTGCAGGCGGCGGGCCTGACCGGCGAGCGCACGCGGCTGGTGCTGGAAAAGCCGATCGGCCGAGACCTGGAAAGCTCGCGGGCGATCAACGCCGCCATCGCCGCGGCCGTGCCCGAGAGTCGGGTGTTCCGCATCGACCACTACCTGGGCAAGGAGACGGTGCAGAACCTGATCGCCCTGCGCTTCGCCAACACCCTGTTCGAGCCGCTGTGGACCAGCCGCAGCATCGACCATGTGCAGATCACCGTGGCCGAGACCCACGGCGTCGGCGACCGCTGGCCCTATTACGACGACTACGGCGCCATCCGCGACATGCTGCAGAATCACATGCTGCAGCTGCTCTGCCTGGTGGCCATGGAGCCGCCGTCGGACCTCGAACCGGACGCGGTGCGCAACGAGAAGGTCAAGGTGCTGCGCTCGTTGCGCCCCTTCACCCGCGCCTCGGCGGCCAGCGACAGCGTGCGCGGCCAGTACGGCGACGGCGTCGTCGAGGGCCAGGCCGTGAAGAGCTACGAGAGCGAGGTCGGCCGCCCGTCCGCGACCGAGACCTTCGTCGCCCTGACGGCCTGGATCGACAACTGGCGCTGGGCCGGCGTGCCCTTTTTCCTGCGCACGGGCAAGCGGATGGCCGAGCGCAACACCCAGATCGTTATCCAGTTCAAGCCGGTGCCCCATTCGATCTTCGGCGGGGCGGCCGTCGATGACCTGGTGGCCAACCGGCTGGTCATCGAGCTGCAGCCGGACGAGGACATCGCCCTGACCATCATGAACAAGCGCCCGGGCCTGACCCAGGAGGCCATGCGGCTGCAGCCGCTGCCCCTGTCGCTGAGTCTGGCCCGGGCCCTCGGCGGCGAGGGCGGGCGGCGGCGCATCGCCTATGAGCGGCTGCTGCTGGACGCGCTGCGCGGCGACCAGACCCTGTTCGTGCGCAACGACGAGGTCGAGGCGGCCTGGCGGTTCGTCGATGGCGTGGCGGACGCCTGGGCCGCGGCGGGCATGGCGCCCCGGCCCTATCCGGCGGGATCCTGGGGCCCCGGCGGCGCGTTCGCGCTGATCGAACGGTCCGGGCGGTCGTGGAATGAGTAGCCGGCCGGAGATCGAGGTCTGCGAGACCGCCGAAGAGGCCGCGCTGGTCGCGGCCGAGGCGATCGCCAGTTGGCTGGCGGCGGGCCTCGACGAGAACAGCCGCGCCAGCTTCGTCGGCACGGGCGGCTCGTCTCCCGGCCCCGTCTATGACCTGCTCTCGACCCTGCCGCTGCCCTGGGACCAGATCAGCGTCACCCTGTCCGACGAGCGCTGGGTCCCGCCCACCTCACCCGACTCCAACGAGCGCCAGCTACGCGAGCGGCTGATGGTGGGCGAGGCGGCTTGCGCGCGGTTCGTGCCGCTCTGGTCGGACGCTCCGACCGCCGAGGACGCCGCCGAGGCGGCCGAAGCCGCGCTCGCGGATCTGTTTCCCGCCGACGTGGTGCTGCTGGGCATGGGCGAGGACGGGCATTTCGCCTCGCTGTTCCCGGGCAGTCCGGTGTTGGAGGAGGGGCTCGATCCCTTCGGCGGCAGCCTGGTTATCGCCGTTCCCGCCGGCGATCCGGCGCCGGCCATCGAGCGCCTCAGCCTGACCCTCTACGCGCTGAAGCAGGCCTTTCTGACCATCGTGCTGGTCCGGGGCGAGGCCAAGCGCCGAATCCTCGAGGATCGGGACGACCTGCCGATCCACGCGTTGTTCAGGGCGACCGACATGCCCGTGCGGGTGATCTGGTCGCCCTGACACAATGGAGACGCCCATGAACCCCGTCGTTCTGGAGGTCACCGCCCGCATCATCGAGCGCAGCCGACCCACGCGCGCCGCCTATCTCGCCCGGATCGACGCGGCGCGCGGCGCCGATCCGGGGCGGGCCAAGCTCAGCTGCGCCAACTGGGCGCACGCCTTCGCCGCATCGGAGCCCGGCGACCGGCTCAAGGCCCTCGATCCCAACGCGCCGAACATCGCCATCGTCTCGGCCTACAACGACATGCTCAGCGCCCATCAGCCGCTGGAGCGCTATCCGGCCCTGATCAAGGCCGCGGCGCGCGAGGTCGGCGCCACGGCCCAGTTCGCCGGCGGCGTTCCGGCCATGTGCGACGGCGTCACCCAGGGCCGGCCGGGCATGGAACTCAGCCTGTTCAGCCGCGACGTGATCGCCATGGCGACGGCCATCGCCCTGAGCCACGACGCGTTCGACGGCGGCCTGTTCCTCGGCGTCTGCGACAAGATCGTGCCGGGCCTGGCCATCGGGGCGCTGAGCTTTGGCCATCTGCCGGCGATCTTCGTGCCCGCCGGGCCGATGAGCTCGGGCCTGCCCAATTCCGAGAAGGCCAGGGTCCGCGCGCTGTTCGCCGAGGGCAAGGCCGGCCGCGACGAGCTGCTGGCCGCCGAACAGGCCAGCTATCACGGCCCGGGCACCTGCACCTTCTACGGCACGGCCAACTCCAACCAGATGCTGATGGAGATGATGGGCCTGCACCTGCCGGGCTCGGCCTTTATCCATCCGGATACGCCGCTGCGCGACGCCCTGGTCGGGGCGGCGGCCAGGCGCTGCGCGGCGATTGGGCCCCGGTCGAACGACTGGATCCCGTCGGGCCACGTCATCGACGAGAAGGCGGTGGTCAACGGCCTGGTCGGGCTGATGGCCACGGGCGGCTCGACCAACCATGTGCTGCATCTGGTCGCCGTGGCCCAGGCGGCGGGCGTGCTGCTGCGGCTGGAGGACTTCGACGACCTGTCGCGGGCCACGCCGCTGATGGCGCGGGTCTATCCCAACGGCTCGGCCGACGTGAACCAGTTCCACGCCGCCGGGGGAATGGCCTTCGTCGTGCGCGAGCTGCTGCGGGCCGGCCTGGTGCACGACGACGTGCTGACCGTCGCCGGCCGGGGCCTGCGCCGTTATGTCCAGGAGCCGCATCTGGACGGCGAGGCGCTGGTCTGGCGCGACGGCGCGACCGAAAGCCTCGACCGGGCGATCCTGCGACCGATCGACGACCCGTTCGAGCCCGAGGGCGGCATCCGCCAGCTGGCCGGCGGCCTCGGCCGGGCGGTGATCAAGGTCTCCGCCGTCAAGCCCGAGCACCGCGCCGTGCGCGCGCCGGCCGTGGTGTTCGAGAGCCAGGCCGCGCTGCAGGAGGCCTTCCGGCGCGGCGAGCTGGACCGCGACTTCGTCGCCGTCGTCCGGTTCCAGGGCCCCCGGGCCAACGGCATGCCCGAGCTGCATGGCCTGTCCCCCGTGCTCTCGGTGCTGCAGGACCGGGGGCATCGCGTGGCCCTGGTCACCGACGGCCGGATGTCCGGCGCCTCGGGCAAGGTTCCGGCGGCGATCCATGTCACGCCCGAGGCGGCGGCCGGCGGTCCGCTGGCCAAGGTCCGCGACGGGGACATGATCCGGCTCGACGCCGAGGCCGGGGTGCTGGAGATCGAGGCGGATCTCGCGGGCCGGCCGCTCGCGCCGCCGCCCCCGGCCGGCGACGGCTACGGGCGGGAGCTGTTCGACCTGTTCCGGCGGGCGGTGGGACCATCCGACGCCGGCGCATCGACGCTGTTCTGAGTCCCGTGGCGATCGGTCACGCCCCGGCGTCGACGTCCGGAGCTTTCCGGAGCCCGCAACCCCTTGTGTTGCGGGGCCGCAATAGTTGGACGGTGTTACGCGAGTCCGGTTGACGCGCGGGCAGATCATACCGCATCATCGAAGAATGTTGGCTGGCTGGCGGCAAGGTTCGCGTTCCGAGTTCTGAACCTCACGTCCGGTCGGCGCGATGAGCCTTGAGGGGACTGGTTGACGCACCTCGCGCGCACCATGATCGAGTCTGCGAGTCGGGCGCCAGACGCCCGTTGCGCGGACTCGTCCTCCAATCTTCTTCACCAGAATCGTCCGACCGCGTCGCGGCGGGGGGTTGAAGCGCCGGCGTTCGCGGCCTCCTCGGGAGGTCCGTAACACCGACGATAACGCCGTAACCGTCATTCGAATTCAAACAAGACGGGACGGCACCGGAGATAACAGGGAGGGTAAAATGCGAAAGATTGGCTACCTGGCCGGAGGATCCGTCCTCGCCATGGCACTGTCGTGGGGAGCGGCCTCGTCCGCGCTCGCGCAGGAAACGACCGAAGTCGAGGCCGTGATCATCACGGGCTCGCTGATCGCCGGAACGCCGGAAGACGCGGCTCTGCCCGTCGATGTGATCGGCGCCGAGGAACTGTCGAAACAGGGCTCGCCCTCGACCGTCGAGTTGCTGCGCTCCCTGCCGGTGAGCAGCGGGATTCTCGGCGAGACCAACCAGTTCGACGCCCGCGCCCAGGGTTCTGAAGGATCGGGCTCGGTCAACCTGCGCGGCCTCGGCTCGCAGCGCACCCTGGTGCTGATGAACGGCCGGCGGATCACCCCCAACCCGCTCGGCCAGGTCGGCACCGGCATCGTCGACACTAACATCATTCCCTCGGCCGCCATCGGTCGGGTCGAGGTGCTGAAGGATGGCGCGGCGGCGACCTATGGCTCCGACGCCATCGCCGGGGTGGTCAACTTCATCACCCGCAAGAACTTCGAGGGCCTGGAGCTCTCGGCCAGCTACAAACTCGTCGATGGGTCCGACGGCGACTATACCGGCAGCGCCGTCTGGGGCTGGGTCGGCGACAGCGCCAACGTCCTGCTGACCGCCGGCTTCCAGCACCGCTCGGAGCTTCCGATCACAGAGCGCGGCTGGGCCAATCTCGACTTCGCCAGCAACCCGCAGGGCGGCTGGACCGGCGGCGGCGGCATGGCCTTCCTGCCGACCTTCAGTCCGGCGCCGGGCGTCTATTCGCCGGCCGCGGGTCTGCAGACGGATGTCGGCTGCGCCCCCCTCGGCGGGCGGGCGACGGCGGGCGGATGCGGCTTCCACTACACGCCCTACGACAACATCACCGAGATCGAGGACCGCTTCCAGCTTTACGGCGAAGCGAACATCGACCTCACGGACACGACGACCTTCCACGGCGAGCTGCTCTACGCCCATACCGATGTGCCGGAATGGAAGACCTCACCGTCCTATCTGGCCCTGCAGGCGCCGACCAGCGCGACCAGCCCCGCGCCGCGGGTGGCCAACCTGGCCGGTTACTGGGTGCCCAGCACCAATCCCGGATTCGTGGCCTATCGGGCGGCCAACCCCGGGCAGCTGCCGGCTTTCGCCAACGGCGCCTTCTTCCCGGGCGTGCTCTACCGGCCGTTCGCCATGGGCGGCAATCCGATGTTCAACAATGGACCTTCGGAAGGGTCGCGGGAATTCGAGGCGGTTCGCATCAATGGCGAACTGTCGGGCGAGTTCGACAACGGCATCGGCTGGAACGTCGCCCTGACCTACTCGCAGGAAACCGGCGAACGCACGGGCTATGACACGGTCGTTCCGTTCTTCGAGATGGCCCTGCGCGGCTATGGCAGCCTGTCGACTGACTCGAGCGGCTGTACCGCCGCGGAGACCGCCAACTTCACCACCAACGCAGGCAACAACGCGCTGGGCTGCTACTATTTCAACCCCTTCTCCAACGCGGTTCAGAGCAACTCGATCACCGGCGCCACCAACCCCGGTTACAACCCGGCCCTGGCCAACAACGTCGATCTGGTCCGGTGGTTCTTCCGAAAACTCAGCACCAAACAGACCCAGCGCCTGTTTGTCGCCGACGGCCTGATCAACGGCAAGTTCAACTGGGAACTGGGTGGCGGCCAGCCGGCCTGGGCGCTCGGCGTGCAGTATCGCCGCGAGTATTTCGTCTCTGACTACAACGACATCAGCGACGGCAACGTCAATCCGTGCATCGACACGCCGTTCAACGGCTCGACCGCCTGCACGGTGCGCAACGGCGCCTTCTACTTCCTGGGCGCCGGGTTCGAGTCCGACCTTCAGGGCGACGTCTACGCCACCTTCGGCGAACTGCAGCTGCCGTTCACGGACGACTTCAACGTCCAGCTGGCGGCGCGCTACGAGGATTACGGCGGCGAGGTGGGGTCCACCTTCAACCCGAAGATCGCCGCGCGCTGGCAGGCGACCGACTGGCTGGCCCTGCGCGGGTCGGCTGGCACCACCTTCCGTGGTCCGCCGCAGACCAACCTGGCCGGCGGTTTTGTCACCTCCCTGCAGTTCATCGCCGGGTCGTTCCGGGCCATCGACATCTATGGCAACCCGAACCTCGAACCGGAAACGGCCAACACCTACAGCGCCGGCCTGATCGTCAAGGCCGGCGGGTTCAAGGCGTCGCTCGACTATTGGCGCTTCGACTTCGACAACCCGATCGTGGCCGAACCCTCGGGTGACATCGTCGCCACGATGTTCCCGGCCGCCCTTGGCACGACCGGTCACTGTGGGGATCCGGCCTATGCCGGCCTGGAGGCCCGCTTCACCTTTGGCGGGGCCTGCAGCACGACCAACATCTCGCGCCTGCGGACCAACACGGTCAACGGCGCGGCGGTGAAGACCTCCGGCCTCGACCTGCTGGCCGACTGGAAGTTCGATGATGTGATGGGGGGTTCCTTCGCCGTCGGCACCAGCATGACCTACACCTTCGAGTACGAGACCGAGGCGCTCGCGATCGGGGGCGTCACCGTTGCGCCGGCCTTCGACGCGGTCGGATCGCTAAACTACCAGACCACCGCCTATCCGCTTCCGCAGATAAAGGGCGATGTGCACTTCGAGTACACCAACGGCGACCATAACCTGCGCCTGACCGTGCGGTACGTCGATGCCTATACCGACCAACGCGCGGCCATCACCGGTCCGGGCAAGGAGATCGACGCCAACGTCACCGGCGATCTGGCCTATCGCGTGTTCCTGCCCTGGGACACGACCTTCACGGCCGCGGTGGACAACATCACCGACGAGGATCCGCCCTTCGCGCGTCTCGACCTGAACTACGATCCGTTCACGGCCAGCGCGCTGGGACGGACGGTCAAGTTCAACGTCGTCAAGAAGTTCTAGACGGCGGATCGGGACGGATGACTTCAGGGGCGGCTTCGGCCGCCCCTTTTTCTTTGGGACAGACACCTCTGGTGTCTGTCCCTGATTGTCCAGGGGCAGACTTTCCAGTCCCAAGGGACAGGAAAGCCTGTTCCTGGTCGCCTAACGGGTGAAGACCCCCAGCAGCAGGGGCCGGGCGAACAGGGCGGCGGCCTCCTCGCGCTTCAGCCCCGGCGCCCAGAGGCCGAGCGAGGCGGCGGCGTTGAGCATCGAGTTCAGCATATGGGCGGCCACCAGCGGATCGACCGGCCGGATCGAGCCCTCGGCTATGCCGTCGGAGATCATCCCGGCGAAGCGGTCGGAGACGCGGCTGTAGCCTTCCATGGCCTCCTGGCGCAGTTCCGCCGGCAGGGCGCTCATGGCCGAAGCCCGCAGCAGGGGGCCGTGTTCCGACAGCTGGTACTCGACCAGCGCCGCGCTCGCCGCGGCCAGCCGGCTCCACTTATCGACCTTCAGGTCGCGGGCGGCGAACTGGATATCGCGCATGACGTCGAACGTGCGCTCGAAACACTCCGCGACGAGACCGTCCTTGGCGTCGTTGTGGTGATAGAAGCTGCCCTTGGTGACGTTCAGCTCGGCCGAGATCTCTTCCACCGAGGCGCCGCGATAGCCCTTGCGGTTGATCAGCCGGGTGGCGGCGACGAGAAAGGGCTCGCGGGACACATCGCGGCCGCCCGCCTCGGCCGTCGTGGGGTCGGGCAGGGCCGGCGGAGCCCAGGCCCGCGCGCCCACGGCCAGCCCGCCGGAAAGGATGTCGAACATCCGCTCCCGCAGTCGCGGATAATCCTCGATGTCGTAGCGGCGCAGCCAGGTCACCGTCCAGAAGGCCTGCTCCAGCAGCAGGTGGGTGCGGGCGGTGGCGTCGCGCCGGTCCAGGCCCGCGAACTCCGGGTCGTCGAAGAAGCCGCGGATATCGCGGAACAGGTCGTTGAACGCGTCCGACACCTGGGTTCGCAGCGGCTCCTTCAGCGCCCGCATCTCGCCGAACGCGACGATCGGCGAGGCCTCCTTGAGCCTGATCCGCCGCGCCAGGTCGAAGAACAGTTCCAGGAACCGGGCCAGCCGGGCGCGGGCGCCCGTCACGGCGGAGGCCTGCGCGGCCAGGTCGTTGAAGATGTCGATGCCGCGCATGAAGCAGGCCGCCGCCAGGTCCTCCTTGCGGCGGTAGTAGTAGGTCACCGAGGTGGTGATCAGCCCGACCTCCGTCGCCACGTCGGCCAGGGTCATGCCCTTGACCCCCTGGCGATTCAGGATCGTCGTGGCGGCGCCCAGGATGGCTTCCTTCTTGGCCGTGTAGCGCGCCGTGGCGGCGGTCGCGGGCATGGCGGCTGGGGCGGTCAAGCGGTGTCCTCGAAGACTTTCCTGGGTTCGGATTTCATGATCTTGCCGTTCGCGTTGCGCGGCAAGGTTTCAGGCGCGAGCCAGCGGCGGTCAGGATGGCGTGGCGGTCGGCGATGCCGCGGGCGGGCCAGGCCATGGGGGCTCCTCGAGGCGTCCTTGTTGGAAGGCAGCCTAGAATATTCGGTACGGCGGGGGGAAGGGGGCGTGGGGAGTAGAGAGTAGCAGAGGGTGGCGCGGCGGCGCGCACGGATTCGACTACTCCCTATTTCCTACCCCCTACTCCCTCCCTACGGCCCTCCGCCGCCGCGTCCTCCGCTGACCGCGCCACGACGGCCGCGATCTGGGCGACCAGCGCCGTCGGCGACAGGGGCTTGGCGACGATGCCGTTCATGCCGGCCGCCAGGTAGGAGTCGGCCTGGTGCGACATGGCGTTGGCGGTCATGGCCAGGATCGGCGTGTCGCAAACGGGTTCGGGCAGCGCGCGAATGCGGCGCGTCGCCTCCATCCCGTCCATCACCGGCATCTGGATGTCCATGAAGATCAGGTCGAAGTTCGACCGGGCCGCCGCCTCGACCCCCTGCTGGCCGTCGTCGGCCGTCTCCACGACCGCGCCCAGCTGCTGCAACATGCGGGTGGCGATCAGCCGGTTGGTGGGATTGTCCTCGACGATCAGGACCCTCAGCCCGTCGAGCAGCCCCTCGGCCTCATCGACCTCGGCCGCCCGCGCATCGACCCGCGGCGCGGCGACCTCGATCCAGAAGGTCGAGCCTTCGCCCGGAGTGCTGCTGAAACCGATCTCGCCGCCCATCAGCTCGGCCAGCCGCCGGCTGATGGCCAGACCCAGGCCCGAGCCGCCGAAGCGCCGGGTGGTCGAGCCGTCGGCCTGGTGGAAGCGCTGGAACAGGTCGCTCTGGGCTTCCGGCGCGATGCCGACGCCGGTGTCGGAGATCTCGAACCTCAGACGATCCGCGCCGTTCCGCTCGACCCGGCTCAGGCGCGCATCGACGCCGCCGGTCAGGGTGAACTTCACGGCGTTGCCGATCAGGTTGAACAGGACCTGGCGCAGCCGCACCGGGTCCACCAACGCCCAGCCCAGGTCCGGCTCGGCATGGGTGTTCAGCCACAGCCCGCGGGCCACGGCCTGGGGGCGCAGCAGCCCCGCGACGCTGTCCATCAGCGACCGCGGATCGACCGGCTCGGGCGAGAGCTCCAGCCGGCCGGCCTCGATCTTGGAGAAGTCGATCACGTCATTGAGCAGCTCGGCCAGCATCTGGCCGCAGCCGACGGCCTCCTCGAGCAGCCGCCGGCCGTCGGGCGACAGGTTCTCGCTCTTGAGCAGGTGCAGGACGCCCAGCACGCCGTTCATCGGCGTGCGGATCTCATGGCTCATGTTGGCCAGGAACTGGGATTTGGCCTCGGCGGCGTCGAGGGCGGCGTCGCGGGCCTCGGCGACCTCGCTGACGTCCTGGGTCAGGCCCAGCACGTCCCATTTGCCCGACTCCCGCCGGCGCAGGCCGCGCCAGGCCGCCCGCAGCCGGGCCCAGCCGCCGTCCTCCGCGCGGAAGTGGCGGTACTCGACCACCCGCGGCTCGCCCGTGGCCAGGGTGTGGAAGAAGGCCTCGCCCACCCGGCCCTGGTCGTCGGGATGGATTTCGGAGGACATTTCGTCGGCGGTGATCGTCCGGCTGCCCGAAGCGCCCCGGGCGCCGGCGCGCGAGAGATCGGTGTCGATATCGTAGAGCCCGGTTTCGGGGTCGAAACGCCAGACGTAGATGCCCGCCGCCTCGCGCAGCAGGTCATTGGTCCGGGCGGCGTCGGCGCTCTCGGCGGCCCGCTGGTGTTCCGCCGTGACATCCTGCAGCACGACGATGGTGGCGTCGGCGCCGCCGCGCTTGACCCGCGAGCGGACCCACAGGACCGCGCCATCCTTGCTCAGCAGGCGATGCTCGGCCCGCGCCTTGCCGTCGGCGATCAGGGTGTTGACCAGATCGCGGACGATCTGGCTGTCGCCGGGATGGATGAAATCCTCGATGGGGCGGCCGACCGTGTCATCGACCGACCAGCCGGACAGCTCGGTCCAGGCCGGGTTGATCCGCGAGATGATCCCGCCGCGGATCAGGACGAAGATATCGACCGAGTTCTGGAAGAACCAGCGCGCGGCCTCGATGTCGAGCTCGGATGGGGCGTTCGCCCGGTTCGTTCCGGCCATTTCCATCCCCTGTGTTGGTTCACCTTGCGTCAGGTTCGGTAAAGTTTGGGTTGCGACATACCGGCGGTTCGATAATGGAGGAGTGGCGCCGCGAGGGAGACGAGACCGTGACCAAACCCGAAAGCCTGGGCTTTTCATCGCAACGACTGGCCCGGATCGCGCCGTTTCTCGACGAGCGCTATATCCAGTCCGGCAAACTGCCCTGCGCCCAGGTCCAGGTCTGGCGGCGTGGCAAGCTGGCCTATGACACGACGCTGGGTCTGGCCGACCGCGAGCGCGGGACGCCGCTGGCGGACGATTCCCTGTTTCGCATCTACTCCATGACCAAGCCGGTCACCTCGGTGGCCTTCATGATGCTGGTCGAGGAGGGGCTGGTCGCGCTCGACGAGCCGGTGGCCAAATACATTCCCGAATGGGCCGGCCTGGGCGTGTTCGCCGCGGGCACGGACGCGGGCTGGGCGACGACGCCGCCGGCCCGGCCGATGCTGATCATCGATCTGCTGCGCCATACCAGCGGCCTGACCTACGGCTTCCAGATGCAGGGCAACATCGACGCCGCCTATCGCAAGCTGAAGGTGGCCGAGGACCTGCGGCTGGGCACGCTCGACGAGTTCATCACCAAGCTGGCCGGCATCCCGCTGCAGTTCTCGCCGGGCGACGCCTGGAACTACTCGGTCAGCACCGACGTGCTCGGCTACCTCGTCGGCAAGATCAGCGGCGTGCCGTTCGAGCGGTTCCTGCGGGAGCGGGTCTTCGGGCCGCTGGGGATGGTCGACACCAGCTTCACCGTGCCGGCCGACAAGGCCCACCGGCTGACCGCCTGCTATGCCGCCGGGGTGCTGGGCTCCAAGGCGGTCAGCGCCGGCGCGCCCAAGCTGCAGGACGATCCGGCTGTCAGCCCCTATCTGACCGAGACGCGGTTCCCCTCCGGCGGCGGCGGGCTGGTCAGCACGGCGGCCGACTACATGCGGTTCGCCCGCATGCTGCTGAACGGCGGGGAGCTGGACGGCCAGCGGCTGCTGGGCCCCAAGACCATCCAGCTGATGGCCTCCAACCACCTGCCCGGCGGCAAGGACCTGACGCAGATGTCGAAGTCGCTGTTCAGCGAGGCGACCTACGCCGGGGTCGGCTTCGGCCTGGGCTTCGGGGTGACCATCGACCCGGCGGCGACCATGCTGGCCGGCAGCAAGGGCGACTTCTTCTGGGGCGGGGCGGCCAGCACCTTCTTCTGGGTCGATCCGGTCGAGGACCTGGCCGTGGTGTTCCTGACCCAGCTGCTGCCGTCGTCGGCCTATCCGGTGCGGCGCGAGCTGCGCACCCTGGTCTACGCGGCGCTTACAGAGTCGGCGGCATAGCCTCCTCCTCGGCTTTGGCCATGGCGGCGATGGTGGCGAGGTTGGCCGCATGGCTCTCGCGGGTGATGCGGTAGAAGCTGAGGCAGAACAGCGCCGCGCCGTAGAGCACGAACAGCGTCGGGATATAGGCCAGGCCCAGGGCGTTGATCGTCGCCCGCGGCACCTCGCTGGCCGGCTGGCCGACCGGGAAATGGATCAGGGTCAGGATCAGGCCGGTGATGATCGCCCCCACGCCCGAGACCGACTTGCTGATGAAGCTGACGGCCGCGAAGAACAGGCCCTCCGACCGCCGTCCGGTCTGCACCTGGCTGTCCTCGACCACGTCGGCGATCATCGCCACGATCAGGATCGAGCAGCTGATGCCCAGCGCCCCGCGCACGATGGCGATGCCATAGAGCGCCGGGATCACCCAGGGCGAACCCTCGGGCGGGAACAGGCCGGTCAGCCGCAGCAGGATCGGCAGGGCCGACAGCAGCACGGTCAGGACCAGGGTGACCATCGCCGCGCCCTTCTTGTTGCGGCCCTTGGAGATGAACGGCGCGAAGAAGAAGGCCACCAGCGAGCCGAAATATGCGTCGGTGATCAGGATGCCCATCTGCATCGCCGTCAGCTTCCAGAAGTAGGTCACCAGATAGATGTAGATCGAGAAGCCGACCCCCTCGGCGGCGGCGGCGAACAGGGCCGCCCCGGCGACGGTCAGGAAGGCCTTGTTCTTCAGCGTGCCGGCCATCTGTTTGAACAGCTGGATCAGGCCGGGCGGGCGAGTGGTCGGGCCCTTGGGCATCCAGGGGATGAACCGGTGGGTGCCGATCGCCGACAGCATGATCGAGGTGAAGATCAGCCCCGCGGCGATCCAGCCGTAGGGGCCGTAGCTGTCGGGATTGAGCCGCCCGTCCTTGAACCCCTCGGTCGGCCGCATCAGCACCAGCAGCGCGAACACGTTCAGCGTCAGCCCGCCCCACCAGGCCAGCAGCACGCGATAGCCGATGATCTTGGTCCGCTCGTCGTAATCTTCGGTCAGCTCGGCGGTCATGGCCGAGGACGGGATCTCGAAACAGGTGATGAAGGTGCGCACGATGATCGCCGTGCCGACCAGCCAGGCCAGCTGCCAGGGCTGGCTCATGCCGAACGGCGGGTTCCACAAGAGCAGGAACGACAGCGCCGCCGGGACCGCTGAGGCGTAGAGGAACGGGTGACGCCGGCCCCACTTGCTCTTCCAGTAGTCGCTCATCTGACCGACCACCGGGTCGACGAAGCTGTCGACCGCCAGGGCGATGGCCAGGGCCACGGTGACCCACATCACCGGCAGGCCGACCACCTGATTGTAGTAGAACACCAGAAAGACGCGGAAGCCGTTGTCCTTGACCCCGAAGGCCACCGACCCGAAGCCGTACAGCAGCTTGGTCGGCACCCCGACCTTCGGGCGCGGCCCCAGTCCCGGCGGCGCGATCACCGCCTCGCCCACGTTCGCCCCCGACGGCGCCCCGGCCTGCGTCATCCAGCATCCTCCCTGTCGAACACGGTCTTGCCGCCGCTGTCCGGATTCGAAGGTGAGGTATGGTCGTAAGGGAAGTCAATCGCCGGTGAATTCGGTGAATTCGGTGACAGTTTACGAATTGGGGTCGCGCCGACGCTGGCGGCCTCGCGGGCGGCAATTCGTAAACTGTCACCGAATTCCCCTGCTCAGGATGACGTATTCCTGTGCACGTCATGGTGAGCAGCGCTCGAAGAGCGCGTGTCGAACCACGCAATCCGGTCACGGCGCCTCCTCTTCCTCCGGCGCCGACCAGGAACCGGGGCTCACATAGTCCTCCGCAAGGCCGAGGTTGCGGCGCCACTGGCGGGCGCGCTCGAGGTAGGCGGGCAGCATCTCGCCCTTGCCGGCCATCAGCGCCTCGGCCAGCTCGCCGGCGATGTTGAAGGCCAGGTCCTGCAGGGCCGAATGTCTCGACTGGACCTCGTCGGCGTCGTCGATCTCCCACTGTTGCGGCACCGTCTCGTCGAGTTTGGCGATCAGGCCGGCCGCGCGGGCCAGGCGCAGGGCGTCGGCGCTGTGGCCGCGCGTCAGGGCCCGCATGGCCAGCGACAGCGCCTTGCGCGCCACGCTGGCGGCGTCGAGCGGCGCGGGTGGCGCGGCGATGGCGTGCAGGCCGGCCAGATCGGGCGGCAGGTCGCCGGTCTCGGGGATGGGAACGGGCGCTGGCGTCGATGGGGCGGCGGCCGGTTCGGTCCAGGGCGACGGCGGCCCGACCTGGACCCCGCCGCGCCAGTCGGCCTGGTTGCGCTTGGTCCAGCCCTCCCGCTGCGCCCGCTTGCGCAGGCCGGACACCGAAACCCCGAACCGCGCCGCCACCGTCGGCGCCGACAGCCCCGACAGATAGGCCGCCCGGATCATCTCCCAGGTGCGGCGGGAGGCGGTGACATAGGTGCTGGTCGGATGGGCTTTCATGCCGGGCATTATGCGGCCGGCCACGGGGGCGGGGAGTTCGCGGCCGTGGTTTCGGTCGGAGAGTCCCGTAAATGTCGTGCGATGTCGCGGGTTTATACGGGGCGAGAGTCTTTATTCGCAGCCGCGCGAATCCTCTCCTTCCGGGAGAGGAAGGTTCATCTTGATCTCCCGCCCCGCCGGGCGATGATCGCGTCTGGACACAACGGGAGCCCCCGATGAGCTTTCAGGCCTACCTCGACAACATCCAGGCCAAGACCGGCAAGAGCCCGGCCGACTTCAAGGCGATGGCCGCCGACAAGGGCTTCGCCGACGCCGCCGGCCTGCGCCCCGGCGTCAAGGCCGGCCAGATCGTCCAGTGGCTCAAGGACGACTTCGCCCTGGGGCATGGGCACGCCATGGCCATCGTGGCGCTGCTGAAGGGGAAGCAGTAGCCCTTCCTCTCCCACTTGGGAGAGGGGGACCACGCGGAGCGTGGTGGAGAGGGAAGCGCCGGTGTCGGCGGAGTCAGGCGCGCCTCCCGCCCACCAGCGGTTCCTCCCTCTCCGGCCCGGCGCTGCCGGGCTGCGTCTCCCTCGGGAGACCTCTGCATAAGTGAGGCGCTGAGAAGGATTCCCTGAAGGCTGGAAGCGTGATTCTCTGAGGCGTTGATGTTGCGCCGATGGAGAGTCCGATGTCTGAGCGGCAGCTAAGCTTGGCGGAAGCGCTGG
>JAUSMJ010000080.1 GCA_030645575.1 Caulobacter sp. | reverse complement strand
CCGGTGTCGTCCTGGATGAGGCTGTCGGCCTCCAGCCAGTAGCCGCCGGCGCCCAGGCCGTCGTCGGCGGCCGGCGCGGTGGGCTCGGCCGCCGTGGCCGTGGCCGGCAGGGCCGTCGAGATGGCGGCTTCGTCATCGGCGAAGGCGGGAGCGGCCAGGGCTGTGACGGCCAGCATCGTCGCGCCGGCCAGAAGGCGGGCGCGGGTGCTGCGCGTTTCGGTGCTGTCCAGCCTCATGAAACCCCTGTTCCCTCTCGCTGACTTACTCAGGCCGCGAGTCACCCGTCTTCCGTATAGCAAAGCAGGGTCAGCCCCGATAACAGCGCCAGCAACGGCGGCGCCCAGGCCGCGGCGAAGGCGGGCAGGATCTCGGCCTTGCCCAGCGCGCCGCAAAACTGGTTGAAGAAGAAGAAGATGAACCCCAGCGCCACGCCCGAGGTGGCCAGTCCCGCCAGACCGCCCAGGCGCATCAGCCGCAGCGAGAAGGCCGCGGCCAGCACCGACAGCGCGGCGTAGAGCAGGGGCGTGGCCAGCAGCTGGTGCAGCCTCAGGCGATAGGGCAGGGCCGAGAAGCCGGCCGCCTCGGTGCCGCGAATGGTCGCCGGCAGCCGCCAGAAGGCAATGGCGTCGGGCGTGGTGAACCGTTCGATGGCCGCCTGTTCGTCGAGGGTCGAGGGGATCGACAGGGTCTCGGACCGCACCGAACCGGCCCCCGGCGCCGCCTCGCGCACGCCGCGCAGCCGCCAGTAGCCGGGCATCAGGCGCGCCTCGTCGGCCTCGAGCCGGCGCGAGAACTCCAGCCCGCCGCGTGGCGTCAGCCGGTAGATGAACATCGAGACGTCCTTGAGACGCACCGTGCCATCGACCTCGTCGTGGGAGCGGGCGCGGATCACCACCTGGGACGTGGCGTCGCCCTGCCGTAGCCAGGTGTCCTTGGCGACGGAGGTCTGGAATTCCGCGGCGATGGCGGTCCGCGAGCGCTCGAACGACGCCCCCAGCATGGCCGCCAGCGGGTTGAGGGCCGAGACGGTGATCGACCCGACGACGAAGGCGGCCACCGCGGCCGGCAGGATGAACCGCCAGGCCGAGACGCCGGCCGCCCGCATGGCGATCAGTTCGCTGCGCCGGTTGAGGCCGACGAACGCCGCCAGGGTGCCGAACAGGAACGCGAACGGCAGCAGGGTCAGGATGGTCGAGGGGGCCTTGAGCAGGGTCAGCCACAGCAGGCGCGGGAAGCCCGCGTCGCCGCGCCCGCCCACCGTGCGCGAGACCTCGACGAAGTCGATCAGCAGGATCACCGCCCCGATGACCGCCAGCGCGCCGGCCACCCCGGCCAGGGTGCGGGTCAGCACATAGCGTTCGAGGCGTCCGATGCCCTGGCTCATGCGGCGGCCTTCCGGGTCCAGGTCGCCGCGAACGGCAGCCATTCGCGCCAGCCGCTGCGCCGCTCGACCCTGCGGAACAGCTGGCCGAAGGCCCAGGCGCCGGCGAGGACCGGGATCAGGTACTGCACGAGGTTCAGCCACGGGCTGTCCTCGGCGGCCGACTGCACGGCGAAGCCGACGATCCGCACCAGGGCCGCGGCCGCGCCGGCGACGGCGATCCGCCGGCCATAGCCCAGCCGGCTGAAACTCGAGCCCAGAACGGCGGCGCAGGCCACCAGCATGAAGGTGATGCTGTAGAGCGGCGAGGCCAGGCGCGCATGCCCCTCGGCCAGCAACTTGTCGCGGTTCTTGCGCTCGTAGGACTTGCCCAGATCCGGGAAGAACAGCTCGTGCAGATAGCGGTCGGACGCCTCGTAGGTGACGCCCGAACGCGTCTTGAGGAAGGGGGCCAGGTCGAGGGCGTATTCTTCGAACGACAGATAGTTCAGCACGCCGGTGCTCGAGAATTCCTGGTTGGAGCCGTTGCGCATGACCAGCACGGGTTGGCCCTCGCGGTAGGTGATGCGGCCTTCCTTGGCGGTGTAGGTGGTGGCGCCGCCCTTTTCGGTGCGGTGATGGATGAACAGGTTCCGGATCAGGCCGTTGCTCTCGACGGTCTGGCCGTAGACGGTCAGACGCGGCGCCGGCTCGGTGAACTCGCCCTCGCGCACCAGGGTGGCGGCCAGGTCGGTCTTGGCGGCGTAGAAGATCTCGCGCATGGCGCGGTAGGAGGCCGGCTGGACCCACAGATTGATCGACAGCCCGATCAGCGTCGCCATGATCGCCAGCCGCAGACCCGGCGCCACCACGCGCCAGCGGCTCATGCCGGCGGCGTAGCAGACCACCAGCTCATGCTCGGCGTGCAGCCGGTTGAGGCCGACCAGCGCGGCGACGAACACCGCGATCGGCAGAATCAGGTTCAGCAGCTGGGGCATGGCCAGCACGATGACCTTGAGGAACACCCAGGCCGTCTGGCGCTGCTCGATGATGATGTCCAGCTGGCCCAGGCTCTGGCTGAGCAGGCCCACAGCCCCCAGCGCCGCGGCCGCAAGAAGCGTCGGCGTCAGGAGCTGGCGGAACAGATAGCGTTCGATCAGACGCATCGTGGGGGAAGCTGAACCCGTCTGGAGTCAGGGGAAACCCCAATCAGGGGGTGGCCCGTTCTATACGCCCGAACAAGGCCGATACAACCGCCCAAGCTTTCCTATGGTCGCGGGTTGGACTATGCCCGCCGGACAGATTTGAGGAGTGATCCATGCGCATAGAGTTCGTCGCCTCCGACAGGACCGTCGCCCCACAGGGCGGCGCGGTCGCCGTGATGGCTTTCGAGGACGGTAAGCTCTCCCGGGCGGCGGAGGACATGGACAAGGCCACGGGCGGGGCGGTGACCCGCGCCATCGCCGCCGGCCGTTTCGCCGGCAAGCCGGGCCAGACCGTCGAGCTGGTGGTTCCCACGGGCCTCGATGTGCAGCGGCTGGTGGTCGTCGGCTCGGGCAAGGACTGGAACGCCGAGGCGGCCGAGCGCTTCGCGGCCCAGGCCGTGCAGTCGACCAAGGTCAGCGGGGCCGAGGTGCTGCATCTGCTGCTGCCCGGCGCGACGGCGGCGGAAGCGGCCCAGGCCGCGCTTGGCGCGACGCTGGCGGCCTATCGCTTCGACCGCTACCGCACGACCGAGAAGCCCGAGACCAAGCCCTCGGTCCAGACCGTGAAGATCGCCACCGACGATCCCGCGGCCGCCGAGACCGCCTGGGCGCCGCTGAAGGCGCTGGGCGAAGCGATCTACTTCTCGCGCGACCTGGTGTCCGAGCCGCCGAACGTGCTGTATCCGGCCGAGTTCGCCCGGCGGGTCAAGGCGCTGGAATCGCTGGGCCTCGAGGTCGAGATTCTCGACGAGGAAGCGATGGTCAAGCTGGGCATGGGCAGCCTGCTCGGCGTCGGTCAGGGCAGCGTCCGCGACAGCCAGCTGGCGGTGATCCAGTGGAACGGCGGCGGCGACGCCCAGCCGGTCGCCTTCGTCGGCAAGGGCGTCTGTTTCGACACCGGCGGCATCAGCATCAAGCCGGCCGACGGCATGGAAGACATGAAGTGGGACATGGGCGGCGCGGCCGCCGTGGCCGGCGTCATGCACGCGCTGGCCGGCCGCAAGGCCAGGGTCAACGCGGTCGGCATCCTGGGCCTGGTCGAGAACATGCCCGACGGCAACGCCCAGCGCCCGGGGGACGTGGTCACCTCGATGTCCGGCCAGACCATCGAGATCATCAACACCGACGCCGAGGGCCGTCTCGTGCTGGCTGACGCCCTCTGGTACTGCCAGAACCGGTTCAAGCCGAAGTTCATGGTCGATCTGGCCACCCTGACCGGCGCGATCATCATCTCGCTCGGCAATGACCTGGGTGGTTTGTTCAGCAATAACGATGAGTTGTCAGATAATCTTCTGGCGGCGTCCAGGGCCGAGGCCGAGCCGCTGTGGCGCATGCCGCTGCCCGATCAGTACAACAAGCAGATCGAGAGCATGGTCGCCGACCTGAAGAACACCGGCAACGGGCGGGCCGGCGGCTCGATCACCGCGGCGCTGTTCCTGCAGAAGTTCGTCAACGGCCTGCCGTGGGCGCACCTCGACATCGCCTCGACCGCCTGGAAGAAGCCCTCGACGGTTCCGATCATTCCCGACGGCGCCACGGGCTTCGGCGTGCGGCTGCTGAACCGCATGGTGGCGGACAAGTACGAGGGGTGATGCGGTGTGCGTGGTTCGAGACGCGGCGCCGAGGCGCCGCTCCTCACCATGACGGGCACTGTTGCGGCCCCCCAATTTCCGTCATCCTGAGGAGCCCGCGAAAGCGGGCGTCTCGAAGGACGCAAACCCGTTGAGCAATCCGCCCTGCGAAGTCTGGTTCTACCACCTCGAGCGCTCGTCGCTCGACCAGGTGCTGCCCGACCTGCTGGACAAGACCCTGAAGAAGGGCTGGCGGGCCGTCGTGCGGGCGCGCGAGGCGGCGCGGCTGGAGCATCTCGATGGCTGGCTGTGGAGCTTTCGCGACGAGAGTTTCCTGCCGCACGGCGTGGCCGACGAGCCGTTCGCCGAGCATCAGCCCGTGCTGCTGACCACGGGGCGGGACGGCCCGAACGGCGCCCAGGCGTTGTTCCTGATCGACGACGCCGAGCCGGGAGACCTGACGCCGCACGAACGCTGCATCGTGCTGTTCGACGGTCGCGACGAGGCGGCGCTGGCGGGCGCACGGGCCCGCTGGAAGGCGTTCAAGGCCGAGGGCCGCCCGATCAGCTACTGGCGGCAGGGCGAGCAGCGTGGCTGGGAGAAGATGGCGTGAAGCAGCTGACTCTTTTGGCGATTCTCGGCCTTTCCGCCTGCGCCGGAGCGCCGCCGTCCACGCCCGGGGCGAGCCCGCCGTCGATGGTTTCCCAGGCGCCGACCATCCCCCTGCCGCCGCCCCCGCCGCCGGACAGCTGCGGCGCGGCCGGGATGCAATGGCTGGTCGGCCAGCCCAAAAGCAAGATCCCGGTGCCGACCGATCCGTCGAGGCGACGGGTCGCCTGCACCACCTGCCCGGTGACGCTGGACTACAGCGCCACGCGGCTGAACATCTTCTTCGACGCCGAGACCGGCATCGTCAAAGAGGTGAAGTGCGGCTGAGCCATCGTCGCCGGAACGGCCTTGGCGTCGCCGCGATCAGGGCCCAAGCTGCGACCAGGAAATTCGGGAGTTGAGCATGATCCGGCCGGTGATGGTGATCGGCGCCCTGGCGCTGGCGGGCTGCATGACGGTCGGGGCCGGCGACGCCACGCCCGCCGCCGCGGCCGAGTCTGCCTCGACCCTGGCTTTTGGCCAGAGGGTCGCCCAGCGTGGCTGTGGCGGTTGCCACGCCGTCGCGGACGGCGCCAGCCCGATGGCCGACGCCCCGCCGTTCCGCGTTCTGCACCGCCGCTACCCCGCCGGCGGTCTGGCGCAACTGCTGGAGGAGGGCATGCTGCCCCCTGATCGCCCGCTGGAGGAAGGCGCCCCGGGGACGCATCCGCGGATGCCGGCGGTCGCGCTGGGCGGCGACGAGGTCGCGGCCCTGACGGCCTACCTGCGCAGTCTTGAGCCGACGCGGTAGGTCGATCAGCCCTCCGCCGCCGCCAGCTGCTCTGCGATGGCCATCCATTCGGCCTCGGCCTTGTCGACCGCCGCCTGGGCTTTGAGGCGCTTCTGACCGAGGTCGGCCGCCTGGGCCGGGTTCTTCACATAGAGGGCCGGGTCGGCCAGCGTGGCGTCGATCTCTTCCAGCGCCTTGGTCGTGCGGGTCACGACCGCCTCGGCCGCTTCCAGCTTGCGCTTCAGCGGCCCGACCTGGGCGGCTGACGGGCGCGGCGGCGGAGGCGCGGCCTTTACCGGCTCTGGCTCGGGCGCCTTGACCTGACTCGGCGCGCGGGCCGCGACGCGGGCCTTGTCGATGACGAACTTGGCGTAGTCGTCCATGTCGCCGTTGAACGGCTTGATCGTGCCGTCCGCGGCCAGCCACAGCCGGTCAGCGACCAGCTCCATCAGTGAACGGTCGTGGGTGATCAGGATCACCGCGCCTTCGTAGTCGTTCAGCGCGTCGAGCAGGGCCCGGCGACTGTCGATGTCCAGGTGGTTGGTCGGTTCGTCGAGGATCAGCATGTGCGGCGCTTCCATCGCCACCATGTTGAGCAGCAGCCGCGCCCGCTCGCCGCCGGACAGGTTGGCGACGGTGGTTTCCTGCTTTTCGAAGCCCAGGCCGAACTGGGCCAGCCGCGAGCGGCGCGAGGACTCGGATGCGTCTGGCATGGCCCGGCGGATGATCTCCAGCGGCGTGTCCTCGGGATCCATCGCCTCGATCTGGTGCTGGTGGAACCAGCCGACGCGCATCTTGCGGTCGCGGTGGAATTCGCCGGTCTGCACGCCCAGCGCCCCGGCGATCAGCTTGGCGAAGGTCGACTTGCCCGCGCCGTTGACGCCCAGCAGGCCGATGCGGTCGTCCAGGTCCATGCGCAGGTTCAGATTGCGCAGGATCGGCTTGCCGTCCTCATAGCCGACATTGGCCTTCTCCAGCCGGATCAGCGGCGGCGCCAGCGGGCGCGGCGGCGAGGGCAGGGTGAAGGGCGCCACCCGCTCCTCGATGGTCGTGGCCACCGGCTCCATCTTGGCCAGCCGCTTCATCCGCGACTGGGCCTGGGCGGCCTTGGAGGCCTTGGCCTTGAAGCGATCGACGAAGGCCTGCAGGTGGGCGCGCTCGGCGTCCTGCTTGGCCTTGGCCGACAGCTGCAGGCGCGACTTCTCGGCCCGGCGCTTCTCGAAGTCGTCGTAGCCGCCGGTGTAGATTTCCAGCTTGGCCGCCGCCAGATGCAGGATGTGGGTGCAGCTGTTGTTCAGCAGTTCCCGGTCGTGGCTGATGATCAGGGCCGTGTTCGGATACTTCTTCAGCCGCGCCTCGAGCCACAGGGCGCCTTCGAGGTCGAGATAGTTGGTCGGCTCGTCGAGCAGCAGCAGGTCGGGCTCGCTGAACAGCGCCGCCGCCAACGCCACGCGCATGCGCCAGCCGCCGGAGAACTCCGACATCGGCCGCTGCAGGTCCTCGACGCTGAAGCCCAGGCCCGCGAGGATTTCGGCCGCCCGCGACGGCGCGGCGTCGGCGTCGATCTCGATCAGCCGGGTCCAGATGTCGCCCATCTCCTCGGGGTCGGCGGTCTCCAGCCGCGTCAGCAGCTCGTGCCGCTCGTCGTCGGCCTCCAGGATGGTGTCGATCAGCGACACGGGCGTCGCCGGATGCTCCTGCGCCACCTGGCCGATGCGGGTGTTCCTGGGCAGGTTGATCTCGTCGCCGCCGGCCACCAGCTCGCCCATGATCAGCTTGAACAGGGTCGATTTGCCCACGCCGTTGCGGCCGACCAGGCCGACCTTGGCCCCCGGCGGCAGCGAAATGCCGGCGTGATCGAAGAAGCGCCGCCCCCAGGCGTCGAAGGTGAGGTCGTTGATCTGAAGCATGGCGGGGGGGCTAAAGCGCTCTTCGAGAAGTGTTGGCGGATCGGGGGCCCGCCGCTATAAGCCCGCGACCTCCCAAACACCACCTCATGTGTAAGGCTCCGAACTAGCCATGACTGAACGCACCTTTTCGATCATCAAGCCGGACGCGACCCGCCGGAACCTCACGGGCGCGATCAACGCCGTCATCGAGGGCGCGGGCCTGCGCATCGTCGCCCAGCGCCGCGTGCGCCTGACGGACGACCAGGCGAAGAAGTTCTACGAAGTCCACGCCGCCCGCCCGTTCTACGGCGAGCTGGTCGGCCAGATGACCGCCGAGCCGGTCGTCGTCCAGGTGCTGGAAGGCGACAACGCCGTGGCCCGCTATCGCGAAGTCATGGGCGCCACCAACCCCGAACAGGCCGCCGACGGCACCATCCGCAAGCTGTTCGCCCTGTCGATCGGCGAGAACTCGGTGCACGGCTCCGACAGCCTCGAAAACGCGGCCATCGAGATCGCCCAGTTCTTCACGGACGCCGACATCGTCGGCTGACGCGACCCTCGCCGAACCGGATCAGGACGGCCGGCCTCCTCGCGGGGGCCGGCCGTTTTCCGTTTCGGTTCGGCCCCGTCGTCACGATGTCGCGTTGGACTCGTCTTCCTCACCGGACATCGCCCGCCGCTTGGCGTCCTCGAAGGCGCGGACGAAGCGCGCGCGGCGCAGGACGTCGGACTCGATGGTCCGCAGCAGGGTGCGCATCACCGCCCGCGACGCCCCCGAGACCAGCACCTGCGCGCCGTCGTCGAGCACCCGCTTGAGGAAGTCGCGCAGGGCGAAGGCCCCGGTGGGATCGACCATCGGCGTCTCCTCCAGGCGCAGGATATAGACCCGCCGCTTGGCGCCGATCTGGTCGAAGGCGTCCTTCAGCACGCTGGCGCTGCCGAAGAACAGCGGCCCGCGGAAGGTGATCACCGCCACGTCCGACGGCAGGCCGAAATTGGGCGCGTAGCGGGGTTCGCGCCGCTCCAGATCGTCCCGGTCCGCCTCGATGACCGGTTCGCCGCCGTCGATGGTCGCCAGGCCCGCCATGCGGTGCATGAACAGGAAGGCGGCCATGACCATGCCGACCTCGATGGCCACGGTCAGATCGACCAGCACGGTCAGGGCGAAGGTCGCCAGCAGCACGGCGCGGTCGCCATGGGTGGTGCCGAGGATCAGCCGGAAGCGGTGGATCTCGGCCATGTTCAACGCCACAACCACCAGGATGGCGGCCAGGGCGGCCAGCGGCACGAACTTCATCACCGGCGCCAGCACCAGCATGAACAGCAGGATGAACAGCGCGTGGGCCATGCCGGCGATGGGCGAGCGCGCGCCGGTGCGGACGTTGGTCGCCGTGCGGGCGATGGCCCCGGTGGCCGGCAGGCCGCCGAACGCGGCCGAGGCGACGTTGGCCACGCCCTGGGCGACCAGCTCGATGTTCGAGCGGTGGCGCGCGCCGGTCATCTGGTCGGCGACCACGGCCGAGAGCAGCGACTCGACCCCGGCCAACAGGGCGATGGTCAGGGCGCTGGGCAGCAGGTCCTGGGCCTTGTCCCAGCTCCAGAAGCTCAGGTTCGGCATCGGCAGCTGCGCGGCCACGCCGCCGAAGCGCGTGCCGATGGTGTCCACCGGCAGCTTCAGGGCCATCACGGCGACCGCGGCGGCGATGGTCACCAGCAGGAAGCCGGGCACGCGCGGGGCGTAGCGGCGCAGCAGCAGGATGGCCGTCAGGCAGGCGGCGGCGAGGGCCAGGCCCGGGACGCTCAGACTGTCGCGCGCGGCCCACAGCGCCTGCAGCTTGGGAACGAACTCGGCCGGGACCTTGTCGGCGGTCAGGCCGAAGAAGTCCTTGACCTGGCTGGCCAGGATGATCACCGCGATGCCGCTGGTGAAGCCGGTGGTGACCGGGTCGGGGATGTATTTGATCAGGGTGCCGACGCGCAGCAGGCCCGCGACGATCAGGATGCCGCCGGCCATCAGGGTGGCCATCAGCAGACCATCGTAGCCGTAGCGGGTGATGACCCCGTAGACGATGACCACGAAGGCGCCGGTCGGGCCGCCGATCTGGAAGCGGCTGCCGCCGAGGGCCGAGATCAGGAAGCCGGCGATCACCGCCGTGACCAGGCCGACGTCCGGCGTGGTCCCCGAGGCGATGGCCAGGGCCATGGCCAGCGGCAGGGCGACAATGGCCACGGTCAGGCCCGCGATCAGGTCAGCGCGGAAGTCCCGCGGTCCGTAGCCCTGACGCAGCACCGTGACGGTCTTGGGAATGAACAGCCGCCAGTCGCGCCACATGATAACCTGCCTATGTCCTGTCGATCAGCCGCACGCCGCGGCCTGTTCCCTGACTGGGGGCGCCGTCGCCGATCAGCTCGACGCCGCCGTCGAGGAAGGCGGTGACCACCTTTTCCAGACTGTCGACCACGGACCGGACCGAACCCTCGCAGGCTTCCATGCGCTGGATGGTCGGGACCGACAGTCCCGCCAGCCGGGCCAGATCCCGTTGATCCAGACCGAGCAGGGCCCGCGCGGCGCGAATTTGCGATCCCGTGATCATTAAAGTCTCCAGGATGATATTTGATACATCACGAAAGCAAGTCAAGCTATCTCGCGGCGACCGGAATTCGGTGACAGTTTACGAATTGCGGACGGGCCGCCGGCCAGGGGCGCGGCAATTCGTAAACTGTCACCGAATTCCCGAATTCACCGCACGGGTTCGCGATCCCGGCCGTCATCCGGCGAGGTTGGGGAGGTGGTGCGGCGCGCTCCGGTCTCGCCCGGATGTCTGTTTGGTAGGCTTGCGAGAGGGGTGAGACCGTCACGCGCCGCGAAGTTGCGTTTTCCGAGAGCTCCGGTAGGCAGCCGTTTGAAGGCTTGGCCGGTATCGACCCTCGACGGGCGGGCGGCGGGCGGCGCCGTCCCGGACCGCGACGGTAACCCCCCGTCGCCTGTCCCCGTTCGAACCCCATCCCCGTCGCCGCAAGGTCGCATGGCCATACGCCCTCCCCATGCGGCGGGGATGGCGTGAGTATGGGGGCGGCCCGAGGGGGTGATGGACGGATTATTTCGCGCGGTCGGGTATCTTGGGCGGAGTTGTTGGATTTCAACGGGTTGGGCGGGGAGAACAGGGACATGCACTTCAGTGCGTGTCCCTTGCCTGACGGTGGGGACACGCACTGAAGTGCATGTCCCCGCGCGCCACCCGTGCGCTACAAAATCCCCGGATAGCTTTCGCGGGCTTCGTCGTCGGTGATCGCCTGGGTTCCGCGCGGGGTCTCTTCCCACCAGGTCTGGCAGGCGTCGCAGCGGTAGAGCACGGCCCCGCCGGCGTTGGCGCCGAGGCGGCTCGGCAGTCGGCCGTCCACCAGCCACTGGCGGCGGCAGACCTCGCAGCCGCGCGGACCGCGTGTCATCAGCCGGCGACCAGCCTGGCCAGCGCCGCCGGGTACAGCCGGTGTTCCTCGGCCTTCACACGCGCGGCCAGGGTCGCGGCCGTGTCGCCGGGCAGCACGGCGACCCGCGCCTGACCGAGGATCGGGCCCTCGTCCACGCCCGCGGTCACCAGATGCACCGTGCAGCCGGCCTCGGCGTCGCCGGCGTCGAGCGCGCGCTGGTGGGTGTTCAGGCCGGGATATTTCGGCAGCAGGGCCGGGTGGATGTTGAGCATCCGGCCGGCCCAGGCCTCGACCAGCAAGGGCGTCAGCACCCGCATGTAGCCGGCCAGGGCGACGTACTCCGCGCCCGCCTCGCGCAGCGCCGCGTCGATCAGCCGTTCATGAGCCTGGCGGTCCTTGCCGTGCGGCCGGTGGTCGAGGACCAGCGCCGGCACGCCCAGCGCCGCCGCCTTCGCGAGGCCGCCGGCGTCCGGGTTGTTCGACAGGACCAGCACCACTTCGTAGGGGCAGTCCGCCGCCCGCGAGGCCTCGATCAGGGCGACCATGTTCGACCCGTCGCCGGAGATCAGGATGGCGACGCGGGGTTTGGCGGCGGGTTTGGTCATTGCGTGGTTCGAGACGCTCGCTGCGCTCGCTCCTCACCATGACGAAGGGGGATGGCTTGCATTGACGTCGTCATCCTGAGGAGCGGACCGTCAGGTCCGCGTCTCGAAGGACGCAGCCAGCTCGCCGCAGACGAAGGCGTCCTCGCCCGCGTCGAGCAGGTCGCCCAGCACGCCGGGAGCTTCGTCGCGGGCGACGACCAGCAGGAAGCCGACGCCGCAGTTGAACGTGCGGCGCATCTCGTGTTCGGCGATGCCGCCGGTCGCCTGCAGCCAGTCGAACGTCGGGCCCATCGCCCAGGCGTTCCAGTCGAAGCGCGGGACCAGCCCCTCGGCGAGCGCGCGCGGCGGGTTTTCGATCAGCCCGCCGCCGGTGATATGGGCCACGCCCTTGATCCGGCCGGCCTTGATCAGCGGCAGGGTCGATTTCACGTAGATCCGCGTCGGCGTCATCAGGCTTTCGGCCAGCGTGCCGGCGCCGAACGGGGAGGGCGCGTCCCAGGCCAGGCCCGAGCGCTCGACCACCTTGCGGACCATCGAATAGCCGTTGGAGTGCGGGCCGCTGGAGGCCAGGCCGATCAGCACGTCGCCGGCCCGCTGGTCATCCAGCCGGGGCAGCACGCCGTCGCGGTTGACCGCGCCGACGGTGAAGCCGGCCAGGTCGTACTCGCCATCGGCGTACATGCCCGGCATCTCGGCCGTCTCGCCGCCGACCAGGGCGCAGCCGGCCAGCTTGCAGCCCTCGGCTATGCCGGCGACCACGCGGGTGGCGGTCGCCACGTCCAGCTTGCCGGTGGCGAAATAGTCGAGGAACAACAGCGGCTCGGCGCCCTGGGCCAGCAGGTCGTTGACGCACATGGCCACCAGGTCGATGCCGACCGTGTCGTGCAGGCCCGTCTCGATGGCGATCTTCAGCTTGGTGCCCACGCCGTCGGTGGTCGAGACCAGCAGCGGATCCTCGTAGCCGGCGGCCTTGAGGTCGAACAGGGCGCCAAAGCCCCCCAGGCCGCCCCGCATGCCGGGACGTGCGGTGGCCCTGGCCAGAGGCTTGATGGCCTCGACGAGCGCGTTTCCGGCGTCGATATCGACACCAGCCTGGGCGTAGGTAAGGCCGTTCGGCCGATCGGTCATGGGGTGCTCGGGGAGGCTTCGCGGCAACGATTGGGAACGAAAATGAGGCGTCGGGGCCTGCATCTCTTGCAGACTCGGCCCCGGGCGGCGCTATAGCTACCCGATGCAGCCGATTACGACCACCGCCCAGCTGGCGGAATTCTGCAAGTCCCTGAAAGGTCAGCCGTTCATCGCCGTGGACACCGAGTTCATGCGCGAAACGACCTACTGGCCAAAGCTGTGCCTGATCCAGGTCGCGGCGCCCAACGGCGCCCAGGCCTGTATCGACCCGCTGGCCGACGGACTTGATCTCGCCCCCCTGCTCGACATTCTCCGCGACGAGACTGTCGACAAGGTGTTCCATGCCGCCCGCCAGGACGTTGAGATTTTCAACAACCTGGGCGCCATGCCGCGCCCGCTGTTCGACACCCAGATCGCCGGCATGGCGGCGGGCTTCGGTGAACAGATCGCCTATGACGCCCTGGTGCGCCAGATGCTGAAGATCGATCTGGACAAGTCGAGCCGCTTCACCGACTGGGCCCGCCGTCCGCTGAGCGACAACCAGCTGACCTACGCCATCGCCGATGTGACCCATCTGGCTGAACTCTATCCGACGCTGCGCGCGCGGCTGGAAAAGGACGGACGCCTGGCCTGGGTCGAGGAGGAGATGGCGGCCCTGACCGACCCGGCGCTCTACGACGTCGAGCCGGAGAACGCCTGGAAGCGGCTCAAGCCGCGCAAGCACGTCCCGAAATACCTGGCCGTGTTCAAGGCGGTGGCCGCCTGGCGCGAGCGCACGGCGCAGCAGCGCGACCAGCCGCGCGGCCGCATCCTCAAGGACGACGCGATCGACGAGCTGGCCGCCCAGGCGCCGACCGACGCGGGCGCCATGGACCGCCTGCGCGGGGTGCCGAAAGGCTTCTCCGGCAGCAAGTTCGGCCCCGATCTGCTGGCCGCGATCCGGGAAGCGCTCAAGGACCCGGACGGCTACGCCCCCAAGATCGACCGCGAGCGCGGCCCGCAGAACGCCGCCGCCGGCGCCGTGGTGGAACTGCTCAAGGTGCTGCTCAAGGCCCGCGCCGAGGACGCCGGCGTGGCGTCCAAGCTGCTGGCCACGGTCTCTGACCTGGAAAAGATCGCCAACGACGACAACGCCGATGTCGGCGCCCTGACCGGCTGGCGGCGCGACACCTTCGGCGCCGACGCCCTGAAGCTCAAGCGTGGCGAGCTGGCCCTGGTGCTGGACGGCACGCGGGTGCGGGTGGTCGAGGTGCGCCGGGCGCCGAAGGCCGCGGCGGGCTGAAGGCGGCCTGGCCAGGCGGGGGCCGCAACGGACCAATACTACCTCAGGCGGCATTTTCTCCGCCGGTTATTTTCGAGGTATGCGCACCCTAAAATGGGTATTCATGCCGCCTGAGCGCCGCGCCAACTCAACGCATCAGGATATTTCAGAAGAATTCGCGTCCTGACGGAACCTGCCCGGATATCGCGAGTTATCAAATTCAGGTGCGTATGTTCGGCGGTTCGTGCCGGCCATCCGCTGGATGAAATCGTCCATTCCTGACCACCTGACTGTTTGCCTGAGA
Source organism: Caulobacter sp. (assembly GCA_030645575.1). Classification (GTDB taxonomy): domain Bacteria; phylum Pseudomonadota; class Alphaproteobacteria; order Caulobacterales; family Caulobacteraceae; genus Caulobacter. Next base: position 3,854 of record JAUSMJ010000080.1, on the reverse strand, counting down.
CCATCTACGTATGCGCTCTCCACCGCGTGAGAGGCATTGCGCCCACCTGTCGCGGTGGGGCTTCCATCGATGATGCTTAAGTCCAGTCTCCTGGCGGTAACCTTCCTCGCGGCGGGTCAAGCGGCTTCCGCCCAGACGCCGCCTCCGGGCGCGGGCGAGCAGCTCCAGCAAATTCCTCCGGCAGAGGTCCCGCGGACACCGGCCCCCGATCTTCGCATCGAACGTCCTGGAACCGGCGCTCAGGAGACCGCCTCCGGCGCGCGGGTGCGGGTCGAGGCCCTGCATGTGACGGGCAATACCCTGTTCCCGGAGGCCGAGTTGATCGCCGCGACCGGCGTTTCGCCGGGGGCCGAGTTGACCCTGCCCGAGCTGCGCAACGCCGCGGCCGCGATCACCGCCTTCTATAGCCGCCACGGCTATATTCTGGCCCAGGCCTATTTGGCGCCGCAGGAGATCAAGGACGGAGCCGTAACCATCACGGTGATCGAGGGACGCTACGGCGCCGTCAACCTGCGCAACCAGACCACCCTTTCGGACGGCGTCGCCCGGCGCAGGATGCGTGGTCTGCACCCCGGCGACCCGGTCGCCATCGCGCCGCTGGAGCGGAGCCTGCTGCTGCTGTCCGACCTCCCCGGAGTCGCGGTCCATTCGACGCTCGCGCCCGGGTCCACGCCGGGCGCCTCCGATCTGACCGTCGAACTCACGCCCGGCCGTCGCGTTACCGGCAGTGTTGAGGCCGACAACGCCGGCAACCGCTACACCGGCGCCTATCGGCTTGGCGGCACGATCAACCTCAACAACCCGACGGGTCACGGCGACCGCGTCAGCCTGCGTCTGCTCGCTTCGACGGAGGACCTCGCCTACGGCCGCCTCGCCTACGAGGCGCCTTTCGGGGATGGGACGTTCGGTCTGTCCTACACGCACATGCGCTATCAGCTGGGTCAGGAATTCGGCGTTCTCGACGCCGGTGGCACGGCCGATATCGTCAGCCTCTATGGCGCCTACCCGCTGATCCGATCGCGGCGCAGCAATCTCGACCTCTTCGCCAGCATCGATGACAAGAGACTGAAGGACGACATCGGTCTGGCCTCGTTGGATTCCCGGCGAAGCAGCCTGGCGCTGAGCGTCGGACTGCGCGGCGATTCCCGCGATGGCTTCGGCGGCGGAGGCTGGACGGCCTTTTCGGTGACCGGGACGACCGGCAGCCTCGATATCGAAAACCCGGCCGAACGTCTGGCGGATAGTCTCGCCGGACAGACGAACGGGACCTTCGGCAAGGCCCAGTTCAGCGTGACGCGCCTGCAGACGATCAGCGGCCCGCTCTCGCTCTTCGGTGCGGTGCGTGGGCAGCTCGCCTTCGACAATCTGGACAGCTCCGAAAAGATGGAACTGGGCGGCGCTTACGGGGTCCGCGCCTATCCGGAAGGCGAGGCCTACGGCGATGAGGGCTATGTCGCGACGCTGGAGGCGCGTCTGGCGCTGGATCGCTGGACGGCGACCTGGCCGGGCCAGTTCCAGCTGATCGGTTTCGTCGATGCCGGCGAGGTCAACTTCGTCCATGACGCCTGGTCCCCGGGACCGAACCGCGCCCGACGCAGCGGCGCCGGGGTTGGCCTGGCCTGGATGGGCCCGGGCGACCTCACGGCGCGGGTGACCTATGCCGCCCGGCTCGGCGACCAGCCCGCGACCTCCGCCCCGGACAGATCCGGCCGCGTCTGGTTCCAGATCACCAAACAATTCTGATGACGGGGCCGGGCAGACCCCGGCTCGCTCTTCTCCCGACAAGGACGTCGAGATGCATAGATTTCAGTTTTCCGTCATCGGCGGCCAAATCGAGGTCGGGCCGACGCGCAAGGCCACGGCAAGCCGGCGCGCCCTGTCCGCCTCCACGGCGCTCGCGAAGTATGGCTGTCTCGCCCTGCTTGGGCTGACCGGCGCCGGCGCCGCGCAGGCGCAGAGCCTTCCGACCGGCGGGGCCGTCTCGTCGGGCGGCGCGACGATCGCGGCCGGACCGACCAACGTCACGGTCAACCAGTCGACCCAGAATGTCGCGATCAACTGGCAGACCTTTTCCATCGGCGCGGGCAACAGCGTCGTCTTCGTCCAGCCCAACCGCGCGTCCGTGGCCTTAAATCGGGTTCTCGGCGCCGACCCCTCCCTCATTTTCGGCAATCTGTCGTCGAATGGTAAGGTGTTTCTGATCAACCCGAACGGGATCCTGTTCGGGCAGGGCGCCCAGGTGAATGTCGGGGGGCTGGTCGCCTCGACGCTGAGCCTGACCGACTCTGATTTCATGGCCGGCGACTACCGATTTTCCGGCTCCGGCGGCGCGGTGGTCAATCGTGGAACCATCAATGCTGATGGCGGCTTCGTCGCGCTGCTGGGCGCCATGGTCAGCAACGACGGCGTGATCCAGGCCAACCTCGGCTCCGTCGTGCTCGCCGGGGGAGAGGCCGTCACCCTCGATGTCGCCGGCGACGGGTTGCTCAACGTCGCCATCGACCGGGGCGCGGTCGATGCGCTCGTCCAGAATGGCGGTCTGCTGCGCGCCGACGGCGGCCAGGTTCTGATGACCGCACAGGCGGCCGGCGGCCTGCTCAGGACCGTCGTCAACAACACCGGCGTCATCGAGGCCCGCACACTGGACGATCAAGGCGGTTCCATCTTTCTTCTGGGTGACATGCAGGGCGGGACGGTCACGGTGAGCGGCGTGCTGGACGCGAGCGCGCCCAATGGCGGAAACGGCGGCTTCATCGAAACCTCGGCCGCCACGGTGAATGTGGCGGACGGCTCCAGAATCACCACCGTCGCGCCGGCCGGGACGACGGGGACGTGGCTGATCGACCCCGCGGATTTCACCATCGGCGCCGGCGGAAACATTTCCGGCGCGACCCTGTCCGCCCAGCTGGTGACCACCAGTATCGTGATCGACACAACTGTCGGGCCGGGGGCCGCCCTGCCGGGCGACGGCGACATCCATGTCAACGACGCGGTCGCCTGGACGGCGTCCTCCACCCCGACCACGCTGACGCTGCTCTCCTCGCGGGACGTGAACATCAACGCCGCCATCACCGCGACCAACGGCAACCTCGTCGTCTGTTGCGGGCGGGACGTGAACGTCAACGCAGCCATTACGACGACCAACGGCAGCGTCCTGCTGAACGCCGGCCGGGACGTTCGCGTGTTTCACGCCATGACCACGACGGACGGCAATATCGCCCTGTGCGCCGGGCATGATGTTCACATCGACGCGGCCGTCACCCTGACCCGGGGCAGCACCATTCCGGCCCAAAGCCTCGGTCTGGCGGTTGGATTGACCCTGATTTCCGGCGCCGACGGGACAGGACCGGGAGTCGGCGGCGGCACGATCATCTTCGCGCCCCTGGCGCCGCCGGTCACGGTCACCAACGCTCCGGCCACGATCAACTACAATCCGGTTTCCTATGCGACGCCGAGCGACTTTTCGACCCATTTCACCCTGACCGAAGGCGCCACGCTGACGCAGCGCATGCTGCTGTTTCCCGACGGGAGCAAGGTGTTTGATGGAACGACGGCTGCGGTCCTGACCGGCTTTCTGGGCGTCGGCGTGCCGGATGGAGTCACCCTTGTGGCCGGCTCCGGCAGCAGCGCGGTCTTCGACAGCTCGGCCGTCGGAACGGGCATCGGTATCACCTACAGCGGCTATACGCTCGGCGGTGCGAACGCCGACCAGTTCGCGCTCGCCGGATCCTGCTGCGTGTCCACGTTCCGGACGACGGGGACGATCAGCGCGTCGTCGCCGCCTCCGCCTCCGCCGCCGCCGCCGCCGTCACCTCCGCCGCCGCCGCCCCCGCCGTCGCCGCCCCCGCCGTCGC
>JAUSMJ010000072.1 GCA_030645575.1 Caulobacter sp. | reverse complement strand
CCGCCCTGCCCTTTGCCACCGATGTGCGCAGCGTCAAGTTCCTGTTCCTGCCCGAGGAGCACGACCCCGACAGCTTTATCCGCGCGAACGGCCAGGACGGTTTTGCCGCGGCCGTGGCCAAGGCCGTGCCGCTGAGCAAGTTCATGCTCGAAGCCGCCGCCGAGGGCTGCGAACTCGACACCGCCGAAGGCCGGGCCCACATGGCCAGCAATGCGCGGCCGCTCTGGACCGCCCTGCCCGACGGCACGCTCAAGCGCCAGTTGCTGGCCGAGATCGCCGACCAGGTGCTGATCGACAGCCGCGAGCTGCTGCAAATCTGGCAACCCGCGAATGCCCGGGACTATAAAAACAATAGCGGCTCACGATCGTCCGGCAAGGGCCAGCGGCCAAAAACACCTGAATTTTCGAGTGGCGGACCGGATTTCGGGGAGTTTTCCGGCAACTTTGCCGACCTGCACGACGAAGGCGCCTACGCCGCCTCCTTGCCCATGGACACGTCCCCGGCACGGCCTAGCTCAGGGTCATCAGCCAGCAACCGTCCTGCGCGGCGAATCGCAGGGCGACGTATGGCGACAAGCCCCGAAGACCGGGTGCTACGGCTGATGCTGACGGATCCGCAAAGCTGGGACAAACTCGGCGGGGAAGAGCATGTACTGCTGTGTGAACTGCCGGCGCCGCACGGACCGCTGTTTGTCTGGCTCGAAAGCCAGTTGCACGAACACGGCCCCCAGCCCTGGGCGGCGCTGCGCGAGGGCCTGCGCGAGCATCCTCAGGAAAAGTACGCTGTAGACCAGATTTCGGAAATCCCGGAAGGCATTGAATGCGACTGGAATGAAGCTCGGGCCATTCTTGATCGGCTTCTTGATGCAAAGCTGGATCTGGAACAGAAGGAACTGAGCGAGGGTGGCGCCGAAACCCTCAAGGATCCGGTAAAAAGACAGCGCCTCGCTTTTCTGATGACCCGCACCAAAACCCGCGCTTCAGCCTGAAAAAAAGCTGATTTCAGGCCCCGTTTGATGCCCAAAAATGAGGCATCAGGGTATAATCCGATTTTCCGCTACGGCAAGCGCGACAGCAGCACCTCCGGCAACCGCCCCCCGCAAGAACGGGACCGCACTGGTTGAGGGCAATTTCTCCGCAAGGACTGCACACCAAATGTTCGCCCAAACAACTTGCCTGGGGGCCTTTCGAGGCCCCTGAATGCCCAGCCCTCCGGCCCCGGGCATTTTTTGTGCCTGTGCCCCGGTTCCGCCGGTGCCGGGAACCCAGTCTGTTGAAGGAAGTTTCATACCGGGAGTTCGCCATGCCTGCTCAAAAGCCCAGCAAGTCCGCCAAAGCCGTGCCCAAGTCCAAAGCCGCAGTGAAAACTGCAGCCCGACCGCCGGTCAGGAAGGCTGCCAGCAAGCTTGAAAAACCCGCAAAAACCGCCATCTCCAGACCAGTTCCCGGCAAAAAGGCCGCAGCGCCCAAAGCGCCCCTGAAATCCGAAAAGTCCGTCAAGAAAGCCCCCCCCGTGCCGACCAAGACCCCAGCCTCTCCCGCCAAACCTGCCGCCAAAAAAGAAGTCCCGCTGAAAGCCGCGCCGGCCGCGACCGTGGCCGAACTGCCCGTGAAGAAAAAACCCGGCCGCCCGCCTAAAAATCCGGCAGCAGCCGTCGAAGCCGGCGGCGCCAAGCGTGGCCGCAAACCCAAAATCGCCGGCAAGGTCGACGGTGACGAGGACATGTCGGACATCGAAGACGACCTGGTCGGTGAGCCGGTGGCCGAGACGACCGAAAAGGTCAAACCGCTGCGCATGAAAATCAGCAAGGCGAAAGAACGCGCCTTGATGAAGGAATTCGGCCTGGACGAAACCGTGCTGTCCGAAGAAGACATGGCCAAGCGCCGCGCCCGCCTGAAGGCGCTGATCAAGCTCGGCAAGACCCGCGGCTACCTGACCCACGGCGAGATTTCCGATCACCTGCCCGACAAGCTGATCGATGCCGAGACGCTGGACGCGGTCATCGTCACGCTGAACGACCTCGGCGTGGCCGTCTACGAGCAGACGCCCGACGCGGAAACCCTGCTGATCACCGCCAATGCACCGGCCGGCTCGACCGAGGAAGAGGCCGAGGAAGCCGCCGAAGCGGCGCTGTCCACCGTCGACAGCGAGTTCGGCCGCACCACCGACCCGGTCCGCATGTACATGCGCGAGATGGGCACGGTCGAGCTGCTCACGCGTGAAGGCGAGATCGAGATCGCCAAGCGCATCGAGGGCGGCCTGATGAAGATGATGGAAGCCATCTCCGAAAGCCCGGCCACGATTGCCGAGATCCTGCGCCTGGGCGAGGACATCCGCGAAGGCAAGGTGGTCATCTCCACCGTGGTCGACGGTTTTTCCAACCCCAACGAAGCCGACGACTACGTGGCCGAGGAAGACTTTGACGAGTTCGACGAGGAAGACGACGACGACGGCAAGGGCGGCTCCAAGGCGCTGACCAAAAAGCTCGAAGAGTTGAAGAAGGAAGCGCTGAGCCGCTTCGACACCATTGCCTCCCTGTTCGAGAAAGTCCACAAGACCTACGACAAGGAAGGCTGGGGCACGCCCACCTACACCAAAGCGCAAAAAGCCCTGAGCGACGCGCTCATGACCGTGCGTTTCACCGCCAAGACGATTGAAAAGCTGTGCGACCTGCTGCGCGGCCAGGTGCTGGACGTGCGCAAGAAAGAGCGCGAGTTGCGCCGCATCATCGTCGAGAAGTGCGGCATGCCGCAGGAAGTCTTCAACAAGGACTTCCCGCCCAACCTGCTGAACCTGAAATGGGTCGAGAAACAGGTGGCTTCCGGCAAGCCCTGGTCGGTCATCATGGCGCGCAACATTCCGCCCATCCAGGAACTGCAGACCAAGCTCGGCGAACTGCAGGCCCGCGTGGTCGTGCCGCTGGCCCAGCTCAAGGACATCAACAAGCGCATGAACGAAGGCGAGACCAACTCGCGTGACGCCAAGAAAGAGATGATCGAGGCCAACTTGCGCCTGGTGATCTCGATCGCGAAAAAGTACACCAACCGCGGCCTGCAGTTCCTGGACCTGATCCAGGAAGGCAACATCGGCCTGATGAAGGCGGTCGACAAGTTCGAATACCGGCGCGGCTACAAGTTCTCGACCTACGCCACCTGGTGGATCCGCCAGGCCATCACCCGCTCGATCGCCGACCAGGCGCGCACCATCCGCATCCCCGTGCACATGATCGAGACGATCAACAAGATCGTCCGCACCAGCCGCCAGATGCTGCACGAGATCGGCCGCGAGCCGACCCCGGAAGAGCTGTCCGAAAAGCTGGCCATGCCGCTGGAAAAGGTCCGCAAGGTCCTCAAGATCGCCAAGGAGCCCATCTCCCTCGAAACGCCGATTGGCGACGAGGAAGACAGCCACCTGGGCGACTTCATCGAGGACAAGAACGCCATCCTGCCCATCGACGCGGCGATCCAGTCCAACCTGCGCGAGACCACCACCCGCGTGCTGGCGTCCCTGACGCCGCGCGAGGAACGGGTCCTGCGCATGCGCTTCGGCATCGGCATGAACACCGACCACACCCTGGAAGAAGTCGGCCAGCAGTTCAGCGTCACCCGCGAACGCATCCGCCAGATCGAGGCCAAGGCCCTGCGCAAGCTCAAGCATCCGAGCCGGTCGCGGAAGCTGCGCAGCTTCCTGGACAGCTAGGGTTCAGGAGGCTGGATGTCGTGTCCCCCGGGGCACGACTTCCTGCCCCCGGGCCGCGCCGGTCCTGCTTAACGGGACTGCCTTTCCTGTCCCCTGGGACCGGATCGGCGGTCCCGCCCACTACCGAAGTATATGCTTCACTCTTCGCTTGCGCGCTCAGCCGCGCGAGAATACTAAAGCATATGCTTCAGTATCGACCCCCGCCCGCCACCCTCGATCCCATCTTCCACGCGCTGGCCGATCCGGCGCGGCGGGGGATGCTCGAGCGGCTTACCCTCGGCCCCGCCTCGGTCACTCAGCTGGCCGAGCCGCTGCCGATGAGCCTGTCGGCGGTGGTGCAGCACCTGGCCGTGCTGGAGGCGAGCGGGCTGGTCAGGACGCAGAAGGTCGGCCGGGTGCGCACCTGCACGCTCGACACCGCGGCCCTGACCCGGGCCGAGACCTGGATCAACGAACGCCGCGTCGCCTGGGAGCGCCGGCTCGACCGGCTGGGTGAATACCTGGCGCAGACCAAACCCGACGACGAAGCCCGAGGAGGCGACCGATGACCGACCTTGCCGTGACCCACGCCACCTTCTGCGTCGAGCGGGTCTATGACGCCACGCCCGCCAGGGTGTTCCACGCCTTCACCGACCGCGAGGCCCGCGACCGCTGGTTCTTCCAGACCGACAGTTGGACGATCCACGCCCATACCGGCGGCGACCTGGCGGTTGGGGCCGTGGAGTCGAGTCGCTTCAGCCCGCCCGGCGCGGCCGTGGTGATCACCAACGACAGCACCTACCTCGATATCGTGCCCGATCGGCGGCTGATCTTCGCCTACGGCATGACCGTCGCCGGCGCGCCGATCTCCGCCTCGCTGGCGACGGTCGAGTTCCGGCCGGAAGGGGCCGGGACGCGTCTGGTCTTCACCGAGCAGGGCGCCTATTTCGAAGGTCGCGAGGCCGTCGCCAGCCGCGAGGAGGGCACGATCGGGCTGCTGGAGTCCCTGGCCGAAGAGGTCGCGCGGTCTACGCCACCTGCGTAGCCGTCCCGGCCACCACGTACCAGGTGACGAACAGTCCGCAGATCACCGCGCCGGGGACGGAACTGCCGGTTCGCCGCCAGGTGAAGGTCGAGATCAGGGCGACCACTGCCATCAGCGGCAGGAACTGGATCGCCACCACCGTGCTCAGCGGGTCGAAGTCGGTCGGCAGGCGGCCGGTGAGGAAGAACAGGCCGTAGTCGACCGCCAGGAACACCAGGAATCCCAGGGCCATGGCCGCGATGGACGACAGGTACTGCCGGCCCGCGCTGTCCCCGGCCACCGACAGCCGCCCATGCAAGGCGCGCAGGGCGACCAGGAAGAAGGCGGTCAGGGGCAGGACGTAGATCAGCGCGATCTTGAACTGGGCCGGGCTGAACAGCTTCAGCGCCACGACCCAGAAACGGAAGTCGACCTTGAACAGGGCGTCGATGGCGATCAGCGACAGATAGCCGATGCCCGTCGTCGCCAGGGCGATCATCAGGGCCGGGGCCCAGCGGGCGTCGTAGCGGGGCGCGGTCCGTTTGCGGCCAAACCAGCTGATGGCCAGCGTCAGAGCCGCGTTGACCAGCGCCCAGACCACCACCTGGTTGGTGATGTTCTGCGGCAGCAGGGGTGAGGGCTTGAGCAGCACCGTCACGGCGATGAAGGCCGGGAAGAAGGTGACGATGGGCAGGAAGGCGGTGGTCAGGAGGCCCGCCCACCAGCGTCCGCCTCTGGCCTCGACGGCCGCGGAGGGCTCGCCGCGCAGGCTGGCGACCGCCGGCAGGCCGAGCAGGCCGTTGAAGGCTCCCAGCAACAGCATGACGAAGCCGACGAAGGCGATCCCCGTGCCGACCTCTTTCCAGATCCAGATCTGGTCGCTGACGGGCCGAGGCGTCCCGCCCACGAGCGTCTTGCCGAACCAGTCGATGGCGTCGCCGACGGCGGCGGTCGAGATGTGGTCGCCGGGATGGGTCGTGACGGGCTGGGTCAGCCGCCGCGCCGTGCCGTCGGCCATGGAGCCGTAGACCTGGCCAGGGACCACGTCGGCCGAGGTCCCGAACACGGTCTTCAGCTTGGGCGCCGTCGCGACATCCCGCGCCCGCGCCACGCCCCACATGATCTTGCTGAACTCGTCGTAGCGGCTGAACACCAGGCCCAGATTGCGCGGCCAGGCCGGCGTGCCCTCGGCCGCGAACGGCGCGCCGGTGGAGGAGCCCTCCAGCACCACGGCCTTGTAGGCGTCGGGCAGGGTCGCGGCGGCGGCCAGCACCGTCCAGCCGCCCATGCTGTGGCCCTCAAGGCCAATGTTGGCCTTGTCGACGTTGGGCAGGCTTCGCAGGTATTTCAGCCCGTCCGGCCCGCCGAAGCCGTTGGAAAAGGCCGCCCCGCCGCTGTAGCCGTGGCCGGTCTGGTCCATCGCCAGCACGACATAGCCGCGCCGGGCGAACTCGATGGCGAAGGCGCTCTGGGTCTCGCGGCTGTTGATGTAGCCGTGGACGGCGAGGACGCCGGGGGCCGGCGTCGCCGCGGTCGCGTTTTTCGGCGTGTAGAGCAGGCCGCTCATGGTCACGCCGCCGGTTCCGGGGAACCGCACGTCGGTGACGGTGATCCCGCCCACCGTCTGCACCGCGCTCGCCAGCCACGACCCGGCCAGAATCAGCAACAATCCGGCCGCGAACAGCCCCCATCTGCGCATCGTCGTCTCCCCCCGATTTTGCGGAAGCATTGCGCGGAGTGGCCGTCGGCACAATCGCTTCAGTGTGCGTGGTTCGACACGCGCCTGCGGCGCCGCTCACCATGACGTATATTTTGAAGCCCATCCCTCCACGCCATCCTGAGCAGCCGCGAAGCGGCGTGTCGAAGGACGCAAGATGTCCTAGCCTGCGCCCCTGAACAGGACACCGCCGCATGATCACCCTCTACCACTGCGCCGACGCGCGCTCGTTCCGGCCGTTGTGGGCGCTGGAGGAGCTGGGGCTGGACTACGACCTGCGCATGCTGCCGTTCCCGCCGAGGGGCCTGGCGCGGGAGTATCTGCGGGAAAACCCGCTGGGCACCATTCCGCTGCTGGTTGATGGCGAGACGCGGATGACCGAGTCGGCGGCGATCGTGGAGTATCTGAGCCGCAAGTACGGCGGGGACACCGGCCTGGCCGTCGAGCCGGACGAACCGGGCTTCGGCGCCTGGCTCAACGCCCTGCATTTCGGCGAGGCGACGCTGACCTTTCCGCAGACCCTGGTGCTGCGCTACCGCCGACTGGAACCGGAGGAACGCCGCCAGCCGCAGGTGGCCGACGACTACGCCAAATGGTTCCTGGCGCGCCTGCGGGGCCTGGAGGCGATCGTCGAAAAGTCCGAGTTCGTGGCGGCCGGCCGGTTTACGGGCGGGGACATCTCGGTGGCCTATGCCCTGCTGCTGGCCCAGTCTCTGGGCCTGGCCGACCAGTTCCCGCCGGCCGTCGCGGCCTACTGGGCGCGGATACAGGCGCGGCCGGGGTTCATCAGCGCCAAGGCGGCGCAGGCGAAGGCCTCGGCTGAACAGGGTCTGACGGCCGTGCCGCTGGACCAGCTTTCGTAGGGGACCTGCGCCGGCTAGCGCCGGAACATGTCCGCCGCTCTTGCCGCCCTCGCGATTCACGGCCGATATGGGCGTGTGACGAAGACATCCCTGATCATCGACTGTGACCCCGGCGTCGACGACGCCGTCGCCCTGCTGCTGGCGTTTGGCGCGCCCGACGTGCTGGACATCCTGGCCATCACCACGGTGGCCGGCAACGTCGAGGCCGGGCTGACGGCCCGCAACGCGCGGCTGATCCGCCAGATCGCCGGACGCGAGGACGTGCCGGTCCATGTCGGGGCGGCCACGCCGCTGGTCCGGCCGCCGATCGTCGCCAGCCACTTCCACGGCGAGTCGGGCCTGGGGACCCTGCCGGTGTTCGAGCCCGACGCCCCCGCGGCGGCGGCCGAGGCGGCCCAGGCCATCATCGACATCGTCATGAGCCGGCCGGCGGGCTCGGTCTCGATGGCCGTCACCGGGCCGATGACCAACCTGGCGCTGGCGCTGGGGCGCGAGCCGGCGCTGGCCGCGCGGCTGGGCCCGGTGGTCGTGATGGGCGGCGCGCGGCGCGAGGGCGGCAACATCACCGCCTCGGCCGAGTACAACATTCATGCCGACCCGCACGCCGCCGACGTGGTGTTCCGCTCGGGCGTGCGGACGGTCGTGCTGGGGCTGGACGCCACCCACCAGGTGCGGGCCACGCCGGCGCGGCTGGCGGCGGTCAAGGCGCTGGACACCCCCGCCGCCCGCGCTGCCGCGCAGCTGCTCGACTTCGCCGTCTGGACAGAACAGACCCATGTCGGCGGCGACAGCCCGCCGCAGCACGACCCCTGCACCATCCTCTGCCTGCTGGCGCCTCGGCTGTTCACGGCGGTCCCCGTCGATCTGCGGGTCGAGACGGACTCGCCGCTGACCCTGGGGCACACGGCCGTCGAGTTCCGCCTGCCCGACCCCGCCGCCGCGACCTGCCGGTGGGTGACGCAGGTTGATCATGACGGCGCTTTCGCCCTGATGCTGGAGATCCTGGGTCGATGAGCGCGCCGCTGATCACCGTGGTCGGGTCGGTGAACCTCGACTTCGTGGCCACGGCCAGGACCCTGCCGGCGCCGGGCGAGACGGTGACCGGCGCGACCCTGGCCCGCCATCCCGGCGGCAAGGGGGCCAACCAGGCCTTGGCCGCCCGCCGGCTGGGCGCGGCGGTGCGGCTGATCGGACGCGTGGGCGCCGACGGCATGGCCGACGAGGCCCTGGCGCTGCTAAAGGCGGAGGGCGTGGACCTGTCGGGCGTCGCGATCGACCGGGCGGCCCCGACGGGCGTGGCCCTGATTGGCGTCGATGCCGAGGGCGAGAACCAGATCATCGTCGCGCCCGGCGCCAACGCCGCCTTCACGTCGGACCTGCTGCCGACGGTCATCGAGGGCGCGCTGATCTGCCAGATGGAGCTGCCGGCCGCGACCGTCGCGGCGGCCGTGGCGCGGGCCACGGGCTTCGTCTGCGTCAACCTGGCCCCGGCGCTGGATGTGCCCGACAGCGTGCTGCGGCGGGCCGATCTGATTGTGGTCAACCAGGGCGAGTCCGAGGTCTACGGCAGGCGGCTGCACGGTCTGCCGGGCCTGGTCGCCGTGACCTGGGGCTCGCGCGGCGCCGGTCTGTTCCACGACGGCGCGCGGCTGGCCACGGCGGAACCGCCGGAGGTTTCGGTGATCGACAGCACGGGCGCGGGGGACACGTTTGTCGCCGCCCTGACAGTAGCCCTGCTGGAAGGCATGGGCCACCCCGAGGCCCTGGCCTTCGCCTGCGCAGCCGGGGCGCTGACGGCCACGCGGGCGGGGGCCCAGCCGTCGCTGCCGACCCGGGCCGAGGTGGAGGGGATGCTCTGATGTACAGGGACATGCACTTCAGTGCGTGTCCCTTTCCGGCCAGAGGGGACACGTACTGAAGTACATGTCCCCGTTTGAGGCCCTCGCCAGTTGAGGGTAGCTTATCTCCATGACCCGATCCGTTCCCGAACTGAGCCTGAAAGCCTTCGCCGACGGCGACGCCGCCCAGCGCCAGGCCTTCTCCGACGCGATGATGCGCGGCCTGCAGGACTACGGCTTCTTCGTGCTGAAGGATCACGGCGTGCCGCTGGCGCTGCTGCAGCGCGCCTATGGCGAGGCCGAGGCGCTGTTCGCCCTGCCCGAGGCCGCCAAGACACAGTACGCCAAAGGCATGCGCGGCTACACCCCGTTCGGGGTCGAGCACGCCAAGGACAGCGGCCATCCGGACCTGAAGGAGTTCTGGCAGGTCGGCCACGACCCCTCGCCGGAGGCCGGCGACGACCTTGAACCCAACGTCTGGCCGGCCGAGGCGCCGGGGGTGAAGCCGGCTTTCAAGAGCCTGTTCGACGCGCTCAACGAGACCGGCATCCTGCTGCTGCGGGCCCTGGCCCCGAAGCTCGGCCTGCCTTCGGACTATTTCGACGACAAGGTGCGCTACGGAACCTCGCTGCTGCGGGTGCTGCACTATCCGCCGCTGGCGGCCGACGCCGACCCGAACGCGGTGCGCTCGGCGGCGCACGAGGACATCAACTTCCTGACCATCATGGTCGCCGCCAAGGGCGCGGGGCTGGAGCTGCTCGACCGCGACGGGACCTGGCTGCCGGTGGTCACCGAGCCGACCAACCTGATCGTCGACAGCGGCGACATGCTGGCCCGCATGACCAACGGCGTGATCCCCGCGACCACCCACCGCGTGGTCAACCCGACCGGCCCGAACGTGTCGCGCTATTCGATGCCGTTCTTCATGCACCCGACGCTGGAGACGTCGCTGGCGGTGCTGGAGAGCTGCGTGGGCGCCGGCGCCAGGTTCGAGCCGGTGACCGCCGGGGCGTTTCTCGACGAGCGGCTGAGGGCGATCGGCCTGAAGAAGTAGGGCCGCAACTCCCTTGACCCTCCAGGGAGAAGGGAAATGCCCTGAAGGCCTTGAGGGATAGGGAGCCTGCCAGCGGTCCTTGGGCAAGTCCCCTGACAGAGCAAAGCTGGCCGTCAAGACATCAGGGGCGGCGTGCCTTTGGACTTCAGGCCGCGACGTCGATCAGCGCCGCCGCGGGGATACGCCATTCGCGAGCCAGAAGCCTGATCTGGTCCAGATTCAGCTCACGGCGTCCATTCATGATCTCGGAGGCTCGCGACCGCGATCCGAGAAGATGGCCAAGGTCGGCCTGGGTGCGGCCGTTGGATTCCATGACAAACTTGAGCACCTCGATCGCCGAGGCCCTGGGAATGGCGTAGTGCCTGTCCTCGTAGGCCGTCGTCAGCGCGACCAGCGCATCGAGCATGTCGCCATCCTCGGTGCCCGGCTCGGCATTCCAGAGGCGTTCGATCTCGGCGAAGGCGGCGGTGAGATCCTCGTCGTTTCGGATGACCTTCACTTGCATCAGGCGACTCCTAAGAACTGCGACACGCTCAGGGCGTCCACGCGATCGTACTGGGCGTGTGTGCCGATGAACTTCACGAAGGCGATCTGTCGCCGTAGGTCGAAGGACGCGATCAGGCGAAAATCACCACCCGCGACCTCGAACCTGGCCCGTTCGCCATTGAGAACCACCGCTCCAGAAAACGATGCGCCGATCTCGGCCATCGTCTCCCACCGTCCGGCTTCCACGGTGTTGGCCCACCGAAGAATGGCCGGTCGCGCCTTTGGATTGCGCTCGGCGAAGGCCAAGAGGGTTCGGCGAGCGATGATCCTCATGGCCGTTGTCTAGCATGTTCCACAATTGGGAACAATGCCGTTTGTGCCAGATTGGGGAACGAGATCACCCCGCCACCTTCATCTCCGCCGTGTCCGGCGCCGTCGTCACCTCGTCGAGCATCCCCATGTTGAGGTTCGCCGCCGCCTTTTCGGCCGCCAGCTGCCTGGTGTTGGTCCCCATGCCCAGGGCGAAGCTGCAGTCGGCGTATTGCGCGGTGAAGGCCGGACCTTCGGTCGAGGAAGCGTGCGCCATCCCCCAACTTCCCCGGTCGGAGCGGTCAGGAAACGCGTTCGGCCCACGCCTTCTCCAGCGTATCGACCGACCCTATCCCGAACACATACCGGTCCGCCCGGACGAGCACCGCCTCCGCGCCGCGACTCTCGAACCATGGCGACAACTGCTCCGCGAACGGCGCCAGCGGGGCGTCCGTCAGCGACGCCCTCGTGATCAGCCACGGCCCCGCGCCGAGCACGTCGTCCATCCGCGCGTCGCCGGCCCACGGCTGGGGGAAATACTCGCCGCCGGGGCCGTCGAGGACGATGCCAGGTCCCAGCCTTGGCGAGGGCGGCGGCGGCGCGGCCTGGCCGGCCTCCCGCTGGGCCAGCATGCCGGCGTCGCGCATCGCCGCCGCCGCCGGGTCGCTGATGCAGACCACCCGCCCCATGGCGATGGCCAGTTCGATGACGGCCCGCACATGCGGCTCACGTTCGGTCTGATAGCTGTCCAGCAGGGCGGGATCGGCCCCGCGCCGGATCACCGCCGCCAGCTTCCAGGCCAGGTTATCGACGTCGCGCAGGCCCGAGCACATGCCCTGGCCGGCAAAGGGCGGGGTCTGGTGGGCCGCGTCCCCGGCCAGCAGGATGCGGCCGTCGCGCCAACGGTTGGCGACCCGGCCGTGAAAGCGATAGATCGCCTTGCGCTCGATCTCGACGCAGTCTTCGCTGTTCCAGGGCTTGAGCAGGCCGCGGATCATGGCGTCGTCCAGCAGATCCTCGGGCAGCTCGCCGGGCAGCAGCATGAACTCCCAGCGGTGGCGGCCCTGACTCATCACCAGGCAGGAGGTCGGGCGGGCCGGGTCGCAGATCTGCAGATTGGCCGTGGGCAGGCGCGAAGGGTCGCTGACCACGGCGTCGATCACCAGCCAGGGTTCGTCGAAGCCGTAGTCGCTCATGCCGATGCCCAGGGCCTCGCGCACCGGGCTCTTCGCCCCGTCGCAGCCGACCAGCCAGCGGGCGCGGATGGCCTGGGGGCCATCGGGACCGTCGATTGTCGCTGTGACCCCATCTGCGTCCTGCGCGATCGACTTCAGGGTCCGACGCAGGCGCAGGTCGATCAGCGGCGAGTCCGTCGCCAGCCGCCGCAGCGCGACCTCAAGGCTGGGCTGGTGGAACATGTAGCTGGGCGACCAGCCGGACGGGCTGCCCTGGGCGATCAGGTCGTAGCTCATCAGCACCTGGCCGGCCGCGTTGCGGAACTCGTAGACCCGCGCGACCTGCGAGGCCGCCTCCATCTCCTCGGCGATGCCCAGCTTCTGGAACAGCCGCATGATCTCGTGATCGAAGTGGGCCGCCCGGGGCAGGGGATAGACGTCGCTGTCCTTCTCCACCGCGATGGCGGTGACGCCCTCGCGCGCCAGCAGGGCGCAGAGGGCCGCGCCGACGGGCCCGAGCCCGACGACCAGCACGTCGCAATCGTAGGACATCACACCCCCTCGCAGGTCGCTTCGATGGCGCCCAGGCCCTCGACCTCGCAGCGCATGACATCGCCGGCCTTGAGGAACTGGCGTGGGTCCATGGCCGCCCCGACGCCGCCGGGCGTGCCGGTGAAGATCACGTCGCCGGGCTCCAGGGTCATGGCCGTCGACAGGTGCTCGATCTGCGCCCAGACGTCGAACACCAGGTTTCTGGTGTTGGAGTTCTGTCGCGTCTCGCCATTGACCAGGCAACGCAGGTCCAGCGCGTGCGGGTCGGCGATCTCGTCGGCGGTGGTGATCCAGGGGCCGAACGGAGCGTGGGTGTCGAACGACTTGCCCAGCGACCACTGCGGCGTGCGGTGCTGCCACATCCGCTCGGTGACATCGTTGCCGACGCACCAGCCGAACACGGCGGCGGGGGCGTCGGCCCTGCTGATACCGCGGCCGCCTGCGCCGATCACGGCGACCATCTCGACCTCGTAGTCGCAGAAGGGGGTGGGGACCTGCACCGGATCGAACGGGCCGGTCACCGCCGTGCCGGCCTTGGTGAACCAGACCTGGTTGGGCGGGGCCTCAACGCCGCTCTCGGCGATGTGGTCGGCGTAGTTCAGGCCAATCGCCCAGATCTTGCCGGGCCGGGGGATCGGGGCCAGCAGATGGACGCTGTCCAGCGCCAGGGCGCCCGCGCCGGCGTCGGCGACACGGCGGACCTCGGCGTCGATGGTCGGCCAGGCCGCGATCAGGCCGATCATGTCGGCGGGCAGGCCGGGGGCCGCGCGGTTCAGCGGGACGATGCGGTCGCCCGCGACGGCGCCCAGTTCCGGCGCGCCGCCGGCGGTGAAGGTGGCGAGTTTCATGGGCTTGGCTCCTAGCCGAAGTCCGGCGGCGAGGGCGGACCCCACTGCACGCCGAGAAGGTCCTGAAGGGTGGCGGCGCCGGACCCGTCGGCGGCGGTCAGCAGGTCGCCGTCGGTCCAGTGTTCGAGGATATGGCCCCACGGGTCGCGCCAGTAGTCGAACACCTGGCTGCCCAGGATATGGCGCCCCACGCCCCAGGCCAGCTTGCGGTCGCCGGCCTTCAGGTGGTCGTGGCCGGCCATCAGGTCGTCCAGGTCGCGCACCTCGAAGGCGGCGTGATTGAAGCCCGGACCGGTCGGCGCCTGCAGCAGGAACAGGGTGTGGTGGTCGGTCGGCGTGTCGCCCCGGTCGCAGCGCAGGAAGGCGCCGATGGAGAATTCTGGCGCGGCGGCGATCTCGTCGGAGGTGATGAAACCGAAGCGCGCCTTGTACCAGGCCTCGGAGGCCCGGAAGTCGGACACGCCCAGCACCGCGTGGCCCAGCCGGGCGACGTGCGCGGGCCCCTGGCCGGTGCGCTTCACCGCGCGCAGGCGAGCGCGGGTTTCGACGCTGTTCCACGGCTGGCGGGCATCGAGCGTCGTGGGTTCGGCAAAGGTCTGGCCAGCGACGACCTCAATCTGGTGGCCGTCGGGATCGGTCAGCCGGACCACCGATCCGCCGCCCGGGGCGTCCAGGGGTTCAACCGTGACGCCTTCGGCCGCCGCCAGCGTGTGGAGATCGCCGAGGCTCCCGGCGCGGAACCCGATGGCCGCGAAGCCGGCCTCGCCATGTTCAGTGGCGTGCAGGAACGGCGCCCCGCCATGGCCGCGCATGAACAGCCGCGCGCCGTCGGCCCGGGCGACCTCCAGGCCGAACTGTTCGAGAAAGGCCCGCATCTCGCGCAGGTCGGGCGCGCGGAAACGGACGTAGGCGATGTCCTCAATGCGGATCACGCTCATCAATGGGTCTCCCTGAAGATGTCATCGACGGCTTCGTCGCCCAGGACGCGGGCCGCCGGTTCGGGCAGCCCGAGCCCGCGCAGCAGGCCGAAGATCAGGTCGCGGCAGAGGGCGGCGGCCGGCGCCGCCTCGACCTCGTCGAGCAGACGGGAGACGGCGACCGTGGCCACGCCCATGGCCATCAGCACGCCGCTCTCGACGGTCAGGCCGCGGAAATCGCCGCTGGCCAGTCCGGCCGCCACGTCGGCTCTCACGCCACGATTCATCGGCGCGTTCGGCAGGGTCGCGCTGGCGAACAGTCGCACCATCGCCCGGGCCCGCTCGGGGTTGCGGACAGCGAACCGGATGAACACGGCCTGGGCCCGCGCCATTCGGCGGGCGGGATCGACGACGCCGGCGTTCGCCGCGTCGATCTCGGCCTCCGCCTCGGCCCGCACGGCCCCGGCGATCGCGCGGGCCAGCGCCTCCTTGTCGGCGAAGTGATTGTAGAAGCTGCCCTTGGCCACGTCGGCGGCCAGGACGATGTCGTCGATGCTGACCGCATCGACCGAATGGGCCGAGAACAGGGTCTCGCCGGCCTGCAGCAACGCCGCCCGGGTGCGGGCCCGTCGCCGGTCGATCCTGGGTTCCATGGCCTGGGAGGGCATGCCGGCCGCCTCAAGTTGACTATTTGGTCATAATTATACTAACCAGTCAGAAACGCAAGGGGGGGGAAGCCATGATCCTGGTTATCGGCGGCACGGGCCGCATCGGGTCGGCGCTGGTTCGGCGGCTGAAGCAGACCGGCGTTCCGGTCCGGGCCATGGTCCGCGACCCGGTGGCGGCCGCGACGAAGCCGGGGTTCGATGTCGAGACGGTCGCGGGCGACCTCGATGCGCCCGGGAGCCTCGACGCGGCCCTGGCCGGCGCGACGTCGCTGTTCCTGCTCACCACCCAGTCCCCGCGCCAGCGGGAGCAGGAACTGGCTGCGATCACGGCGGCGGGTCGCGCGGGCGTGCGCTACGTGGTCAAGGTCTCCGCCAGCGACGCGGCGACCGGTCCCGACAGTCCAACGCCGGTGGGCCGCGCCCATGCCGCCGCCGAGGCCGCGCTGAAGACCTCCGGCATGGCCTGGACCATCCTGCGGCCGAGCGCCTTCATGCCGGTGGTTCTGGGGCCCCTGTTCCAGCAGGCCGGGGCGAGGGGCGGTTTCCAGCTTCCCCTGGGGTCCGGCCGGGTCGCCTTCGTCGATGTCGAGGACATCGCCCGGGCCGCCGCCTGGGCCTTGACTCATCCGGCCGAGGCCGCGGGCCGCACGCTGAGCGTGACCGGTCCTGAATCCCTCGGGATCAACGACATCGCCGACCGGTTCGCGGCGGCGCTTGGCCGCCCGGTCAAGGCGTCCTCGCCTCCCGCGTTTCTCGCCCGGCTGGTCCTTGGGCGTCGGATCGCCGATCCCTTCCTGCGCCGGCATCAGCTGGCCATGCTCGATCTGATGCGGTCGGGCGGCATGTCCAGGGTGTCGCCGGACCTGGAGAATGCTACGGGCGAGCCGGGTCGCTCCGTCGCGGACTGGCTCGCCGCCGCCGCGGCCCGACCGGCGAACGGGGAAACCAGCGCATGACCACGCCGCCGCCAATCAACCCCTTCGCCGGGCGGGATGTCCGCACTCTGATCGACGCCCAGGCCGCGCGGCGCGGCGATCACCCGGCGCTGATCTGGGAACCGTTCGAGGGCGAGGGGCGGACCTGGACCTACGCCGGGCTCGCCGACGCCATCCGCCGTCTGGCCGCGGGGCTGCGCGCGCGCGGCGTGACACCGGGCGACCGGGTGCTGGTCCATCTCGACAATTGTCCGGAGTCGGTCATCGCCTGGCTGGGCTGCGCCTATGCCGGGGCCGTCGCGGTGACCACCAACGCCAGGTCGAGCGCCGACGAGATCGCCTATTTCGCCAACCACAGCGGCGCTGTCGGCGGGATCACCCAGCCCTGCTTCGCCGCGATGGTCCGCGACGCCGCGCCGGGTCTCGGCTGGCTGGTCGTCACCGAGACCGACAATGGCGCGGCGGCGGAGGTGGATGTGAGCGGCTTTGAGCCGTTCGCCGCGCTGTCGGGCGACCCGGCGACCCTGGCCGACCGGCCGCACGATCCGATGGCCCCCTTCGGCATCCAGTACACCTCCGGCACCACGGCCCGGCCCAAGGCCGTGCTGTGGACCCACGCGAACTTCCTGTGGGGCGCGAGGATGAGCGCCCTGCACGAGGACCTGCGGCCGGAGGACGTGCATCTGGTCACCCTGCCGATGTTCCACACCAACGCCCAGGTCTATTCGGTGGCCGCCGCGCTCTGGGTCGGGGCGACCATCGTGCTGCAGCCGAAGTTCTCGGCCTCGCGGTTCTGGCCGGTGTCGCTGAAACACGGCTGCACCTGGGCCTCGATGGTGCCCTTCTGCCTCAAGGCCCTGGCGGCCCAGCCGAGACCGGACCGGCACGACTACCGCTTTTGGGGCAACGGAATCTGCGAGCCGCCGACCGACGCCCTGTTCGGCCTCAAGACCATCGGCTGGTGGGGCATGACCGAGACCATCACGCACGGAACGGTCGGCGATCCGCACCTGGCCGACGCGCCGATGTCGATGGGCCGGCCGTCACCGGGCTACCGCATCCATGTGCTGGACGACGACGGCCAGCCGGTGAAGCCGGGCGAGACCGGCGACCTCTACGTTGAGGGCCAGCGCGGCCTGTCGCTGTTCCTCGAATACGCCGGCGATCCCGCGGCGACGGCGGCGGCGTTCCGCGAGGATGGCCTGTTCATCACCGGCGACCGGGTGCGGCTGGGCGAGGACGGGTTCATGTATTTCGCCGACCGCAGCAAGGACATGCTCAAGGTCGGCGGCGAGAACGTCGCGGCCTCGGAGATCGAGCGGGTGGTGGCCAGCGTCGCCGGCGTGCGCGAGTGCGCCGTGGTCGGCCGGCGGCACCCGATGCTCGACGAGGTCCCGGTGGCGTTCGTTATCCCGGTGGATGCGGCGGACGTGGGGTTGCCGGATCGGGTGCTGGCCGCCTGCGCCGCGACCCTGGCCGGCTTCAAACGGCCGCATGAGGTGCGGCTGGTCGATAGCCTGCCGAGATCCACCCTCGAAAAGATCGCTAAGGCAGAGTTGCGGGCCTTGCTGGCGGCGGAGGGCTCGTCTCCCCGATAGATTTCACCGTCATGGCCCGGCTTGTCCGGGCCACCCAAGAACACGCAGTTAGTCAGCAAGCGCGCTGAGAGGTTCGGGGCAATGACTGGGGTCGGTGTGCTTGGGTGGCCCGGACAAGCCGGGCCATGACGGAAATTGAAGCGCGAAAACAGCTAGCCAAACTCCGCCAGCCCCGTCAGCAGCATCCGCCCGTCATCCGAGCGCAGCGCCAGCCGCACGGTCTCGCCGTCGCGGTCATGCGCCAGCGTCATCGGCCGACCCGGAAACGCCTGGCCGGTGAACCGCGCCGCCAGCCTCGTCATTCGCCGCGTGTCGCCGCCGGCGTAAAGCCGCGCGGCCTCGATCCCGGCCAGGGCCCACAGCGCCGTGCCGTGGATGATGATGTCGGGCAGGCCCGCCGCCAGCGCGACCCGGCGCTCGGTGTGGATCGGGTTCCAGATCTCGGCGCACTCCGAATAGATGTGCGGCAGGGCCGGGCTGGTGAGGATTTCCACCGACGCGGCGTCGGCGGCCGGCGGCTCATAGGCCGGCGAGGGCAGATCCGGCGTCTCCGCGCCGGTCAGGGTCACGTCGCGATAGACGGTGGTCGACAGGGTCTCGACCATCAGCTCGCCGGTCCCTGCGTCGCGGGTGTCGAAGCGGATCGCCGTGACCACGCCGGCGCGGCTGGCCCGGGCGCCCAGCAGGGTGGCGGTCAGCTCCAGCGCGTCGCCCGCGCGGATCGGCCGGTGGAAGCGGCTGTCCTGTCCGGCGTGGACCGCCCGGCGGCCCTCGGCGGCGGTCAGGGTCTGATCCGGATGCTCGCGGGCCAGCAGCACCAGCACCCACTCCGGCGAAACCACCTGCATCGGCAGGGCGAACAGCCCCTCCGGCGCGGCGTCGTCGAGGCCGGCGGCGTCCCGCGGCGCCAGCGCGGCGCGGTAGGCCAGGGCGCGGCGGGGCGTCATCTCCCAGCGGATCGGCCCCCAGGTCGCCCCCGCGAGGTTGGCGTTGAATGGCATGGATGGCTCCCCGGCTTGTCGCCCCTGTTCCGCGGGGTCTATCACCGGCGCCCTATCAGGAGCGAGACATGGCCGCGGGCTTCACCTTCACCGAGACACTGAGCGAGGCGGATCGCGAGATCCTGACCGACGAGGCGCTGGCCTTCCTGGGCGAGCTGGTCGACCGCTTCGCCGCGCGGCGCGACGATCTGCTGGCCGCCCGCAAGGTCTGGCAGGCGCGGATCGACGCCGGCGGCCTGCCCGGCTTCCGGCCCGAGACGGCGGCGATCCGCGAGGGCGACTGGACGGTCGGCCCGTTGCCCGCCGACCTGCTCGACCGTCGGGTGGAGATCACCGGTCCGGCCGAGGCCAAGATGGTCATCAACGCGCTGAACAGCGACGTGAAGCTGTTCATGGCCGACTTCGAGGACGCCCTGTCGCCGACCTGGGCCAATGTGATCGGCGGCCAGCGGGTGCTGCGCGACGCGATCGCGCGGACGCTAACGTACGACGACCCGGCCAGTGGCAAGCACTATGCGCTGGGGCCGAAGCTCGCGACGCTGGTCGCCCGAGTGCGCGGCCTGCACCTGGACGAGAAGCACATCCTGCGGAACGGCCGGAAGGTCCCCGGCGCGCTGGTCGATTTCGGCCTCTACTTCCACCACAACCACGCCGCCCTGAAGGCCATCGGCAGCGGCCCTTACCTCTATGTGCCCAAGCTGGAGCACCACGAGGAAGCGCGCTGGTGGAACGACGTCTTCGTTTTCGCGCAGCAACGGCACGGCGTTCCCGTCGGCACGATCAAGGCGACCATGCTGATCGAGACCCTGCCGGCCGTGTTCGAGATGGACGAGATCCTGTTCGAGCTGAAGGATCACGCCGCCGCCCTCAACTGCGGCCGCTGGGACTACATCTTCAGCTACATCAAGACCCTGCGCCGGCACGGCGACCGGCTGCTGCCGGACCGCACCTCGGTCAGCATGGACAAGCCGTTCCTCGACGCCTACTCGCGCCTGTTGATCCGCACCTGTCACCGCCGGGGCGCGCTGGCGATGGGCGGCATGAGCGCCTTCATCCCGCGCAAGGACGCCGACGAGAACGCCCAGGTGCTGGAGCGCGTGCGGGCCGACAAGGCGCGCGAGGCGGCCAACGGTCACGACGGCAGCTGGATCGCTCATCCGGGCCTCAGCGATGTGGTCAACGAGGTCTACGGCGCCGCCTTCGCGCCCGGGCGGACCAACCAGCTTCAGGTCTCCAGAGCCAACGACGCGCCGGTCGCCGAGGCCGAGCTGCTCGCGCCCCCACCGGGGCCGTTCACCGAGGCCGGCCTGCGCCACAATCAGCGGGTCGCGGTGCGGTACATCGAAGCCTGGCTGGGAGGCTCGGGCGCGGTGGCCATCTATGGCCTGATGGAAGACGCGGCCACGGCCGAAATCAGCCGCGCCTCGATCTGGCAATGGATCCGCAATGGCGTTGTGCTCGACGACGGGACGCCGATGACGGCCGAACTGTTCGAGCGGGCGTTCGAGGAAGAGCTGGCCGTGGTCCGGGCCGAGGTCGGCGAGGACCGCTGGGCGTCCGGGCGGTGGTCCGAGGCGGCGCAGTTGATGCGCGACCTCTGCCTGCAGGACGAGTTCGCGGAGTTCCTGACGCTGGGCGCGTACGAGCGGCTGTAGGATTTCAGAATTTCAGCAGACCGCCGATCTCGCCGTCGGCGGTGAACGACGGCGCCTCGTGGAGGCCCAAGCGGGTCCCGGTGGCCAGATCATGGTCGACAGAGACGCTGAACCTGTGCAGGGCTTGGCGCGATGACGCAGGACACCATCCCCACCACCGGCACGCTGGCCACGGCCCTGGCCCACGCCGCCGGCCTCCTGTCCCAGGACCCCGCCCTGGCCGAGTCGCAGGCGCGGGAGATTTTGCGCGTCATGCCCGGTCACCCGGAGGCCGCCCTGCTGCTCGCCGCGGCCCTGCGCCGCCAGGGCGGGGCCGAGGCGGCGCTGACCGTGCTCGAGCCGGTCATCCGTGGCCAGCCCAACTGGCCGCCCGTTCATCAGGAAGCCGGACTGGCCCTGGCCGACCTGGGGCTGGGCCGGGCGGCCATCGCCGCGCTGAGCCGGGCCGTGGCGCTGGATTCGCGGCTGACCGGCGCCTGGGGCGTGCTGGCCGACCAGCTGGCCCTGGCCGGGGATGAGGCCGGCGCCGAGGGGGCGCGGGCGCAGCAGATCCGCGCCTCGACCAGCGATCCGGCCCTGCTCGAGGCGGGGGCCGCCCTCTGCGACAACCGGCTGGCGGTCGCCGAGCGGCTGCTCAAGCCCTACCTCGCCCGACATCCGACCAACGCCGCCGCCATCCGCATGCTGGCCGAGGTGGCCGCGCGGCTTGGCCGCAACGAGGACGCCGAGACCCTGCTGGCCCGCTGCGTCCAGCTGGCGCCGGGCTTCGCCGAGGCGCGGCACAACCACGCCACCATCCTCTACCGCCTGAACCGGTCGGAGGAGGCGCTGGGCCAGCTGGACTGGCTGCTGGCCCGCGATCCGCGGCATCCGGGCTATCGCAACCTCAAGGCCGCCGCCCTGGGCCGGGTGGGCGACTATGAGGGGGCGATCGCCCTCTACGACGACCTGCTCAAGGCCTGGCCCGACCAGCCCAAGGCCTGGATGAGCTACGGCCACTCGCTCAAGACCGTCGGGCGGCAGGCCGACTGCATCGCCGCCTATCGCCGGGCCATCGCGCTGTCGCCCGAACTGGGCGAGGCCTGGTGGAGCCTGGCCAATCTCAAGACGGTGCGCTTCGCCGACGACGATGTGGCGGCCATGGAGGCGCAGCTGGCCCGGTCCGACATCACGGGCGAGGACCGCTTCCACCTTCACTTCGCGCTGGGCAAGGCGCTGGAGGACGCGGGCGAACCGGAACGGTCGTTCGGCCACTATCGCGACGGCGCGGCCCTTCGGCGGGCGATGATCGATTACGACGCCGACAGCACCGGCGCCCATGCCGCGCGTTCGAAAGCCGTGCTGACCCGCTCCTTCTTCGCGGCGCGCGAGGGTTGGGGCAGCCCGGCGCCGGACCCGATCTTCATCGTCGGCCTGCCGCGCTCGGGCTCGACCCTGATCGAGCAGATCCTCGCCAGCCATTCGGCGGTCGAGGGGACCATGGAGCTGCCGGACATCATCTCGATCGCCCGGCGGCTGGGCGGGCGGCAGCGGCGCGACCAGCCGTCGGCCTATCCCGAGGTGCTGGAGACACTGGACGCCGAGGCCTGCCGGGCGCTGGGCGAGGAATATCTCGACCGCACGCGGATCCAGCGCAAGCTGGGCCGGCCATTGTTCATCGACAAGATGCCCAACAATTTCGCCCACGTCGGGCTGATCCAGCTGATCCTGCCGCGGGCCAGGATCATCGACGCGCGGCGCCATCCCCTCGGCTGCGGCTTCTCGGCCTTCAAACAGCATTTCGCCCGGGGCCAGACCTTCTCCTACGATCTGACCGAGCTGGGCCGCTACTACGCCGACTATGTGGCGCTGATGGCCCACTGGGACGCGGCGCTGCCGGGGCGCGTCCACCGGGTGATCTACGAACGGATGGTCGCCGACCCGGAGGCCCAGGTGCGCCGGCTGCTCGAGCACTGTGGCCTGCCGTTCGAACCGGCCTGCCTGACCTTTTACGAGAACGACCGGGCCGTGCGCACGGCCAGTTCCGAACAGGTCCGCCGTCCGATCTTCACCGAGGCCGTCGATCACTGGCGCGCCTACGAGCCGTGGCTGGATCCGCTGAAGGCGGCGCTGGGGCCGGCGCTGGCGTCGTGGGACGGGTCCGCCTGACCCGCCTGAGGCATTGTCGCCACAAGTCGGCGGCATCAATGCCTGCGACGACTGCTTTTCGTGACGTTTACTTGACAGCCGGGCGCCTGCCGGACTGACATTCCCGCACCAGTGTTCGGTGAGGGGGAGATTCCATGGCGAAGGCATCGGGGGCGTTTGGCCGCAGGGCGACCGTGTGGTCGTCGGTTCTGCTGGCCAGCACCATGCTCACAGGGGTTGGGGCGGCCTTCGCCCAGGCCACCCAGGTGGAAGAGGTCATCGTCACGGCGCAGAAGCGGTCCGAGGACCTGCAGGACGTGCCGGTCAGCATCCAGGCCATCGGCGGCGAAAAGCTCGACGCGCTCGTCGTCTCCGACTTCAACGACTATGTGAAGTTCCTGCCCAGCGTGTCGTTCCAGTCGACGGCCCCGGGCTTTTCCAGCGTCTATATGCGCGGCGTGGCCAGCGGCGGCGACGGCAACCACTCCGGCTCCCTGCCCAGCGTTGGCATCTATCTGGACGAGCAGCCGGTCACGACCATCACCGGCGCCTTGGACATCCACGTCTACGACATGGAACGGGTCGAGGCCCTGGCCGGACCGCAGGGCACCCTTTACGGGGCCAGCTCGCAGGCCGGCACCATCCGCCTGATCACCCGCAAGCCGGTGATCGGCGAGTTCGACGCCGCCATCGACGTCGAGGTCAATTCGGTCAGCGACGGCGGAACGGGCTACGGGGCCGAGGGCTTCGTCAACATTCCCCTGACCGACTCGGCCGCCGCGCGCCTGGTCGGCTGGTATCAGTACGACGCTGGCTTCATCGACAACGTCCTGACCCCCCGGACCTATCCGACCTGGGACGCCTTCACCGGCGGTAACGGCACGATCACCAACGCCGGACTGGCCGAGGACGACTACAACGACGTCACCACGGTCGGCGCCCGCCTGGCCCTAAAGATCGACCTGAACGACAACTGGACCATCTCGCCCACGCTGATGGCGCAGGAGGCGACCAGCAACGGCAACTTCTCGTTCGATCCGCAGCTGGGCGATTTGCAGATCGCCCGCTATCGGCCCGAAAGCAACGAGGACCGCTGGTACCAGGCGGCGATGACCGTCCAGGGCAAGATCGGCAGCCTCGATTTCGTCTATGCCGGCGCTTACATGAAGCGGGACATCACGGGGGAGTCCGACTACTCCGACTACTCGTTCTTCTATGACACCCTGTTCGGGTACGGATCCTACTGGACCGATGGCGTCGGCAATCCGATCGAGCCGACCCAGTACATCCGGTCCGAGGACGCCTTCACCAAGGAAAGCCACGAGATCCGCATCTCGACGCCGAGCGACCTGTCGCTGCGGTTCGTCGGCGGCTATTTCTACCAGAACCAGACCCACGACATTCAGCAGCGCTACATGATCGACGGCCTGGGCGACTTCCTCGAGGTGCCCGGCTGGTCCGACACCCTGTGGCTGACCAAACAGTTCCGCACCGACAAGGACTACGCGCTGTTCGGCGAGGTGGCCTGGGACTTCGCGCCTGACTGGACCCTGACCGGCGGCGCCCGCTACTTCCTGTCGGAGAATGGCCTGAAGGGCTTCTTCGGCTTCGGCACGGGCTACAGCTCGGGCACCGGCGTGGGGGGCTGCGATCCGGCCCTGCCGGTCTACGCCAACGGCCCCTGCTCCAACCTGAACAAGACCACCGAGGAAACCGGCTTCACCCACCGGGTCAACCTGACCTGGTCGGTCGATGAGGACCGGATGCTCTATGGCACCTGGTCGACCGGCTATCGGCCCGGCGGCATCAATCGCCGCGGCACCCTGCCGCCCTACGGTTCCGACTTCCTGACCAACTACGAGCTGGGCTGGAAAACCATGTGGTTCGACCGGTCGGTGCGGTGGAATGGCGCGATCTATCTGGAGCGCTGGGACGACTTCCAGTTCTCGATCCTCGGGGCCAACGGTCTGACCGAGATCAAGAACGCCGCCCAGGCCCGCATCCGCGGCCTCGAAACGGACCTGACCTGGCGGGTCACCGACGGTCTGACCGTCAATGGCGGGGCGGCCTGGACCGAGGCCGAACTGACGGCCAACTACTGCGGCTTCACCGACGCCCTGGGCAATCCGGTGACGCAGTGCGCGACGCCCCAGGCGCCCAAGGGCACGCAGTTGCCGGTGACGCCGAAGTTCAAGGCCAACCTGACCGTCCGCTACGAGTTCCCGCTGGGCGACTTCGACGCCCACGTCCAGGGCTCGATGGTCACCCAGACCAGCAGCTGGACCGACCTGCGGCTGGTGGAGCGGGCGATCATCGGCGAGCAGGAAGGCTGGACCGCCTTCGACATGACCGCCGGGGTCGAGAACGACGCCTGGTCGGCGGAGTTCTTCGTGCAGAACCTGACCGACGAGCGGGCCAGTCTCTATCGCTACGCCCAGTGCGCCGAGGCGGTTTGCGGCGGCGCGGTCTACTCCGTCCCCAACCAGCCGCGGACCCTGGGCCTGCGGTTCGGGCGCAAGTTCTAGGGTTCGCGCTTCGTCCGCGCGGCGAAGGCGGCGATGCGGTCGCGCATGTCGGGGCCGACGCCTTCGCCGTGATAGACCTCGTAGGCCAGGCCGGCGGCGATCGGCAGGCCGTCGGTCTGCGTCACCAGCCGCTTGTTGGCCGCGTGGCTGAACGGGGAGTTGGCGGCGATCTCGGCGACCCAGGCGTCGATGGCCGCCTCGAAACCGTCGTCCGGGACGCAGGCGTTGGCCAGGCCCATGGCCTCGGCCTCGCGCCCGGAATAGGTGCGGCAGGTGAACATCATCTCCCGCGCCCTGTAGGTCCCGACCCGGCGCGGCAGGCGCTGGCTCAGGCCCCAGACCGGGGTCAGGGCCCAGCGGGCATGGGTGTCGGCGAACTTCGCGCTCTCGGCCGCCAGGATGATGTCGCCGGCCAGGGCCAGCTCCAGCGCGCCAGTGTAGCAGTGGCCGTGCACGGCGGTGATCACCGGCATGGGCAGGCCCGCCAGCCGCTCGATGACATGGGCCTGGAAGTTCGGCCGGGGCAGCTTTTCGCCCGTGGCGATGTCGCCCAGGTCATGGCCGGCCGAGAAGCAGCGGCCCGCGCCGCGGATGACGACCACCGACGCGCCGCCGGGATCGTCCTCCAGCGCGGCGACATGGCCCTCCAGCGCCTCGAACACCGGCACGTTGAGTGAGTTCAGCTTGTCCGGCCGGTTGAGGGTCAGGATCGCGGCGCCGCCGCGATCCTCGCGTAGAACCAGCTCGCTCATCAGGCCGCCGCCTTCCTCAGGAACACCGTCTGGGTGTTGGTGTATTCGAGCAGGCCTTCCAGCGCCCCCTCGACGCCGACGCCCGACTGCTTCTGGCCGCCGAAGGCCGCCAGCGGCGACAGGTGCTGGCTCTCGTTGATCCACACCGTGCCGGTGGCCAGGCGCTCGGCGATGTCCAGCGCCTTCTGTTCGTCCGACGACCAGATCGAGCCGCCGAGGCCGTATTCGGTGGCGTTGGCCTTGCCGACCACGTCATCCAGATCGTCCCACTTCAGCAGCGGCAGGACCGGGCCGAACTGCTCTTCCTGGACGATGCGCGAGTTCTCCGGCGGGTTGTCGATGATCGTCACCGGCACGAAGTAGCCGGGAGCCTCGGACGTCTCGCCGCCGATCAGGAACCTGTAGCCGTTGGCCTTGGCGTCCTCGATCAGGTCGAGCACGCGCTGGTACTGCAGCCTGTTCTGGATCGGGCCCATCTGGACGCCCTGCTCGGCGCCGTCGCCCATCTTGACCGTCTTGGCGTAGGCGACGAGGGCGTCCTTGAGTGGCTCGTAGACGTCCTTGTGGACGTACATCCGCTTGGTCGCGATGCAGATCTGGCCAGTGTTCTTGAAGGCGGCCCAGAACAGCTGCTCGGCGACCTTCTCGACATCGACGTCGGGCATGACGATGGCCGCGTCGTTGCCGCCCAGCTCCAGCGTGATCCGCTTCAGCGTCGCGGCGGCCGACTGCATGACCTTGCGGCCGGTCTGGGTCGAGCCGGTGAAGCTGACCTTGTCGATTCCCGGGTGGCTGGTGATCCAGGGGCCCAGGTCATCGCCGCCGGTGACGATGTTCAGCACGCCGTCCGGCAGCACGCCGCGCAGCAGCTCGCCGATGCGCAGGGTGGTCAGCGGGGTGAACGGCGAGGGCTTGAGGATCACCGTGTTGCCGGCCAGCAGGGCCGGGGCGACCTTGAACATCGCCAGGATGATCGGGAAGTTCCACGGGGCGATGGCGCCGACCACGCCGATCGGCACATGGCGGGTCTCGCCGCGGCGCTCGGCCGTATCCTCGACCACCGTCACCGGCAGGTCGAGATTGGAGGTGGCCTGGCACCAGTAGGCGCCGCCAAGGATGTCGCCCATGGCGTCGGCGTGCGGCTTGCCCTGTTCGGCGGTCAGCAGGCGCTTGAGCTCCTCCACATTGCCGGCCAACGTCCCGGCGATGGCCAGCAGCGCCTCGCGGCGCTTGGCGATCGGCGTGGCGCGCCAGGCCGGGAAGGCGGCCCGGGCGGCGGCCACGGCCTGGTCCAGCTGCTCGCGCGAGCAGTCCGGCGCCTGGCCGATGACCTGTTCGTTGGCGGGGTTGAGCACGTCGAACCGGCCGGCGCCGGCGACACCCTTGCCGCCGATGGTCATGGTGTAGGTGGTTGTCTCGCTGGACATGGCTCGCTCCCTGTATCGTTGGCGGCACAATGACTCCCTGACGCTTGGTCAGCCAAGGGCGCCCCCGCTTGATCAATTGACACGCCGCATGCAGACAGTTCCCGCGCTCACAGGATACGCGGTCATGACCTTCAAGCTCTACGGCACGCCCGGCTCGCTCTACACGGCCAAGGCCCGATCCTGGTTGATCAAGAACGGCGTGCCGTTCGAGAACCGCGTGGCGGGCGAGCCCCGGTTCCGCGAGGAAATCACGCCGAAGATCGGTCGCTGGATCATTCCGGTGCTGGAGACGTCCGACGGCGAGCTGCTGCAGGATGGCTCGGCGATCATCGAGCGCCTTGAGGCCGACGGCCTGGCCCGCTGGCCAACGTCTCCGACCACGCCGCGGCACCGGGTGATCGGCCAGGTCTTCGAGCTGTTTGGCGGCGAGGGGCTGCTGCGGCCGGCGATGCACTACCGCTGGCACTTCGACGAGGCCAACCAGCCGTTCAACGCCCTCGACTTCGCCGCCGGACTGGCCACGCCTGGCGCCGATCCCTCCGAGGGCGCGGCGGTGTTCCAGTTCGCCGCCCAGCGCATGCGCAAGGCGATGGCCACCTTTGGCGTGTCGGAGGCCTCAATTCCGCTGGTCGAGCGGTCCTACGAGCAGTTCCTCGACCTGTTCGACGCGCACCTGGCCGGCTCGCCCTACCTGCTGGGCGGACGGCCGACGATCGGCGACTACGGCCTGATCGCGCCGCTCTACGCCCACCTGGGCCGCGACCCGTATCCGGCGGCCTTGATGAAGCGAAAGGCGCACCGCGTCTGGCGCTGGGTCGAGCGGATGAACGCCGCCGATCTCGACTCGGGCGAGTACGGCTATCCGGCGCCGGACCTGTTCCCGGACGACGGCGTGCCCGACACCCTCAAGGCCCTGCTGCGTTTCGTGGCCGAGGACTATCTGCCCGAGGTGCGCGCCTATGTCGGCTTCGCCAACGCCTGGCTGGCCGAACGGCCCGACCTCAAGGCCGGGACCAGCGGCCTGGCGCGGACGTCTGAGCGTGTCATCGGCCGCGCGACCTTCGATTGGCGCGGCGTGGAGATCGCGGTCGGGGTCATGCCCTACCGCCTGTGGCTGCTGCAGAAGGTCCAGGACGCGGCCGACGCCCATGCCGACAATACTGGATTAAATGCGCTGCTGTCGGAAACGGGTTTGGGCGATCTCGTCGCGCTGCGCACCGCCCGTCGGGTCGAGCGCGTTGACCAGCTCGAAGTCTGGGGCCCCGCCCGCTAACCCTCGCGCTTGTCTTCCCATAGGGCGCCCCTCCATCATCGGGGCAACCAGGGGAGAAGACGCATGGGTACGAGTCAGGCCGGCAAGACGCTGTTCGTCGCGGGTGGATCGAGCGGCATCAATCTGGGCATCGCCCGCAAGTTCGCCGCCGAGGGGGCCAATGTCGCCCTGATCAGCCGCAGTCCCGAGAAGATCGCCGTCGCCGCGGCCGAAATCGGGGCGATCAACGGCGGCCGGGCCATCGGCATCGCCGCCGACGTGCGCGACTACGCCGCCGTCGAGGCCGCGCTGAAGGCGACGCACGACAAATGGGGCGACATCGACACGGTGCTGTCGGGCGCGGCCGGCAACTTCGTCGCCCCGGCGCTGGGCATGTCGGCCAACGGCTTCAAGACGGTCGTCGATATCGACCTGATCGGCACGTTCAATGTGCTGCGGGCGTCGTTCGCGTTCCTGCGCAAGCCGGGCGCCTCGCTGATCTCGATCACGGCCGGCCAGGCCACGCGCGCCTCGATGTTCCAGGCCCACGTCTGCGCCGCCAAGGCCGGCATCAACATGCTGACCCAGTGCCTGGCGCTGGAATGGGGTCCCGCCGGCGTGCGGGTCAACGCCATCTCGCCGGGCCCGATCGCCGACACCGAGGGCATGGCCCGCCTCGCGCCGACGCCGGAAGCCGAGGCCCGGGTCAAGGCCCGGGTGCCCCTGCGCCGCTACGGGACCAAGGACGAGATCGGAAACATGGCGCTGTTCCTCAGCTCCGACGCGGCGGCCTATGTGAACGGCGCGATCATCCCGGTCGATGGCGGCTCCGGCTGTGGCGACGGCGCGGGCGACGCGCTGGGCAACCTCGGCGCCTGACGCCGGAACAACAAAAGACGATCAAAGGGAGAGACTGGATGTCCATCGACTTTGAGATCCCGCCGGAGGCCAAGGCCATCCGCGAGAAGGTCCGTCAGTGGGTCAACGATGCGTGCCGGCCGGCCGAGCAGGCGTTGCTGGCCGGTGGCGACTACAAGACCATCCTCGGCGAACTGCGGACCAAGGCCCGCGCCCAGGGCCTGTGGTGCCCGTTCATCCCCAAGGAGCATGGCGGCATGGGCCTGGGCCCGCTGGCCAACGCCCTGGTGCAGATGGAGCTGGGCGAGAGCTACCTGGGCGCCCTGTCGATGAACACCCAGGGGCCCGACGACGCCACCATGCTCACGCTGCTGGCGCACGGCACGGAGTATCAGAAGGAGAAGTTCCTCAAGCCGCTGCTGAACGGCGAAAAGCGCATCTGCTACTCGATGACCGAAAAAGCCGCCGGCGCCGACGCCACGGGCATGCAGACGCGCGCTGTCAAGGACGGCAACGAGAACTACATCCTCAACGGTGAGAAGTGGTTCTCCTCGGCCGCCAGCGTCGCCGACATCGCCCTGGTGATGGCCAAGACCGATCCGGACGCCCCGCGGCACCAGCAGTTCTCGACCTTCATCGTCGAGCTGCCCAACCCCGGCTACCGCATTGTCCGCGACATCGAGACCATGGCCGCCGAGGGCCCGCTGTCGCACATCCTCGGCGGCGGCCACGCCGAGGTCGAGATCAAGGACCTGGTCGTGCCGGCCGAGAACCTGCTGGGCGGCGAGGGCGGCGGCTTCAACATGGGCCAGCACCGTCTGGCCTACGGCCGCCTGCGCCACGGCATGCACAACGTCTCGATGGCCCAGCGGGCGCTCGACCTGGCGGTGGCCCACGTGACCAGCCGCTCGACCTTCGGCAAGCCGCTGCACGAACGGCAGGGCGTCCAGTTCATGCTCGCCGACTGCGCGCAGGATATCTACATCGCCCGCCTGATGCTGCTGCACATCGCCTACAAGGCGGAAAAGGGCATGGACCTGCGCCAGGAGAACGGCATCGCCAAGGTCTACCTGGCCAACATGGTCCACCGGGTGGTCGATACGGCCATCCAGCTGCACGGCGCCCTGGGCTACTCGACCGATACCCCCCTGGCCCGCTGGTACACTCACATCCGCAGCCAGCGGCTGGTCGATGGACCGGACGAGGTCCACCGCTGGACCACCGGCCGCAATGTGATCAAGGCCTTCCAGCGCGACGGCACCACGGCCGGCGCCTGCGGCGGTGAGCTGCTCTAGGTTTGTGAGGGCAGGGGCAGGGCCCGGACCAGCCGGACGATCTCGTCAGCCGCGCGGTCCAGGTCCGGCCCGTCCAGCGTTTCCAGCGCGATCTCGGCCATCGGTTCGCGGCCGTCCTTGCGGCGGCCGCGGCGGTAGGCGGGGTCGTAGTGCAGCGCCATCAGCGCCTCGGCCAGGGCCGCGTAGTCGCCGGCCGCCAGCAGCCCGCGCCAGCCCTCCAGCCGCGTCTGGCTGGGATGCACGGGCAGGCGACGCAGGGCGGCCTCGATGGCCGCGTGGTCGGCGACGATGTCACTGTAGGCCCTGACCAGATAGCGGGCCCGCTCCTCGCGCGGGGCGGCGACCTCGATGCGCGGGGCCACCTGCATCCGCGCCCACAACGCCGGCGGGACCATCAGGTCGCCGATGCGGCTCGACTCGGCCTCGACGACCACGGGCCGGGCCGGGTCCAGCGCCTCCATGGCGCGCAGCAGGGTCGACTCGAAGCCCTTCTGGTTCGGCTGCGGCCGGTCGGCCAGTCCGCCGAACAGCGAGCCGCGATGGCCGGCCATGCCTTCCAGGTCGAGCGTCTGCAGACCGCGGGCGGCCAGCAGGTGGAGGATCTCGGTCTTGCCGGTCCCGGTGTCGCCGTCGAGCAGCACGAGGTTCAGCGGCCAGGTCTCGTCATAGAGCCGCGCCTGCACATGCCGGCGATAGGTCCTGTAGCCGCCGACCAGCAGGCTGGTGCGCCAGCCGACGCGCGAGAGGATGGTGGCCATCGACTCCGAGCGCGAGCCGCCGCGCCAGCAATAGACCAGCGGCGCGAACGTCTGCGGCTGGTCGGCCAGCTCATTGACGAGGTAGCCGGCGATGTTGCGGGCCACATAGGCCGCCCCGATCCGGTTGGCCTTCAGCCGCGATTCCTGGACGTAGATAGTCCCGACCTCGGCCCGCTCGGCGTCGGTCAGCACCGGCAGGTTGATCGCGCCCGGCACATGGTCCAGCGCGAACTCGCCGGGGCTGCGCACGTCGATGATCGTCCCGAACGCCGCCAGGGCGGCGGAGTCGGCGCTCTGGATCGACTGGATGCGCGACATGAATGACCTGTTTCCGCCCGTCTCCCCTCCGCTGTAGGGGACTTCCCGCCCCGGGTTCAATAAGAAGCGGACAGACCTTGAGGAGCCTTCGCCGTGACCGACCCCGTGAGACTGACCTCGCTGGCCCATGGCGGCGGCTGCGGCTGCAAGCTGGCGCCGGCGGTGCTGCGCGAGATTCTCGCCAAGACGCCGGCGGCGGCGGTGTTTCCGAACCTGATGGTCGGGACCGAAACCTCCGACGACGCGGCCGTCTGGCGGCTCAACGACCAGCAGGCGCTGGTGGCCACGACGGACTTCTTCATGCCGGTGGTCGATGACCCGTTCGACTTCGGCCGCATCGCCGCGACCAACGCCCTGTCGGACGTCTACGCCATGGGCGCGACGCCGATCTTCGCCCTGGCCCTGGTGGGCATGCCCGTCGATCGCCTGCCCGTCGAGACGATCCAACAGATCCTCGCCGGCGGCGCCTCGGTCTGCGCGGCGGCCGGCGTGCCGATCGCCGGCGGTCATTCGATCGACAGCGTCGAGCCGATCTATGGCCTGGTGGCGCTGGGCCTCGTGCATCCGGACAAGGTCCTGACCAATCGCGGCGCGCGGGCCGGCGATGTCCTGATCCTGACCAAGGCGCTGGGCGTGGGCATCCTCAGCGCCGCCTTCAAGCAGGAGAAGATGCCGGCCGGCGGCTATGACGCGATGATCGCCTCGACCACCCAGCTGAACACCGTCGGGGCGGCTCTTGCCGATACAGCAGGCGTGCACGCGGTCACTGACGTCACCGGCTTTGGCCTGCTCGGCCACCTGCTGGAGATGTGCCGTGGGGCGGGCCTCGCCGCCGAGATCGATGCCGACGCGCCGGCCCTGCTGACGGGCGTGGAAGCCCTGGCCAGCGGCGGCGTGCGCACGGGCGCCTCGGTGCGCAACTGGGCCAGCTACGGCGAGGCGGTGCGGCTGCCGGACGGCCTCGCCGACTGGCGGCGGGACATCCTCTGCGATCCCCAGACCAGCGGCGGACTGCTGATCGCCGTGGCCGAGGATCGGGCCCAGGCCGTGCTGGACCAGGCGCTGGCCGCCGGCTTCGCCGCCAGCCGCCGCGTCGGCCGGCTTGTCGAGGGCCCGGCGCGGGTGCGCGTCACGGCCGCCTGATTCCCCCACTTTCAGGGCATGCCCGGGCGCCGGAGCCGACCCAGGCTGGGCTGATCACTGGAGGGTATCCGACCATGATCCGCATTGTCCGCGCCACGCTTGCCGTTTCGCTCGCCGCCCTGCTGTCCGGGTGCGCCGGGATGATCACCGGCGGTCCGCTGATCCGGCCCGGCGAACCCGTCGGCGCCATCGCCGTCGTCAACCGCACCAGCCATCCGATCGGCGTGGTCGCCATCTCCGCCTGCAGCGCTTCGACCTACGGCCTCAACCGCCTGCCGGATGGCGTTTCGATCCCGTCGGGCCGCAGCTACCAGTTCCAGGTCTCGGCCGGCTGCTGGGACGTGGACGCCGGGGCCTTCGGCGTCGGCGAGGCGCGCCAGCGCATGACCGTCGATGCCGGTCGGGTGACTGCCTACACCGTGACGGACTGACGGCGGAACCGGGCGGCTTGCGCGCGCCGGCGGGAGGGATAAGGTCCGCGCCTCCCTCCCGCGTTCGCGAGTAAAGCCATGGCCGTCGATCGTCGCCAGTTCCTGCTTGGAGGCGCCGCAGCCGGCGTCGCCACCGCCGCTCCGGCCCTGACCTGGGCCGCCGCGCCGGCCGGTCCTGTCGCCAATCCGCGACTGGCCGCCCTGCTCGACGCCTTCGTCCAGGAAATGCTGGTCGATTCGCCGGAGACGGCCACCTCGCTGGGGCTCGACAACGGCGCCAACGCGGGCCTGAAGAGCAGGCTCAGCGACGCCTCCGTCGCCGGCCGACGAGCCGCGGTGGCGGCCTTCGAGTCGCGTCGCAAGCGGCTGAGGAGCATCGACCGCGCGGCGCTCACGCCCGGCGACGTGACCGTCTACGACACCGTCGACTACGCCCAGGGCCTCGGCGCCGAGGGCGGCAATTTCAGCTACGGCCTCGACTACGCCAACCCCTATGTCGTCAGCCAGCAGAACGGCGCGGCGCTGACCGGCCCGGAGTTCCTCAATTCCCAGCACGGGATCGCGGTCAAGGCTGACGCCGACGCCTATCTGGCGAGGCTCGAGGGGCTGGCGACGGTGCTCGACCAGGAGACCGGCCGTATCCAGGCGGACGCCGCGGCGGGCGTGTCCCCTCCGGATTTCATCCTGGCCAACGCCCTGGGGCAGCTGAAGGGCATGCGGGCGGTTGCCGCCGCGGACACCCGTCTGGTCGGCTCGGTCGCCGAGCGCGCCAGGGCCAGGGGCATCGCCGGCGACTACGCCGGTTCCGCCACCGCTCTGGTGAACGAGAAGGTCTATCCCGCGCTCGACCGCCAGATCGCCGGCCTGTCCGCCCTTCAGGCCGGGGCTTCCGGCGATGCGGGCGTGTGGCGGCTGCCCGACGGCGAGGCCTACTACGCCTGGGGTCTGCGCCTGGGGACCACGACCGAACGGACGGCCGACGACATCCACCAGATGGGCCTGGACCAGGGCGCGGCGATCGACGCCCAGATGGACGCGGTGCTCAAGTCGCAGGGCTATAGCCAGGGCACGGTCGGCGAGCGGATGAGCGCCCTGACCCGCGATCCGAAGTTCCTCTATCCCAACACCGACGCGGGCCGGGCCGACCTGATCGCCTACCTCAACGGCCGCATCGCCGCGATCCGCCCGCTCATGTCCAAGCTTTCGAAGCTGGACCTCAAGGCCGAGGTCGAGGT
This sequence comes from Caulobacter sp., assembly GCA_030645575.1. GTDB lineage: Bacteria > Pseudomonadota > Alphaproteobacteria > Caulobacterales > Caulobacteraceae > Caulobacter. The sequence continues at coordinate 1,768 of JAUSMJ010000072.1, read as the reverse complement.
GCGGCCGGTGCCCAAGGAGATCGAGGCGGGCGCGGCGCTCGGCTACATGAACTTCGCCGCCCTCGATGGCTCGCGGCCGGCGATCTACTACGTGAACCTGCAGGATACCGGGAACTGGCCGCGCTACACCCTGGCCAGCCTGACCATGCACGAGGCCATCCCGGGGCACGCCTGGCAGGGCGCCTACCTCGCCGAGCGGCGCGACCGCGTGCCGGCGATCGCCTCGCTGATGGGTTTCAACGCCTTCGTCGAGGGCTGGGCCCTCTATGCCGAACAGATGGCCGACGAGGCCGGGCTGTATGACGACGACCCCATGGGGCGGCTTGGCTATTTCCAGGCCCTGCGGTTCCGCGCGGCGCGGCTGGTGGTCGATACGGGCCTGCATCACAAGCGCTGGAGTCGCGAGAAGACCATCGACTGGATGACCGCCGCCACCGGCCGCTCGAAGGGCGCGATCACCAGCGAGGTTGATCGCTACTGCGCCAGCCCCGGCCAGGCCTGCGGCTACAAGGTCGGCCATACCGAGATCGTGCGCCTGCGCGATGCGGCGAAGGCGACGCTGGGACCAAAGTTCGACATCCGCGACTTCAACGACGCCGTCGTCGCCACCGGCGGGGTGCCGATCACCGTGCTGGCCTCGGTGATCGACCGCTACGTCGCCGCCGCCAGGGGAGCCTAGCTCCAGTCGATCCGAGCCGCGTTGAGCGGCGTGGAAACAGCCGTTCCTAACTCGCCCGGTCCAGCCGCCAGCGCCAGATCGGGCCGTCATCGGGATCGGTCAGGGCCTGGATGAACCGCAGCCCCAGCCGGCGCAGGATGGTGGTCGAGGCGCTCTCGACCGGCAGGGTGTGGGCCAGCACATGCTCGACCGTCGGATGGGCCAGGGCGTGATCGACCATGCCGCGCGCCGCCTCGGTGGCCAGACCCTGGCCACGATAGCCGGGGGCGATCTCGTAGCCGATCTCGACCTGGCCGCCGGCCGGCTGGCCCTTGAAGCCGCCCAGGCCGATCAGCCGGTTGTCGGCGTCATGGACGATGAAGTGCATCCACCACTGGGCCAGCTCCGGGTCATCGGCCAGCATGTCGCGGCTGCGGCCGATGGCGTCCATGGCGTCGTCCCCCGCCCAGTCCGGGGCGATGGAGACGCCCAGCGCCCGGCTCAGCGCCGCCTCGCCGACGGCCACGGCCAGCAGGTCGCTGTACCGCGCCGGCTCGAGCCGGAGACGGGCCGTGCGGATGGTCATCGGGCCGGGCGGGTCACGGTCATCAGATAGTTGACGTCCGCGTCCGGCGACCGGACCCACTTGCCCAGCAACGGGTTGTAGGCGAGGCCGAACGGCCCCTCGATATCGAACGGGTGGCCTTCGAGGAACGCGCGCAGCTCGTCCGGCGTCAGGAACTGGTTCCAGTCGTGCGTGCCCGCCGGCACCCAGCGCAGCACGTATTCGGCGCCGATCTTGGCCAGGGCCAGGGCCTTGAGCGTGCGGTTCAGGGTGGCGACGATCATGATCCCCCCCGGCGCCAGCAGCTGGGCGCAGCTGCGCAGATAGGCGCCCGGATCGGCCACGTGCTCGATGACCTCCATGTTGAGGATCACGTCGAAGGGCGCGGTCCCCTCGGCCAGCAGCTGCTCGGCCGTGGCGCAGCGGTAATCGATGGCCAGGCCCTGTTCGGCCGCGTGGGTCGAGGCCGTGCCGATGTTGCGTTCCGAGGCGTCGACGCCGGTGACGGCGAAGCCCAGCCTCGTCATCGGCTCCGACAGCAGGCC
>JAUSMJ010000062.1 GCA_030645575.1 Caulobacter sp. | reverse complement strand
GGCCTGGCCTTCGACCGCCGGGTGATGATCCAGGGCTATCACGGCACGGGCAAGTCGACCCACATCGAGCAGGTCTGCGCCCGGCTGAACTGGCCGATGGTGCGGGTCAACCTCGACAGCCACGTCAGCCGCATCGACCTGGTCGGCAAGGACGCCATCGTCCTGAAGGACGGCAAGCAGATCACCGAATTCCGCGAAGGCATCCTGCCCTGGTGCCTGCAGCGGCCGATGGCCCTGGTGTTCGACGAATACGACGCCGGCCGTCCGGACGTGATGTTCGTCATCCAGCGCGTGCTGGAGGCCGGCGGCAAGCTGACGCTGCTGGACCAGAACCGCGTGATCCGCGCCAACCCCTATTTCCGGCTGTTCTCGACCACCAACACCATCGGTCTGGGCGACACCACGGGCCTCTATCACGGCACCCAGCAGATCAATCAGGGCCAGATGGACCGCTGGAACATCGTCACCACGCTCAACTACCTCGAGCACGACGCCGAGGCCGAGATCGTGCTGGCCAAGAACCCCGGCTACGCCACGCCCGAAGGCCGCCGCAAGCTGGCCGCCATGGTCCGCGTCGCCGACATGACCCGCAACGCCTTCATGAACGGCGACATCTCCACGGTCATGAGCCCGCGCACGGTCATCACCTGGGCCCAGAACGCCGACATCTTCGGCGGCGACCTGGCCCTGGCGTTCCGGATGACGTTCCTGAACAAGTGCGACGAACTGGAGCGGCCGACGGTGGCGGAGTTTTATCAGCGGGCGTTTGGGGAGGATTTGCCGGAGTCAGCGGCGCGGGTGAAGGTGGCTTAGGGGGCGTCTTCCCACGGTCGATCGACCAGCGCTATCCGACTAAAGCCAGCAGCGCGCAGCATAGAAATCAGGCTGTAGACATCGCCATACGGGGCGCTGTCGTCTGCGGTAATGATAACTCGGTCGCACTCGTTGCCCGATCTGGGGCCGAGGGCCCGCACGAGCTGAGTTCGCTCTACCGCCACGCCTCCGAGCGCCAGAGTTCCGTCTACCTCGACCCGGACGATCTTTAGACGAGCGGTGCAACGCCCCGAATAGCCGGGCGCAATATCAAGTTCGAGCAATGGCGCCGGCGCTAACATCAACACCAAGGCGGCGGTTGGGCCGGCGAACATAGCGTCAGTCTCCAGTTCCGAGCACCGCAACGCTACGCCCAGTCCTCTTGGTTGCAAGTGTTCTCCACCGCCGTCATCGTCGGACTTGTTCCGACGACCCATGCACACGGTCTGACTGGAAGGACGCCAGCATCTCCGAGGGACCACCTCCCGGCGCCGAGATCATGGGTCGTCGGAACAAGTCCGACGATGACGGGAGTGGGGTGGCGGCGAACAGCGCCCACACCCCGCCCTTCATCTCATGCAGGCCAGCGTGCCGGACGGGTCAGGTTGGTCCGCGGACACGCAGCTCCCTCCCCCATCCGTCATCGTCGGACTTGTTCCGACGACCCAAGCACGCGGTCTGACCGGAAGGGCGACAGCGTTTGCGAAGGACCACCTGCCGGCGCCGAGACCATGGGTCGTCGGAACAAGTCCGACGATGACGGAGGTGGGGTGGTGGCGTAACCCACACCCCACCCTTCATCTCATGCAGGCCAGCGTGCCGGACGAGCCGGCGTGAGATGACGACAAGATCCTGGCGTGAGCCCGCGATCAGCGCGTGGGCTTCGGGATGGTCATCGGGCCAGACCAGGCGCTCCGCCACGGTCAATCTGGCGATGACCGAATCCATGCTCGCCGAGCCGCATGTCGGAAGGGACTCCAACAGGATGCGCCGGCGCTCGAACAGCACGTCCAGGCAGCCGTCGATGTCGCCGAGCGCTTTGGCCCAGGGCGACGCCTGCTGCTCGGCGCGGCTGAGCAGGAGCCAGGCGTGTTCCTTCGCAAGCCAGCTCTCCAACCTCGCCCAACGGGTCTGAAGGCGCTCAATCCTGGTGTCGATCGCAAGCCAACGCGCACAATGCCTGGCGCAGGCATCCGGGGCGGCCGACGCCGCGGCGGGTTTCACGGCGCCGAACGCCGCAACCGGTGTTGCCGCGATGACCGCGCGCCTGGAGAACCCAGGCAGGCGCGCGCTCTCGACGCCCGTCTTTCGACGCGAGCCCATGACCAAGACCTTCTAATCACCTATGATAACTTTATCATCGTACGAAGGCGGCGAGGCGTCAACATGAAATCATCTTTTGCGATTATAAAATTATCATGACATGCTGACATCGACGCAAATTCGGGCGGCGCGAGCGTTGCTGGGTTGGAGTCAGCCGGCTCTGGCGAAGGCGTCGGGGTTGTCGCTGCCAACCATAGTGCGGATGGAGAGCCAGCTTGGCCCAGGCCGCAGCTCGGCCGCCAATGTCGAAGCCGTGCGGCGCGCTCTGGAGAACGCCGGCGTCGTGTTCCTGGACGCCGATGACGAGCGCGCGCTTGGACCTGGCGTGCGGCTCAAACGGGGTTGATCGCCATCGGGGGCATGAAGGGGGCGAGTGGGGGAGCGGTGAATAGCGCCCACCCCGCCCTTCCCTTCTCCCCTTGCGGGAGAAGGTGTCGGCGTAGCCGACGGATGAGGGGTCGCGCCGGCCGGTCGGGTTGGCGTTTCCATTTTTCCGGAGCGGACCGGGTCTTCGACCCCTCATCCGACCCGCTTCGCGGGCCACCTTCTCCCGCAAGGGGAGAAGGGATAGGGTGCGCTTATGACGGGCAATGTGAGCAACCTCGCCTTCGCCAGGCGGATGCGGCGCGAGCCGACGATGAATGAGCGGCGGCTATGGAAGCTGCTTCGCGACCGGCGGCTGGAAGGTCTCAAGTTTCGGCGCCAGGTTCCCATCGGGAAATACATCGTCGATTTCCTGTGCCTGCGGCATCGCCTGATCGTGGAAGCCGACGGGCCCACACACGTCGATAGCCTGCATGACGCGGAGCGCGATGCCTGGCTGGCCGGCCAAGGGTTTCGCGTGCTGCGGTTCCCTAACGCCGAGGTCGAGATGTGGCCGGAGCGGGTGCTGGACGCGATCCGGGCGGCCATCGCCGTCCCACGCGCCGGCGAGATTTGAGAGACCCCCCATCCGTCAGGCTGCGCCTGACACCTTCTCCCGCAAGGGGAGAAGGAAGGCGCCTACGCCGCCCGGGGGACAATCTTCTCCAGCTCGGGGCCCATCTTGCGCCGCTGTTCCATCAGGTCGTGGCTGTTCTGCAGGCGCAGGAAGAAGCCCTCGGTCAGGCCCCAGTAGCGGGTCAGGCGCAGGTCGGTGTCGGCGGTGATGGCGCGTTTGCCGAGCACGATCTCGTTGATCCGCCGGGGCGGCACGCCGATGAGCCGGGCCATGGCGTTCTGGCTCATGCCCAGCGGCTTGAGGAAGTCCTCGAGCAGGATTTCCCCCGGCGTGACCGGCGCGAGCAGGTCGTCGTCCTCAATGATAGTCACAGATTTCGACATCGTGGGCGTCTCCATCCCGCCAGCGGAAGCAAATCCGCCACTGATCGTTGACCCGCACCGAATGCTGGCCGCGCCGGTCGCCCGCCAAGGCTTCCAGCCGGTTGCCCGGCGGCGACCGCAGGTCCTCCAGCGCGCCGGCCCCGTTGAGCGCCGTCAGCTTGCGCAGCGCCGCCCGCCAGATGTCCCGCGGCAGACGCCGCGGCGCCTCGCCGGCCCAGAGCCGCTCGGTTTCACGGTCCGCAAACGTCCGGATCAACGACCCCTCCTATACCGCATAACGTTATAGGGATCAATTCCCGCGCCTCGCCTAGGTGGCACCAGCATATTATGCTACTTTTTCGATATTTCCACAGGGACTCCCGAGACCAATAATCCCGGGACAAGGCGGGACAAACGCGAGACTCCCGCGCTTAAAATGCGGGCCATGAGCTCCCGCCGCTCAGGGCGGGGTTATCCTGTCGGTATGAACGCGCTTCAACACCGCCCAGGGACTGCTTCGCGAAGCGTAGCTGTCCCCGCCAGCGCCCGGAACACAGGGACAGCTACGCCCTGCGGGCGAAGCAGTCCCCGCTGCCGGCCCGAACCCGCCGCACCGGGACGAATTTCCCCTGTTGCCCCCTGTTTCGGGGAGCGCGTGCGGATTCCCGCGACAATCCGCGCCCCCCGAGGGGCGAATCCGCCTTGCCCCGTCCGCCTCCCCTGCTAGAAGCCGCCCAACGTTCCCAGCGCGAAGAGTCGTCGATATGAAGCTGCTTGCCGGCAACTCAAACCGCACGCTCGCGACCCATATCGCCGAGTACCTCGACATCCCGCTGACCAAGGCCCAGGTGCGGCGGTTCGCCGACAACGAGGTGTTTGTCACGATCGACGAGAACGTGCGCGGCGAGGACGTGTTCGTCATCCAGTCGACCAGCTATCCGGCCAACGACAATCTGATGGAGCTGTTGATCTGCATCGACGCGCTCAAGCGCGCGTCGGGGCGGCGGATCACCGCCGTGATGCCCTATTTCGGCTACGCCCGGCAGGACCGCAAGACCGGCGGCCGCACGCCGATCTCGGCCAAGCTGGTGGCCAATCTGATCACCCGGGCCGGGGCCGACCGGGTGCTGACCATGGATCTGCACGCCGGCCAGATCCAGGGCTTCTTCGACATCCCCACCGACAACCTGCTGCCGGTGCCCCTGCTGGCCCAGGACATCCGCGCCCGCTATGGCAAGACCGACGATCTGTTGATCGTCTCGCCCGACGTCGGCGGCGTGGTCCGCGCCCGGGCCCTGGCCAACCGCATCAACGCCGACCTGGCGATCGTCGACAAGCGCCGCTCGGGCCCCGGCCAGAGCGAGGTGATGAACATCATCGGCGAGGTGTCCGGCCGCCGCTGCATCCTGTTCGACGACATCGTCGATTCCGCCGGCACCCTGTGCAACGCGGCCAAGGCGCTGAGCGAGCACGGCGCGACCGAGGTCAGCGCCTATGTCACCCACGGGGTGCTGTCGGGCGCCGCCGCCGACCGGGTGACCGCCTCGGTGCTCAAGGAGCTGGTGGTCACCGACTCGATCGAGCTGTCGGACCCGGTCAAGGCCTGCGAGAAAATCCGCGCCGTCTCCTGCGCCCCGCTGATCGGCGAGGCCATCCGCCGCATCGCCAATGAGGAGTCGGTGTCGAAGCTGTTCGACTGAGGCGTAGCAAGAAGGGACTAGCGACTAGGGACTAGGGGCTAGACCCCGGCCGTCCTCCGCCGGCCACCATCGTAAATGCCCCCTTAAACCCCCTGCGTCACATTCTCGCCGCTCGCGCGCGCTGTATTGACTTCATCGGGCTGTGACGGGGAAGCTGCGTTCCATGAAATCTCACGTTTCCGCGCGTTTCGCGCCGGCGCTTGTCGCCCTCGCCTTCGCCGCCGCCCTGGCCGGCTGCGCGCCCGACGGTCCCGCGCCCTACACGCCGCCGCCCCCGCCCCCGCCGCCGCCGATCACCCTGGCGCCGAGCCTGATCCAGGAAGCCAGCGCCTGGCGCGGCTACATGGCCCGGGCCAACGCCATTTCGCCGGCCTTCAAGAGCGGCGACGACATCCAGGTCTCGCTGCGCACGGCCGCCGCCTACGAACCCAAGCAGTTCCTGCGCGGGGCCGTGGCCTGGGCCGCCATCGTCGCGCTGCAGGATCCGACCTTCGTGGCCGAGCTGCGCAAGGTGGCCGCCGATCCGGCCCAGCGCATCGCCATGCGCGACCAGCTGATCTCGAACCCCAACATGGCCACCATCCTGCCGGGGGCCGAAAGCGCCGCCGGCCTGATCCTGCAGGCCCTCGGCGCCGAGGGCCAGCGCATGGTGGTCAACGGCCGCGCCGTGAAGCAGGCCGCCTATGACGTCCAGCACAGCGCCTGGTCCAAGGCCTCGGTGACCGACCGCGACGGCCGGCTGATCGCCGCCAAGTCGCTGTCGGCCACGCCGATGATGGGCGACGCGGCCGATGTGATGCTGATGCAGCAGGCCAGCACCGGCCCGATGGCGGCCACGCCGCTGGGCCTGACGGCCGTCAGCGCCCCGCCGCCCTGGTCGCCGCTGGTCGTGCGCGGCCTGACCCTGGCGGCCCTGGCGGCCATCGGCGAGGCCGGCGACGCCAACCTGGCGGCCATCACCACCCTGTCGGCCGAGCCCAACGCCGCCTACTGCCTGAACATGGCCAAGCTGAACCTCTACCAGTGCCTGGCCGTGTCCAAGCCGCACTACGAGGATATCTTCTGCATGGGCCAGCACATCCTGATCGACACCGGCGCCTGTGTGGTCAAATGGTCCGGCGCGACCATGCCGCCCGAGCCGATCCGGCCCGTCGTGGCCCCCGCGCCCGCCCGCAGGACCACCGCCGCGGCCAGGTCGCCCAAGAAGCCGGCCGTGCGCCGTTAAGACTCTCCGCGGGCGGCGTTGCGCCGTCCGCTGAAAACGTGTATCGAGCCCCACCCTGAATTCACCGACCGTCGCCGCGCGGAGTCTTTCTGCCGCGGCGACTTCGTTTTGAGAGCCGTAAGACCATGGCCGAGATCGTCCTCAACGTCGAAGTCCGCGACCGCACCGGCACGGGCGGCGCCCGCGAAGCCCGCCGCGCCGGCAAGGTGCCGGGCGTGCTCTACGGCGGCCCGAAGGGTCCCGTGGCCATCTCGGTGAAGGCCAACGAGTTCCGCAAGTCGCTCCAGACCGGTCAGCTGCACGGCCACCTGGTGACGCTGAAGTACGGCGCCGAGAGCCAGCCGGTCATCGCCAAGGACATCCAGTTCCATCCGGTGACGGACGAGCCGGTGCACTTCGACCTGCTGCGCGTCGAAGAGGGCTCCACGGTCCGCATCGCCATCCCGGTTCACTTCAAGAACCAGGACGTCTGCCCCGGCCTGAAACAGGGCGGCTCGCTGGAAGTCGTGCGCCACGACGTGGAGCTGAACTGCCCGGCCGACGCCATTCCCGAGGAGCTCGTCGTCGATCTGTCGACCAAGGAGCTGGGCGACACGATCCGCATCAGCGACATCGCCCTGCCCAAGGGCGTCACCCCGGTCCTGGGCGACCGCGACTTCGTGCTGGCCACCCTGAAGGTCTCCTCGGCCGGCATGTCCGAAGCCGCCGAAGCGGCCGAAGGCGAAGCGGAAGCCTGATCGGTCTCGCAATGTTATCCGGGAACGGGCGGGCCTAGGCTCGCCCGTTTTCGTTTGAGCCCCCGCCCGCAACCGCCGCAGGGAGATCGACATGACGCTGATCCTCGCCGGCCAGGGCAATCCCGGGGGCAAGTACGAGAAGAACCGCCACAACGTCGGCTTCCTGGCCATGGACGCCATCGCCCGCCGCTGGGCCACCGCCCCCTGGCGCGCGCGCTTCCAGGGGCTGGCCTGCGAAGGCCAGGTGGAAACCCCCGACGGCCCGGTCAGGCTGCTGCTGCTCAAGCCGCAGACCTTCTACAACGAGAGCGGCCGCGCGGTCGGCGAGGCGGTGCGCTTCTTCAAGCTCACGCCCGCCGATGTGATCGTCTTCCATGACGAGATCGACCTCGCGCCCGGGCGCTTCCGCATGAAGACCGGCGGCGGGGCCGCGGGCAACAACGGCATCCGCTCGGTCACGGCCCAGGTCGGCGCCGACTTCCGCCGCGCCCGCATCGGCGTCGGCCATCCGGGCGACAAGGACGCGGTGATGCACTACGTGCTCGGCGACTTCCACAAGGTCGACAAGGTCTGGCTCGACCCGCTGCTCGAGGCCCTGGCCGACGCCCTGCCCTTCGCCGCCGCCGGCGACGACGACCGCTACCAGGCCGAAGTCATGCGCCTGGCCCCGGCGGCCAAGGCCGACCCGCGCAAACAGGCGAGCGACAGTGATTGACGGCCGGCCTCGCGAGGTTGGTCGCCGTGACGAAGCCGAGGGAGCTTTGGCCCGACGTTCGGCATATCCTTATCGTTTGACAGAAAGTTTTTTCTGTTGAAGTCTTGACGGCGAGAGGTGCGCATGTCCGCCGTCGTCCAGTTTCCCGTCGCCGATACACCGCCAACGCCGCCCCAGCTTCGGCGGCTCCGGCTCGGCAGTCGCGCCCTGTCGTGGCTGTTTACGGGCTTGATCGTCGTTGTAGGCCTGGTTGCGGCGATCCTCATCGCAGGCATCGTCTTCTATGGCGGCGAGAACTATCGCATCGGCGCGGGCGCGGTCTGGATTGGCCAAGGATCGCCGGACTCGGTGGCCTTCCATACGCTGACCCTCCCTCACCGGCTGGTCTATGCCGCTATCGGCGCCGTGCGCATCGCGCCCAGCCTGATGATCTTCTGGCATCTGCGCGGGCTGTTCGACCTGTACGCCAGGGGCGAGGTCTTCGGGCGTCGCAACGGCCGGCGGCTGGCCCACATCGGCGCCTGGCTGTGCGCCTACGCGGTCAGCCCGTTCGTCTGCCACCTGGTGCTGGCCGCCACGGGCTACGAAATCGACAAGGTCTGGATGCACCTGTCGAGCGTCCAGGCCCTGGTGCTCGGCCTGCTGGTCTTCGTCATCGCCCAGGTAATGGCGGTCGGTCATGAGATCGAGGAAGACCGGAAGGCGTTCGTCTGATGCCCATCATCCTGCGCCTCGATGTGATGCTGGCCCGGCGCAAGATGCGTTCCAACACCCTGGCCCGGCTGATCGGCATCACCGAGGCCAATCTTTCGCTGCTCAAGTCCGGCAAGGTCAGGGGCCTGCGGCTGTCGACCCTCGACGCCATCTGCCGAACCCTCGACTGCCAGCCGGCAGACCTTCTCGAATACGTGCCCGAGGACGGCGTCGAGGCCTTGCGCCGCGCCGGCTGACCACCTTCTAGACCGGAGACCCCCATGCGCCTGCCATTCACGCCCGCCCGGGTGATCGCGACCCTGTGCCTGCTGTTCTGGAGCGGAGCGATCCCGGCGCGAGCCGATATGATGGATGTCCCGGGCGGCCGGCTGTCGGTCGAGACTTGCGGTACGGGACCGCGCACGATCGTGCTGCTGCATGACGGCATCCTCCATTCAGCCGCCTATGACGCCGTCTGGCCCCAGCTCTGCGAACGGTTTCGAGTCATCCGCTATGATCGGCGCGGCTATGGCGCCTCAGCTCCAGCCACCGGACCTTACGCCCCGGTGCGTGATTTGGAGGCGGTGCTGAAGGCCCAGGGCGTCACCCACGCCACCTTCGTCGGCGCATCGTCCGGCGGCGGACTCGCGGTGGACTTCGCGCTTACCCATCCGGAGTCGGTCGATCGGCTGGTGCTGGCCGGACCCTGGGTCGCCGGGTTCAGGCCGACCCTCGGATTCACCATCCGCAACCTCACCCTGCTGGCGTTGTTCCGGGCCGGGCTTCTCGATCAGGCCGTGAGAGACCCCTACATCCTGACGCGGGATGCCGACGAGGCCCGCGCCCGGGTGTCCGCCTGGCTCCGAGCCAGTCCCGGCAATATAACGGCTGGCTCGGCCGAGCGTTTTACCCTCCTCGCCCGGCCGAGACTTGGCGAAATCCGCGCGCCCACCCTGGTGCTGGTCGGCGCGTCCGACATGCGCGCCGTCCGCGTCCAGGCCGCCGAGGTCGCGAAAGGGGTCCAGAATGGCAGGCTGATGGTCGTCCCGTCCGCTGGCCACTTCATGTATGTCGAGCAGCCCGCCGACTTTGCCGCCAGGATCATCGCCTTCATGGGTCCCGATCCGGTCGGAGGCTGAGCCCGAAGGCCCGCCCGGTTTCGCCGTTGGACACATGTGTGGTAGGTCGCGCGCCACCCCTTCGTTCGAGAATTCCATGGCCCTTAAAGTCGCGATCGTCGGCCTGCCCAACGTGGGCAAGTCGACCCTGTTCAACGCCCTGACCCAGACGGCGTCCGCCCAGGCCGCCAACTATCCGTTCTGCACCATCGAGCCGAACACCGGCGACGTGGCCGTGCCCGAGCCGCGGCTGGAGGTGCTGGCGAGCATCGTCGGGTCCAAGGAGATCATCCCCTCGCGGATCAACTTCGTCGACATCGCCGGCCTGGTGCGCGGCGCATCGAAGGGCGAAGGCCTGGGCAACCAGTTCCTGGCCAACATCCGCGACTGCGACGCCGTGGCCTTCGTGGCCCGCTGCTTCGAGGATACCGACATCACCCATGTCGAGGGCCGCATCGACCCGTTGTCGGACCTGGACATCATCGAGACCGAGCTGATGCTGGCCGACCTCGAAAGCCTCGAAAAGCGCGTGCCCAATCTCGAGAAGCGCGCCCGCCAGGACAAGGACAGCGCCGAGACGCTGCGCCTGGTCAAGCTGGCCCTCGAACAGCTGAGCAACGGCCGCCCGGCCCGCGCCGCCAAGGTCGCGCCGGAAGACTACAAGGCCTGGCACATGCTGCAGCTGCTGACCTCGCTGCCGGCGCTCTATGTCTGCAACGTCGACGAGGCCTCGGCCGACAAGGGCAACGCCTTCTCCGACAAGGTCGCCGAACGGGCGAAGGCCGACAACGCCAAGAGCGTGGTCATCTCGGCCCAGATCGAGAGCGAGATCGCCCTGCTCGATCCGGCCGAACGGGCCGAGTTCCTCGAGACGCTGGGCCTGCACGAGCCCGGCCTCAACCGCCTGATCCGCGAGGCCTACGCGCTGCTGGGCCTGCAGAGCTACTTCACCGTCGGCCCCAAGGAAGCCCGGTCCTGGACCATCGAGATCGGCTGCACGGCGCCCCAGGCGGCCGGCGTGATCCACAACGACTTCGAAAAGGGCTTCATCCGCGCCGAGACCATCGGCTTCGACGACTTCGTGGCGTTCAAGGGCGAACAGGGCGCCAAGGACGCCGGCAGGATGCGCTCCGAGGGCAAGGAGTATGTCGTCAAGGACGGCGACGTGATGCACTTCCGGTTCAACGTGTGATCCTGGCGGTCAGGCGGCCGGCCGGCGCCAGAGGACGAGACCGGTCGCAAGAACCCAACTAAACACGACGGCGAAGGCTGCCCTCTGGCTCCAGGCCTGCGAGACGAGGTCCGAGCCGCGCAACACGATCGACCCGGCCGCCAGCAGCAGGCCGAAGACGGCCAGGACCCTCAGGACGCTGCCGGCGCCCCTGACAAACATCAGACGGCCCAGGCCGAGAAGCCAGAACAGGAAAACCAGCTGCGAGGCGACAATATGGGCGATTGACCCGGTCGACCTGAGGTTTTCCATGTCGGCAGGAATTGCCGTCGCCGCAAAGGCCAGGCCAAACAGCATCGCCATCGCCCCGGTGAACCGGTCCGCGACGCTTCGGCCCAAGCCCCAGCCGAATCCGGCCAGCAATAGCCCGACACCCAGAAACCCGGTCAGATTCCAGGCCAGGGGATTGGCCGCCCCGACAGCGCCCAGCTCGCTGATCGCCTTTGTGCCGTGGTCATAGGATGGGTCGAGAGCGGCGAATACGATCAGCAGGATCGGAAACCCAACCCCCGCCGCTACACCCAGACAACCTGCCACCTGGTTTCTTGTCATCGCATCCACCGTCCCTTATGGTTAGTTTCATAAACTAACTATTGCGAATGCGTCAATGATCCCTCCCGCCGCCGAACTCGCCGACCGCCTGACCCTCGCGAGCATGCGTCTGACCCGCTGGCTGCGAGCGGTCGATGCGGCCGCCCAACTGAGCGGTCCTCAGGCCTCGGCCATTAGCGTCGTGGTTCATAGCGGGCGCATCCGGATGTCTGACCTCGCGAGGCTGGAGGAGGTCAGCCGGCCGACCATCACCCGGCTGGCCGGCGAGCTCCAGGCGCGTGGGCTGGTCGAACGCCAGGCCGATCCCGATGACGGTCGGGTGGTCTGGCTCGCCCCGACCCCGGAAGGACGGCGCCTTCTGGCCGAGGGTCAGTCCAGGCGCATCGCGCCCCTGACCGCCGCGATCGAACGCCTGTCCGCGGAGGCCCTGGCCGATCTGCTCGCCGGTCTTGCGGTGACCGAGACGCTTCTGGAAGGATAGTGTCAACGCGCGTGGATACGGCGAATGCGGGCTGGAGACGGATCGCTGGACCATACTAGACTGACCGCATGATCGATCATGCCGACGCCATCGCCGCCGCGCAGGGTGTGCTGGACGCCTTCATGGCGGCGTTCAACGCGCGGGACCTGGCCGCCTGGGAGAAGACCTTCAACTTCCCCAGCGTGCGTTTCGCCTCGAACACCATGACCATCATCCAGCCGGGCTATCACCAGCCCGGCATGTTCGATCAGGGCGCCCTCTCCGACTGGCATCATTCGGCCTGGGAGCGCCGCGAGGTGATCCACGCGGGCGCCGACAAGGTGCATTTCGACACCCGCTTCAGCCGTTTCCGGGCGGACGGCAGCGTTATCGGCGGGTTCGACTCGATCTATGTCGTGACCCGCGAGGACGGCCACTGGGGCGTGAAGGCCCGGTCGAGCTTCGCGCCCTGATGAGCCGGCGCGCGGAACTGGCCCGGATGATCGAGGACGCCCGCCGGATGGTGGTGTTCACCGGCGCGGGCATGTCGACCGAGTCCGGCATCCCCGACTTTCGCAGTCCCGGCGGGGTCTGGTCGAAGATCAAGCCGATCCAGTTCCAGGACTTCGTCGCCCACGAGGACATGCGCCGCGAGGCCTGGACCCGCGTGTTCAACGGCTCGGCCGGCTGGGTCGGCCGCGCGCCCAACGCCGGCCATGACGCGGTCGCCCGGATGGTCGCCATGGGCAAGGTGATGACCGTCATCACCCAGAACATCGACAACCTGCACCAGGACAGCGGCATTCCCGACGAGCGGATCGTCGAGCTGCACGGCAACGCCAGCTACGCCACCTGCCTCAGCTGCGCCCTGCGGCACGAACTGCATCGCCTGAGGCCGGCGTTCGTCGAGCGCGGCGAGATCCCCGCCTGCCGGTCGTGCGGCGGCATCGTCAAGACCGCGACCATCTCGTTCGGCCAGCCGATGCCCCAGGACCAGATGGAGCGGGCCGAGGAGGCGACCCTGGCCTGCGATCTGTTCCTGGTGCTGGGCTCGTCGCTGGTGGTGTTTCCGGCGGCGGGCTTTCCGCTGCTGGCCAAGCGCAACGGGGCCATGCTGGCGATCGTCAACCGCGAGGCGACCGACATGGACCGCTATGCCGACCTGGTGCTGCATGACGAGATCGGCGCGGTGATGAGCCAGATCGTGCCGCCGCTGGCTTGAGGCGGCGGTTGCGGCTCCGCCAGATCGTCTGCCAGAATGGGCAATGCCCTTGATGCGCCCGACCCTGCTCGCCCTCGCCGCCGTCCTGAGCCTCGCCCTGCCGCGCGCCGCGCTGGCGGAGACGCCGCCCCTGACCGGCGCCGCGCTGGCGGAGGCCTGCCGGGACGCCAAGGGCGACGCCTACCGCCTGTTCGTCACGCCGGAGATCACGCGGCAGGGCGCGGAACTGAAGGTGCAGGCCGTAGGGATCGGCCCGAACAACCCCTGGGGCGGCCCCCTGCCCCTTGCCTGCCTGAAGCACTGGAAACTGTCCGTCCCGGCGGCCGCGACCCTTTCGGCCGACCACAGCAGGCTGATCATCGCCGACAAGGCCGTTCCCGGGACGCAGGTCAGACTGACCGCCGAATTCGACGGCAAGACCGCCGCCGTTGATTTCACCGTCGTCGCCAGGGAGGCCGTCGTACTCACCGGCTACTGGAGCGAGGTCGGCGACGCCGACTGCCCGGCCGGCGAGCCGCTCCTGCGCGAACTGCACTTCATCGACGGCGGCAAGTTCGAAGTCACCTGGATGCCGTTCGAGCGATACATCGACTATTGGGGCGATTACAGCTTCGACCCGGCGACCGGCGCCATCGTGCTCAAGCCGACCGGAGGCAATCACGTCCCCGCCGATGCCGACCTGGACGGCAAGGCCAGCACTGGTGACGACGGCCTGCTGCATTTCAGCGGCTTTTTCTTCGGCTCCCCCCGCGGTGGGCCGAAAACGCCGCGAACCTGCGCCGCCTTCAAACCCCACTAACCGCCGAGCCCCCCATGGCCGACATGATCCACATCACCTCCGGCCACGACGGCTTCGCCTTCGCCGCGCTGCACGGCCAGCCGAACGGGCCGCGCAAGGGCGGGGTGATCGTCATCCAGGAGATCTTCGGCCTCGACAAATACGTCCACGAGGACGTCGCGCGCTGGGAGGCCCGGGGCTACGAGGTGCTGGCTCCGTCGATGTTCGACCGGCAGGAACCGGGCTTTGTCGCCGAACATGACGACGCGGCGGCGTTCCAGAACGCGGTCAAACTGGCCACCACCAACGGCCCGGACAACGCTATGAGCGACATCCAGGCCTGTATCGACTTCCTCAAGCCGCGCGGGCCGGTGTTCATCGTCGGCTATTGCTACGGCGGGACCATGGTCTGGCTGGCGGCGTCGCGCTGCACGGGCCTCAGCGCCGGCTCCAGCTACTACGGCGGCCAGGTGGCCGGGATGGCCGCCCTGCCCCTCTCCTGCCCCGTGGAGCTGCATCTGGGCCGCAGGGACGGCCATATCCCCTGCGACGCGGTGAGGGCGAAGGTCCAGGCTGCCCATCCGGAGGTCCCGGTGTGGATCTACGAGGCCTCGGGCCACGGCTTCAACAACGACGGTCGACCGGAGTCGGACCTGGCCGACGCCGAGCTGTCGCGCCAGCGGACGGTGGCGCTATTCGAGGCCAACGGGGCCGGCTGATCACGGGCGAGGTTTAACGCCGGGGCGGGCTTTCCTGTCCCTTGGGACTGGATAGTCCGTCCCGGATCGCGCCGAGGGGGCCGGACAATCAGTCCCAGGGGACAGCTGGTCGCGGCCGTGCGGCGGACCCCGGAATGAAAAAAGGCCCGGGAGCGATCCCGGGCCTTTCAACGGTTCGACGGCGACAGCGTCTGGTTAGTGGCTCTCGTCCCGCCACACCCGGCGGTAGCTGGCGTAGAGCAGTCCCGAGAACAGGATCAGGAAGATCAGCACCGAGAAGCCCATGTGCTTGCGCTCCTCCATCTTCGGCTCGGCGGTCCACATCAGGAAGGCGGCCACGTCCTCGGCCTGCTGCTTGATGGTGGATTTCGTGCCGTCGTCGAAGGTGACCTGGTCCGCCGTCAGCGGCGGGGCCATGGCGATGAAACCGCCGGGAGGAGTGTGGGCGTGGTCGCCGGTCCAGTTGGCCGAGACGTCGCCCGGGAAATAGGGATTGTAGTTCAGGCCCGCGGGCACGGTCAGGCCGGCCGGCGGCGTCCCGAAGCCGGCGATCAGCGAGGCGATGTAGGCCGGGCCGCCTTCGCGCGCCTTGGCGATCAGCGACAGGTCGGGCGGCGCGACGCCGCCGTTGCTGGCCTTGGCCGCCGCGTCGTTGGCGAACGGCGCGGGGAACTTGTCCGCGGGGATGCCAGGACGCTTGATGGCGTCACCCGTTTCGCCGTCGATGTCGCCGATCTGGGTGTCGGCGGCCAGCGCCTTGACGACCGGATTGTCGTTGGGGTTCGGATACTTCGGATCGAAGAACGGGCCGCCGGCGTCGCCGAGGTTCCGGAACGCCACCAGGTTCATGCTGTGGCAGGCCGAACAGACCTCGCGATAGACCTTGTAGCCCCGCTGGAGCTGGGCCTGGTCGTAGCGGCCGAACGGACCTTCGAAGCTGAAGGCGATCTCGTTGGGCTCGCGGACCTTGGCGGCGGCGAGGGCGGGGCCGCCGACCAGAACCAGCGCCGCCGCGAGCAGGGTGACTTTGCGCAGCATCGGGGCTCAGTCCTTCGTTTCGACGCCGAGAACCGGCGAGGAGATGGTTTCAGGCGTAGGCAGCGGCTTCTCGGTCAGACCCAGCACCGGCATCACCACCAGGAAATAGGCGAAATAGTAGAGGGTGGAGAGGCGCGACAGCCAGACGAAGGTGTTGAGATCGTAGTCGATGACGAACACCGTCGTCAGCCCGGGGATCACCTGGGCGTCCGGCAGCTTGGCGCCGCAGAAGCCGAGGATCACGCAGGCGACCAGGAAGAAGAAGAAATAGATCCTGGCCTGCGGGCGGTAGCGCATCGACTTGACCTTGGAGGTGTCGAGCCAGGGCAGGGCGAAGATGCAGGCGATGGCGCCGAACATGGCCAGCACGCCCATCAGCTTGTCCGGGACGGCGCGCAGGATCGCGTAGAACGGCAGGAAGTACCATTCGGGCACGATGTGCGGCGGCGTGACCATCGGGTTGGCCGGCGTGTAGTTGTCCGGGTGGCCCAGGGAGTCGGGCATGTAGAAGATGAACACCGCGAAGAGGATCAGGAACAGGCTCATCGCGAAGCCGTCCTTCACCGTCGCGTACGGGGTGAAGGGCAGGGTGTCGGACTTCGACTTGGGATCGATGCCGGTCGGGTTGTTCTGGCCGACCACATGCAGCGCCCACACGTGCAGGATCACCACGCCGGCGATCATGAACGGCAGCAGGTAGTGCAGCGAGAAGAAGCGGTTGAGCGTGGAGTTATCGACCGCGAAGCCGCCCCACAGCCAAGTGGTGATCGCCGGACCGACCACCGGGATGGCGCTGAACAGGTTGGTGATCACCGTGGCGCCCCAGAAGCTCATCTGGCCCCAGGGCAGCACGTACCCCATGAAGGCCGTGGCCATCATGATCAGGTAGATGACGCAGCCGAGGATCCACAGCACTTCGCGCGGGGCCTTGTAGGAGCCGTAGTACACGCCGCGCAGCATGTGGATGTAGACGGCGATGAAGAACATCGACGCCCCGTTGGCGTGCATGTAGCGCAGCAGCCAGCCGTAGTTCACGTCGCGCATGATGTGCTCGACGGAGTTGAAGGCGCCGGCCGCGCTGGGCGTGTAGTGCATCGCCAGCACGATGCCGGTGATGATCTGGACGCCCAGGCACAGCGACAGGATGCCGCCGAAGGTCCACCAGTAGTTCAGGTTCCGCGGCGTCGGGTAATCGACGAAGCTGTCGTGCCCCAGGCGGATGATCGGAAGGCGGGCGTCGAGCCAGCGCTCGAAACCGGTCTTGGGTTGGTAGGTCGAATGTCCGCTCATCTCGCTCAGCCGATCTTGACCTTGGTGTCGGAAAGGAACGCGTATTCGGGAACCGCCAGGTTCAGGGGCGCCGGGCCCAGCCGGATGCGGCCCGAGGTGTCATAGACCGAGCCGTGGCAGGGGCAGAACCAGCCGCCGTACTCGCCGCCGCCGACCGTCGGCACGCAGCCGAGGTGGGTGCAGGAGCCGACCAGCACCAGCCACTGGGCCTTGCCCGGCTTGGTCCGTTCGGCGTCCGTCTGCGGGTCCTTCATGGAGGCCTGGTCGTCCTTCACCGCCGCCGCGATCTGCTCGGGCGTGCGGTTGCGGATGAACAGCGGCTTGCCGCGCCAGTTGATCGTCACCTGCTGGCCGGCCTCGATCTTGGTCAGGTCGTACTCGACACTGGCCAGGGCCAGGGTGTCGGCCGACGGGTTCATCTGGGCGACGAAGGGCCAGATCGCGGCGATGCCCCCGCCGGCGGCGGCGGTGATGGCGGCGATATGGATGAAGTCGCGCCGGGAGGGATCGTCTCCGGCGACCGCGGTCGTTGCGTCGGGGGCGGTGTGGGCCACCTTTAGATCACCCTTCAAAAAGGTCGCGCCGACGGGGCGCGGCTCGCAAATCCTGGCGGAGCATCCTGACCGGCGCGCGGCGCTTGACCCATAATGGGTTGAGCCCCGTCCCGGTGATGCCCCGTGGCAGGACCGATTAGTGCGCGTCTCGCCCAATTTCAACTGACCATGTCGGGAATATGGATATCCGCGCCGCATGGACGCACCGGCGAGAGGCTGTAAAAGCCCGTTCATGACCGATTCAGCCCTTCTCGAAGACCGCAAGACCCGGGCCCGCGCCTGGTTCGAATCGCTCCGCGACCGCATTTGCAGCGCCTTCGAGGCGCTCGAGGACGATGCGCCGGCGGACCTCTATCCGGGACCGGCCGGGCGGTTCGAGCGCAAGCCGTGGGTGCGCGAGGCCGGCGGCGGCGGCGTGATGTCGATGATGCACGGCCGGCTGTTCGAGAAGGTCGGGGTCCACACCTCGATGGTCTTCGGAACCTTCACCCCGGAAATGGCCGCCAATATGCCCGGCGCGCAGGACGATCCGCGCTTCTTCGCCACCGGCGTCAGCCTGATCGCCCACATGGCCAGCCCGCGCGTGCCGGCCGTGCACATGAACACCCGCTTTATCTGCACGACGAAGGGCTGGTTCGGCGGCGGCGGCGACCTGACGCCCCTGCTGGCCTTTCAGCGCGACCAGGCCTTCCCGGACACCGTCGCCTTCCACGCGGCCATGAAGGCCGCCTGCGACGCCCACGACCCCGCCTGGCACGCCAAATACAAGCAGTGGTGCGACGAGTACTTCTATCTGGCCCACCGCAAGGAGCCGCGCGGCACGGGCGGCATCTTCTACGACCACCACGACAGCGGCGACTGGGACCGCGACTTCGCCTTCACCCGGGACGTCGGCGAGGCCTTCCTCGACATCTATCCGACGATCGTGCGCGGCCGCATGGCCGAACCCTGGACGGCCGAGGAACGCGAGGAACAGCTGATCCGTCGCGGCCGCTACGTCGAGTTCAACCTGCTCTACGACCGCGGCACCACCTTCGGGCTGAAGACCGGCGGCAACGTCGAGTCGATTCTCAGCTCGATGCCGCCCGCGGTGAAGTGGCCGTAGCAATTCGGTGACAGTTTACGAATTCGCACCCGAACCGCAGTTGCCGGGAGACCGTCCGGCGAATTCGTAAACTGTCACCGAATTGCAGCTCAGTAAGCCATCCCCTGGGCCACGGCCTTCAGCCGCTCGACCGCCGCCAGCTTGTCGTCGATGAAGTCGAGGTCGATCCACCAGTCCTCGATCTCGCGCAGCACCTGCCCGACCAGCGGCCCGCGCGGCACGCCGGCGTTGACCACGTCCTCGCCGGTCAGCGGGAAGGCCGGCGGCGTCCAGGTCTCGGCCAGCGGGATCAGCGCCCGCCACTGGCTGGCCGTGGCCGGACGGTCGGAAGCGGCCCAGGCCAGCCTGACCCGGTCGGCGAAGGCGCGGCCGCCCAGGCGATAGACGGTGCGGCGCGTCTCGCGCGGGCTCATCCAGGACACGATGCGCGGCTCGCGCCCGGCGGCGGCGACCAGCCGGTCCTTCAGGGCGTTCGACAGGCGCAGCCGCTCGGCCGTGTCCTGGGCCACCTTCGGATCATCAGGCAGCAGGCTGGCCAGCCGCAGTTCCGGGTCGATGTCGAAGAAATGCTCCGACTCGATCGCCACGAGGTTTTCGAACCGCGCCAACGCCTTGACCTGCGGCAGCACGGCCGACAGCACGCTGGTCGCCGCCATCAGCCGCAGCGCGGCGCGCGGATCGGGCGCCGCCAGCAGCTTGAGCAGCTCCTTCTGGGTGCGTTCGGCCGCGCGGCCCGACAGCATGCCCTTGAGCGCCTTGCAGGCCGCCAGCGCCGCCGGGTCGGCGTCGCCCTTGCCGTACCAGGCGTGGAACCGGAAGAAGCGCAGGATGCGCAGATAGTCCTCGCGGATGCGCGTCATCGCGTCGCCGACAAAGACGATGCGGCCGGCCTTCGCGTCGGCCACGCCCTCGCCGGTCGGGTCGAACACCCGGCCCTCGCGATCGGCGTAGAGGGCGTTGAGGCGGAAGTCGCGGCGCACCGCGTCCTCCTCCCAGTTCTGGGTGAAGGCCACCACGGCGCGGCGGCCGTCGGTGGAGACATCGCGGCGCAGGGTGGTGATTTCGTAGGGGCGGCCCTCGGAGACGGCCGTGACCGTGCCGTGATCGACGCCGGTGGGCACCGACTTGATCCCGGCCGTCGCCAGCGCCTCGGTGACCTGGTCGGGGGTCAGGGTGGTGGCGATATCGACATCGTCGATCGGCTGGCCCAGCAGGGTGTTGCGCACGCAGCCGCCGACGAACCGGGCGCAGCCGGCATAGCCGCGCGCCTCAAGCGCCTCCATCACCGCGCGCGTCGCGGAGAGCTCCATCCAGGGGCGCACGCCGATTGTTTCAGTCGATGACATGGCGCAGGACTTAGGGCGCCGGCCCGGCGCTGAAAAGCGGCTCTTTGGCGTCCCTTCGGTCTCTGAGCGCGTTCAGGCCATGGCCGCGCCGTAGAGCCGGTCGTAGAGCGCCCGCAGCATCCCGGCCGTCGCGCCCCAGATCAGCTGGTTCTCCCAGGTCATGGCGTAGAAGTGCCGCCGCTGGCCGTCGGGCATGTCGTAGTGCCGCCGCTCGTAGTTGGCCGGGTCCATCAGGAAGCCGAACGGGGTCTCGAAGACGTCGGCCACCTCGTCGGGGTTCGGCGTCAGCGGCAGGTCAGGCGGCACGAAGCCGACCACCGGCGTCACCAGATAGCCCGTGCCGGTGCGGTAGGGCGTCGATAACCCGGCCAGGGCGACGTGGTGGCGGCCCAGGCCGATCTCCTCCTCCGCCTCGCGCAGGGCCGCCTGCTGAACCGATTCGCCCGGGTCCATGCGGCCGCCGGGGAAGGCCACCTGGCCCGTATGCTTGCGCAGGGTGTCGGAGCGGCGCGTCAGCAGCACCGACAGCCCGACCTTGCGCTCGACCAGGGCCACCAGCACGGCGGCCGGCTTGGGCGCTTCGAGCACCGGGGGCGCCATCTCCGGGTTCATGTCGAAGTCGGAACGCGGCGGGTGGCGCGGATCGGCCGGGTCGTCGAACGGGTCCAGATGCCGCGCGATCCAGTCGCGCAGTTCATCCGGCGAGGCGTGCGGATTCACGGCCGGTGCGCCCCCGCCGGGCCGACCGGGAACCAGGCGCCGTTGGACTCCACGCCAAGGACCGGCCCGTCCGGCGTGTCGCGCTCTGCCGCCATCTCGACCAGCTCGTAGAACACCGGCCGGGCGATCAGCGCCTCCAGCCCGCGCCGCACATGCAGATAGGGCCGGGGCTCGCCTGTCTTCGCATCCATCGCCACGCGGATGGCGTTGTCGGGGCCGGCCTCGACCGTGTCGCCGACGTTGGTCTGGAAGACCAGCGCCTCGCCCTCGCGATCGACGCGGATGGCGATGAACGGCGCGTCCTCGACGACGATCCTCATCTTCTCGACCGGCGTGACCAGGTGGAAACCGTCGGGGTCCTTGCGCAGCACGGTCGAGAACAGCCGCACCAGCGCCTCGCGGCCGATCGGCGTCCCCTCGTGGAACCAGACGCCGTCCCGGCGGATACGGATGTCGATCTCGCCGCAATGGGCGGGGTTCCACAGATGCACGGGCGGCAGCCCGCGGCCGGGCGCCTGCTTCGCCGCGGCGATCACGCCGTCCAGTCCGGGTTTCAGTTCGCTCATCGCGACAATGTAGATGCCCCTTGCGCGGGGGAAAGCAACCGCATGCCGAAGGGGACCGGATTTCGCGCCTCTCGGGAACTGATCGAGACCACATCAAGCCCCCGCCTCCACAAGGCCTGGAGGCGTTCGAGGCGGAGACGGATTGCCCTGAGGCGACAGAAGTGTACTATGTATCATGGTACACTTTGAATTAGTGAGGCCCCATGTCTCGAGTGGCTCCCTTGGCGATCGTGCTCGCTCCCGGCGGCCCACGCCCGATCGTGCGGCAGATAGCCGACCAGATCCGGCTGGCCATCACCACCGGCGAACTGGCGCACGGTGCGCGGCTTCCCAGCGTTCGGGCGCTGGCCGGCCAGTTGCTCGTCAACAGCAATACCGTGGCGAGGGCCTATTCCGACCTCGCGAGCGAGGGCTGGCTTCAAGGGCAGCATGGCCAGGGAATGTTCGTGGCGGGACAGCAGGGGCGCCTGTCACAGACCGAACGGCGGCGACGGCTGGACGAGGCGGTCGGCGCCTTCGTGGCGACCATCGTGGAGGTCGATCTTCCCCCCTCGATCGCCCTGGCGGCGGTCACCGCGGCGCTCCAGGACCTCGACGCGCGCAGGGTGGCGTGATGGCGCGCACCGACAACGTCCTCGAAACGCGCGCGCTTACGCACTGCTATGGCCGGAAGCGGGCGCTGGACAGCCTCACCCTCGCGATCCCGAGGGCGGGCATTCATGCCATCGTCGGCGCCAACGGCGCGGGAAAGTCGACCCTGTTCCGCATCGTGCTGGGATTCCAGGCGCCGGACGCCGGGGAGTCGATGCTGCTTGGCTCGCCATCCCATCACCTGACACCCGCGCTTCGAGGTCGGGTGGGCTACGTGAACGACGCCCATACGCTTCCGGCCTGGCTGCGGCTCAAATCCCTCATCGCGATGCAACGGTCGCTCTACCCTCGCTGGGACGAAGCCGTCCTGAGCAGGGTGCTTGGCTATTTCGCCGTCTCCCGCTCAGCCCGCGTGCGCGAACTGTCGCGAGGGGAGCGCGCCGGCTTCAGTCTGGCCATCGCACTGGCCCGCCAGCCCGAATTGCTGATTCTGGACGAGCCGACGCTTGGTCTCGACGTCGTGGCCAAGCGCGCCTTCATGGAGGCGCTCATTCACAGCGCGCAGGCCGAGGACGCCACGATCATCTACTGTTCGCATCAGATGGACGAGATCGAGCGGCTTGCCGACACGCTGATCATTCTCGAGCGTGGCAGACTCGCGAACTATTCCGCGCCCGACGACTTTACCGAGCGGGTTCGGCTCTGGATCGCCGACATGCCCTTCAAGGGGCCAGATCCGGCGAGCATCCCGGGTCTGCTGCAGGCGCGGCGCCTGGACGGGCTGTTCCACTACCTCGTCCTCGATCAGGGCGATGGCTTTGGCGACTGGCTCAAGGCGGCGGGCGCGCTCTCCATCAGGCAACAGCGCGTCAACCTCGATCAGGCCGTCAGCGCATTTCTGTCCGCCGGCCACGCGGCGCCGAACTGAAGGGGGACGGCGATGTGGGGCCTCATTAGAGCGGAATGGCTGCGGTTTCACCGCTGGGCGTTTGTCCTCGGCATGGCGCACCTGGGCTGGCTGCTGTTCGCAGATCGGGTCGCCGATCCGCTGCGGCAGCAAGCGATCGCCTACAAGGTTTACCTGGGGGTACTGGCTCTGCTCGGGATGGCGTTCGGCCTCTACCAGGTTTCCGCCTATGCCCGCCAGGCAGCCTGGATCGACCTGCTTCATCGTCCGGTCGCGCCACGTCGGATCGGGGCCGCGTTGCTGCTCACCGGTCTGGCCCTGACGTGCGTCGCGGTCGCGTTTCCGGTCGCCCTGCTTCTTCCGTTTCATCACGTCATGGCGGGGCAAGGCGTGGAGAGTCGCCATCTGCTTTTCCCGCTGGCCGCCTGGGCGGTGGGCGCGACCGGATACCTGCTCGGCGTTCACCTTCGTCTTGGCCCGCCGCGACTGGCGTTCACGGCCACGATCCTCCTGGTCTGGCTTTATCAGGCACAGGCTTCCGGCCCGGCCGCGGCGGGCCTGCAGGTGCTGGCGGCCGGGATCGCCTTCCTGCTCGCGCTCGGAGATTTTCGCCCGGACCGGACAGCCCCCGATCGCCTGCCGCGCAGAATGGCCACCTCGTTCGTGGCGGCTCTGGCCATCGGCGTCGTCGGGACGTTCGCCCTGCGTTTCGTGCTCCAGATCGGGCTGATGCTTGTTGGCAATCATCCGCTGAACGGCGTCCCGCCCGCGGGGGGCCTTGTCGAGGCCATGCGCGCCGACGGCGCCGCCCTGATGGCCAGCGGGCTCGCGTCGCGGCCCTCCGAGCGGAATCGCTTCTGGTCCGAACAGGCGGGGCTTTCCGAAGTCGTCACGATCGTCCCGGAACTGCGCGACGCAACGGCGCGCTTCAGCCTGACAAGCCCGGGTGACAGCACGATCGAGGATGACGTTTCCCGCCTCGTCTGGAGCTTCAGCCACGACACCATGCGCTATGCCGCGACCAGCATGGCGACCCGCAGACCCTGGAAGCCCGAGCTGTCGCCGCCGCCACTGCCGGTCCCGCCTCTGGCGGCCGGAGATGGTCAGACGATCATCGCGGGGAACCGGATCCTCCAGTACGAGGCGCAGTCGAGCCGCTTCAGCGACCGGATAACGCTCCCCCCGGGTGAACGGCTGATCGCGCCACCGCAGCCCGCCTGGGACCAGCTTGCGATCCTGTCCGACCATGCCTTGCGGGTCTATGACGGCCGGGTCATGCGGCATGGCGACCGCAACCTGCCACCGCTCGCCACGGTCGATCTGGCCGGGCCGCCCGGCGCGCTTGTGCGGATCGACATGCTCGAACTGCTCGACGGCTACCTGGTGTCCTTCACCTATGGCCAGCGCAGCGCGGAAGGACGGAGCCAGCCCGAGCAGCAACTCTGGCTCGTCGAGGGCGCCCGCGTGACCCCGGTGCTCCGTCGCCCCCTGGATCCGGACTATCCCGCCATTATGCGCCACGCCGACCTCTGGTTCGCTCCGGTTCTCACGTCCGGAGCGGCGGCTCTGCGCGGCGCGTTCGCCCCCCCCAATGTCATGGCGGATACCGGGCCACGCGCGGCGCCTTCGAGCATCCTCGCCCTGGCGTTGCTGCTGCACATCCTGTCGGCGCTGGGGGCGTGGTGGCGCGGCGGACGCGTCCTGACCGATCGGCGTGAGCGGGTCATTTGGGTGATCGCGGCCCTTTTCCTTGGCCCGCCCATGCTGATCGCGTTCCTGCTGCTGCACAGGCGCAAGACGCCATGCTGAGCTGGCGATGGTGGGCGGCTCTGGCGGGCCTTGCCCTGGTTGGGCTCCTGGCCGGGGGGCTCGCCATGCGCACGTCCGCCCCGACCGTGCCGGGGCCGTCGGCTGTCGAAGACGCGTCGCCGGTCCCGCCCCGGCCCCAGACGCCGGCGGACCCTGTCGCGGCGATCGCGCTGTCCCCGGACGGCCTCCGCCACGCCTGGATAGAAAGCGATGCGGCAGGCTCGAGCCTCTGGCTGGCGGAAAAGGACGGCGCCGCCAGAAGATTGCTGCGACGCACGGACGCGACCGATCTCGCCTGGTCGTCGGATGGCGAATGGTTGTTCCTTGTCGCCCCTGGCAAGCTGATGTCCCTGACCACATCCGACAGGACCGGGTCAGGCGTCCTCACGCAGCTGGGCGGTGTGACGGGCCGCCGGTATCTGGGCGTCGATGCCTGGCGAGCCGCCGCCCTGGTCGCCGTCGAAGACGATAGCAACGGTGACGGACAGGCCGACCGCTTCGCGCTCCTGCGTCTGCACCCCGGTGGCCGGACCGAAGAGCTCTGGGCCGGGGACCGCCGTGTAAGCAGCGCGATCACAGGACAGGACGGGAGTGTCTGGCTGCGCCTGGTCGGGCGGAACCAGGTCGAAATCAGCCGGTTGGCCCCATCTGGCCAGTTGGAGATGCGCTATCGGTGCCGCCCGCTGGAGCGGTGCAGCCTGGTCTCGGCGGATCAGCGCGGCGCGCTCTATCTGCTGACATCGGCCGGCGCCGATCTTGATGGATTGTACCGTATCAACGGAACCAGGCCGCCGCGGCTGGTCGCCCGCGATCCGCTTGTGCTGGGAGATGGCGAGGGCGTCGTGATCGATCCGGTCACCCGCGCGCCGCAGGTTTTGCATATCCCCTACGCCGGTGGCCGAGCGGTCGAGGCGGCGCCCGCCGCCCGCCGGGTGCTCGCGGCGCTCGCCCGACGTCATCCGGACGCGAGCGAGGTTCGGGTGGCCGGTCATGCGCGGGGCCGCTGGCTGGTCGGGACGCGTGACGGCCGCGATGCGGCGATGGTCTGGGAACTCGCCGACGACGACGGCGAGGCCTGGCGCCCGGCCCTGCCGCACGATCGGAAGGCGAGCACATCCCCGGCCTTGCCGCTTCGCCGTCTGGAATCGTTCGCCGCCTCGGATGGCCTGCGCATATTCGCCTATGTCACCCGCCCGGCCAGTCCGGCCCGGTCGCCAAGGCCGCTGGTGGTGCTGGTTCACGGAGGACCGTGGAGCATCTCGCCCCCCGGCTACAGTGCCACCGCCGCCCGGCTTGCCGCGCGAGGCTATCTGGTCGTCGAGCCGCAGTTCCGCGCGAGCCGGGGCTATGGCCAGCGCTACATGCTGGCGGCCGGCGACGATCTCGGTGACGGCCGGGTGCTGGGCGACATCCGGGAAAGCGCGGAATGGCTTGTCGCGCGGGGAGAAGCCGACGGCGACCGGATGGCGATCATGGGAGCCTCGTTCGGAGGCTATGCCGCCCTGTTGGCGACAACGCTGTGGCCAGAGCGGTTTCGCGGCGCCGTGGCCGTCGTTCCGCCCACCGACATGGCATGGGTGGCCCGGTATCAGGCCATGGCCGAACAGGGCGATGACGCCGGCCTTAGCCTCCGCGCATCGTTTGCTTACCTGGGTCTGAACATCGCCGACGCCCCGGCGATGCGCCGACTGGGCGCGCGGTCGCCGATGGCGATGGCGAGCCGCCTGCGGCGACCCGTGCTGCTCCTCGCTGGAGGCCGCGACGCGAAGGTCCCCGTTCGCAGCGTGAACGCGTATGCCGCCAGGCTCTGCACGCTGGGCAAGCCGTTCCGCTACTACGTCGCTCCAGGGCAGGGCCATGGACTCGATGGTGGGCCAGCGGCCCAGTCCGTCGCCGGACTGACCGACCGGTTCCTTGCCCAGCTGTTCGGGGACGATGTTGCTGTCCGCGCGCCTGAACCGCGCGTGTGGCCCGGCCTGGCCAGGAAGCGCTGCACCGCCGGCGCGGTCGGATTGACCGGCCCGGGTCCAGAAGGCTCCGGCCCGGCCTAATCCTGGACACAGGCCGCCCGCGACCACGCCTTGAGCGCTTCGGCGCGGAGCATCTTGAGCTCCGCCTGCCGCCCGGCGTCACCCCGCGGTCACCAGCCCCGCCAGCCCGTCCGCCCCGCCCTCGCGCAGGGCCTTGAGCAGCACGCGGCGCTGATCGACCGGTCCCGGCATGTGCACGGCCTTCGCCGGCGCGGCGTCGAACCCGACCCGGCCGAAATAGGGCGCGTCGCCGACCAGCAGCACCGCGCGCCAGCCGGCGGCGGCGGCGGCCTCGCAGGCCATCTCCACCAGCGTCTGGCCGATCCGGTGCTTGCGAAGTTCGGCTTCCACTGCGATCGGCCCCAGGAACACCACCGGCGCGCCGCCGATGGCCACCGGCCACAGTCGCACCGAACCCACGAGGGTTTCGCCGTCCCAGGCGGTGAACGACAGGTCGGGGATCAGGGTGTTGCCCTCGCGCAGGCGGTCGGCGGCCTTGGCGTGGCGGCCGGGGCCAAAGGCGCGGTCGATCAGGGCGGCGATCAGCGGCGCGTCGGCCGGCAGCTCGGGGCGATAGGCGATGGCGGTCATTACAGTGGGCTCGAAGCGAAAAGACGGGAACGGCCCCGAACCTCTCGGCCGGGGCGGCTAGACTCGCGCTGATCCAGCGCGGCGGATCGTTCGTCGGAGGCTGCGCATCGCGCCCTCGTCCTTCTCGCCATCAAGGGGCCGCGACTTAGGGCCGGCGGCGGGCGGCGTCAACGACTGTTGCGATGGGCGCGGGCGCGGGCGAATGTGCGCCGCCTCATGTCCGACTCCGCCGATCTCCCCGAACCCGACACCTCCCTCCGCGCCCTGCTGGGCCAGCGCGACTTCGTGCTGTTCTGGCTGTCGCGTTTCGTCGCGGTGCTGGGGGTGCAGGTGCAGAGCGTGGCGCTCGGCTGGCACGTCTACAGCCTGGCCCGCGACGGCGAGGGCATGGACGTCAAACGCGCCGCCTTCATGGTCAGCATGATCGGGCTGGTGTCGTTCGTGCCGGTGCTGCTGCTGGCCCTGCCGGCGGGCGAAACGGCCGACCGCCACGACCGCCGACGGATCCTGCTGCGCTGCTACACGGCCGAGATTCTGGTCGCCGCCGGCCTGGCCGTTGCGACCTTCCTGGGCTGGGCCAGCATCCCGCTGCTGCTGGCGGCGGCGGCCCTGTTCGGCGCGGCCCGCTCGTACTTCTCGCCGGCCAGCACGGCGCTGGGGCCAATGCTGGTGCCCAGGGCCCTGCTGCCGCGAGCGATCGCCTGGCAGTCGCTGGCCTGGCAGACCGCCTCGATCGGCGGCCCGGCCCTCGGCGGGGTGCTGGTGGCGCTGTCGCCGAGCCTGTCCTATGGCGTCGCGGCCGTGCTCTACCTCGTCGCCGGCCTGTGCGTGCTGCTGATCCGCGGCAACGCCCAGCCGGTGGTCCAGCCCGGCTCGCGCTGGGCCCTGATGCAGGAGGGCCTGGCCTATGTCTGGAACAACAAGATCGTCTTCGGGGCCATCTCGCTGGACCTGTTCGCGGTGATCCTGGGCGGGGCCACGGCCCTGCTGCCGGTGTTCGCCCGCGACGTGCTGCATGTCGGCGCCGAGGGCTTCGGCCTGCTGCGCGCGGGGCCGGCCATCGGCGCGGCGGCGGTCGCCTTCTGGCTGGCCAGCAACCCGATCCGCAAGAACGCCGGGGTGATCATGTTCACGTCGGTGGCCCTGTTCGGCGTCGGCACGCTGATCTTCGGCCTGTCGCAGCTGATCTGGATCTCGCTGGGCGGGCTGATCCTGCTGGGCGGCGCCGACATGATCAGCGTCTATGTCCGCCAGACCCTGGTCCAGCTTTCCACCCCCGACCACATGCGCGGGCGGGTGGCGACGGTGTCGTCGCTGTTCATCGGCGCCAGCAACGAGCTGGGCGAGTTCGAGAGCGGTCTGGTGGCGCGGTTCCTCGGCCCGGTGGGCGCGGCGGTGTTCGGCGGCGTCGGAGCGCTGGTGGTCACCGGCGTCTGGGCCAGACTGTTCCCCGACCTGCGCAAGGCCGACCGGCTTGCGTGAGCACACTGCGTCCTTCGACACGCCGCTGCGCGGCTGCTCAGGATGACGTGCATTTTCGACGTCATGGTGAGCAGCGCCGAAGGCGCGTGTCGAACCACGCACCCTTGCCTAACGCTGCGTATGCCGCTTAGACCACGGGAAACTCGCAAAAATCATCCAAGGGAGAGCCATCATGGGCGTGCTTGAGGGCAAGGTCGTTCTGGTCACCGGCGCCGCGGGCGGCATCGGCAAGGAGTGCGCGCTGCTGGCGGCGCGCGAGGGCGCCAAGGTCGTGGTCAATGATCTGGGCGGCAGTGTCGGCGGCGGCGACGCGGGCGACGCCGGTCCGGCGCAACAGACGGCCAACGAGATCAACGCCGCCGGCGGCGAGGCGGTGGCCAACTCCGAGAGCGTCACCTCCATGGCCTCGGTCAAGGGCATGATCCAGCAGGCCATGGATACCTTCGGCGGCCTGCACGCGATCATCAATCCGGCCGGCATCCTGCGCGACGGCATGTTCCACAAGATGACCGACGAGGACTGGGACAAGGTCATCGAGGTGCACCTGCGCGGCGCCTACAACGTCTCCCGCGCCTCGGTGGAGCACTTCCGGGGTCAGCAGGAAGGCAGCTATGTCCACTTCACCTCGACCAGCGGCCTGATCGGCAACATCGGCCAGGCCAACTACGCCGCCGCCAAGCTGGGCGTCATGGGCCTGTCGCGCATCCTGGCGATGGAGGGGGCGATCAAGAACGTCCGCTCCAACATC
Organism: Caulobacter sp.; assembly: GCA_030645575.1. Lineage (GTDB taxonomy): Bacteria > Pseudomonadota > Alphaproteobacteria > Caulobacterales > Caulobacteraceae > Caulobacter. The sequence goes on along the minus strand of JAUSMJ010000062.1, from coordinate 20,510 downwards.
ATCGCCCCGTTCGCCTGGACCCGCATGATCGCCACCATCCCGGTCAAGGATGAAGCATCGGCCCAGCGCGTCGAGCGGATGAAGAACGCCATGCGCGCCGACCAGGTGGCCCAGCTGGCGGTGGCCCTGGCCTCGCCCGAAGCCAAGGACGTCAGCGGCCAGATCTTCGCCGTGCGCGGCAACGAGGTGATCCTGTTCGACCAGCCCCGGCCGGTGCGCAACATGGCCAACCTCCAGGGCTGGACCCCCCGCTCGCTGCTCGACGTCGCCCTGCCGGCGATGAAAAACAGCTTCTTCGACGCGGGCGCCAGCGCGTCCGTGTTCCCCTACGACCCGATCTGAAAACTTCCCTCCCCTTCATGGGGAGGGAGAAGCTGCGCGGCAGCCGAGGGTGGGGAAGTAACCCGCCACTCCGGTGCGGCGTCATCATTCCCCACCCGGCCCTTCGGGCCACCCTCCCCATGAAGGGGAGGGAAATATCTCGGAGCTTCCCATGCGCCGCGCCGCCATCGTCACGCCGATCCGCACCGCGGTCGGCAAGTTCCAGGGCGGTCTCGCCAGCATGACCGCCGGCGACCTCGGCGCGGTGATCCTGCGCGCCCTGGTCGAACGCACGAAGATCGACCCCGAGCGGATCGACGACGTGATCTTCGCCCAGGGCTACGGCAACGGCGAGGCGCCCTGCATCGCCCGCTGGTCGGCCCTGGCCGCCGACCTGCCGATCAGCGTCCCCGGCTACCAGCTGGACCGGCGCTGCGGCAGCGGTCTGCAGGCGATCGTCAACGCGGCGATGATGGTCCAGACCGGCGCGGCCGACGTGGTCGTCGCCGGCGGCGTCGAGAGCATGAGCAACGTCGAATACTACACTACCGACATGCGCAATGGCGCCCGCATGGGCTCGGTGACGATGCACGACCGCCTGAGCCGGGGCCGGGTGATGAGCCAGCCGATCAGCCGCTTCGGCGTGATCAGCGGCATGATCGAGACCGCCGACAACCTGGCCCGCGACTACAACATCACGCGTGAACAGTCCGACGAATACGCCGTCATGAGCCACCAGCGGGCGACGCGGGCCTGGGCCGACGGCAAGTTCGACGACGAACTGGTCAAGGTCGCCGTGCCGCAGAAGAAGGGCGATCCGGTGATCTTCGACAAGGACGAGGGCTTCCGCCCCGACGCCTCGATGGAGACCCTCGGCAAGCTGCGCGCGCTGGAGAAGGACGGCGTGGTCACGGCCGGCAACGCCAGCCAGCAGAACGACGCCGCCGCCGCCTGCCTGGTGGTCGCCGAGGACAAGCTGGCCGAGCTGAATCTCGACCCGATGGGCTGGTTCGTCAGCTGGGCCGCCGCCGGCTGCGACCCGTCCCGCATGGGCATCGGCCCGGTCCCGGCGGTGGAGCGGCTGTTCGCCCGCTCGGGCCTTGGCTGGAAGGACATCGACCTGGTCGAGCTGAATGAGGCCTTCGCCCCGCAGGTGCTGGCCGTGCTCAAGGGCTGGGGCTGGGACGACCGCGACAGGCTGAACGTCAACGGCAGCGGCATCTCGCTGGGCCACCCGATCGGCGCCACCGGCGGCCGGATTCTGGCCAACCTGCTGCGCGAACTGCATCGTCGCGACGCCCGCTATGGCCTGGAGACGATGTGCATCGGCGGCGGCCAGGGCATCGCGGCGGTGTTCGAGCGGGCGTAAGCCCTCTCGGGACAGCCCGACAGCCAGGACCTTCCCCTTCGGGCCGAAGCCGCGAAGGGGAGGCCTCGCCTGCGCCCGCTAATAGCGGCAGCGAATCCAGCGACCGCTATAGCTGCGGTAGGCGTCGCGACGGACATTGTAGGAGCGATAGTGGGCCCGGCAGGCGCGCACGTGGCGCTGCCAGCGCGATCCCTGGCGCATGCCCGGCCGATCCCATCGATTGTAGTACCTCGGCGGCGCGGGCCGCTCCCGCTCCCAACCCCGATTCGGCGGGGGCGGCTGTCGGCGCGCGACGGGCGGCGGGCTATCGCGCCGATAGCCCGGCGGCGGCGGGCCTCCCTGGGCGCCCGAAACGGCCGGCGCCCCCAGCAAGGCGACGGCGGCGAGCAGGGGAAGAATGATGCGCTTCATGGTCGGCTCCCTTTGGCGCTATTTACAACGTCGCCACGCCGACCTTCGTTCCACGCGGGAACGAGAATGAAGTATAGGTCGCGTCCTGAGCTTGCTCCGCGGGGCTTCGCGGCGCCGGCCGCGGCGATCTTGACCTCGGTCTTCACCAACAACAGCGGAGACTTCACCATCCGCCCCGCCTTCAGGGCGTCCGGATCACTGACCGCAGCCACCGCCGGACTGGCCGATGCAGTTGCGGGTCAGGCCGGAGCGCTGGAGGGCGTCGAGGCCTTCCTTGGCGCCGTCGGACTTGGCCTTCCACTCTTCCCGGGTCAGGCAGATCTTCTGCTGTGGAACGCGGCTTCCCGTGACCACCAGGATCTTGCAGACTTTGCCATCCTTGGTGACCTGGGTGTCAGTGGGCGCCGGCGGCGCGCCTGACTCCATGATGGTGTTGACCGGTTGCGCCATGGCGGCCGACGCCAGCAACGCGCAGACGGCCAGTGAAGCGACAGAAAGCTTGTACATCGGCGATCTCCCCGTTCTGGTCGCGAGACTGATCCTTCCGGCCAAACTTCGCAAGCTCGGCGGTTCAACCCCGGCGACCGCGCCATTGGTCGCGCGTGACTTCCCAGTACAGCGACACCCGGGTCGTTCCGTCAGGCCGCACGGCGTCGCGCGTCCCCATGCGCACGAAGCCGGCCGCGTCGATCAGCTTGGCCGAGCGGACATTGTCCACGGCGGCCGTCAGGCACATCATCCGCACGCCCAGGGCCTCGAAGATCCAGCCGAAGCTGTGCAGCGCGCCCGCCCCGCCCTGGCCGCCGCTCTGCCGGTCGGCGCGCAGGGCTCCCGCCAGCTCGGCCGCCGACCGTTCCGGCCAGACGCTGACGCAGCTGTAGCCGGCGATCTCGCCCGTCTCGTCCCGCGTCAGGATCAGCAGCCGCCGTCCTTCCCTCCGCAGGGCTTCGGACTCGATGATCCAGCGGGTGACGTTGGCCAGGGTGAACGGTCGCGGCAGGTCATAGATGGCGTCGGTAACCCGGGGATCGGCGAGGAAAGCCGTGAGGTCGGCGGCGTCCTCCAGCGCGGCCAGCCCACGGCCCGGCCCGAGGGTCCCGAGGTCGGCCGACAGCACGGCCGCGCGGATCGCCGCCGCTTCCTCCGGCGCGACGTCCAGCACGGTCTTGGGCGGGGCGCTCACGAGGCGGCGGCCAGTCGCGCCAACGGCTCTCCGGTCAGTCGCCGGGTGGTCCAGCCGTCGAGGGCGTCGGCGCCCAGCGAGTCGTAGAAGGCGATCGACGGCGCGTTCCAGTCGAGCACCGACCAGTCGAGCCGGGGCAGGCCCTCGTCCCGGCAGCGCCGCGCCAGGCCCGCCAGCAGGGCCTTGCCCGCGCCATGGCCGCGCGCGGCCTCATCGACGAACAGGTCCTCCAGCCAGATGCCGTGCCGGCCGCGAAAGGTCGAATAGCTGTAGAACCAGACCGCGAAACCGACCGGCCGGCCGTCCAGCTCGGCGATGTCGCAGAACACCCTGGGCGCGACGCCGAAGAACGACATCTCCACGTCCCACAGCGTCAGGTCGGCCTCGTGGCGCAGCTTCTCGTATTCGGCCAGGGCCAGGATGAAGGCCAGCATCGCCGGCGCGTCGCCGGGATGGGCCGGGCGGACGGTCAGGCTCATCCGATCTTCACTCCGGGCGGCGGGACGCTGTCGGCCGGCACGAAGAAGTCCGGCATCAGCGGCTTTGTTGGATCGACGCGGTATTTCTCGAAATCACGCACGCCTTCGCCGTACAGGAAGCTGTCGTCGATGACGAACTGGCCGGTGAACGCGCGCGAGGGCTTGCGGAAGATGGCGTGCGCCGCGTCGGCCATGATCTCCGGCGTGCGGCAGTGCCGCATGCCCTCGTCGCCGGCCAGGGCGAAGCGGATGGCCGCCGTGGCGATGCCCGTGCGCGGCCACAGGCCGTTGAAGGCGATGCCCTGGTCCCGGTATTCGTCGGCCATGCCGAGCATGAACATGCTCATGTTGTACTTGGCCACAGTGTAGGCCACGTGCCGGCCGAACCAGTGCGGGCTCATGTCCAGCGGCGGCGACAGGGCCAGCACATGCGGATTGGCCGCCCGCTTCAGATGCGGGATGCATGCCTTGGAGGTCAGAAAGGTCCCGCGCGCGTTGATCTGGTGCATCAGGTCGTAGCGCTTCATGTCGGTCGCCTCGGTCGGCGTCAGGCTGATGGCCGAGGCGTTGTTGACGCAGATGTCGATGCCGCCAAAGGCCGCCACCGCGCGCTCGACCGCGTCATGGACGCTGGCCTCCTCGCGCACATCGACGATCAGCGGCAGGGCCTTGCCGCCGGCCCTCTCGATCTCTTCCGCCGCCGTGTAGATGGTGCCGGGCAGCTTCGGATGCGCCTCGGCGGTCTTGGCCGCGATCACCACATTGGCCCCGTCCCGCGCGGCCCGCAGCCCGATGGCCAGACCGATGCCGCGGCTGGCCCCGGTTATGAAAAGCGTTTTGCCTTGCAGCGACATCGAGTCCCCTTATTATCCAAACCGTTTAATAAGAATAGCCGACTGCGACCATATGCAAATGGATTGAAACAGCATGTCGACCGGTGAGCCAGAGTCCGAATTGGGAAGAGCGGGGCGCTATGTTCGTCAGCTTACAGGCTATCGCGCCTTCATTCCCGCACCATTGCCGCCTCACCCTCCCATCAATCTGGCGGAAGGATTGGCGGCGAAACTCAGCCAAGCCGATGTTGCGCTCGGCCGGCTGGACGGGGCCATCGAGACCTTGCCGCACCCTGAACTTTTTACCGCGATGTATGTGCGCCGCGAAGCTGTCCTTTCCAGCCAGATCGAAGGCACACAGGCTTCTCTGGACGATCTCGTCGCCGCTGAAGCCCGGCTGGCCGGGGAGGCCCCGGTCGGCGACGTCGGAGAGGTCGTCAACTATGTGGCGGCACTCCGCTACGGCCTGAGCCGGCTGGAATCCCTGCCCATCTCGGTGCGTCTGCTCAAAGAAATTCACGCCATTCTGATGAATGGCGTCCGGGGCGGCGGCGTGCTGCCCGGAGAACTGCGCACCACACAGAACTGGATCGGCGCCAGCGGGGCGACTCTGAACGATGCCGTGTTCGTTCCCCCACCGCCCGATGTCGTACCCCGCGCCCTTGGCGACCTGGAGAAATACCTCCACACGGCCGACGATCTCCCGTTGCTGGTGAAGATCGGCCTTGTCCACGCCCAGTTCGAGACAATCCACCCCTTCGTCGATGGCAATGGACGCTTGGGCAGGCTTTTGATCACATTCCTGCTCTGCGAACGAAAAGTTCTATCCAAACCGGTCCTGTATATATCGCTGGCCCTGAAGAAGCGCCGTACCGAGTACTATGAAAGACTACAGGCAACGCGGGACGAGGGACGTTGGGAAGAGTGGCTGTCCTTCTTCCTTGAGGTTGTATCGGAGGCCTCCGCCGACGCGACGATGACGGCCCGTGAGGTCCTCCGGTTACGAGAAGACCATCGCGGAGCAATTGTAGCGACGATGGGAGCCCAGGCAGCCAAGGCGCTGACAATCCTGGAGCGCCTCTACCAGGATCCTTACCTGACCGTGAACGCCGTCGCCGACAGGCTAAAGGTCACCTTTCCCAACGCCAACATGATCATCTCGAAGATGAGCGAGTTGGGCATCCTGATGGAAATGACCGGACAGAAGCGCAACCGGGTCTTCTACTATGAGCCGTACATCGCGCTTTTCAGAGGAGACAGCCTCACCCCGCGCCCACCGTCTCCGCCGACAGCGCCCACAGGCGGTCGGCGCTTTCAGCTTTGAGGGCGTGAGGCATGACGCCGGTGAACGGAGACTCCCTGCTCCAGGGCAGGGCCTGGCCGCAGTTTTCGAGGTAGAGGCCGCCGACGCCTTCCAGCTCCGGCCCGACCGCCGCCCAGACGCTGGTCGAGGCGCCCTGCTCGGGGGTCTTGAATCCGTCGCGGATCTTGCCCGTTTCCGGGTCGATCCAGCCCATGGCGACCATCTCCTCGTGCTTCATGTGCCGTTGCAGCGGGGTCATGATGCCGCCGGGCATGACCGCGTTGGCGGTGATCCCGCGGTCCTTGAACCGCTTGTGGAAGCCGACCGCGAACAGGCTGTTGGCGGTCTTGGCCTGGCCGTAGCTCTCCCACTTGTCGTAGGGCCGGGTGACGTAGTTGAGGTCGTCCCAGTTGATGTCCGAACGGCGGTGGCCGATCGACGACAGGCTGACCAGCCGCGAGGGCTTGCCCGCCTGTTTCGCCCCGGCCTCCAGCGCCGGCGCCAGCAGCGTCCCGAGCAGGAAGTGGCCGAAGTGGTTGGTGCCGATCTGCATCTCGAACCCGTCGTGGGTGCGGTCCAGCGGACAGGCCATGACGGCGGCGTTGTTGATCAGGATGTGCAGGGGCTTGCCGCCCCAGCGCGCGGCGAAGTCGCGGATCGAGGCCAGCCGCGACAGGTCGAGCATCTCGAACCGGGCGCCGGGGCCCTTGGCGGTCTTGTTGATGTCGGCGATGGCGGCCGCCGCCAGATCGGGCTTGCGGGCGGCGATGACCACGTCGGCGCCGGCCTCGGCCAGGGCGCGGGCGGTCTCGATGCCGATGCCGGTGGCGGCGCCGGTGACGATGGCGGTCTTGCCGGTCAGGTCGATGCCGGCGACGACCTCGCGGGCCGGCGTGAAGGCCCCGAAGGGCGAGGTGATGCGGTCGGTCATGGGGTCAGTCCTCCCTGGAGAATTTGGCGGCGACGGCGTCCAGCCAGCGGGCGACGACATCGGCGTCCTCCGCCGACAGGCCCTCGCCCATGCGCTGGTTGAGATCGTCGAGCAGGGCCACGGCCTTGTTGCGGGCGGCCCAGCCCTGGTCGGTCAGATGCAGCCGCTGGCCGCGGCCGTCGGTCGGATCGGGACGCCGCTCGACATAGCCGGCGCGGGTCATGCGATCGACGAGCCCCGTCATGGCCGAGGGCGCGACGTCGAGCGCCTCGGCCGCGTCGCCGATGGCCGCCCCGTCATGCTTGCCCAGATACAGCACCAGCCCGGCCTGGGCGGCCGTGACACCCTCGATCTGCTCGGCCTCCGCCTCGATCCAGCGCTCGACGCGCTTCTGGGCGGCTTTCAGCAGGGTGTAGAAGACGGGCTGGTCACTCATCCCCGCCACCATATCCTTCGCATGCGAAACATCAAGTTCGCATGCGAAGTAAATACCATGATCAATCTTCCCGGCGCGGCGAGGGCGGATCGGCGGCGCCCGCGTCTAGGCCCCCAGCGTCTCCCCGAACCGCACCGGCCGGCCCCTTCCGTGGGCCACGATCTCGTCGTCGCGCATGACGGTGACGCCGCGCACGATGGTCGCCACGGGCCAGCCCCGGGCCTCGAAGCCGTCGAACGGGGTCCAGCCGACACGGCTGGCCTGGTCGGCGTGGCGGATGGCGCGGCGGGCCTTCAGATCGACGATGGTCAGGTCGGCGTCGAAGCCCTCGGCGATGCGGCCCTTGTCGGCCAGACCGAAGACGCGGTTAGGGCCATGGCTGGTCAGATCGACGAACCGCTCCAGCGTCAGTCGGCCTTGCGCCACATGGGTCAGCATGATCGGCACCAGGGTCTGGACCCCCGGCATGCCGGACGGCGAGGCCGGATAGGGCCGGGCCTTCTCCTCGGCGGTGTGCGGGGCGTGGTCGGAGCCCATCACGTCGGCGACGCCGGTGGCCACGCCGCCCCACAACGCCTCGCGGTGATGCGCCTCGCGGATCGGCGGGTTCATCTGGGCATAGCCCTTGAGCCGCTCATAGGCCTCGGGCCCGGCGAGCGTCAGGTGCTGCGGCGTCACCTCGACGCTGGCCACGTCCTTGTTCAACGCGAGGAATTCCATCTCCTCGGCCGTGGTAACGTGCAGCACATGGATGCGCTTGCCGGTCTTGCGAGCCAGGCCGACGAGGCGCCGGGTCGAGCGGATCGCGCTCTCGGCGTCGCGCACCTCCGGATGGCTGGTCCAGTCGCCCGTGCGGGCCAGCGGCCGGCGCTCGGCCAGGCGGTACTCGTCCTCGGAATGGAAGGCCGCGCGGCGATTGATGTGCTTGAGCACCTGCTCGACGCCCTCGTCGTCCTGCACCAGCAGGGTGCCGGTCGAGGCGCCCATGAACACCTTGATGCCGCAGCAGCCGGGCAGCCGCTCCAGCTCGCCGAGGAAGCGCGCGTTCTCGTGCGTGCCGCCGACCCAGAAGGCGTGGTCGCAGCTCATCCGCCCGGCGGCGCGCTTGAGCTTGTCGGCCAGGGCGTCCGGATCGGTGGTGGTCGGCTCGGTGTTGGGCATCTCGAACACGGCCGTGACCCCGCCCAGCACGGCGGCGTTGGCCCCGGTCTCGAGGTCTTCCTTCCATTCCAGGCCCGGCTCGCGGAAGTGCACCTGGCTGTCGATCACGCCGGGCAGGACGGTCAGGCCCGTGGCGTCGAACACCGCGTCCGCGGAGGCCTGGGACAGATCGCCGACGAAGGCGAACTTGCCATTGCGGATGCCGATGTCGGTGACGCCTCGCCCCGCGTGGTTCACCACCTCGCCGCCGCGGATGATCAGGTCGTAGGTCTGGGTCATCATCTCTTCCGCTCATCCCCGCGAAGGCGGGGACCCAGGTGTTTTAGCGTTCGACGCCGCGCTTTCCAGAAAAAGCCTGGGTCCCCGCCTTCGCGGGGATGAGCGGGTTTAAGAAGCCGAAGCCGGCTTGGTCTGTTCCAGCAACCCCTTCGCCGCCTCGACCACCGTGTCCACGGGCAGGTCCATCATGTGGCCGATGGTCTGGTTCAGGTCGGGGTCGATGGCCTGGAACTGCTCGAACGCGCGCGGTCCCCGCACAACGCGCGTGTGCGGTCCCCAGGGCGCGTAGAGGCGATCGTCTGACGGGCCGAACAGGCCGACCGTCGGCGCGCCGGCGGCGGCGGCCAGATGCATCAGCCCCGAGTCGTTGCCGATGAACAGCCGCGCGTGCTTCAGCGCGGCGTAGGCGGTCAGCAGATCCACCTGGCCGGTCAGGTCGATGACCCGGTCGCGCGGCAGGGTGCGGGCCAGCGGCTCGACGTAGCGCGTGTCGTCCGGCCCGCCGAGGATCATCAACCGGCCGCCGGCCATCGGCCCGCCCTCGTCCAGCAGCTCGATGGCGACGCGGGCGAACCGCTCGATCGGCCAGGTCTTGCCCAGCCAGTTGGCCGCCGGGCCCATGGCCAGGATCGGCCCGCCCTCGCCCGTGAGCTCGGCGGCGCGCGCCTCGATCTCGTCGGAGGTGAACAGGAACGGCGCGGGCGGATCGTTCTCCAGCGTCAGCAGACCCGCCGCCTCGACCACCTTGTGCACCGGTTCGCCGACGGGCTTGCGGCGCACCGCCCGCCGGTCGCGGCGCAGGAAACCGCTGATCGCCGAGCCGCGCATGTCGATCACCAGGCTCCAGCGCGTGTGGCGCACCTGGTTCCACAGCGAGAACCAGTGGCCCGAGCCCTTGCGCTTTTCCAGCACGATCAGCGCGTCCAGGCCCGGAACCTCGGCGAACAGCGGCGCGGCGGCCGGGCCGACGGCGATGGTGAACCGGGCGCCCGGCGCTTCGCTGGCGAGCTTCCGGATCAGGCCGGACGCCAGCACGGCGTCGCCGATACGGGTCGGTCCAATGAACAGAATCGGGAAGGGCTTTGCCGCCATGCCCGCACCTTAGACTGGCGGGCACTGGCGTTACAGCGCGCGAAAGGCCACATCGGGATCATGAGCGACGCCCCCACCTACGCCGTGCTGCGCGACCGGGCCCTGGTATCGGTCTCGGGGCCGGACTGGCGGACCTTCCTGCAGGGCCAGCTGACCCAGGACGTCGAGACCCTGGCCGCCGGCGAGCTGCGCTTCGGCGCCCTGCTCTCACCCCAGGGCCGGCTGCTGTTCGACCTGTTCATCCTCGGCCGCGAGGACGGCTGCTGGCTGGACGTGGCGGCGAACCGGCGCGAGGCGCTGATCGCCCGGCTGACGATGTATCGGCTGCGGGCGAAGGTGGAGATCGTGGCGCATTCGGGCCATGTCGTGGCTGTTTTTTCCTCCACTCATCTTCGCGAAAGCGGGGACCCAGACGTTTTGGCGGGGATGAGCGGGTTTAATATGGACCCGCGCCTGCCCCCCCTCGGTCAACGCGGCTACGGCGATGTGGAACCGCCGGGGCTCCGCGCCGACGCGGCCGCTTATGACGCCCATCGCCTGTCGCTCGGCGTTCCGGACACGGCCGACTACGGCGACGACAAGACCTATCCGATCGAGGCCAACATCGACCTGCTGAACGGCATCGACTTCAAAAAGGGCTGTTTCGTCGGCCAGGAAACCACCAGCCGGATGAAGCGCCGTGGCCAGATTAAAAGCCGCATGTTGCCGATCGTCTTCGCCGGTCCGCCGCCGGCCTTCGGCGCCGAGGTCCTGGCCAGTGCGTTGCGGGCGGGACAGGTGCTGTCGGGCGTGACCGGGCGGGCCCTGGCGCTGCTGCGGCTGGACCGCGTCGAGGGCGCGTCGCTGACGGTGGACGGCCGGCCGGTGACGGTCGAGCGGCCGGCGTGGTTCGAGGTCTGACGGCCTCAGTCCGTCCCGCCGAGGATCGTCGGCAAGGCCGCCCGCAGCGTCGAATAGTGCGACAGGCCCGGGAAGTCGTGGACCGCCCGGACCTGCGGCAGCAGCCGGGCCAGCGCCCGCGCCATGGCCGGCGGGGTCCAGGTGTCGGCCTCGCCCTGCCAGAGCGTCACCGGATGGGTCAGGCCTGACAGGCGATCCGGCGTCCAGGCGACATACCCGAGCACCTCCCGTCGATAGCCCTTTGCGCCGCCCGCGAGACCGTGGGTCAGAACGCGCCCGATCATCGCCTGGAAAGCCGGGTCGCGGGCGAGGTCGGCGTCCGCCCCCGCCGCCCCGGCGAAGATCTGGCGAAACAGGACGCCCGGCGCCCTCGCCGCGAACCAGCCCTGCGCCCGGGTCAGCAGCGCGAACAGACCCGGCCGGCGCGCCGCCAGACCGAACACGGCCCCGCCCGCCATGTCCGGCAGAAAGTCGCCGCAGCCGAGCGGGGCGGCGGGCGAGACGAGGTCCAGGCTGACCTCGCGACCGGTGATCCGCAGTGCAACCTCGATAGCCACAAAGGCGCCCAGCGAAAACCCGACCAGCCGGATCGGCCCGGCCGGATACCGCTCAAGCACCGTCGCCGTCAGATGATCCAGATACGGCCCGAGCGGCAGGTCCGGCCGATCCCTGGCCCGGTCCGGCGCGAAAAGACCGGCCGCCGCGGCCAGCGACAGCTCGTCCGGCGATCCCGGCTGGCCGTGAAAATAGACAAACTGTTCCGCCGCCATCTGTTCGCCGCCCGACTCGCCCGATGCGCGGGAGCCTAGCGCTTGCCGCGCCATTCGAAAGCCCGGGCGACGAACGAAGGCGGCCATCGGGCGCATGCGGCCTCGCCGATCAGCCGCTAGACTGGCGCCATGACCGACTCACCGACCCGCTGCGCTTGGCCCGGGACGTCCGACGCGCTCTACCTCGCCTATCACGACCAGGAGTGGGGCGTGCCGGAGTACGACTCCCGCGCCCTCTGGGAAAAGCTCGTGCTGGACGGGTTCCAGGCGGGGCTCGCCTGGATCACCATCCTGCGCAAGCGCGACGCGTTCCGGGCCGCCTTCGACAACTTCGATCCGGAAAAGGTCGCCCGCTACGGCGAGGCCGACCGCGCGCGGCTGATGGCCGACGCCGGCATCGTCCGCTCGAACGCCAAGATCGACGCGGCCATCGGCGGCGCCCGCATCTGGCTCGACATGCGCGACCGGGGCGAGGATTTCTCCGCGTTCCTGTGGGACTTCGTCGGCGGCCAGCCGATCCAGAACCACTGGCCGGACATGGCGTCCGTGCGGGTGAAGACGGCCGAGGCCGAGGCGATGGCCAAAGCCCTCAAGCAGAAGGGCTTCAAGTTCGTCGGGCCGGTGATCGTCTACGCCTTCATGCAGGCGACCGGCATGGTCAACGACCACGCCACGACCTGCTTCCGTCACGGGCCGGTGTCGAAGCTGGTCCGCTGATGGCGCGGCCCGGTCCCGATTTCCTGCTCGAAAGCGCCTGCATCGGCCCGGTCTGCGGCGTGGATGAGGCCGGTCGGGGCCCCTGGGCGGGCCCGGTCAGCGCCGCGGCGGTGATCCTCGATCCGGCCACGGCGCCGGAAGGGCTCGACGATTCCAAGAAGCTCGGCCACGCCCGGCGCGAGGCGCTGGAGGTCGAGATCAAGGCCCGCGCCGTCGCCTGGTGCGTGGCCTTCGCCACGGTCGAGGAGATCGACGAACTCAACATCCTGCAGGCCACGGGCCTGGCCATGCGCCGCGCCGTCGAGGGCCTGTCGGTGGCGCCGGCCTTCGCGTTGGTCGATGGAAACTACCGCTTCAACCTGCCCTGCGAGATCAGGACGGTGGTCAGGGGTGACAGCCTCAGCGCCTCGATCGCCGCCGCCTCGATCCTGGCCAAGACGGCGCGCGACCGGCTGATGGTCGAGCTGGACGCCGTCCACCCCGGCTACGGCTTCGCGGGCCACAAGGGCTATCACGCGGCGGTCCATGTCGAGGCCCTGCGCACGCTCGGCCCCAGCCCGATCCACCGCATGACCTGGGCGCCGATCCGGGCGCTGGTGGGCGGGGCTTGAGTGGAGCGACAGCAGCCCCATGTTTGATCGCTCAGGCGCGGACCTCGCGGAGACCAGACCATGTTCGCCGTCGCTCTTTGTGGCCTCTTCGTCCTCTGGCTTTCAGGCAAGGTCCGGACTCCGGCCGGACGATCCCTGCTCGATCAATGGGTGGACTATCTGTCGATCCTGTCACCGAGCCGCATGCTGGCGATCGCGGCGACCCTGGTCATCATCGCGTTCGTGGCCTTCGCCGGGACCGGCGACTTGCCGCTGCTGCTGACCATCGACCTGACATCCCTGCTGGACGCTCTGTTCGCCGCCTGGCTGGTCGCCTCCAGCCGGCGGATCGGCGCCGTCGGCGCGCAGGTCCAGAAGGGTATCCGCCAGGCCGCGGAGGGGCCCGTCAGGCTGCTCGCCCGGCGGGCCGACCGAGCCAGGGACCGGTCACCGCCATTGGAAGCCGCCTTGCCCCCGGCGAACGACGACGCTGAAGACGACCCGGCCGAACACCGTCAAGCCGCCTAGATCCCCCGCGCGGGGACATGGACTTCGGTGCGTGTCCCCTGATTGGCGGGAGCTCGCTCAGACAGAGGTCGATCTGGAAGGAGGGGACACGCACTGAAGTGCATGTCCCCGCGCCCGTTACCTAAATCCCCATCTGCCGGGCCGCCAGATCGCGCATGATCTCCTCGCTGCCGCCGCCGATCGCGTTGACCCGCACCTCGCGATATATCCGCTCGACCCGGCTGCCGCGCATATAGCCGGCGCCGCCCATGATCTGCATCGCCTCGCGGGCGCAGTATTCCATGGTTTCGGTGGCCTGCACCTTGAGCAAGGCGATCTCGGCGATCGGCGACTCGCCCGCCTGGATGCGCCAGGCGAGCATCTCCAGCCAGGCCTGGGTGGCGTTGATGCGCTTGTACCTGTCGGCCAGCTTGTGGCGGATCACCTGGTGGTCGGCCAGGCGCTTGCCGAAGGTCTTGCGGTCGCGCGCCCAGTCGATGGCGTCCTCGAGACAGACCTTCGAGAAGCCCACCGCCCCGGCCGTCATGCCGATCCGCTCGCCGTTGAAGTTCTGCATGATGCCGGAAAAGCCCATGTTCTCCTGGCCGATGAGGTTCTCGGCCGGCACCCGCACGTCGTCGAAGAACAGTTGCGCCGTGTCCGACGCCCACCAGCCCTGCTTCTTCAGCGGCTGGCGGCTGAACCCCTCGCGCTCGCGCTCGATCAGCAGCAGGGAGACGCCGCCGGCCCCCTCCCCGCCCGTGCGCACGGCCACGGTGTAGTAGTCGGCCCGCATGCCGCTGGTGATGTACATCTTGGAACCGTTGACCACCCATTCGTCGCCGTCCCGGCGCGCGGTGGTCTTCAGGTTGGCGACGTCGGAGCCGCCGGTCGGCTCGGTGATGGCCAGGGCGGAGATCTTCTCGCCCGACAGCACCCGCGGGATGATCCGGTCCTTCATCTCCTGGCTGCCCATGCGGCGGATCGGCGGCAGGCCGATGCCGTGGCTCATCAGGCTGGCGTTGACCCCGCCCGCGCCATGGCGGGCCATTTCCTGGCTGGTGATGATCGACAGGAAGGGGTCGGTGGCCACGCCGCCGTACTCCTCGGGCCAGCCCATGCGCAGCAGGCCGACGTCGGACGCCTTCCTGTACAGCTCGCGCGGAAACTCGCCGGCCTCGTCCCAGTCGTTGACGAACGGCATGATCTCCGCCTCGACCCAGCGCCGCAGCGTGTCGCGCCAGGCCTTGTGATGCGGCTCGTAGAACGGGCTGGTGCGGCTGTCGTCGAGCGGGGCGAGCGGGCTGGTCATGGCGTCTCCGGGTCCGTTGGCGCGTCTGTCGGCGCGCCTTGGAGCGAAGGTGTCAGCCCTTCCGCTGGGGGAGTCGAGAGGTTGCGGAAAAATAACCTAGACTTCATTTAGGTTATTGATAGAGTGCGCGAATGGCGACCGTATTTCGCAGTCGGCGACTCTATCGGGTGGTGGTGAACTCGAATGATCATCCGCCGCCCCATGTGCATGCCTTCGGAAAGGGGTGCGAGGCCAGGTTCCGACTCAACTGCCCGGAAGGACCGGTCGAGCTCTGGGATCATGCCGGCGACTGGACCCTGGCCCGTCTGAACGAGCTGGGCGGCGAGGTGGCCGCCAGTCTGGGCGACTGCTGCCGGGTATGGAGTGAGATTCATGGCTGAGTTCAAAACCCTCGACGACGCCGCGTTCAAGCAGTCCGCCAGGCGAATGAGCGTCAATACCAACCCCGTCGCCCTTTCGGCCCGATTCGACAAACGCACCCGGCGCGTCGTGGTGCGGCTGAACACCGGCATCGACTTCTCCTTCGACCCGAGGGCCGCGCATGGCCTGGCGGAGGCCGGGCCTGACGATTTCGTCGGCGTCACCGTCGAGGGACTCGGCAGCGCCCTGCACTTTCCCCGGCTCGACGCCGACTTTTCGGTCGCTCGGCTGTTGGAAGGCTTTCTCGGTCCGATGGACTGGACGAAACAGGAAGCCCGGGCCGCGGCGTCGCGGGAAAACGGCAAACGCGGCGGGCGTCCGAAGAAGGCGCTCGCCCCTGCGGCCTGACGCCGTTAACCCCCCGCTAACCACGTCGGCGAACGCCCCCTTAACCACACCACGCCCAGATTCCTTGGACTCTCTTGTGTTCGGGAAATCAGACCATGGCGTTCGGCGCGGAAACCATCATCCAGGGCGATTGCATCGAGCAGCTGCGCAAGATCCCCGACAAGTCGGTGGACCTGGTGTTCGCCGACCCCCCCTACAACCTGCAGCTCGGCGGCGACCTGCTGCGGCCGGACAATTCCAAGGTCGATGCGGTCGATGACCACTGGGACCAGTTCGCCAGCTTCAAGGCCTATGACGACTTCACCCGAGCCTGGATGGCCGAGTGCCAGCGCGTGCTGAAGGACGACGGCGCCCTGTGGGTCATCGGCAGCTATCACAACATCTTCCGCGTCGGCGTGGTGCTACAGGACCTGGGCTTCTGGATCCTCAACGACGTGGTCTGGCGCAAGTCCAACCCGATGCCGAACTTCAAGGGCACCCGCTTCGCCAACGCCCACGAGACGCTGATCTGGGCGGCCAAGAGCCGCGGCGCCAAGCGCTACACCTTCAACTACGACGCCATGAAGATGGCCAATGACGAGGTGCAGATGCGCTCCGACTGGACCCTGCCGCTGTGCACGGGCGAGGAGCGGATCAAGGGCGCCGACGGCCACAAGGCCCACCCGACCCAGAAGCCGGAAGCCCTGCTGCACCGCGTGATCCTGACCTCGACCCGGCCGGGCGACGTGATCCTCGACCCGTTCTTCGGCGTCGGCACCACGGGCGCGGCGGCCAAGCGGCTGGGCCGGCGGTTCATCGGCATCGAGCGCGAGAGCGAATACATCGCCCATGCCAAGGAGCGCATCCGCAAGGTCATCCCGGTCGCGCCGGCCGACCTTGAGGTCATGGGCAGCAAGAAGTCCGAGCCGCGCGTGCCGTTCGGCCAGATCGTCGAGGCCGGCCTGCTGCGTCCGGGGGACACCGTCTGGTGCCCCAAGGGCCAGCGCGCCGCCAAGGTCCGCGCCGACGGCAGCCTGGCCATCGGCGACCTGACCGGCTCGATCCACAAGGTCGGCGCCATGGTCCAGAGCCAGCCCGCCTGCAACGGCTGGACCTACTGGCACTTCAAGTCGGACAAGGGTTTGGCGCCGATTGATGTTCTCCGATCCAAGGTGCGGGCGGAGATGGCGGCTTAGCGCGATCACCTTGAAATGCATCTGCCCGTCATCCTGGGCCCTGTGCCCAGGACCCCTCTGTCGGCCACCCAACAGCGTCAAGCTGGATCACCGCCCTTGCGGCCGATGGAGGGGTCCTCGCCACAAGGGCGAGGATGACGGGAGTTTGTTAGCCCAGCCCCTTCCGGGCCGCCTTCAGGAACACGCTGGGCAACGCGGCCAGCCCGTCACGCCTCGTCCACTCCGCCGCCATCGCGCCCTCCGCCCGGAACACCCGCAACGTCAGCGAGAAGTGCGTGAACACGTGCTTGATCTCGCCGGCGTCATGCCAGCGCGCCGACACCGGCGCGGCCTCAACCGCCTCATCGTCTGTCCACGGACGACCGCGCCACTCGGACGTCGGCAGGCCCAGCATCCCGCCGAGCAAGCCCTTCGGCGGCCTCCGCACCAGCGCGACCTCGTCGTCGCGGGTGAGCAGATACGCCACCCCGAACCGCCTCGGCCGGTCGGCCTTCTTCGTCCTGCGCGGAAAGCTCTCCGCATCCCCCCGCGCGAACGCAGCGCAGAAGCCCGACACCGGACACCGCTCGCACAGCGGCGCCTTCGGCCGGCAGATCGTCGCGCCCAGGTCCATCAGCGCCTGGGCCCAGTCGCCGGGGCGGTCGGCGGTGACCAGGTCGGCGGCCAGCCGCTTGAGCTCCGGCTTGGCGTCGGGCAACGGCGCTTCCACCGCGAACAACCTCGCCATCACCCGCTCGACATTGCCGTCGACGACGTTGGCCTCGCGGTCGAAGGCGATCGCGGCCACGGCGGCGGCGGTATAGGCGCCCACGCCCGGCAGCGCGCGCAGGCCCGCTTCGGTATCGGGAAACACCCCGCCATGCTCCGCCGCCACGGCGCGAGCGCAGGCCAGCAGGTTGCGGGCGCGGGCGTAGTAGCCGAGCCCGGCCCAGGCGGCCATCACCTCCCCGTCGGCCTCGGCGGCGAGGTCGGAGACGGTCGGCCAGCGGCGGGTGAAGCTCAGGAAATAGGGCGTCGCGTGCGGCACGGTGGTCTGCTGCAGCATCACCTCCGACAGCCACACCCGGTAGGGATCGGCCCGCGCCGCGCCCGGCCCCGCGCGCCACGGCAGGTCGCGGGCGTTGGCGTCGTACCAGGCCAGCAGGGCGGCGCGGAGGGCGGGGGTGGTCATCGCTGTTGGCCTATCATCTTGGGTCACCGCGGCGAAGGCCGTCGTGCCGGCTGGGGACTGCTTCCGGCGCAGCCGGTAGCTGTCCCCGATGGAACCCACACGCTGCGCGTCGGCAGGGACAGCTACGCTTCGCGAAGCAGTCCCCGTTCCGTGTTCCCGGGATGACGGCTATGGTGACCCCATGCCCCCCCGCCGCCCGCTCCCCACCGTGCAGGAAGCCGCCGAGATCCTCTCGCGCCGACGGACGCGGCCCATGCCCCGCCCCGCCCCGCCGGCCGGCCGCGCGCTGGGGCCGGTGCTCAAGGCGCTGGAGGAGCGCTTTGGCCAGGGGCCGGGCCAGCTGCAGCTGAAGTGGCGCGAGATCGTCGGCGAGACCCTGGCCCGCCACACCGAGCCGGTGAAGCTGATCAAGGCGCGCGGCAACGCGCCGGGGACGCTGGAGCTGCGCGTCGCCGGCCCGGCCGCGGCCATCGTCCAGCACCAGGCGCCCGACATCCTCAAGAAGGTGTCCCTGATCCTCGGCGAGGGGACGATCACCCGGCTGCGCATCATTCAGGGCGCCGTGCGCGCCAGCCCCGGCCGGACGCAGGCGATGCGCCGCCGGCCGAAAGGCCCGCTGGACGCCGCCGCCGAACAGACGCTGGCCGAGGGGCTGGCCGAACAGCCCGAGGGCCCGCTGCGCGAGGCCCTGCTGCGGCTGGGGCGCGAGACCCTGCGCGGCCGCAACGGTTGACTCAGGGCCGTTCGGCGGGCTGTTGCGCCATTGAAACGCCGCCTTCTTGGAACCTGTGGAATCGGGTTCTAATCACCGCTCGCTCTTCTGGGGGACATCCCGACATGCGCATCGCTCGCCGTTCCGTTCTGGCCGCCGCCGCGGCCATCGCCACCCTCGCCCTGGCCGCCTGTGGCGGCGGTGGAGGCGGCGCGGTCACCGCCGACGACATGAGCCTGGGCAAGGCCGACGCCCCGGTCACCGTCATCGAATACGCCTCGCTGGCCTGCAGCCACTGTGGCAAGTGGGAGAACGAGGTGTTCCCGGCCTTCAAGGCCAAATACATCGACACCGGCAAGGTCCATTACGTGTTCCGCGAGTTCATCACCCAGCCGCCGGAGCTGGCCGCCTCGGGCGCCCTGCTGGCGCGCTGCGCGGGCAAGGACCGGTATTTCACCGTCGTCCAGGCGGTGTTCCACGCCCACGAGGAGATCTTCACCACCGGCGACGTCCGCGGCCCGCTGCTGCGCATCGCCGCGACGGCCGGCATGAGCGAGGCCGACTTCGACAAGTGCGTCGGCGACGAAAAGGCCCTGGCCGCCCTCAACGCCCGCGTCGAGAAGTACAGCAGGGAGGCCAAGATCGAGGGCACCCCGACCTTCTTCTTCAACAACGACAAGTACGACAAGGGCGAGATGTCCCTGCCCGAGATCGACGCCGCCTACGCCAAGGCCCTGGCGGCGAAGAAGTAACAGGGAAGGTCCCCAGGACCCGTGCACTTCCAGCGGCTGCGCCTTTCCGGGTTCAAGTCCTTCGTCGATCCGACCGAGTTCCGGATCGAGCCCGGACTCACGGGCATCGTTGGACCGAACGGCTGCGGCAAGTCGAACCTGCTGGAAGCCCTGCGCTGGGTGATGGGGGCCAATTCCGCCAAGGCCATGCGGGCCGGCGGCATGGACGAGGTGATCTTCAACGGCGCGGGCCAGCGGCCGCCGCGCAACCACGCCGAAGTCACCCTGACCATCGACAACGCTAGCCGCACCGCCCCGGTGCAGTTCAACCAGCATGACGTCATCGAGGTGGTCCGCCGCATCGACCGGGGCGAGGGCTCGACCTATCGCGTCAACGGCCGCGAGGTGCGGGCCCGCGACGTGCAGCTGCTGTTCGCCGACGCCTCGACCGGGGCCAACTCGCCGGCCCTGGTGCGGCAGGGCCAGATCAGCGAGCTGATCGCCGCCAAGCCGCAGAACCGCCGCCGCATCCTCGAGGAGGCCGGCGGCGTCAGCGGCCTGCATACGCGCCGGCACGAGGCCGAGCTGCGGCTGCGCGCGGCCGAGGCCAATCTGGCCCGGCTGGACGACGTCGTGCGCGAGCTGGACTCGTCGCTGGCCCGCCTGCGCCGCGAGGCGCGCCAGGCCGAACGCTACAAGAAGCTGTCGGCCGAGATCCGCGCCGTCCAGGGGGCGGTGATGTTCGCGCGCTGGAGCGAGGCGCGCGACACCCTGCTGCGCGTCGAGGCCGAGTCGACCAGCTCCGCCCGCCTGGTCGAGGACACCGCCCGCGCCGCCGCCGCCGCGACCGTCGAGGCCCAGACGGCCGAGGAGGCGATCAAGCCCCTGCGCGAGGAGGAGACGGTCGCCGCCGCCATCCTGCATCGGCTGGCCATCGACAAGGACCGGCTGGAACGCGAGCACGAGACCGCCGCCGCCGAGGTGGAACGGCTCACGGCCGAACTGGCCCGCATCGACGCCGACGCGGCCCGCGAGAGCCAGATCGTCGAGGACGCCGGGGTGGCGCTGGAGCGGCTGGCCGCCGAGCTGGCCGATGTCGAGGCCGAGATCGCCGCCGCCCCCTCGCGCCTGCCCGAGCTGCAGGCGGCGCTGAAAGCGGCCGAGGAGGCCCGCGCCGCCGCCGATCACGAGGTGGAAAACCTGGCCGCCGGGGTCGCCGCCGACGAGGCCCGCCGCCGCGCGGCCCAGGCCCGGGTGGCCGACGCCGAGAGCCGCCTCAGCCGCACCGTCCGCGCGCTGGACCAGGCCCGGGCCGACCGCGCCGCCATCGGCCCGACCGTCGATCCCCGCGCCGCCGAG
>JAUSMJ010000056.1 GCA_030645575.1 Caulobacter sp. | reverse complement strand
CCACGGCCGGGAAGATGGCCTGGGCGGCGATGTCGCGGCTGAGGTTGGTGGTGGCGTCCAGGTGAGCCATCGACGTGGCGGGAGCCGGGTCGGTGTAATCGTCGGCGGGCACGTAGATGGCCTGGACCGAGGTGATCGAGCCCTTGTTGGTCGAGGTGATGCGCTCCTGCAGGTTGCCCATCTCGGTGGCCAGGGTCGGCTGATAGCCCACGGCCGAGGGGATGCGGCCCAGCAGGGCCGACACTTCCGAGCCGGCCTGGGTGAAGCGGAAGATGTTGTCGATGAACAGCAGCACGTCCTTGCCTTCCACGTCGCGGAAGTACTCGGCCTGGGTCAGGCCGGTCAGAGCGACGCGGGCGCGGGCGCCCGGAGGCTCGTTCATCTGGCCGTAGACCAGGGCGCACTTGGAGCCTTCGGTCGAGCCCTTGTTCTTCTTCGGATCAACGTTGACGTTCGACTCGATCATCTCGTGATAGAGATCGTTGCCCTCGCGGGTGCGCTCGCCGACGCCGGCCAGCACCGAGTAGCCGCCGTAGGCCTTGGCGATGTTGTTGATCAGCTCCTGCATGGTCACGGTCTTGCCCACGCCGGCGCCGCCGAACAGGCCGATCTTGCCGCCCTTGGTGTAGGGGCACATCAGGTCGATGACCTTGATGCCGGTGACCAGCACCTCGGCCGAGGTCGATTGCTCCGCGAAGCTGGGCGCCTCGCGGTGGATGACGCTGTAGTGCGGGGTGACGATCGGGCCGGCTTCGTCGATCGGCTCGCCGATGACGTTCATGATGCGGCCGAGCGTGGCGGGACCGACCGGAACGGTGATGCCCTTGCCCGTGTCAGCGACGTCCTGGCCGCGGGTCAGACCCTCGGTGGTGTCCATGGCGATCGTGCGGACGGTGTTCTCACCCAGGTGCTGGGCCACTTCCAGGACCAGGCGGAACGGCTCGCCCGTGCGCTGGTCGAGGTTGGTCGTCTCAAGCGCGTTCATGATCGCCGGCAGGTGACCTTCGAACTCGACATCGACCACGGCGCCGATGACCTGAACAATCTTGCCGGTGGCCGCGATGGCGATCGGCTTGACGGCCTTGGGCGTGGCGGTCTGGGCGGCGGCTTTCGGAGCAGCCTTCTTCGCCGGCGCCTTGGGCGCGGCGGCCTTGGGAGCGGCGGCTTTCTTGGGGGCGGTGGCCATTGGTCTGGTCTTCCGTGCGGTCTTTATGCTGTCAGAGAGCTTCGGCGCCGGAGATGATCTCGATCAGCTCCTTGGTGATCTGCGCCTGGCGGGTGCGATTGTATTGGACGGTCAGGCCCTTGATCATGTCGCCCGCGTTGCGCGTGGCGTTGTCCATGGCCGTCATCTGGCTGGCGTAGAAGCCGGCCATGTTCTCAAGCAGGGCCGAGAGCACCTGCACCGTGATGTTGCGCGGCAGCAGGGTCTCGAGGATGCCCTCTTCCGAAGGTTCATACTCATAGGTGGCGCCCTGCAGGTCGGGAACGGCCGCGCCGCCCTCGACCTTGGCCGGGATCAGCTGCAACGCGGTCGGGGTCTGGCTGACCACCGACTTGAAGCGGCTGAAGTAAAGGGTAACCACGTCCACATCGCCGGCGTCGTAGAGCTCGATGATGCGGTCGGCGATCGGCTGGGCCACCGACAGGGTCAGGGTCCGTTCGGCCGACAGGTCGTAGGACTGGACGATCCGGTCGCCGTACAGCCGGCGCAGGGGCGGCAGGGCCTTCTTGCCGACGGTGACGATCTTCACGTCCTTGCCCTCGGCCACGAGGGCGGCGATGCGATCGCGCGCCACGCGGACGATGGACGAGGTGAATCCGCCGGCCAGACCGCGATCAGCGGCGGCGATGACGATCAGGTGACGCTGGTTGCGGCCAGTGCCGGCCAGCAGACGGGGCGCGCTGTCGCCGCTCACGCCGGCGGCGAGATTGGCGATCACCGCGGCCATCCGCTCCGCATAGGGACGCGCGTTTTGCGCGGCGTCCTGGCTGCGGCGCAGCTTGGCGGCGGCGACCATCTGCATGGCCTTCGTGATCTTCTGCGTGGCTTTCACGCTCGAGATCCGATTGCGCATGTCCTTGAGGCTGGCCATCGAGGGCTACTCTCTCCCGCTCTCGGCCAGACTTACGCGAACGTCGCGGTGAAGCCTTCGAGCGCCTTCTTGAGGGTGTCCTCAAGGTCGGAGCCGAGGGCCTTGGTCGTGCGGATCGCGTCCAGCAGGTCCTGATGCTTGCTGTGCAGGCGGGCCAGGAACTCACGCTCGAAGCGGCCGACCTGGGCGGTCGGGATGCCGTCGAGGTAGCCGCGGGTGCCGGCGTAGATCACGCAGACCTGCTCCTCGACCGACTGCGGCGCGTACTGCGGCTGCTTGAGCAGCTCGGTCAGGCGTTCGCCGCGGGCCAGCTGGCGTTGGGTGGCCGCGTCCAGGTCCGAGCCGAACTTGGCGAAGGCGGCCATTTCCCGGTACTGGGCCAGCTCGCCCTTGATCGGACCGGCGACGGTCTTCATGGCCTTGATCTGGGCCGAGGAGCCCACGCGGCTGACGGAGATACCGAAGTTAACGTCCGGGCGGATACCCTGGAAGATCAGGTCGGTTTCCAGGAAGATCTGGCAGTCGGTGATCGAGATCACGTTGGTCGGGATGTAGGCCGAGACGTCGTTGGCCTGGGTTTCGATGACCGGCAGGGCGGTCAGCGAGCCGGAGCCGTTGTCCTCGTTCAGCTTGGCGGCCCGCTCCAGCAGGCGGCTGTGCAG
>JAUSMJ010000035.1 GCA_030645575.1 Caulobacter sp. | reverse complement strand
CAAAGCCGAACGGCCCGATCTTGACGATGCCGTCGGACATCTTCTTCGTCCGGTCGATGCTGTTCTTGATGTTGTGCAGATCGAGGTGCGATCGGGCGAGGAACATCACGGCGTCTCCCGACGGCTCAGGGAGGACCGTCGCAGGGCGCCACTCTGCAATACCCGTGTCGCTGTCGGAAGGGCGCGGGCGTGCTTTTCACGCAACGACGCACGCCTTTGCCCCAAAGATTCGCCTCACAGGAGAACCCTCGCCGTCGCGAGCGATTAGCCCTAATACTCAGCGGTCGTTTCGCCGGGAGTCCCGCATGCTGATCACGACCACCCCGTTCATCGAGGGTCGGCCCGTGAAGGAATACAAGGGCGCGATCTACGCCCAGTCGATTCTGGGCGCGAACGTCGTTGTCGATCTTCTGGGCGCCATCCGCGACTTCATCGGCGGCCATTCGCGGTCCTACGAGCGCGTGCTGGCCCGGGCCCGCGAGGACGCGATGAAGAACCTTGAGAAGGAAGCCGAAAAGCTCGGCGCCAACTGCATCATCGGCGTCGATCTCGACTACAACACCGTTGGCCCGCAGGCGCAGATGCTGATGGTCTCGGTTTCCGGGACCGCGGTGGTGATCTAGCCACCCCAAGTACTCCGCTCATCCCCGCGAAAGCGGGGACCCAGGTTTTTCAGAGCGTCGGCTCACGGTTCAGGCAAGGCAGCCGGCCAATCCGAAAGGTGAGCCGCTGTTTCAAAAACGCCTGGGTCCCCGCTTTCGCGGGGATGAGCGGGAGAATAGTAGGGACCAGTGACCCGCACCCCCGACATCACCGCCCTCGAACACGGCATCCTCGCCGGCGACCGCGCGGCGCTGGCCCGGGCCATCACCCTGGTGGAAAGCCGGCGCGCCGATCATCAGGCCGCGGCACGGGCCCTGCTGGAGCGGCTGATGCCGCACACCGGCAAGGCCCAGCGGATCGGCATCACCGGCGTGCCCGGGGCCGGCAAGTCCACGACCATCGAGGCGCTGGGCTGCAATCTGACCGCCGCCGGTCACCGGGTGGCGGTGCTGGCCGTCGATCCTTCGTCCAGCCGCACCGGCGGCTCGATCCTCGGCGACAAGACGCGCATGGAGCGGCTGTCGGTCGATCCGGCCGCCTATATCCGCCCTTCCCCGTCCGGCGGGACCCTGGGCGGGGTCGCGCGCAAGACGCGCGAGGCCATGCTGCTGTGCGAGGCGGCCGGCTTCGATGTGGTGATCGTCGAGACGGTGGGAGTCGGCCAGTCCGAGACGGTCGTGGCCGACATGGTCGATATCTTCCTGGCGCTGCTGATCCCGGGCGGCGGGGACGAGCTTCAGGGCATCAAGAAGGGCCTGATCGAGATCGCCGACCTGATCGTGATCAACAAGGCGGACGCCGATCCGGAACGGGCCGAGCGGTCGGCGCGCGAATACCGCGCGGCGCTGCATATCCTGACCCCGGCCTCGCCCGACTGGACGCCGCCGGTGATCACCGCCTCGGGCTTGAGAAACGAGGGCCTCGACCGGCTTTGGGCCCAGATCGAGCGGCACCGCGAGATCATGGCCGCCAACGGCGAGCGGGCGGCCCGGCGCGCGGCCCAGAATACCCGCTGGATGTGGGCCATGGTGCGCGACCGGCTGGACGAGGCGTTTCGGGGCCACCCGGACGTCGCCGCCCAGGCGCACGACCTTGAGCGTCAGGTGCGGGCCGGCCAGATGCCAGCCTCGGCGGCGGCCGACCGGTTGCTCACGGCCTTCGGGCTGTAGGTCAGGGACTGGATTTCGTGTCCCTTGGGACACGATTTCCCGTCCTGGTCAGTGATCGGACAGCTAATGGCGTCCCAAGGGACACCAAAAGCGGTCCCTATGCATCGGCGTGTCGGCGGGCCTGGGCGATCCAGGCTTCGCGGCCGATGCGGCCCATCAGCTTCAGATCCTTGTCGAAGCCAGCGATGTCGTCTTCAGTCCAGGCGGCGATCTGCGCGAAGCGCGTGACGCCGCGCTCGGCCAGGGCGGCGGCCAGCTTGGGCCCGATGCCGGTCAGCACCGTCAGGTCGTCCGGCTCGGGCAGGGCGACCGGTTCGAGCGCCATGGCGGCGAACACCTCGGCCACCGGCTCCGGCCCGGCTTCGACCGCCTCGTCCACGGTCTCGGCGACCGTTTCCAGCGCCGCCTCGACAGCCTCGACCTCGGCCTCGACCAGTTCGAGCTCGGCCTCGACGAACGCTTCGACCAGCTCTTCGGTGGTCCCGGCGGCCGCCCGCGGCGCCTCGAACAAGGCTTCCAGATTGGTCGGCTTGAAGAAGGTCCGGCTCCAGTACCAGGCGGCGCCGACCGTGGCGGCCCCGGCGAACATCAGCCACAGCGGCGAAAGCGCGCCCATCGGCAGACGCAGCATCTTTTCGGTGTCGGCGGTCGGGAAGGCGGGCTTGTCCATCAGGAGTCTCCGTGGCGCGGCCATTTGTGCAGCGCAGCATATCACGGAATTCCATTTCGCAAGTGCGAAAGATTCGTTACGCGCCCGTGCGCCAGACCTCCGCCCGGCCGCCCGGCTCGCCGAGCCGTTCGACGACCCAGGCGCAGGCGCTCGCCAGCGGATTGTCGATATCTTTCGGCGGGTTGGCGATGACCATGGCGCAGCCGTTCATCTTCATCGGATCGGTCAGCGGCTTGAGCCGGGCCTCGGCCACCAGCAGGTCGCGGCAGGCCGGCTCGACCGACCGCAGGAAGGCGTCGAAGGTCTCCAGGTCCTTGAGCGGCAGCCAGACGGCGACGCAGGCGCCGGGATCGAGCGACAGCACCGAGGCCATCGTCGCGGCGATCCGGGCATAGTCATCGCCCCGCTCGAACGGCGGATCGATCAGGATGAACAGGCGCCCGCCCTTGCCCGCCTGGCGCTCGGCCATGGCGAACCCGTCGGTCTGGTGCGCCGTCGCGCCCGGAAATGGCGCCAGCGTCTCCCGCAGCAGCGCGACGTCGTCGTCCCTCAGCTCGCAGGCGACATAGCGGTCGCCCTTGCGCAGGGCGGCGGCGATCAGGCTGGGCGAGCCGGGATAGAACCGCACCCCGCCGCCCGGATTGCCCGCGCGCACGGCGCCCTTGAGCCCATCGAAGGCCTTCGGCGCGTCGTCCGCGGCCATCAGGCGGAAAACGCCCTGCGCGGCCTCCCCCGTGCGGCGGGCCAGTTCGCCATCGAGGTCATAACCTCCGGCGCCGGCGTGGGTGTCGACCACGGTCAGCGGCGCGGCGGCGGCGGTCAGGGCGTCGAGCAGCAGGGTCAGCGTCGCGTGCTTGACCAGATCGGCGAAGTTTCCGGCGTGGAAGGCATGGCGATAGTTCATGCTCCCCTGTCTAGCGGAACCGCGGCGCTGCGCTAGGCTGACGGCATGTGCAACACCTTCCTCAGCCCCAGCACGCCCGAGCGCGTCGAATGGGCGTTTTCCCAGGTGCGGATCCCGATCCTCTGGCCGGAGACACCCAGGCCGAACCGGGGCGTGACCGGCGACATCCGCCCGACGGACCCGGCCTGCGTGGTCACGCCGGAGGGCGTTGGCGGGCGCATGGACTGGCTGGCCTGGGGCTTTCCGCGCGACAAGGGCGGGCCGGTGATCAACTTCCGCTCCGAGGGGCGCCTGTTTCCACGCCAGGCCCGCTGCCTGGTCATGGCCGCCGGCTTCTACGAGACCACCGACCCGGTCGAGCCCGGCCAGAAACGCAAGGACTGGTGGCTGTTCACCGCGCCGGGCGTGGAGCTGTTCGCGCTGGCCGGCTGCATCCGGGGCGACCGGTTCACCGTGCTGACCTGCGAGCCCGGGCCCGACATCCAGCCCTATCACGGCCGCCAGCCCGTCTGTCTGATGCCGGGCCAGTGGCGCGACTGGCTAGCCGGGGCGCCGGAGGCGGAGCTGATCGCCCCCAGTCCCGCCGAGACCTTCGCCGTCGCGAAGAAGGCGACCTGAGCCGGATTGACTCGCGGCGCGCATCGAGAACAAATTGGGAACATTGAGGTTCCCATGGACGGCTCTCCATCCATCGACGAGCGGCTGCATCCGGCAAACGAGGTGCGCGGCTGGCCGGTCGCGTCGGCGTCGCGGGCCGGCATGCACCTGCGCGCGCGCTGCCTCAACCCGCGCTGCGAGCGGGTCACGGTGGTCGATGCCCGCTGGTGGCTGGCCGGGAACGGCGCGGACGAGCGGCTGCATATGCTGGGCCGGCGCATGCGCTGTTCGGCCTGCGGCGCGCGGGAAGCGGGCATCGAGGTGTGGAGCGGTCCGCAGCCGCCGATCGTCGGCCGGGGCCCGTTCGCCTTCCGTTGAGCGCGGAAAATCGCAGACCTGCCGCTGCGGCGCCCGGCTTTTTCATCTGGCCACCGCCCGCCCCGCCGTTAGACTGAACGCAGATAACCTTGAATGACGTCCGGGGAGGGACGCGCCATGGCCGGAACCAGAATGCGCTTCGGGGCCTTCATCGCCCCGTTTCATCCGCTTCGCGAGAACCCGACCCTGGCGCTCGAACGCGACCTGGAGCTGGTCCAGCACATGGACCGGCTGGGCTTCGAGGAGGCCTGGATCGGCGAGCACCACTCGGCCGGCTACGAGCTGATCGCCAGCCCCGAACTGTTCATCGCCACGGTCGCCGAGCGCACGAAGCACATCCGGCTCGGCACGGGGGTGGCCTCCCTGCCCTATCACCATCCCCTCATGCTGGCCGACCGCATCAACCAGCTGGACCACATCACGCGCGGCCGGGTTATGTTCGGCGTCGGCCCCGGCGCCCTGCCCTCGGACGCCTTCATGATGGGCATCCCCGTCGCCGCCCAGCGCGACCGCATGGACGAGGCCATCGACGTGCTGGTGCCGCTGCTGCGCGGCGAGCAGGTGACGAAAAAGACCGACTGGTTCGAGCTGAACGAGGCGCGTCTGCAGATGACGCCCTACAGCCGGCCATCGGTCGAGATCTGCGCCGCCAGCCAGGTCTCGCCGACCGGCGCGACGGCGGCCGGCCGCCACGGCCTGGGCCTGCTGTCAATCGGCGCGACCCAGTCGGGCGGCTTCAACGCCCTGGCCTCCAACTGGGCCATCGCCGAGGACAAGGCGCGCGAGAGCGGCCACGCCATGGACCGTTCGGGCTGGCGCCTGGTCGGGCCGATGCACATCGCCGAGACGCGTGAACAGGCCCGGGCCGACGTGCGCTTCGGCCTCGACGACTGGCTGTACTATTTCCGCGAGGTCGCGGCCCTGCCGCTGGCGCCGCAGGACGGCAGCGACCCTGTCGACGCCCTGATCGCGTCCGGCATGGCCGTGATCGGCACGCCCGAAGACGCCATCGCCCAGATCGAGCGGCTCAAGGTCCAGTCCGGCGGCTTCGGCGCCTTCCTGTTCATGGACCACAACTGGGCCAATTGGGACGCCAAGCGCAAATCCTACGAGATGTTCGCCCGCTACGTCGCGCCGACGTTCCAGAACCTCAACGCCAACCGCGAGGCGTCGCTGGCCTGGGCGGCCGAGAACCGCCCGCGCTTCATGGGCGAGGCGATGGCCGCCGTCGGCATGCGGGTGGCCCAGCATATCCAGGAAAAGGGCACGGAGAACATCCGGCCGGAGATCCTGGAAGCCATGGGCATGAACAAGAAGCCGGCCGCCGAATAGGGCTGCGGCCAGAACGGCGTCGGTTTCGGACTACCCCCCGCCGAAAATCCGGCTGAGGAAACGCATTCCGGGCGAGGCCCCTTGGCCGTTCAGGCGCCGCGCGGTCTCCTCGAGCACCTTGCGGCGCGCGGTGCGATTGGTCGGGCGGGCGGCTTTTTCCCTGGCGACACGTTCCGCCTCGTCGCCATGCAGCTTGGTCAGAAACTCGATTTCGATCCGGACTTCGTGCTCGAACGATTGCCGCCGTGAATTTCTGCCGAACATTGCTTCCTCGCCGAGCGGCGTCGCGTTTCAATCAGGGCTCCTGCGCCCAAGATGCTACAGGCGTGCAGCACGTCACCCCCAAAAGCGGGGGCGCGACAACTTGTCACTGAACGGCGTTACCCAAGATGGAGCCCGCCCTGTGCGTGAACGGGGACAGGCGAATTGGGTTCCCAATTTACCTCCCGGAATATATTGGCATTATGAATGCCAACTTATTCGAGGCCGGAGACTCCGAATTGGACCCGCTTTCCCTGATCGGCGTGCCCGGCTCGCCCTACACTCGCAAGATGGTCGCGGTGCTGCGCTATCGCCGGATCCCCTACCGCCTGATCTTTTCCGGCCGCGAGCCGGCGGACTTCCCGACGTCGAAGGTGCGGCTGCTGCCGACCTTCTACCTGCCCGGCGCCGACGGCCGGCTGGAAGCGGTGACCGATTCCACGCCGCTGATCCGACGGTTCGAGCGCGAGTATGAGGGCCGTTCGGTGCGCCCGGCCAACCCGGTGCTCGCCTTCCTCGACTCGCTGCTGGAGGACTACGGCGACGAATGGCTGACCAAGGCCATGTTCCACTATCGCTGGGCCTACCGGAAGGACATCGACCTGGCCGCCGGCGTGCTGCCGTCCTGGGGCCCCCGACCGCTGGACGACGAGGCCCTGGCGACGGTCGGCAAGGCCATCGCCGAGCGCCAGATCAGCCGCCTGCGCTACGTCGGCTCCAGCCCCCGGACAGGGCCGATGATCGAGGACAGCTATGTCCGTTTCATCGACCTGTTCGAGCGGCACCTGAGCCAGCATCGCTATCTGTTCGGCGGCCGGCCCGGCGCGGGGGATTTCGCCGTGTTCGGCCAGCTGACCCAGCTGGTCAATGTCGATCCCACGCCGATGGCCGTGGCCGCCGCCCGCGCGCCGCGGCTGTTCGCCTGGGTCGGGCTGACCGACGACCTCTGCGGCCTGGAACCGGGCGAGGCCGACTGGTTCGATCCGGCCGCCCTGCCCGACACGTTGCTGGCCATCCTGAAGGAGAGCGGCCGGGTCTATCCGCCCCTGCTTCTGGCCAACGCCGCCGCCGCCACGGCCGGCGAGGCGACGGTCGAGACCACCATCGACGGCCATGCCTGGAGCCAGCAGACCTTCCCCTATCAGGTCAAATGCCTGGCCTGGCTGCGGGCGGAGTACGAGGCGCTGTCGGCCGGGGAACGGACGATGGCCGACGCGGCGCTGGCCGGGACGGGGTGGGCGGCGCTGTTCAGCCGGGGAGTAGCGAGTAGCTCGGCCTGAGCGCGCCGCCGCCGCGACAATCCCTCGCCTACTCCCTGCTCCCCACCCCCTGCGCTCTATCCCGCCGCGAACCCGCCTTGCCTTCGCCGCAACGCGCGGCGAAGGTGCGTCACCTCCAGCCCCTTCGAGCTCATCACCGCATGCACCTCTATGCCCGGCAGGCCCTCGTCGCCGTGACGGCCCTGTCCCTCGCCGGATGCGCCGGTTTCGCGGACAAGCTGCCCGGTTTCCATGGCGGCAAGCCGCGCGAACAGTCCGCCGCCGCGACTCCGCCCGCGCCGAAGGGACCCCAGGCGGTCAAACTGGCGCCGGGCCAGTGGCCCCAGTCGGTCAGCGACGTGGCCGCCGACCCGAATGTGCGGTTCGGCGCCCTGCCCAACGGCATGCGCTACGCCATCATCCGCAACGCCACGCCACCGGGCCAGGCCTCGCTGCGCCTGCGCTTCGACGCCGGCTCGCTGATGGAGAGCGACGCCCAGCAGGGGCTGGCCCACTTCCTCGAACACATGGCGTTCAACGGCAGCAAGGGCATCGCCGAGGGCGAGATGGTCAAGATGCTCGAGCGGCGAGGCCTGGCCTTCGGCGCCGACACCAACGCCTCGACCAATTTCGACGAGACGACCTACCAGCTGGACCTGCCGCGGACCGACGACGAGACCGTCGATCTGTCGCTGAAGGTGATGCGCGAAACGGCCAGCGAGCTGCTGATCGCCGCCGACGCGGTCGATCGCGAGCGCGGCGTGGTGCTGTCCGAGGAGCGCACCAGCGACAGCCCCGGCTGGCGCGTGTTCAAGGCGCGGATGGAGTTCATCCTGCGCGGCCAGCGGCCGCCGCGGCGCTATCCGATCGGCAAGGTCGAGGTGCTGCGCACCGCGCCCCGCGAACAGATCGTGGACTTCTACAGCCGCTTCTATCGCCCCGAGCGGGCGGTGTTGGTGGCGGTCGGCGACTTCGATGTCGAGGCGATGGAGGCGAAGATCAAGGCCGCCTTCGGCAACTGGACCAACGGCGCCCCGGCCGGGTCCGATCCGGACCTCGGCGTGGTGGGCAAACGCGGGCTGGAGACCCAGATCGCCGTCGAGCCGGGCTCATCAACCACTCTGCAGATCGGCTGGGTGTCGCCGCCGGACCTGCGGCCCGACACCGCCGCCAGACGCCGCGAGGACTGGATCCGGCAGCTCGGCTTCGCGGTGCTCAACCGCCGCCTCGAGGCCATCGCCCGCGGCGTCGAACCGCCGTTCATCGCCGCCGGCGGGTTTTCCGGCAATCAGACCGACGCCGCCATGGTGACGACCATCGCCGTCACCGCCCGGCCCGGCGAATGGCAGGGCGCGCTGGGCGCCGTCGAGCGCGAGCAGCGCCGGCTGACGCAGTATGGCGTGCGCCAGGACGAGCTCGACCGCGAGATCGAGGACTACCGCCAGTGGCTGACGACGCGGGTCGCCTCCGCCGCCACCCGCCGCACGCCCCAGCTGGCCAACGAGATGATCGCCTCGGTCGGCGAGGAAGAGGTGATGACCAGTCCCGAGCAGGACCTCGCCCTGTTCGAGGCGGCCGTGAAGGACCTCAAGGCGGGGACGGCCTCGGCGGCCATCAAGGCCGCGTTCGCCGGCTCGGGTCCCCTGGTCTTCGTCGCCACGCCCACGCCGATCGAGGGCAACGAGACGGCCGTCACCGAGGCCTGGAGCGCCTCGCGCCAGATCGCCGTGGCCGCCCCCACCGGCCCGCGCCAGGCCGTCTGGCCCTACGAGAGTTTCGGCGCGCCGGGCAAGGTCGCCGACCAGACCGACGTGATCGACCTGGACACCAGCTTCGTGCGCTTCGAGAACGGCGTGCGGCTGACGGTCAAGCCAACCAAATTCCGCGACGACCAGGTGCTGGTGAAGGTGCGCATCGGCGGTGGGCTGACCGCCCTGCCCGCCGACCAGCAGTCGCTGTCCTGGGCCGGATCGGCCCTGATCGAGGGGGGGCTGGCGAAGATCAGCTCCGAGGACATGGAGCGGGTGCTGGTGTCCAAGGTCTACGGCGCCCGGTTCGGGGTCGAGGACGACGCCTTCACCCTGTCGGGGACGACCCGGCCGGAGGACGTCGCCACCCAGCTGCAGGTGCTGGCGGCCTACGCCAGCGAACCGGCCTGGCGTCCCGAGGCCCTGCAGCGCATGCGCACCTATGCCGCGACGCTGAGCGACCAGTACGAGGCGACCGACAGCGGGGTGTTCAACCGCGACCTGGCCGGCCTGTTGCACGACGGCGACCGCCGCTGGACCTGGCCGACCAAGGCCGATATCGCCGCCGGCGCGCCCGAGGCGCTCAAGCGCAGCTTCGGCGAGGCCCTGGCCAGCGGTTCGGTCGAGGTGGTCGTCGTCGGCGACATCACGGTCGACAAGGCCATCGAGGCTGTCGCCGCGACCTTCGGCGCCCTGCCAAAACGCCCCGAGGTCCCTGGCGCGGCCGTCGGCAAGACCCGTTTCCCCGCCCCCGTCGCCACGCCGCTGGTGCTCACCCACAAGGGCCGCGACGACCAGGCGGTCGCCTTCCTCGCCTGGCGCACCGACGACTTCTACAGCGACGTGCAACGGGCCCGGAACACCGCGGTGATGGCCGACATCATCGAGCTGCGGCTGACCGAAGAGTTGCGCGAGGCCCAGGGCGCGACCTATTCGCCGAGCGTCAACTGGAACGCCAGCGACGTCTGGACCGACTGGGGCTATGTCGCCGCGCGCGTCGAGATCCCGCCGGCGCTGGTCGATGGCTTCTTCCGCGACACCCTGAAGATCGCCGCGGACCTACAGGCCACGCCGCCGAGCGCCGACGAGCTCGACCGGGCCCTCAAGCCCCGGCTCGAACGCCTGACCAAGGCCCGCGAGACCAACGAGTACTGGCTGGGCCAGCTGGGCGGCGCCCAGACCGATCCGCGCCGGCTGACCGCGACCCGGTCGCTGATAGCCGGCTACGAACGGGTCACGACGGCCGACGTGCAGGCGGCCGCGAAAGCCTATCTCGGAGCCGACAAGGCCTGGCGGCTGGTTGTCCAGCCGGCCGGCAGGTGACGGGAATCAGTAGACCGTCCCGCCCACGCCGCCGTCGAGGCTCATGCCATAGCTGGCCGACGAGGTCTCGGTGACCGTTTCCTCGCGATAGGCCGTGTATTTCTCGATCGTG
The DNA here is from genome assembly GCA_030645575.1 of Caulobacter sp. GTDB lineage: Bacteria > Pseudomonadota > Alphaproteobacteria > Caulobacterales > Caulobacteraceae > Caulobacter. Next base: position 8,500 of record JAUSMJ010000035.1, on the reverse strand, counting down.
ACGGTGGTCAGGACCTTGATCCCGGCCCCGAAGCGGCGGAGCAGGCTGCGCTCGTTGCAGTCGCGGGCCGGCTTCTGGGGCCGGCAAACCAGCTGGCCGGCGTCGGCGGCCGAACCGCGCGAGCGGTAGAGCGCCTCGCCCTTGGCGCAGATCATCGTCTGGCCGCCGGAGAACGAGATCTGCTCCATATATTCGGCGATCGTCACCTGCATGCGCGCGCCGGCGATACAGCGATAGAGCTCGCCGTCATAGATGTCCTCGACGTCGCGCTCCGGGAACACCTGGCTGGCGGGATGGGGAATGTCGCGGTCGTCGAGGCAGAAAGCCTGGATGACGACCCTGCGGGTCTTGGTGCGGCTCGCCTCGTAGGCCACCTGGCGCGTGCGGCGCACGCCCTGGACGTCGAGCCCCTGGATGACGCCCGTGGCCACGGGCGGCGAATAGTAGCCGCCGCCGCCCCCGCCGCCGCCATAGACCACCGCGCCCGCGCTGGCCCCGGCGCCGGAAACCGACACGGCCACGGCGTTGGAATTGACGATAATATTGGTGCGACCGCCGGCGGTGCAGCAGCCCGGCGGGCTCGGCGGCCTGGGTGGCGGCGCGGGCGGCGTGCAGCACGGCGGCGGCGTGGGCGGCGTGCAGTTGCAGGGCGGCGGCGGCGCGCAGCACTGGGCCGCGGCCTTGTCGCCGGGCACGGCGGACGCGCCCAGCCAGATCAGGATTCCCCCGAACAGCGCGTACAGCAGGTTCCGAGACGCCATGGGACGAATCCCCTCCATATTCCCTGCGCGCCCGCATGCAAGAAGCGCGCCGGAGCACGCTCTCCTGTCCCGAAGCGGGACATCGCGGACCTGGCCCGGACCTTCCCTGCAACCCCCGTGCGGCCGCAGAGGGCCGTTCGGGCGGAGGGCCGAACATGGTCCATCCCAACACGGAACGATTGACGGAGTATTGGCGGGCCCGCCGCGAGGACGGCGCCGCGCCCTGGCGCTCGGACATCGATCCCATGGCCTTCCACGACCTGCTGCCCCAGGTGCTGATCGTCGGACGCTCGGCGCAGGGGAGCTTTCCGTTCCGCCTTGTCGGCGGCTTCGTCGCCGACCTGCACCGCTCCGACCTGCGCGGGCGCTGCCTTCTGGAGCTCTGGCGGCCGGCCGACCGCTGGCAGCTGAAGTCGGCGCTCGAACTCGCCCGCCGGCGGCCCGAGCCGATGGTGGTCAACGCCGACATCCTCGCCGACGGAACGCCGCCCGTGGGCATGGAGGTGCTGCTGGCTCCGCTGCGCGGCCCAAGCGGCGAGGTCGACCGGTTCATCGGCCTCTACCAGCCCACGGCGATGATCTCGCGCCTGCAGGGCCGGCCGGCGCTGGCCCTGGCGATGAACGGCCTGGTCCGCGCCGACGGCGACGAGGCCGCCCCGTCGCTGCGCCTGGCCTCGATCGACGGCCGCCGGATCGCCTGAGCCGCCCACCCGGGTGAGTTCGGTGACAGTTTACGAATTCACCGGCCACTGGGTGACAACGACCCTGGTCGAACCGCCGAATTCGAAAACTGTCACCGAACTCCGAACTCAGGCGCTGGCCGCGTCCAGGCGGGCGATATGGGCCGGGTCGAGCGCCAGCCGGGCGGCGCCCATCAGCTCATCGAGCTGCTCCAGGCTGGTGGCGCTGGCGATCGGCGCGGCGACGGCCGGCCGGGCCATGACCCAGGCCAGGGCGACCTGGGCCGGGGTCGCGCCGAGCGCCTGGGCCACCGCGTCGAGCGCGGCCAGCACCTTCGGTCCCCGTTCGCTCTCCAGGTGCTTCTTCACGCCCGCGCCGCGCGGGCTTTTGCCCAGATCCTCCGCCGAGCGGTACTTGCCGGTCAGGAAGCCGCTGGCCAGGCCGTAGTAGCTGATGATGCTGACGCCCTCGTCGAGGCAGAGCTGCTGCAGCGGCCCCTCGACACTCCGGTCCATGAGGTTGTAGGCCGGCTGCAGGGTGTCGTAACGCGGCAGGCCCTTCGCCTTCGCGATATCGAGCGCCGAATCGAGCCGCGCGGCCTCGAAGTTCGACGCCCCGATGGCCCGCACCTTGCCGGCCCTGATCAGCCGGTCATAGGCCTCGACCGTCTCGTCCTGCGGCGTGTCGGCATCGTCACGGTGGGACTGGTAGAGGTCGATGTGGTCGGTCCGCAGCCGCTGCAGCGAGCCTTCGCAGGCGGCGACGATATTGGCCGCCTTGAGGCCCGAATGGACCGGCCACATGCCGACCTTGGTGGCGATAATCACGTCGTCGCGCCGGCCGCGCCGCTTCAGCCAGGTCCCGATGACCTTTTCCGAATCGCCGCCCGTATTGCCCGGGACCCAGGCCGAATAGACGTCGGCCGTATCGATCGCGTTGAACCCGCCGGCGACGAAGGCGTCGAGGATGGCGTGCGAGGTCTTCTCGTCCGCCGTCCAGCCGAACACGTTGCCGCCGAGCATCAGCGGCGCGATGGTCAGGCCCGAGCGGCCCAGGGGGCGGTGTTCCATGGCTCTCTCCTTTCCTTCTCCCCTTGCGGGAGAAGGTGTCAGGCGGAGCCTGACGGATGAGGGGTCTCACGGCCCCGTCGGATAAACGGATCGGCCTTCGAGGCTGATGCGATGATCAACCCCTCATCCGACCCGCTTCGCGGGCCACCTTCTCCCGCAAGGGGAGAAGGGGCGAGCGGAAAATCAGGCCGCTCTCACGGCCTCGCCGTCATAGACCGGAACCTCCTGCGGCGGCAGGGCGGCCTTGCCGCGGATCACGTCGCTGATCTTCTCGGCGATCATCATCGTCGGGGCGTTGGTGTTGCCGCCGATCAGGGTCGGCATGACCGAGGCGTCGATCACCCGCAGCCCCTCCAGGCCGATGACTTTCAGCTCGGCGTCGACCACCGCCTGGGCGTCGTCCGCCGCGCCCATGCGGCAGGTGCCGACCGGGTGGTAGATGGTTTCGGACTTGGCCCTGATCCAGGCGTCGATCTGCTCATCGGTCTGGACCGCCGCGCCGGGCTCGAACTCTTCCTCGATATAGGGCGCGAGCGCCGCCTGGGCGGCGACCTGGCGGGCCATCCGGACGCCCTCGCGGATGGCGCGACGGTCCTCCTCGGTGGCCAGGTAACCCGCGAAGATGGTCGGATCGTCGTTCGGGTCGGCCGAGCGCAGCCCGACCCGGCCGCGGCTTTCGGGCCGCAGCTGGCAGACGTGCAGGGTGAAGCCGTCCTTCTCGATCACCGTCTTGCCGTGGTTCTGCATGATCGCCAGCACGGTGTGGATCTGCAGGTCGGGCCGGTCGAGATCGGGCCGCGAACGCAGGAAGGCGCCGGACTCAAGGAAGTTCTGCCGCCCGAAGCCCTTCTTGAACAGCAGGTAGTTCAGGCCGGTCAGCAGCTGCTTGAAGCCCTTGTTGTAGCTGTAGGCCGTCTGCACGTTCTTGGTCAGCCAGCTGAGCGTGACGTCCAGATGGTCCTGCAGGTTCTTGCCGACGCCCGGCAGGGCGTGCAGCACCTTGATGCCATGCGGGGTCAGGTCCTCCGGATCGCCGATGCCCGACAGCTGCAGGATCTGCGGCGACTGCACAGCGCCGGCGCAGACCAGCACCTCGGCGTTGGCGCTCACCGTGACCGTCTGGCCATCGACCAGATATTCGACGCCGGTGACGCGCTTGCCCTCGAGGATCAGGCGGCTGGTGCGGGCCCCGGTGACGCAGGTGAGGTTCGGGCGCTTGAGAGCCGGATAGAGATAGGCCTTGGCCGCGCTCCAGCGCTCGCCGTCCTTGATGGTGAACTGGTAGGGCCCAAAGCCTTCCTGCTGGAAGCCGTTGAAATCCTTGGTCACGGGGTGGCCGGCCTGGCGGCCCGCCTCGATGACGCTGGAATAGATCGGGTTGGGCGAGGCGGCCTTGGAGACGTGCAGCGGGCCCTCGCCGCCGTGCCAGGCGTCGCCGCCGCCGTCCAGGCTCTCGGAGCGTTTGAAATAGGGCAGCACGTCGGCGTAGCCCCAGCCGGTCAGGCCCATCTGGCGCCACTGGTCGTAGTCGCGCGCGTGGCCGCGGATGTAGACCATGCCGTTGATCGAGGACGACCCGCCCCAGCCCTTGCCGCGCGGCCACCACAGCTTGCGGTTTTCGAGGTTGGGCTCGGCCTCGGTCCAGAAACCCCAGTTGTAGGTCCCCTTGTCCTTGATCAGGCTGCCCACGCCGGCGGGCATCTTGACCAGGATCGAGTTGTCCTTGCCGCCCGCTTCCAGCAGCAGAACGGTCTTGGTCCCGTCCTCGGTCAGGCGCCCCGCCAGCACGCAGCCGGCCGAGCCGGCGCCGATGATGATGTAGTCGTATTGGTCGGCCACGCTGGCGTCTCCCCGGGCAGGTTATCGTTGTTCAGGGATTAGTGACGCCGGCGTCAGGTTTGGGCAAGCGTGAAAGCCCTTCCTCCCGGAAGGGGGAAGGGTTTGGGATGGGGGTGGCGCAGGCGACGCTTGCGGGGTGATCGACGCGTAGCCCGGTCCGCACCGCTGCAGGGAAACCACCTCCGCCCCCATCCCCGCCCCTTCCCCCTTCCAGGCGGAAGGGAGATACTCCCCGCATGTTCACCCGCCGCGCCGCCACAGCCGCCGCCCTCGCCACCCTGATTCCGGAGATTGCCGCGGGCGACGAGATCGAAAAGTACGGCCTGTTCGGCCAGATGATCGCCGCCCCGGGCAAGCGGGACGAGGTGATCGGCTACCTGCTGGAAGGCACGGGCGCGATGCCCGGCTGCCTGATCTATGTGATCGCCAGGGATCCGGCCCATCCCGACGCGATCTGGATCACCGAAGTCTGGACCGACAAACAGCATCACGCCGACTCGCTGAAGCTGCCGGCTGTTCAAGCCGCCATCGCCAAAGCCCGCCCGATCATCGCCGGCTTCGGCGAGCGGTTCGAGACCATCCCGGTCGGCGGCGTGGGCATCTGACGAGGGCCGCCGCCGGGAATCGGCCTACGGCTCAAGGGATCAGCGGAGTGACACCATGACCGAACGCGCGCCCGTGACGGCCGAGAACCGCGAGATCGGCCGCGTCGCGGCGGAGATCTTCGGCGGCGAGCAGAACGTCCACACCTGGTGGGATCCGGATCGCCGGCACAATGTCGATATTCTGTCCTGCGTCGGCTCGCCCGAGCCGGACGTCACCGCCTATGTGACCCTGACCCTGTCCAACCACCCGCTGCCGTCGATGACCGACGACCTCAGGGTCGAACTCATGGGGTCCTGTGACAGCGCCGTTGATCGCTTCCCGGAGGTCATGGCGAGTTGCGCCTTCAACATCATCGAAAACGCCCCCGTGATTGGCCCGGGCGTGGTCTTTCCCGGCGCGATTTCGTTCCACGGCCTGTCCTCGACGATGGAGCATGCCCTGTTCCTGCCGCCGTTCCTCACGGACGCGTCGCGCCAGACCCTGGTGTTGCCGACCCGCACCGTGGCCTGGCTGCGCCTGCTGCCGATCTCCGAGGCGGAATTCCAGCACGTCGCGGCGCATGGATTCATGTCCCTGCTCGACGTGATGAATGTGGCGCGCCCCAACGTCTACGACATCAATCGGGCTTCGGTGCTGTAGAGGGCGGCAAAAGTCTCTTTCCTTGACTTTCCCATGCTGCACTGCCACATGAGCCTCGTCGCGGAGCATTCCGCGCTATCGGTCTGGCCCGGCCGCGTATGGAACCTCTCCGGTTCCGCCTGGGCCCTGATACCGATCCTCCCCATAGCGACGCCATACGCGGGGCGTTTCCCAAACTGACCCCCGCTTCCGACCGCAGGCCCGATGGCCGTGCGGGTCGAGTCGCATACGAAAGAGACAATGACCAATTTCGCTTCGCTTGGCCTGGCCAAGCCGCTGCTCTCCGCGCTCGCCGCCGAGGGCTATGTCACCCCCACCCCGATCCAGTCGCAGGCGATCCCGCTGGTGATGGACGGCAAGGACGTGCTGGGCATCGCCCAGACCGGCACCGGCAAGACCGCCGCCTTCGCCCTGCCCATCCTGCACCGCCTGGCCGCCAACCGCCGCCCGGCCCCGCGCCGCGGCTGCCGCTGTCTGGTCCTGTCGCCGACCCGCGAGCTGGCCACCCAGATCGCCGAGAGCTTCAAGACCTATGGCGCCGGCATGGGCATGACCGTCCAGGTCGTGTTCGGCGGCGTGAAGTACGGACCGCAGATCCGCGCCCTCGCTGGCGGCGTCGATGTGCTGGTGGCCACCCCCGGCCGCCTGATCGACCACATCAACGAGAAGGTCGCCAACCTCAGTGAGGTCGAGGTGTTCGTGCTCGACGAGGCCGACCAGATGCTCGACATGGGCTTCGTCGTGCCGATCCGCCGCATCGCCAAGACCCTGCCGCGGGTGCGCCAGAACCTGTTCTTCTCGGCCACCATGCCCTCGGAAATCGAGAAGCTGGCCGCCGAACTCTTGAACCCCAACCCTTCCAAGGTCTCGGTGACGCCCCAGGCGACCACCGTCGAGAAGATCGACCAGAAGGTCCTGTTCATCGAAAGCGCCCGCAAGCGCGTGCTGCTGGCCGAACTGTTCGACGACAGCGCCATGAAGCGCGTGCTGGTGTTCACCCGCACCAAGCGCGGCGCCGACCGCGTCGCCAAGGGCCTGTCGGCGATCGGCGTCGAGGCCGCCTCGATCCACGGCGACAAGAGCCAGGGCCAGCGTGAAAAGGCTCTCGCCCAGTTCAAGGCCGGCGAGATGCGCGCCCTGGTGGCCACCGACATCGCCGCCCGCGGCATCGATGTCGATGGCGTCAGCCACGTCATCCAGTTCGAGCTGCCCAACGTGCCGGAGGCCTATGTCCACCGCATCGGGCGGACGGCCCGCGCCGGCGCCGGCGGTTCGGCCATCGCCCTGGTGGCCGATGACGAACGCAACCTGCTGCGTGACATCCAGAAGGTCACGCGCCAGACCATCCCCGCCTGGGACCGTCGCAACGACCGGGGTCTGGCCCAGGCGCACGCCGCCATGGCCTCGATCGAGCCGGAAAAGCCCTTCAAGGATCCGCGCGCGGCCAACGGCCGGGGCGGCCAGCAGAAGCGCAAGCCGCAGGCGCTCGACGCCGCCGGCAAGGCCCAGCCCGACCGCGGCCAGCGCGCCCGTCACCGTCCGGCCGGCTATGAGCCGCTGGTCGTCGGCGCGGCGGGGGATGCCCCCCCCAAGCGCAAGAAGCCGCGCAATCGCAGCCGCAACCGTGGCGGCGGCGCGAGCGCCAGCGTTTCATAACAACGACAAAGGGCGGCCCCGGAAACGGAGCCGCCCTTTTTCTGTCGCCCTCTCCCAGCGGAGACCCCTGCATAATTGGGGTTTGGGGAGATTGATGCGCTGAGGGGCGTTTTTGACCGGGTGTCAGTGGGCCGCCATCGTCTTTGGCGGCGCTATTTGTCCGTTCTCCAGGTGAACAGGCGCACTGATCCGGTCAGGTCATGGCCAGGCCCGCGACACGACGAAGGTTGAACACGGTCGCCAGACGGAAGGCGTCGGCCAGGTTGATGATGAAGTTGGTGGATCGGGCCCGGGTGTAGCCGAAGACCCGCCGGCTCGTGCCGAACACCTGCTCGACCAGGGCCCGTCGCTTGGCGATCAGTTTGTTCCTCCGGGTCTGCCAGTGGGGAAGCTGCGTCTGGTTCTTGTGCGAGCGGTGACAGATGCGGTCCTTGACACCGCGCGCCTTGAGCCGCGCCCGCCGCTTCTTGTTCTCATAGCCCTTGTCCGCGTAGACGGCCTTCTCGTCGCCAAGGATCAGGGACTCCGCCACCGGGCTCTCGGCCACATGGGCCGGGGTCAGAATGATCTTGCGGATCAGGTTGAAGCCGTCGTCCGTAGCCACATGGACCCGGTAGCCGAAGTGGCTCTTGCCGTTCTTGCGCGTCCAGCTCGCCCCGGGCTCATGCTCGAGCCTGGCCGCCTTGCCCTTTCCGTAGCCCGGCTTGCGCGAGGCCGCCGCCAGCAGGGTCGCGTCCATCAACGTGCCGCTCCGGACGATCAGGCCCCGCGCGTCAAGCTGACGGTTCACTTCCTCGAAGCAGGCCTGCATCACGCCCTTCCTGGCCGCCGCCCCCCGGAACCGGCAGATCGTCGTCTCGTCCGGCGTCGTCTCGTCCAGACCAAAGCCACAGAAGCGGCGGAACGACAGCCGGTCGATCAGCGCCTCTTCCAGGCCAGGGTCCGACAGGCCGTAGAGCATCTGCAGGTAAAGCGCCCGGATCATCGGGCCCGGCCGATAGGGCCTGCGGCCCGTCGCGCCGCCCCGAACCCCCTCCGCCAGCCGCTCCAGCGGCGCCCAGTCGATCGCCTTCGCAATCGCCTCCAGCCGCGCGTTGGCCCCCAACCTCGGATCGGCCAGCGCTTCCGCCAAGCTTAGCTGCCGCTCAGACATCGGACTCTCCATCGGCGCAACATCAACGCCTCAGAGAATCACGCTTCCAGCCTTCAGGGAATCCTTCTCAGCGCCTCACTTATGCAGAGGTCTCC
>JAUSMJ010000026.1 GCA_030645575.1 Caulobacter sp. | reverse complement strand
GTACTGGGCCGCTTCGGACACCACCGTCTGGGCTTCCGGCGTCAGCACGTACTGATCGAACGGGAAGTAGACGATGAATTCCCGGGCCTCGTACTGCGGCGGCGGAGGCGGCGGCGGCGGAGGCGGCGGGGGAGGCGGCGGGGGGGGCGGAGGCGGCGGAGGCGGCGGCGGCGGCGCCGCTTCTTCCTGGAGGCTGTAGCGCAGACCGAACGTCACCGACTGGTCCCTGTAGTCGGCCTCAAGCGGCCCGGCCAGGAAGTGGTTGTCGAACTTGAAGTCGGTCGTCGCGAGGTAGCGGTAGGTCAGATCGATCGACAGCTGATCGGCGACAGGCGCCGTAAAGCCGGCGAGAATCTGATAGGCGAAGGCCGTGTCGCGGTCGGAGGCATCGATCGTCGGGAACGAGAACGCGGCCAGCCGCCCTTGAACGGCGCCGGCGCCAACGCCGATGAACGGCGAAATCGAGGCGTCCGGCATGAAGTCGTAGAGCACATTGCCCATGAGCGACAGGGCGCTGAAGTGCCCGCTCACGCCCGGCTCGTCGATGTTGCCCGGCCGCAGGCCCGTCTCCAGCTCGACACGCCAGTTCGGCATGATCCGGTAGCCGAGACGAGCGAAGCCGACGATGTCGCCTTCGAGTTCGATGTTGGCCGACGAGCCAAAGGTCGCCGAATAGACGCTGACGTCGTCGGGCTGATGGTAGCCGAGATCGAATGCGCCGTACAATCCGTTGGATTGTGCGAACGCCTGAGGCGCCAGCGCCAGCGCGCCAAGCATTGTGCCCAGCAACAGTGCTTTTTTCTTCACGATGAGCCCCTCGCTCTAAATCTTAAACTCGCGCGCCGAATGGCCGGCGCCGACCCTGGGACGATTGGTTTCCCACGTTTCCGGAGGGATGAGTAAAATCAACCCCCCGACGAACATGTGGACGCCATTCAATCCAACCCAGCAACGCTTGGACCAACGGTGAGTTCCACGCAATGCCGAAATAAGGCCAAGCGCGGCCTTCCACCTAACAATGAAACCATACGTCAGTCCGATGCGATTATCCAGCACTTGACCAATCGTTGTTCGGCCGATGTGGCCTCAAAGCCTCAACCGGGGGTTTCCGGCCCGTTGGCTTCAAGCTCCGCCAACCACGCCCCTGCCCCCGCATCGGACGGCGCACGCCAGTCGCCACGCGGCGACAAGGCCCCGCCGGACGAAATCTTGGGGCCGTTCGGCAGCGCCGACCGCTTGAACTGATTGGCGAAGAAGCGCCGCAGGAACAGCGTCAGCCAGGCCTTGATCTCGCCTGGGCTGTAGGCTCGCCGGTCTTCGGGCGGGAGGCCAGGGGGCCAGGCGCCGGCGGCGGCGTCGCCCCAGGCGGCCATGGCGAGATAGGCGATCTTGGACGGCGCCATGCCGAACCGCGTCAGATGAAACAGGTTGAAGTCCTGCAGGGCGTAGGGCCCGACAAAGTCCTCGGTGGCCTGGCTCCGGCCGTCGGCGGACGCCGGGATCAGCTCGGGCGAAATCTCCGTGGCGAGGATGTCGCGCAGGACGCCCGCCCCGGCCCCGTCTAACTCCCCCGCATCGGCCACGAACCGGATGAGGTGCTGGATCAGGGTCTTGGGCACCGACCCGTTGGGATTGTAGTGGCTCATATGGTCGCCGACGCCGTAGGTGCACCACCCCAGGGCGAGCTCCGACAGGTCGCCGGTGCCGACCACCAGGCCGCCCCTCTGGTTGGCGATACGGAAGAGGTAGTCCGTCCGCAGTCCGGCCTGAACATTCTCGAACGTTACGTCGTGAACCGGCTCACCCCGGGCGAACGGATGGCCCAGATCCGCCAGCATCTGCCTCGCCGCCGGCCGGATATCGAGCTCCGCCGCCTCGACGCCGAACGCGGACATCAGAGCCAGGGCGTTTGATCGGGTCCGCTCGCTCGTGCCGAAGCCGGGCATGGTGAAGGCCAGGACGCCGGTGCGCGGAAGGCCGAGCAGGTCCATGACCTTGCAGGACACGAGCAGAGCCTGGGTGGAATCCAGTCCGCCGGAAACCCCGATGACCAGGCGCTCAAGTCCGGTGGCCTTCAGGCGCTGGGCCAGGCCCTGAACCTGGATGTTGTAGGCCTCGTGGCACTGTTCGGCCAGGCGGGCCTCGTCGTCCGGCACGAACGGAAAGCGGGCAACCGCGCGCTCGAGGGCCAGCGGGCCCGCGGGAGCGTCGAGCGCGAAGGACCGCACCCGGAACGGCGCCTCGCCCTCGCGCCAGGCGATGCTGTCGCCGAAGGATCCGGTGCGCATTCGCTCCTGCCGCACCCGGCCCAGATCCACGTCGATGACGGCCATGGTCGATTGGGTGGGAAAGCGGTCGCTCTCGGCCAGGCATTCGCCAAGCTCGAAAATCGACGCCTGGCCGTCCCAGGCATTATCGGTCGTCGATTCCCCGACTCCGGCCGCGGAGTAGGCATAGACCGCCTGACAGCGCATCGACTGGGACGCGCAGAGCAGCCGCCGGGCCTCGGCCTTGCCGATGACGATATTGCTTGCCGAAAGATTGAGCAGAATCTCCGCGCCAGCGAGGGCGGCGCGCGTCGATGGCGGCTCGGGCGTCCAGACGTCCTCGCAGATCTCCGCGTGAAACGTGAACGGAGCCGTGCCTTCCGACCGGAACAGCAGATCGACGCCAAAGGGCGCGTCCCGACCGGCGACCTTGATCGTGCGCCCCGTCACGCCCAGCCCGCTGGCGAACCAGCGGCGCTCGTAATACTCGCGATAGTTGGGCAGGAAGCTCTTGGGAACCACACCCAGAATCTCACCGCCGTGAATGATCACCGCGGTGTTGAACAGCCGCCCCTCGAAACGAAGCGGCGCGCCGACGGCGAAGGCCGGATAGAGGTCCCTGCTCGCCTCGACGAGGCGCTCGATCCCCGCCTCCACCGCGTCGAGCAGCACGTCCTGCTGCAACAGATCGTCGATCGAATAGGCCGAAAGGCCCAGCTCCGGAAAGACCATCAGGGCGATGTTCCGGTCGTGGCCGCGTCGCAGCAGCGCGAGGGTCTCGTCAACGTTTGCCCGCGGGTCTGCCAGGGTGGTCCGGGGAACACAGGCCGCGAGCCGCACGAAACCGTGTCGGTAGGGCGAGTCGAAAGGCGGTGACGCGGCGGGCTTGGACATCTCAAGGCTTTCTACCTTGAGCGGCTCGCGGGGGCCAGCGGCGCGATCCCGGCCCGTGGGCCAGGCGGCCGCTCGCGGTTAGTTGACGTGGGCGGGCCGCCCCGGCGCCGAGGCTTTGGCGCCCAGCGGGCCCGGGTTCACCATCTCACGCCCGCGCTGATCGGACGCGCGGCGGCGCGGCGTATCAGGCGAGGCCGGCGCCGCGGTGCGGCGGCGTTCGCGGCGCGCCCTCTCCCGCCGTGATCGCGCGGACGCGACCGCGTCATCGACCAACAGTCCCAGGAGCCGCCACGGCTCGACGCAGTAACGATGGAACAGTCGGCGCGGATCGGCCACCAGGCGGAACAGCCATTCAACACCCATTCGCCCCATCCATCGCGGAGCGGCTCGCTGGACGCCGGCCTCGTAGTCAAAGGCCGCGCCCACGGGCAGGACAACGCAGGGCGGCAAGGCATCATAGTTGCGATGAATCCAGATCTCCTGACGCGGCATGCCCATGCCGACCATCAGGACGTGCGGGGCGAAGGCGGCGATGTCGTCCAGGACGCTCCGAGCCTCCGCCGACCCGGGCGTTATGTCGAAAAAGCCGTCTCGGACGGCGATCCTCGCGCCTGGCCGCGTCCGCCTGATGTTGGCCGCCGCCTTCTCCGCCACGCCGGGCGCGCCGCCAAGGTAGAAGACCCGCCAGCCGTGCGCCTCGGCGATTTCCCAGAAGTCCTCGCGCCAGTCGAGATAGGTGCAGCGGTGGAAGGCGCGGCTGCTGCGGCCGGTCAGGCGCGCCCACATCAGCAGCGGTCGCGAGTCCGCCTCCACCAGGTCCGCCCTTTCGTAGAAAGCCTGGAGCTCGGCATTGCCGCGAAGGAGATAAAGGCTGTGCGCATTGTGGTTGGCCACGATCGCGCGCTTCCCCTGCGCGACGTGGTTGGCGATGAAGTGCAGCACTTCCTCGGCCTTGACCATGTCCATGGTCTGCCCGAGCAGGGTGACACGCTCCTCCGGACGGCGTTTGAGCCTGAAGGGGTGTCGCTGAGGGGCGGCCCTTTCGCCGCCCAATCGCCCGGTGCTGGCGAGCATAGGATCGTCTCCCGACGGACAACGCGTCCGACGAAATCAACCTAGACAATGACGCTTAAGGAGCGGTGTGAGAGCAGGGTGAATCGGATGGTAACGCCTGGCCTTCGACCCCCGATCTCTTTCGGCTCAAACCTCCGGGGCGCCGATTCCATCGATCAAGTTAAGGGCCGCGAGCAGGGCATTGAGCTCCTCGCGCGCGGCCTTGCGCGGCGTCGAGATCTCGGCCGGCCGGAGGTTGGCGGACAGGTCGGCGAGGGTCAGGCCGAACGGAAACATCTCGCGATAGGCGATCCGCTCGCGCAGCTGCGGCCCCAGCCGGAAACCGACCTGCTCGGCCAGCTGTTCCAGGTTCACGGTCACCCGCTGGCGATTGCGCCCGTCGGTCAGGGCCATTCGATTTCGCAGCACGACCCAGTCCAGTTTTCGACCGTAGTTGGCGCGAGTGCGCCGCGCCTCGTGAACAACCTTGGCGTAGAGGCTGGGCCGGACGAGCTTGAGGGTGATCGGGTCGATCTTACCCAGCATGTCGAAATCGACGAAGCTGTCGTTCATCGGCGTGACGACGATATCCGCCTGCAGGTGGGCGGCCCGCGACAGCGGCGTGTCGCCCCCGGGCGTGTCGATGACCACGATGTCGGCGGCCCCCATCGCCAGGATCAGCGCCTTGTGGAACAGGGCGACGACCCTGGCCGGGTCAGCCTCGGCAAGGTCAGCCGGATCGTCGGCCAGCATATATTCCAGCGGAACAGGGGCCGAGACATTGGCGGCGGGAAGCCAGCGGCGGCGGTTGGCGAAGAAGTGGCTGAGCGTCTGCTGGCGCAGGTCGACATCCATGACGGCGACGCGGCAGCCCTGATAGAGCATGGCCGTCGATAGCAGCGCGGCCACGGTCGACTTCCCGGCGCCGCCCTTTTCGTTGGCCACCACGATGATCCTCGGCTGGGCCGTGACGGGCGGGCTCTTGCCTCCCCCTGCGGGCGCGGGCGGGCGCCAGATTGTCACATCATCCCCCTTGAAAGGACAGGCCACGGGCGGTCCCTCACGCCGCATCTAGGGTCCGGGTTGGTTCGTCCCAAGTCAAGGCAGGCGACGTCGGCCTTCGGCGCCGGCCCCTGACGTCAGACGGGTCGTGCGCGGACCTGCGTTTCACAGGTTGCATCGTGTTTGCTGCAATGCAAAATTCATTCAGCGTTAACGAAGGGGGCATCCATGGTCACACTTGAGTTTCGCCTTTCCGAGGGGCCCGAGGCCGACCGGTTCGACGCCGCCCTGTACCGCTTCATCGAGCGCTCGGACGCGACCGGGGCCGATGACGCGGCGCCAACCATGCAGTCCACGCCGCTTCTGGATCATGTCCACAAGGCCGTGACCTTCGCTCGCCCCAGCTATGCCAGCGCCTTCAATCAATTCTGGGCGACCTTTCCCCGCCGCGACTGATCCCGTCCCGGCCGCTCCATGGCTGGCCGACGGACGGGGATGGGCGGCCGTTTCGCTGGGACTTCCACCTTGATTTCCCGACGTTCCTTTGCGCGTCAGCCAGCAACGACTACGCTCGCCAATCCGGCAATTGTGTGAGGTCGCCCTTGTCCCGACCCGTGCTCGCGATCGACGACCTCAGGGTCAGTTTCCAGACTCACGACGGCCTGGTCGAAGCCGTTCGCGGCGTATCCCTGTCGGTGGCTGCCGGCGAGTGTCTCGGTGTTGTCGGCGAAAGCGGTTCGGGCAAGAGCCAGACCTTCATGACCGTCATGGGCCTGCTGGCCGGCAATGGACAGGCGACCGGCTCGGTCCGCTTCGAGGGTCAGGAGTTGCTGGGGCTGAAGCCGGCCGAGCTGAACCGTATCCGCGGCTCGAAAATGACGATGATCTTCCAGGACCCGCTGACGGCCCTGACCCCGCATGTGAAGATCGGCGAGCAGATCGCCGAGCCCCTGCGGCTGCATCTGGGCCTTTCGGGCGAGGCGGCCCGCCGGCGCGCGCTGGACTGGCTGGAGCGGGTGCGCATCCCGGAGGCCGCCCGGCGCATGAGCCAGTATCCGCATGAACTGAGCGGCGGCATGCGCCAGCGGGTGATGATCGCCGGGGCCATGGCCTGCGGTCCGAAGCTGCTGATCGCCGACGAGCCGACCACGGCGCTGGACGTCACGGTCCAGGCCGAGATCCTCGACCTGATGGCGGAGCTGATGCGCGAGACCGGGGCCGGCATGGTGCTGGTGACCCACGACATGGGCGTGATCGCGCGCCTCGCCGACCGGGTCTGCGTGATGAAGGACGGCGCCTATGTCGAGGAGGGGCCGGTGGAGGCGGTCTTCGACCGGCCACGGACGGACTATACCCGCGGCCTGCTGGCGGCCATTCCGCGACTGGATCGCCCAGACCGCGGCGGCCGGCCGACGCCGGCCCCGGTCGCGCCCGGAGCGCCCGTCGTCGTGCGGGGCGAGGCCGTGAGGGTCTGGTTCCCCGTCCGCGAGGGCCTGTTCGCCAGGCCCCGGTCGCTGCGGGCCGTCGATGGCGTCGATTTCGAGATCCGCCGGGGCGAGACCCTGGGCGTGGTCGGCGAGAGCGGCTGTGGCAAGTCTACCCTGGCGCGGGCGGTGCTCAACCTGCTGCCGCCCGGCGGCGGGGACCTGGGCGGATCGGTCACCCTGCTCGGCCGCGACATCACCCACGCCGACCGCGAGGCCATGCGGGCCGCGCGCGAGGATCTGCAGATCGTGTTCCAGGACCCGCTGGCCAGCCTCGATCCGCGCATGCCGATCGGCGATTCCATCGCCGAGCCGCTGCAGGTCTTCCGGCCGGGCCTGAGCCGCCAGGACCGCCGCGCCGCCGCCGCCGCGATGATGGCCCGCTGCGGCCTGGCGCCGGCGCTGGTCAACCGCTACCCGCACGAACTCAGCGGCGGCCAGAACCAGCGGGTGGGCATCGCCCGGGCGATGATCCTGGAGCCGAAGCTGGTCATCTGCGACGAGGCCGTGAGCGCCCTGGACGTATCCGTCCGGGCTCAGATCATCGATCTCTTGATCGACCTGCAGCGGCAGATGGGCATGGCCATGATGTTCATCAGCCATGACCTGGCCGTGGTCCGCGAGATCAGCCACCGGGTCATGGTGCTGTATCTGGGCCGGGTGATGGAACAGGCGAGCCGCGAGCAGATCTACGAGGACCCGCGACACCCCTACACCCGGGCCCTGCTGTCGGCCGCGCCGATCCCCGATCCGAAGATCGAACGCACGCGCCAGCGGGTGCGGCTGTCGGGCGAACCGCCCTCGCCGATGGACCCGCTGGCCGCCCTGCGCTTCCTGCCGTCCAGGCTGCCGATCGATCCAGCGGCGCCGGTCTATGTTCCGGCGCTGCGGGAAATCGCGCCCGGCCACCTGGTCAGCGAGTTCGATCCGGCCTGATCGAACCCGCTGGCCGAGGTTAGCTCAGGACTACGATCACGACGCGCCGGTTCTGGGCCCGACCTTCGGGCGTTTCGTTGGGCGCCACCGGCGATTCTTCGCCGTAGGAGATGGTCGCCATCCGGTTCAGGGCGACGCCGGCCTTGTTCAGGTAACGCCGAACCGCTTCGGCGCGGGCCTCGCCCAGCCGTTCATTGTAGGCCGTATCCCCGGTGGCGTCGGTGAAGCCCTGAATTTCCAGGTAGACGTTGCGGTTTTCGCTCGCCAGACGCTGCGCCAGCTCGGAAAGCCGCGCTTCCGCCTCCGGCGACAATGCATTCTGATCGACCGGGAACTTCACCGAATCGTCGGACAGGACGACCTGGTAGAGGAACTTGCCCTCCGCCAACTGCTGCGCCGACTTGGCGCGCGAGAGCGCCTCGCCGGCCGTGCCGCCGACCGTCGTGACCCGCGTATCGACCACCGCGACCTGTTCGCGCACGAAGTCCTTCGTGGCGCAGCCGCTTCCCATGAGTCCGACCCCGAGAAGCAGGCTTCCCGTGGCGGCGGCCTTGAGCACTGATCCTATCAAGACAAATCTCCTCCGTACTGCATGAGACAGAACCCCCACGCCGCCGCAGCTAGCTTTTGATAGATGTCTCAACGATGGCCAGTATCAGCCATAAAATTGACGATCCTGAGTCGCCTCGCGACTTCGAAACTGGAAATCCATTTGAATGGAACCAATCATCGTGTTCCACGTTGCCGCCGTGCGGGACGATGTGCCTTGAAAATAATCTCTATATAGGCCCGAAATGGAGCATCGTATATTCTGTCTGAACGCTCCATCTTCGCCACGATGCTGACGCGGACGGGTGATTTTACAGCAGCGTGAACCCTTCGACCCGCCTTCCGGGAATCCCGGACCGGCCGCGTGGCGAACGCCCGCTTCGGCGACCGGAGCGGGCGCGCCTGTGGGCGGCCCTGGTCGCGATCGTGTTCCACGCCGCCCTGTTAGCGCTGGTCGTCGCCGGTCCCCCGGTCCCACGTCCGCCGGCGCCCGAGCCTGAGCCGCCACCCTTCGTTTCGGTCATGTTCGCGCCCAGGCTGCCCCCACCGCCAGATCGGCCCGACCGCTCGGGCGGATCGCCACCGTGGGCGAAGGCCGAGGCCCCGCGACCGACGCCCCCGGCTCTCCCGCCCCTGCGGCAGCGGGTTCCGCGCCAAACGCCGCCGCCAAAGATCGCGCGGGTCGTCGCCGGTCCCGCGTCGATCGACCCCGGCGTCGCGCTGGGGGAGGCTGACCTGGCCGGGGCGACCGTCGCCGGGACGGGTGACGGGGCGGAAGGCCTCGGCGGCGGCAATGGCTCCAGCGCCGAACGCTGCGACATGGTCCGCCGTCTGCAGGACGCCCTGCGCGATGACCCCGAGGTGACAGCCGCGGTGACCCGGTCGCATCGCGCCCTCGGGCAAGGGAGCGGGGCCATCCTGGTCTGGAACGGCGAATGGCTGCGCAACCCCCGTGAGGCCGGCAAGGGACTGGCGGGCGTACGACAGGCGATCACGATGGAGGTGGCGTTCGCTCCCGCCGCCTGTCGCGCGCGCGTGATGCGTGGCCTCGTGGTGATTTCCTTAAACGACCGGTCGGACGCGCCCAGGCTGGCGCTGGGTTCCCGCGAATGGCGCTGGGCCGAACTGCTGTCGGCCAGGCGCTAATACCTCACCCGAAGGCCGCAGCGTTCGCACGTCTGGAATCCGGATTTCTTCCGGCTGTTCTTCCAACGGTGCCCGAACCGCATGCATTTGATCAGTTTGAAGAGGTTGAGCAAGTGGATCGCCCCCAGGACGCCTCCCATGAACCATAGGCCAGGCCGCGGCGCCGTCAATTGGCTGGAAGAACTACGGTCTCCGATCCCGGGGGCGTCACGCGCGGTGCGCAGGGACAGCGAGACTTTGCCGGCGGCTTTGGCTAGGAAACCGTCATGACCCAGTACGCCGTACCGATCCGCCCACAGCCGACCGTGCCCGTGCAGGGTTCGGACCGGCCGTTCCCCGTGCGCCGCATCCTCTGTGTCGGCCGCAACTACGCGGCCCACCGCCGCGAGATGGGCGGCGATGACCGCGACCCGCCGTTCTTCTTCAGCAAGCCGGCCGACGCGGTGGTTCCGCCCGGCGCGGATGTCCCCTACCCCTCGGCCACCAGCGACCTGCACCACGAGATCGAGCTGGTCGTGGCGATTGGCGAGGGTGGATCGATCTTCGGCTTCGCGGTCGGCGTCGATCTGACCCGCCGCGATCTGCAGAACGGTTTCAAGGCCAAGGGCCAGCCGTGGGACGCGGCCAAGGGCTTCGACGCCAGCGCGCCGGTCTCGGCCATCGTTCCCGCCATCGGCATCGTCCCGCGGGGCCGCATTACGCTCGGCGTCAATGGCGAGACCCGGCAGGACGGCCAGGTCGCCGATATGATCTGGTCGGTCGAGGAAATCCTCGTCGAGGCCGGCAAGCTGTGGAAACTCGAAGCTGGCGATCTCGTTTTCACCGGAACGCCGGAAGGCGTCGGCCCCCTGGCGCGCGGCGACCGGGTCGAGGGATCGGTCGAAGGCGTCGGATCGCTGTCGTTCAGGATCGTCTGATGGACCTGCTGCTGCACAGCGCCTGGCGCGCCTCGGCGCCCTACCGGGTCCGCATCGGCCTCAATCTCAAGGGCCTGGCCTACGACTATGCTCCGGTCGATCTGGTCGCGGGCCAGCAGCAGGGCGAGGCCTATGGCGCGGTCAACGCCCAGCATCTGGTGCCGGCGCTGGAGGCTGACGGCCACGTCCTGACCCAGTCCCTGTCGATCCTCGAATGGCTCGAGGAGACCCATCCCGAACCGCCGCTGCTGCCCAGGGTTCCGTTCGACCGCCAGGTCGTGCGGGCCATGTGCGGCATCGTCGCCTGCGACATCCACCCGGTGAACAACCTGCGCATCCTCAAGGCGCTGGCGAAGCTGGATGTCGGACAGCCGGCCATCGACGACTGGGTCCGGCGCTGGATCGGCGACGGCTTCGCCGCGCTGGAGCCAATGATCGCGAAGCATGGCGACGGCTTCGCCTATGGCGCGGCGCCGACGATGGCCGACTGCCTGCTGGTGCCACAGGTCTACAACGCGCGCCGGTTCAAGGTCGATCTGTCGCCCTTCCCCGCCCTCGCCGGCGCGGCCGACCACGCGGCCGAGCATCCCGCGATCGCCGCCGCCCACCCGAACAACCAGCCTGACGCCCAGGTCTAGGGGACAGCCGTGCTCGACGCGCTCAAGGACAACAACCGTCGCTGGTCGCGGAAAAAGACCGAGATCGACCCCGACTTTTTCCGCCGGCTGGAGAGCCAGCAGAGTCCGGAATACCTGTGGATCGGCTGTTCCGACAGCCGCGTGCCGGCCAATGAAATCGTCGGCCTCGATCCCGGCGAGCTGTTCGTCCACCGCAACGTCGCCAACCTCGCGCCGCCGCAGGACGCCAACTATCTCAGCGTGCTGCAGTTCGCCGTGGACGTGATCAAGGTGAAACACGTGATGGTCGTCGGCCACTACGGCTGCGGCGGCGTGCGGGCGGCCGTCGATGGCGTGCGCCGGGGCTTGGTCGACCACTGGCTGCATCCGATCCGCGAGGTCTACACCGCCAACCGCGCCGAACTCGAGACGCTCGACGACAAGGACCGCTGGGATCGCCTGTGCGAGCTGAACGTCATCCGCCAGGTCCGGAACGTGGCCTCGGACGTGTTCGTCCAGGACGCCTGGGCCCGGGGCCAGAGCCTGTCCGTGCACGGCTGGTGCTATCGCCTGTCGAATGGCCTGGTGAACGACCTCGGCGTGACGGTGTCCAATCCCGTCGAGGCCGACGCGCTGAAGCAGGGGTGATGCGGGGACTGAATTAGCTGTCCCTTGGGACTGCTTATCCAGTCCCTGACCAGCGTTGTCGGGGCGGGCTATCCAGTCCCAAGGGACAGGAAAGCCCTCCCGGCGCCCTATCCCTTGATCCGCACCTTGGCCCGGGCTTCGCGGCCCTGGGCATCGACGACCGTCAGCGCGTAGAAGCCCGCCGCCGCGGGCCGCCATATGGTCCGCCCACTGACAGGATCGGGCGCCAGCGGTTGTCCCTCGACATACCAGCGCAGGCCCTCGCCGCCGGCCGCCAGGACCAGGCCCCGCGACGCCGGGCCGAAGGCCTCGACCTGCACGGTCGCGCCGTCGGGCGGGAAGATCAGGTTCGGCCCCCGGTCCGGCCGCTCCAGGGCCGTCAGGGCGCCCGGCGCGCCCCTGGGCGCGATGGGTGGCGGCGCGGCGCGCGGGGCCGCCAGAATGTCGGCCGCGTCGAACAGCATGGGCAGGGCCGCCTCGCGCCCGGTGAAGCCGCCGCGCGCGCCGCCATCCGCCCGGCCGGTCCAGACGACGATCACATAGCCCCCGACCACCCCGGCCGCCACCGCGTCGCGGAAGCCATAGGACGTGCCGGTCTTGTAGGCCATGCCCGGCCCGCCCAGCGTCAGGGCGCCCGGGATGCGACCCTTGGGCGCCGGCGCGTCGCGCAGGATGTCGAGCACCTGCCGCGCCGCCGCCGGCCGCACCAGCCGCGCGCCCCGGCCACGCTCGCGACGGGCCGCGTCCGCCTCGGTCCAGGCCAGCGGCCTGGCGATACCCTCGTCGCCCAGGGCGCAGTAGAGCACGGCCACATCGCGCAGGGTGATCCCCTCCCCGCCCAGCGCCAGGGCCAGGCCCGGCGCTCGCGTCCGGGCGTCGGGAAGGTGCAGGTCCACGCCCGCCGATTCCATCCGGGCCAGGAAGCTGGCCGGGCCGATCCGCTCCATCATCGCCACGGCCGGCACGTTGAGGGAATGGGACAGGGCCTCCCGCGCCGTGACCTTGCCGCGGAACACCCGGTCGAAGTCCTCGGGCTGGTAGTCGTTGAAGCGGGTGGCCACGTCCTGCATCTCGGTATCGGGCGCGGCGATGCCGTCGTCGAAGGCGAAGGCGTAGATGAACGGTTTGAGCGCCGAACCCGGCGAGCGCAGGGCGCGGGTCATGTCGATCCAGCCGCCGGGCCGGGTCAGGCCGCCGGACCCGACGAGGGCCCGGACCCCGCGGCCGCGGATCTCGACGACCATGATCGCGGCGGTGGCCTCGGCCCCCTGCTCGCGTGCGTAGGCGGCCGCCAGCGGTTCAAGCCGCGACTGCAGCGTCGCGTCCAGCGTGCTGACCACCGTCGCCTGGCCGGTCGGCGCGGCGCGGGCCAGCTCGCCGGCGGCGTGCCAGGCGAGGGCCGGGAACGGGGCGCGGCCCGGCAACGGCTCGGCGTCCGCCTCGGCGGCCTCGGCGCGGGTCGCCAGGCCGGCGGCGACCATCCGCTGCAGCACCAGCCGGCGCGCGTCGCGCGCGGCCGAGGGGCGGCGGTCGGGGCGGCGCGCCTCCGGCGCCTGGGGCAGGGCGATCAGCAGCGCCTGCTCGCCGAGCGTCAGGGTCTCGGGCTCATGGCCGAAGTAGGACAGGCTGGCCGCCCGCACGCCCTCCAGATTGCCGCCGTAGGGCGCCAGGGTCAGGTAGAGGGCGAGGATCTCGCGCTTGGAATAGCGCGCCTCCAGCTGCACGGCCCGGATCATCTCGATCAGCTTGGCGCCCAGGGTCCGCGGTCGGGGCTCCAGCAGCCGGGCCGTCTGCATACTGAGGGTCGAGGCGCCCGAGACGATCCGGCCCCGCAGCGCGGCCGAGCCGCCGGCCCGGACGACGGCCAGCGGATCGACCCCGCCATGGCGCCAGAACCGCGCGTCCTCGATGGCGACCAGTCGGCGCAGAAAGGCCGGGTCGGTCCGCTTGAGGTCGGCCCGGATGCGCCAGCGGCCATTCTCGACCGGCAGCGCCCGCAGCCAGGCCCCGCGCCTGTCGAGCACCACCGGCGAGGACCGCTGGCCGCGCGACAGGTCGGGCGGGAACAGAGCGTCTAGGGTCAGGACAACGACTTCGAATGACAGGAAGGCGATCAGACCAATGACCAGTCCCCTCTCCCGGAGGGAGAGGGAGGGGCCCGACGCGAAGCGGCGGGAGGGTGAGGGCTTACGGCGCCGACCGATATCCTCGTTCGCCAACGCTTCGACTGCCTCCACCGTCACCCCTCAACCTCCCATCCCGCTTCGCCCTTGGCTCCGCGGGACGGGCCCCTCCTTCTCCCTTCCGGGAGAAGGAATTTTCAGCTCCCCGGCGCGATCGTCGTGCGCGTGGCCGAGCCGCGGGCGTTGACGCTGGGCCGGTACATGTCGCGGGCCTCCGGCGCGGGCAGGAAGAACTCGCCCGGCGTCACGGCCCTGGCCACATAGGCCATGGCGAAGGGCCGGGCGCCAGCCAGATCGAGGGCGGCGATGTAGCGGTCGTCGCGCGCCTCCTGCACGTCGGCGCCCGACAGCTCGCCGAGGAACTTGAACGGTCCCTCCTTGGCGTCTTCGGGACCGAGCACGGTCTCGATCTCCCAGCCGGCCGGCAGGGCGTCATCGACGACCAGCGGCACGGTGCGGTTCTGCGTCGAGCGGCCATGGACCAGCACGATTATCCGGTCGCCCTGGCGCAGGGCCGACAGGTTCACCGTCCCGCCCTGCATGGTGAAGAAGCGCTTGTCGACCGACAGGCCATTGCCCGCCGCGCCCGGCGCCTCGACCGTCGTGCCACGCACCGTCACCGTCCGCCACAGGGCGCCCGAGCCCTTGTTGGTGAAGACGGCGTCGGCCAGCCGGCCGACCGACCAGCGCGGGGCGCCGCCGGCCGGGGTCAGGGCGATGGCCCCGGCCGCATCGACGCGCATGACCCCGGCGGCCTTGAGCATGAAGGAGGCCGCCTGCAGCAGGCGGGCCTGCTCCTGGGTGTTCAGCGAGTCGGGATCGCGGACGGCGTTCTCCAGCCGCCCCTGCAGGCCGCGGGCGATGTCGACCTCGCCGGCCTCGTAGGCCAGGGCGATGATCGCCGCGAGATCGCGCAGCTGGCTCTGGTACCAGTCGGCCTCGTCGCGGTAGCCGAGCGAGCCCGCCGCGCGCTTGAACGACGAGCGGGCGCGGGCCCGGTCGCCCATCAAGGCCAGGCCGGCGCCGATCTGGGCCCGGGCCAGCGGCGAGTCGTCGTCCTTCATGTGGACGTCGTGCCACCAGCGCAGCCGCGCGAGGTCGCCGCGGCCGGCCTTGGCCAGGATGTAGAGGGCATAGGCCGAGGCGCGGCTGCGCATCCGCTGGGTCGCCTTCTTTGACTCGGCTTCGTTGCGATACCACCACTCGGGATAGTCCAGACGATAGGAGACGCTGGCCCAGCCCTCGGGACGGCTGATCCGGCGCATGGCCGACAAGGCCCTGTCCACGGCCGCCTGCGGCACGGGCGCGCCGCGCAGCTTCGCCTCCCACAGGAAGTCGGTGGCGTAGGCCCCCAGCCAGGCGTCAGCCTCGCCGTCGCCGACCCGCCACAGGCCGAAAGCCCCGTCGAGGGTTTGGCGATCGAGCAGCCGACCGACCGCGTCGTTCAGCGCCGCCGAGGACGAACGCTTCTTCGGATCGGGCGCCATTTCGCGGGCGTAGAGCAGCGGATAGGCCACCGACACCACCTGTTCGGTGCAGCCGTAGGGATAGCGCGACAGCGACACGGCGATCGGCCCGGGGTCGAAGCCGCGGAACGGCGAGTAGCTGACCTGCAGGCTGACGTCGCCCGCCGCGAGGCCCGACAGCAGCTGGGCCGACGGGGTGAAGGCCTCGCCCGGCCGCTGCAGCTCGACGGTCGTGCGGGTGATCGGACTCCAGCCCAGGCGGGTCTGGATCGGGTAGTCCTTGCCCGTCGAGAAGTTGGGCCCGGCGACCCTGAAGCCAACCTTGCCGACGCCCGAGCGGGTCGGGGCCATGAACGGGATGCGTTCGGCGACGCGCTGGCCCAGCGCCAGCTGGAACAGCTTCCTGAACGTCATGACGATGCCGCCCGAGGAACTGGTCTCGGCCGTGTAGCCGCCGGCGGCGCCCTCGACATTATGCAGTTCGAGCGTCGCGAACGGCCGGTCGCCCGGCGCCAGGAAGCGCGGCAGGTTGAGGTCGGCGATCACCGCCTCGCGCACGGTCATGGCCTTGGAGGTCGAGCCGACCGCCTCGTCGGTCCAGGCCACGGCCATGACCCGCAGTTCGCCGTTGAAGTCGGCGGCGGGCAGCTTGATGCGCGCCTTGCCGTCGAGACCGGTCTCGACCACCCCCGACCACAGGGCCACCGACTTGATCGGCGTCACGGTCAGCCCCTCGCCGCCCAGCTGGTCGGCGCCGAAGTTGACGTTGGCTGGCGCGCCGAGGTTCGGATCGAGCAGACGGCCGTAGTCGTCACGGTAGTCGAGGGTCAGGGCCCGCTTGCCGAAATACCATTTCACCGGATCGGGCGTGTCGAACCTGGTCAGCCGCAGGATGCCCTCATCGACGGCCGCGACGGTGACGCGGGCGCGCTGGCCGACGCTGAGGCCGTGGACGGTGACAGGCACCTCGACCGGCGCGCGGCTGTTCAGCTTGACCGGCGTGCCCAGGTCGATGGTCAGCTTGCGGCCCTTCGGATCGAGCGGCACGTACATCAGCCCCAGGGCGCGGCGCGGCTTGGGCGTCATCGACGGGTCGCGCGGCTGGATCACGCTGACCAGCACATAGGCCCCGCCGCCCCAGGCGGCGCTGGTCTTGAGGGTCACCGAACCGCCATTGGGTCCGACCGGGAAGGTCTTGAACTCGATGACCCGATCGGTGGCGACGGCCACCTGGGCCTCTCCGGCATAGGGGGCCTTGATGGTCAGGGTGACGGAATCGCCCTGGGCGGGGGTTCCCGTTCCGGCGCTGATGCGCACGAAGTCGGGCGCCTCGGCGTCCTTGGCGGGCGCGCCCCAGCCGGCGGCGAAGCGGATGACGCTCTTGGCGCCGCCGGGTCCCTCGACCACCACGCGGTAGTCACCCCAGCCCAGGCGGCGGGTGATGCGCGCCGCGCCCCCGGCGCCGATGGCCAGCGCGCCCTTCTGGACCACCACGTCGCGGCTGGTCCGCCGCCATTGCCAGCGGCCGTCCTGCTGGAACCAGTCGTAGTCCCAGTTTTCCGAGATCAGGGTGTAGCTCGCGCCCGGCGCGGCGATGCGTTCGCCCTTGGCGTTGACGGCGATGAAGTTCAGCGCGACCGGCGCGGCGTTTCCGCCCGTGGCGTCGCTCTGCTCGACCTTGACCCCCAGGTAGACGGGCTTGGTGCGAACCTTGAGAAACAGGCTCTCGCGCACGGGCCGGCCGCCCGGCTCGAACACCGAGGCGGTGACCGTGGCCTTCAGCGGCTGGGTGGCGTCGGCGACGTCAGCCGTGGCCAGCGACAGCACGGCCTTGCCGTCGCCGTCGGTCACCGACGAGCCCAGTTCGAGGAACTTCTCCTCGAAGGTCGTCTGCTGGTCGCCCCATTCATAGTCCTTGAACGCCGGGAACGGGTTCGGATCGACCATGATCCGCGCCTCGCCCTGGGTCTGCAGGCCGGCGCCGGCCGCGCCGTAGAGGAAGCGCGCCAGGACCGAGACCTGGCGGGTCTCGCCGGCGGCCACGGGGACCGTCTCCTGGCCGTCGGTGCTGACCGCCAGCCGCTGTGGCGCGAAGTCCTCGACCGAGAACGACATCTGGCCGGAGGGCTGCTCGATGCCCTCGATCTCGAGGACGGCCTTCCACCGGCCGCGCGGGGCGGACCTGGGCAGGACGATATCGGCGGTGACCGCCCCGGTCGGCGCGCGGTCGAACGCGACGCGCTTGAACTCGACGCCGGACGGGCGGCGGATGACCAGTTCGCCCTTTCGGTCCTTGATCGCGCGCGACTGCAGGTCGCGGATCAGGGCCGACAGGTGCACCGTCTCGCCCGGGCGATAGATGCCGCGGTCGGCGTAGAGGAAGCCGTCGATCTCGCCGTCGGCGGTGCGGCCGCCGGTCTCGTCGCCGCCAGCTGGCGCGTTGCGGCCGGCCATGCCCTGTTTCGACAGATCGACCGGCGAGCGGTCCAGGTCGAGCACGGCCAGATCGCCCTGCGCGCCGTAGGCCATGACCATCTTCGGGTGCATGGCGCCGTCGCCCTCAAGCAGGGGCCGCAGGAAGCGGACCCGGCCGGAACTGTCGGTGCGGGCGTCGGCGAGGGTCTCGCCATTCTTGGCCACCAGGGCGACCCGCGTGCCGGGCAGCACCCGCGCGCTCTTCAGCGAGCGCACCACGACATCCAGCGACTCGGCGCCGTCATAGGCGATCATCGCCATGTCGGTGAAGATGATCCAGCGGCGGGCCTGGGCGGGCTGGGTTCCCTCGCCTTCCTCGTCCTGGTCGTCGGCGGCCGTCGGCCTGGACGAGGCGTCGCGCGCCTTGATCACATAGCCACCCGGCTGCATGTCCTTGAGCACCGCGCCCAGCGGAAAGACGGTGGTCACCCGCTCGCCGGCGCCGCCCCTGACCGCCACGTCGCCCTTCCAGACCACGCGGCCCTCGTCATTGGGGCTGTCGTCGCCGTAGTCGCCGGGCCAATCGCCCTCGCCGGTCGGATCGGGGGCGCTGATCGAGGTGCGCACCAGATTGCGGTCGGCGACGCGCCAGACCTCGATCGACAGGCGGGTGACGTTGACCGTCTCGATACCCACGCCATCGGCGTCCTCGCGCGGCAGGATCACGCCGTCGCCGGCGAAGCCGACGTAGGGCGGCTTCTCGCCGAAGGTGAAATCAACGTCGGCGTTGGCCGCCAGGGTCTGGCCGCCGGCGCCGGGCAGGCCCTTGAGCAGGGTCACGCGCCGTTCGGTCAGGCCCAGGCCGCCGATGCACAGCTCGGCCTTGTTCTTCTGATTGACACTGACGGCCGGCGTCCCGCCCAGGTCCGGCGAAACCAGCACATAGTCGGCGTAGGCCTTGCCGGGGTCGAGGGGTTTGGTCATCTCGATACAGGCCAGCGGATCGGACTTGCCGGTGTCGAGGCGGGTCTTCCAGACCGCGAAGCCGTCCGGCCTGGGGATGCCGCGCCGGGGCGCGCCGGCCGCGCGGGGCTTGCCGAACATCGACCACAGGGAGGGTTTTTCGCTCGGCGCCGAGGCCACCGAGCTGGTCGGGCCGCCGCCCTTGCCGCCGAAGCCGCCGGACAGCACGCCGGCCGTCACCAGCCCGCCGCCGAAGCCGGCCGCCAGGGCGGTCGCCGCGATGGCGCCGACCGGCAGGCGCCAGTTGGCCCAGAAGGGCCGCCTGGCGGCCGGACGCTCCAGAGCCAGCGGTTCGTGACCTTCCGCGGGGGGTTCAGCGGCGGGCTCGTGCGGGGTTTCGTCGGACGGCGTCATGGGAGCCCTTCCCGGGCCTTGAGTGTTCTTCGAAGAACGATGTGAGCCCAAGCCTGCCAGCGGGTCAATCCGCACACGAGTCGGCTCGCGCGTCAGGCGAACACCGGCAAGATCGTGCTTGACCCAGCGGCATTGGCAGGACATTTGCCGCGCCAAATCCCTTGGGAAGGAAAAGACCATGCGCGTTGGAGTTCCCGCCGAGATCAAACCCGGCGAACATCGGGTGGGTCTGACCCCCACGGCGGTCCGCGAGTATGTCGCGCACGGCCACGCGGTGATCGTCGAGGCCGGCGCCGGCCAGGGCGCGGGCTATGCCGACGAGGCCTTCCGTCGGGCCGGCGCGACCATCGTCGCCGACGCCGACGCGGTGTTCGCCGGGGCCGAGATGATCGTGAAGGTCAAGGAGCCGCAGACGATCGAGTGGGAGCGGCTGGAGCCGCGCCACATCCTGTTCACCTACCTGCACCTGGCGCCCGACCCCGCCCAGACCGAGGGTCTGCTGAACTCCGGCTGCGCGGCGATCGCCTACGAGACCGTCACCGACGCCCGCGGCGGCCTGCCCCTGCTGGCGCCCATGTCGGAAGTGGCCGGCCGCATCGCCGTCTTCTCCGCCGCCGAGACCCTGCTCAAGCACAACGGCGGCATGGGCCTGCTACTCTGTGGCGTGCCCGGCGTGCCGCCGGCCCGCGTGGCCGTGCTGGGCGGCGGCGTGGTCGGCATGAACGCCGCCCGCATGGCCATGGGCCTCAATGCCGAGGTCGTGGTGCTGGAGCGGTCGATCCCCCGCATGCGGGAGCTGGACGACATCTTCATGGGCAGGGTGCTGACCCGCTATTCGACGCTCGACGCCGTCGAGGACGAGATCCTCAAGGCCGACGTGGTCATCGGCGCGGTGCTGACCGCCGGCGCGGCGGCCCCCAAGCTGGTCAAGCGCGAGCACCTGTCGCGCATGAAGCCCGGCAGCGTGCTGGTCGATGTGTCGATCGACCAGGGCGGCTGTTTCGAGACCAGCCATCCGACGACCCACGCCGAGCCGACCTATGTGGTCGATGGCGTGGTCCACTACTGCGTGGCCAACATGCCCGGCGCCGCCCCGCGCACCTCGTCCGAAGCGCTCGGCAACGCCACCCTGCCGTTCGGCCTGGCCCTGGCCGACCACGGCCTGGACGCCCTGGGGCGCGACAAACACCTGGCCAAGGGCCTGAACGTTCTCAAGGGCGAACTGACCCACCCGGCCGTCTCCGAGGCGCTCGGCAAGCCGTTCGTCGATCCGTACGGGGCGTGGGGGTAGGATCGAGGGGTCGCGCCCTGAGGGTGCGCGGCCCCCTTCTTCCATGATGGACAGCGACTGGTTCTGCTCCCGACTCAGGCGGACGGACTCCAGATTGACGGTTCGTCAATGTGAACAAAACACGAACATCTTGACGATTCGAGCTGGCCCTATATAATATAGCTAAAGAGAGCGGTGCCAATTTATGCCAGCGAGATACGCAGTAAACACAGCTAAAGCTCTGGAGACAATCGTCTGGCTCGCTAATGAGCGGCCCGGAATTGATATCTATCATGTTGTGAAATGCGCTTTCTACGCCGATAAATATCATTTGAATAAGCATGGCCGCCCCGTGGCGGGCGACAATTACGTCGCTGATACCTATGGCCCCCTGGGAAAGACTGTTTATGGACTTCTAAGGGGCGATCCGTTTGAAATTCTGGCGTTAGGCTCGAACGGTGATCTGCCTTTCGAAGTTGTCGGCCGCTACCAAGTTAGGCCGACGAGGGGGGCAAACTTGCGCCGCCTCTCGAACAGTGACGTCGAGTCTTTGCGATACGCGTTAGACACCCACGCCGATAAGACCTTTGATGAGTTGTTCATCGAAAGCCACAACGATCCCGCTTACATCGCCGCAAACGGCGGTGCGATGCGGTATGAAGATTTGTTGGCCCTTGATGACCCCCAGCGACAGGAGAAGGCCCGGTATCTGGGAGAGGTGGCTTCGTCTGCCGTCCTCTAGCAACGCTCAATGTTAAAGCCGGGAGCGGTCATCGCGATTCCCGATCCGCGCATCAATCCGCGGAACCGGCGCAAGTGGCATATATGTGTGTGCCCCTCTCAAAGACTATTCCTTCGGATAAACAGCAAGCCGCTGTGGCCGCCTTGGCATCACATCGCGGCCGACGAAAACCTGTTCCTTGAGCATGATAGTTACGTTGAGTTGCAGTCCCTCAGCTTTTTCTCGGAAAGTGAACTGCGACAAGCGAGCATGGTCGGTCAGATGAGCGCCGATGAGGCAAGAAAACTCGCGGTCGTCGCTCAAACAGCCGACACCCTGGCCCCGGACCGCCAGGAGTTGATTTGGGAGAGGCTTGGGTCCCTTTCGGACTAAACACTCGCGGAGCGCCGCCTTGCGCGCCCTCACACTCTCCCCCATAACCCGCCCAGGCGGTCCCTTTCGGGGGCCAAGAGGGAACAGGGGTGTAATTCCCCGGCTGTGCCCGCAACTGTCAGCGGCGAGGGCCGCGTTCATCCGCGCAAGCGGCGCCACTGGGAAACCGGGAAGGCGAGGACGCGATCCGGCGACCCGCGAGCCAGGAGACCTGCCGCCGCCGTCGCTCGTCCGCAGCCCGGGTCCAGGCTGATGGCGCGGGGAAGGCGCGCCTTCCCGTCGAAGCGACCGTCGGCCGGCGCGCCGACGTTCGCTTTGGACAAACTCCGCCACGCGGCGCCGCGCGGGCTCCTTTGAACAAGGACCTGCGCCATGAAGCGCCTTCTGCTGACCACCACGGCCCTGCTGGCCCTGGCCACGACCGCCCGCGCCGGGACCACCGCCTCGCCGGTCCCGGTCGATGAACTGGTCGTCACCGCCACCCGTCTGGAGACCCGCATCGACGAGGCGCCGGACGCCCGCGTCATCACCGCCGACGACATCGCCGCCAGCCAGGCGACGTTCGCCGGCGACATCCTGGAGACGATTCCGGGCCTGTCGCTGAGCCGCAATGGCGACTTCGGCGGCGTGACCACGGTGCGCATGCGCGGCGCGAGCGGCGACAAGACCCTCGTGCTGGTCGATGGCGTGGTCCAGAACGATCCGTCCAGTCCCAACGGCGGCTTCGACTTCTCCAGCCTCGACCTGGGCGACGTCGAGCGGATCGAGGTGCTGTCGGGGCCGCAGGGCTCGCT
Source organism: Caulobacter sp. (assembly GCA_030645575.1). Classification (GTDB taxonomy): domain Bacteria; phylum Pseudomonadota; class Alphaproteobacteria; order Caulobacterales; family Caulobacteraceae; genus Caulobacter. The sequence continues at coordinate 60,860 of JAUSMJ010000026.1, read as the reverse complement.
GTGGGGCTCGGACGCCATCGGCGGGGCCATCGCCTTCACCACCCGCGAGACCGACGGCTGGCGCGCCTCGGCCGAGGCCGGGTCATTCGGCACGGTGCGGGCGACGGCCGCCTTCGGCGTCGCGAACGACCGCCGCGCGCTGGGAGTCACCGCGTCCGCCTATTCCAGCGATGGCGTGTCCAAGGCGGCCGTCGGCGCGGAGGACGACGGCTTCACCAGCTGGACCGTCGGCGGCAATGCCCGCCTGACCCTGTCCGACAGCGTCCAGCTCGACGCCCGCGTTCGCTACAACGAGGCCGAAGCGGACATCGACGGCTACGACGCCTTCTTCGTCTTCGGCGACACGACTGACCGGTCGGAAAGCCGCAGCTGGACCGGGTTCGCCCGCGTCAGGGCCGACGGCCCGCTGGGCCTGAACCAGACGCTGAGCGTCAGCCTCTACGACCTGACCCGCGACAACATCTCGGCCTTCCCGTCGAGCTACGACGCCCGGCGCGCGACGTGGCGCTGGACGGCGGGCCGGGGCGAGGCGGGCGACGCCTTCGCCTTCCTCGTCGGCGTCGAGCGCGACGATACCGAGGCCTCGATCAGCACGGGGGCCACGTCGGATCTCGGCGCCACCTCGGCCTTCGGCGTGGCGCGGGTCGCGCCCCTCGAGCGGTTGACCGTCACCGCCAGCCTGCGTCACGACGCGCCGGACGAATTCGACGCCAGGACGACCGCCCGGCTGGCCGGCGTGTTCGAGCTGGACCACGGCTTTCGGCTCTCGGCCAGCTTCGGCCAGGGCTTCAAGACCCCGACCATCAGCCAGACTGTCTGCGACTTCTGCTTCCCGGCCGGGCCGTCCACGGGCCTGAAGCCCGAGACCGCCGAGGGCTGGGACGCCGCCCTGGCCTGGCGGTCCGGCGACGACCGGCTGTTCGTCCGGGTCACCGGTTATCGGCTCGAGGTCAAGGACCAGATCAGCTACGGCGTCGGCCGCTATGTGAACATCGACCGCACGAAAACCACCGGGGTCGAGGTTGAGCTGGACGCCGAACTGACCGACCGTTTCACGCTCAAGGCCGCCTACGCCTTCACCGACGCCATCGACGAATCCACGGGCGCCGAGCTGATCCGCGCGCCGGAACAGTCCGGGACGCTGAGCCTGCTATGGACGGGTGACCGGCTGAAGGCCGCGCTGACCCTGCGGGCCGAGGGCGAACAGGCCGACGCCGACCCCTCGACCTTCGCGCCGGCCCGTCGGGACGGGTTCGCGGTCGCCGACCTGGCCGCCGGCTGGGCGCTCACCGACAGCCTCGACCTGACGGCCCGGGTGGTGAACCTGACCGACGAGACCTATCAGCAATCGCTCGGCTACGGCGAAGCGGGCCGGGGGGTGTTTGTCGGCTTCAGGCTGCGTAACTGATCTTCGCCAGGTCCTGACGTCCGCCGACGATGTCCAGCACATCGGCCATGCCGAAGCCCGGGTCGATGGCGTGCAGGGCGCCGTAGATCGACCGGGCGAAGGCCAGGTCGGCGGCCGTCTTCACGCGCCAGTCCAGCTTCGACAGGTCGCGCGGATGGCTGAAGCTCGCCTGCGAGAATCGTCCCGGGTTGGCGCGGATGAAGGCGGTCGGGGAGACCCGCGCCATCGTCTCGCGCGGCTCGGCGGCGGCGGCGATCAGGGCCGGGGTGGCGACCACCTCGACCTCCATCCCGCGCGGGAAGCTGGCCGGCTCGCGGTTGGACACATAGTCGGCGCCGCTGACCCTGGCCATGCGCACGGCCTCGTCGATCACGCGCGGATCGACGAACGGCGCGTCGCCCTTGACCCGCACCACATGGCCGGCCGGACCCGCCGAGACAGCGCAACGGGCGAAGCGGTCGAGCAGATCGCTGGGCGCGCCGCGGAACACGGCCTGGCCCCGGGACACCAGCCAGGCGGCCAGGGCGTCGTCGCCCGGCTCGCAACTGGTGGCCACGACGATGCGGGTCAGGGTGCGGGCGGCCCTGAGCCGCTCGAGCTGGCGCCAGATCAGCGGCTGGCCGGCCAGCGGCGCGAGCGCCTTGCCGGGGAGCCGCTTGGAGCCCATCCGGGCCTGGACGATGGCGAGGGTCATGGCGACGGCTCCTTCTGAGCGTTTGCCGGAAGGCGCCTAGGCGGCGGCCCACCGGCGAGGATCGAGGGCCACCGGATCGTCGATGGCCATCTCGTTCCAGTCGAGATCGGGAGGGGGACTGGCGGCGGCCGCGATGACGGCCGACAGCTCGGCGGCGGTGGTGACATTGACCAGCACCGTGCTGGCCTCGGGACGCGACAGGGCGAAGCCGAGCGCGGCCTGCAGCGGATCGCTGCGGCCCTCGGCGATCATGCGCCGCACCTTCGACAGCGAGCCCGAGGCCGCCTTCAGCGGCGTGGGAATGCGGTCGAGCGGCAGAAACAGCAGGCCGTTGAGGAAGATCGAGCGCAGCTGCACCTCGACCCCCATGCCGGCGATCCGCTCCAGCGTGCCATCGGCCAGCATGCGCTGGTCGAGCAGGGAGGCGGGAGCCTGGATCAGGTCGGGCTTGAAGCGGCGCGCGACCCCGACGGGATCGTCCGTGGAATGCACCGAGATGCCGATCTTGCCGACCAGCCCCTTGTCGCGCAGCTGCTGCAGACGGGTCCACATGGCCAGACCCTGCGGGCCGAACAGGTCCCCGGCCAGCGGCACGACCACGGCGTCGGCGTGCGGCACGGCCAGACGGGCGAGGCTGGCGCGCAGCTCGCCCTCGACAAAGTCGGGGCCCTTGTCGGGCCGGACGGTGGCGACCACCAACCGGAACGGCAGCGGCCGGGGCATCAGATCGCCCAGCAGGGTTTCGGCCCGGCCCCAGGCGCCCGAGGCGTCAAACACCGACAGGCCGCCGCGGGCGGCGATGGTCAGGATGTCGCGCGCCTCCACTTCGGGCGTGCGGCCGCGTCCCGGGGTCGAGGCGCCGGGAACGAACTGGGCCGAGCCCAGACCAAGCTTGGAGAGAAGGGGGTTCATGCGTGTCCTTCTGGACGAACGTCGTAAATAAAATCGGCACGGGGGATCGGGCCCAGGCGGGGCCCTTCCTCGGCGAACTTCGGCAGCAGGGCGCCGTAGGCGGCGATCAGGGCGGCGACTTCCGGCTCGCCATGGGCGGCGGACAGGGCGTGCGGTCCGACGACGACGAAGCCGCGGCCGGCCATCCCGCGCAGCCACAGGCCCTCGATCTGGGGCCGGGCGAACAGCGGCGTGGGCAGGGAGGGGTCGCCGTCGAGGGCGAACAGCTTCTCCGCACCCGCGACCCGGCCCAGCCGGGCCACCTCGGCCTGGAGCTCGGCGCCCAGCACCCGCAGGCGCGGCGCGACCGGGTCACTCGCCAGCAGCCGCAGCGTGGCCCCGGCCGCGGCCAGCGACGGCGTCGAAGGGGCCGGCAGATCCTCGGGGTCGAGGGCCTGGATCAGGTCCGTGCGGCCGGCGACCGCGCCGATCGACCGGCCGTTGGCCAGGGCCGAGCCAAATACGGCCAGATCGGGCGTGACGTCGCTCAGGCCCTGGGCCCCGGCCTCGTGCACGCGGAAGGCGGAGACGCCCTCGTCGAAAATCAGCACCGCGCCGGCGGCGTCGGCCGCGCGGCGGACGGCGGCCAGATCGGCGGGCGGCGCGCCCAGCGGATCGACCACGATGGCGGCCAGATCGTCCACGCCGCCATAGGCGCCGGCGCCGACGTCCCAGACGGCGGCGCGGCGGCGGCCGGTGGCGCGGCGGGCCGCGTCGATGGCCGCGGGCAGGGCCTGGGACTCCTCGGCGCAGAAGCGCACCCCGGCCGGGGTGGGCAGGAGGTCGGCCAGCGCGGCCCGCACGTCATCCTCGACGGGCGCGTCGGCGGCGACGGCGGCCTCCACGACGGGATGGGCATGCCCCAGCAGCGCCGAGCCGCCAGCCATGTCGAAATCGATGCGCTCGTCGCCGCCGTCGTCCCACAGCCGGCACCCAAGCGCGCGCAGGCGCGGCCCCCCCTTCGGGGCGGGTGGCGAGGGTATGAAGGCGACGCGCCCCATCGGGGTTCCTTCCGGGCTTCGTGGTGAAGTCGGGGGTAACCATGCGCCCGAGACCCTTAAGGAAGCGGTATCGAGAGCGTTTAGCGGGGGTTAATGTCGGGCCCATGGACGCGCCCCTGCCCGACTGGCCCGACTACGGCCTGACCGACGATCAGCGCCCGGCTCTGCGCGCGGCGCTGACGGCCGGCCGGCCCGCCGTTCTGGCGACCATCGCCGCGCTCGGCGACGGCGGGCCAAGACCCGTCGGCGCCCAGATGGTGTTCGCCGAGGGCCTGGTGTCGGGCTTCCTGTCCGGCGGCTGCGTCGAGGGCGATGTGGCCGGCCATGCCCGCGCCTGCCTGGCCGATGGCGCGCCGCGCCGCCTCGTCTACGGCGAGGGCAGTCCCTGGCCGGACATCCGCCTGCTGTGCGGCGCGCGGATCGAGATCCTCGTCGAGCGGATCAGCCCGGACGACGCGGCGGCGGCCAGGCTCTTCCAGCTGATGGACCTGCGCCGGCCGGCGGTCTGGATCAGCGATGGCGCGCGGCGGACCTGCGGCGAGACCGCGGAGGCCTGGTCCGGCGCGCTGACGCGGCGGCACGATCCGGTCTGGCGGATGGTCGTGCTCGGCGCCGACCCGACGGCCCTGGCCATCGCCAGACTGGCCGCCGAGGCCGGATTCGAGACCAGCCTGATCCGGCCGCGCGGCCCGGCCGCTCCGCCGCCGCTGGCGGGCGTCGCCTACAGCCGGGACGAGCCGGCCCGGGCCCTGACGGCCATCGGCCTGGACGCCTGGACCGCCGTGGCCGTGTGCGGCCACGACATGGCCATCGACCACGAGGCCCTGCTGGCCGCCCTGCCGTCGCCCGCGCCCTATGTCGGCCTGCTCGGCGCCCGCAAGCGGCTGCCCGAACGCCTGGCGCGGCTGCGGGCCGACGGCATCGGCGAGGCCGCACTGGCCAGGCTGCGCGCGCCCATCGGCCTCGACCTCGGCGGCAAGGCGCCCTGGGAGGTGGCCGTGGCGACGGTGGGCGAGGTGGTGGCCCTACGGGCCGCACCGGTCGTCGGTTGATGTGCAATCTGGGAGTTATAACTGTCCGTATATGGACAGTTATGTTGCGCAATGAACCCATTTGGGCCATATATGGACGATGCTTAAAACCTGCCCGGAAATCCTTCAGGAGCTCGGAAGTCGGATTAGAGGCCGCAGGGTAAGCCTTGGCTGGTCCCAACAGGAGGCGGCGCGGCGCGCCGGCGTCGCTTACCGAACCTGGCGACGCCTCGAGGGCCAGGGACAGGCTTCCATCGAAGACATGGTCAAGGCGGCAATGGTCCTGCGCTGCGAGGAGGGCCTGGCGGCGCTGTTTCCCAAGCCAGCAGCAATCAGCCTGGATGACCTTCTACGTCAGCAAGCCGGGACCGTCAGGCTTTCACGAGCGTCGTCGAGCCGATGAAGCTCGCCCCCGGAACGCCGCTGTCGGCATCGCTGGCCTTCGAGACCGACTCTCCCCCGATCCCGACCGCTCGCCTGGCGATGGCGGACGGCTTGGCGCAGCTGGAGTGGTCGCGAGAGGTCATTGCCGCCCGCCTGGACGTTTCAGCCCTGCTCTACCCACCCGACCCAGGGCTCCTCGCCGCCCGGGGGCGAGACTTCGAAGGGCTTCATGGCTTCCTCGCCGACAGCCTCCCGGAGGGCTGGGGTTATGTGGTCATGCGCAAGCGGCTCGCCGGGCTCGGCGTGCGCATCGAGGAGCTCAACCCACTGGACCGACTGGCGCTGGTCGGCGACCAGGGGCGCGGCGCCTTGACCTATGCTCCCGCCACAACGCCGGCGGCGGCCGACGAGGCCCTTGACCTCAACACCCTGGTCACGGAGTCAGCGGCCATCCTGGCCGGGAACGACAGTGCGCTGATCGAGGTTCTGGCCCGACTGGCCGGAGGATCAGGCGGCGCGCGCCCAAAGGTGCATGTGGGCTTTGACGCCGAGGGCGCGATCTCGGTTTCAGCGGGAGAAACGGCGGCGGGCCACGATGCCTGGATCGTCAAGTTTCCGGCCATCAATGATCCCCAGGATATCGGCCCCATTGAGGCCGCCTATGCCGACATGGCCGCCGCCGCGGGCCTGACACTGTCGGAGCACCGACTGCTGGAGACGGCGTCAGGGCCGCCCTGTTTCGCCACCAGGCGGTTTGACCGTCCCGAGCCCGGCCGGAAGCTGCACATGGTCTCCCTCTGCGGCGCCATTGAAGCGCGGTCTGACCGGCCGTCGGCCAATTATGACACCTTCCTGCGGGCGACCTTGCGGATCACCCGGCACGCGGACGATGTCGCGGCGGCGTTCCGGCGGATGGTGTTCAACGTCCTGGCCTGCAATCGCGACGATCACACACGCCAGCATGCCTTCCTGATGGACGCGGACGGGGAATGGCGGCTGGCGCCGGCCTATGATCTGACCTTCTCCATCGGTCCCGGCGGCGAACACTATCTCGCCATCGACGGGGAGGGCCGAAACCCGACTCGCGACCACGTCGCGCGATTGGGAAAGTTGCACGGCCTGACAACCGCCACGATCAACGAAATCCTGGAGCAAAACGCCGATGCCGTCGCGGGCTGGTCAGGGTTCGCCAGCGGGGCCGGTGTAAGCGAGTCCTCCCGGCATGAGGTGCTCCATGGCCTCGAGCGCGTCCGCAACGCGTTCGCGGCCTGACCGTCAAAGCGTATGCAGCCGCTTCCACTCGCCCGACTTGCCGCCGGTCTTCTCTTCCAGCCGGACAGCCTCGATGACCATGCCTTTGTCGGCCGCCTTGAGCATGTCGTAGAGGGTCAGGCAGGCGACCGAGACGGCGGTCAGGGCTTCCATCTCCACCCCGGTCGGGCCGGTGGTCTTCACCCGCGCCTCGACGGCCAGGCCCGCGTCGTGCGGCGTCACCGACACCTCGACCTTCGACAGGGCCAGCGGATGGCACAGCGGGATCAGCTCGGACGTCCTCTTGGCCGCCATCACCCCGGCGATCTCGGCCACGGCCCGCACGTCGCCCTTCTTGGCGTCGCCCGACAGGGCCAGGACGCGGGTGGCCGCGTCCATGCGCACCAGGCCCGTGGCGACCGCCTCGCGCACCGTGTCCGGCTTGCCCGTGACATCGACCATCCGCGCGCGGCCCTGGTCGTCGATGTGCGTCAGCTTGCTCATGACTCCAGCAGCCCTATTTCTCGAGGAGTCGGGGCATCAGCTCGACCATGTTGCAGGGGCGGTGACGGCTGTCGAGCTGGGCGGCGATGACCTTGTCCCAGCCGTCCTTCACCGCGCCGTTCGATCCCGGCAGGCAGAAGACGAACACCCCCTTCACCAGCCCCGCCAGGGCCCGCGACTGCAGCGTGGAAAGACCCACCGACTGGTAGCTGACCAGGTGGAAGATCACCGAGAAACCGTCGATCTCCTTGTCGAACAGCGGCCGCACGGCCTCGGGCGTCACGTCGCGGCCGGTCAGGCCGGTGCCGCCGGTCGAGACGATGGCGTCGACCGAGCCCGAAGCGACCCAGGCCTCGATCTGCTGGCGGATCTGGGCCACGTCGTCGCGCACCACCCGCTTGTCGGCCAGCTCATGGCCCGCCGACTTCACCCGTTCGGCCAGCAGGTGGCCGGAGGTGTCGCTCTCCTCGTCGCGGGTGTCGGAGACGGTCAGCACGGCGACGCGCACGGGCTTGACGGCCAGGCTTTCATCGATCCGGCCGCCGATGGGGAAGGGCGAGGTCATGTGGTCTCCCAACGTTCAGCATCCGTCCTGTCACGATCGGTCGGTTCGATCCAGCGCGCGCCGTCCGGACCGTGTTCCTTCTTCCAGAAAGGCGCGCGGCTCTTGAGGTAGTCCATCAGATGGTCGCAGGCCTCGAACGCCTCGCGCCGGTGCGACGCGGCGGTGGCCACGAAGACGATCGCTTCGCCCGGAGCGATCGGCCCCGTGCGATGCACCACCAGCCAGTCCTGCAGGCCCCAGCGCGCGGCGGCGGTCTCGCCGATGCGGGCGATTTCAATGTCGGTGAAACCGGGCCAGGCTTCCAGTTCCAGCGCCACCGCCCGCCCCTGCTCGGCCCGGGCAAGGCCGGTGAAGCTGGCCACGGCGCCGGTCTCCGCGCGGCCGGCCGCGAAGGCCGTCAGCAGGGCGCCGGGCTCGAACGGTTCGGTCTGAAGCACCACGCTCATCCGCCGCTCATCGGCGGGAGGAAGGCGACCTCGGAGGCCGGGGTCAGGGCGGCGTCGCCGCGCACGATGGTCTTGTCGATCGCCGCCTGGACGCCGGGACCGGCCAGCGCCTCGCCCAGCACCCCGTCGCCCCGCGCCAGCGCCACCCGAAGCGCCGAAAGGCTGTCGGCCTCGATCATCCGTTCGCGCCACCCGGCCACGTCGGCGAGACGGCCAAACAGCAGCACCCGCGCCATCTCAGCCCCCTGTCGTCGACATGTGGCGCCGCGTCGCCGGCGCCTGGCCGCGCGCGATCTGGAAATCATGCCCTTGCGGCTTGGCGTCGATGGCATGGCGGATCGCCTCGACGAGGCCGGCGTCGCTGGCGCCCGCGCGCAGCACGGCCCGCAGATCGCTGGCGTCCTCCCGGCCCAGGCAGGTGTGCAGCGTGCCCGTGCAGGTCAGCCGCACGCGATTGCAGGCCTCGCAGAAATTGTGGCTCAGCGGCGTGATCAGCCCCAGCCGGCCGCCGGTCTCCTCGACGCGCACATAGCGCGCCGGGCCTCCGGTGTTCAGCGGCAGGTCGGTCAGGGTCCAGTAGCTGGAGAGCTCACGCCGGACCTGTTCGAGCGACAGGAACTGGTCGGTGCGGTCGGCCTCGATCTCGCCCAGCGGCATGGCCTCGATCAGGGTCATGTCGAGGCCCCGGCCATGGGCCCACTGGATCAGGTCCGGTATCTCGGCGGCGTTGTCGCGAGCCAGGGCCACGGCGTTGATCTTCACCGCGATGCCCGCCGCCTGGGCCGCCTCGATCCCGGCGATGACCTTGGCCAGGTCGCCGCCGCGGGTCAGGGTGCGGAACAGGTCGGGCTTGAGCGTATCGATCGAGATGTTGACCCGCTTCACGCCATGCCGCGCAAGGTCGCCCGCGAACTCGGCCAGCCGTGTGCCGTTGGTGGTCAGGGTCAGTTCATCGAGCGCGCCAGACCTCAGGTGTCGCGACAGGCTCTCGACCAGGCTCATGAAGCCCTTGCGCACCAGCGGCTCGCCGCCGGTCAGCCGCAGCTTGCGCACGCCCAGGCCGATGAAGGCGCTGGCGATCCGGTCCAGTTCCTCGAGCGTCAGCACCTGCGCCTTGGGCAGGAAGACCATCTTCTCGGCCATGCAGTAGACGCAGCGCAGGTCGCAGCGGTCCGTCACCGAGACCCGCAGATAGGTCACCGTGCGGCCAAAGCCGTCGATCAGGGCGGGACGGGCGGTCTGGAGCGTCATACTCTCCCTAGAATAGGGTGGAGACGAGCGTGGCGACAGGGGCTGAGGCAAATCGAGCGCTCGAAGCGATCGTCCTGGCGGCCGGAGCGGGATCGCGCTTCGGCGGCGGCAAGCTGACCGCGCCCTGGGGCGAGGGCCTGCTGCTGGACGCCGCCCTGGCCGCCGCCTTCGCCGCGCCCGTGCGGTCGGTGACCGTCGTCTGGGGCGCGGACCAGGCCGTGCTCGCGGCCGCCAGCCGCTATGCCGACAGGACCGGCCAATCCGGTCGTCTGCATCTGGCGCACAACGCCCGGCACGCCGAGGGCATGGGCGCCTCCCTGCGCATGGGGATCGCCAGCCTGCCGCCAGACACGACCGGCGTCTTCGTCTTCCTGGGCGACATGCCGCGGATCCCGCATGAGGTCGCGCCCAGGCTGGCGGAGGCTCTCGCAGCTGGCGCCCGGGCCGCGGCGCCCGTGTGCGATGGCCGGCGCGGGCATCCGGCGCTGTTCTCGGCCGAGCTGTTCCCGGCCCTGCGATCCCTGGCCGGCGATCGCGGCGCCGGCTGGCTGCTGAACGCCATGACCCACGGCCTGGCGCTTGTCCCGACCGACGACGATGGGGTGCTGTTCGACGTGGATGAGTGATAGCGACGGGACAAGCAGTCCCAAGGGACAGCTTGTCCCGTCACGGCAGGCTTTCCTGTCCCTTGGGACTGGATAGCCTGCCCCCGATGCGGTGACAGAGACAGGATAAGCAGTCCCAAGGGACAGCTAATCCTGTCCCCGTCAGCTACCGGTCTTCACGAACGGCAGCCGGTAGGTCGGCGGCTTGCCGGCGGCCAGCAGGGCGTTGGCCACGGCCGGGGCGATGACCGGCGTGCCGGGCTCTCCGATGCCCGAGGGCGCGGCGCCGGACGGCACGATGTAAGTCTCCACCGTCGGCGCCTCGTTCATCCGCAGCACGCGGTAGCCGTCGAAATTGGTCTGTTCGACGACTCCGTCCTTCAGCGTCACCTCGCCGTAAAGGGCGGCCGACAGGCCGTAGCAGATGCCGCCTTCCATCTGGGCGGCGATCTGATTGGGCGAGATGGCGATGCCGCACTCGACGGCCGTGACCACCCGGCGCACGCGCGGTTCCGCCCCGTCGGCGATCTCGACGTCGGCGATCTCGGCGACCACGGTGCCGAAGGACTCGTGGACGGCCACGCCGCGCGACAGCCCGGCCGGGGCGGGGCCGGCCTTTTCGAGGGCGAGGTTGAGGGCGGCCAGGTGTCGTTTGGCGCCGGCCCGTTCGTAGAGCACCTTGCGGTATTCGACCGGATCCTTGCCGGCCTTGCGGGCCAGCTGGTCGATGGTGTGCTCCATGACGAAGGCGGTGTGGGTCGCCCCGACCGAACGCCACCACAGCACCGGCACGCCGACCTCGGGCAGGGCCAGCTGGGCATCAACGATCGGCGTGGCCTTCAGGTAGGGCGAGCCCAGCGCGCCTTCCACGGCCGTGGCGTCCAGGTCGCCCTTCTGGGGAATCGGCGATCCCTTCATCAGGGATTGGGTGACCACGCGATGGCGCCAGACGGCCGGATAGCCGTCCTTGTCGAGCGAGATGCGCAGGTTATGGTGCACGATCGGGCGGAAATAGCCGGCCCGCATGTCGTCCTCGCGGGTCCAGACCAGCTTCACCGGCCGGCCGCCGCCGACCTTTTTGGCGATGTGCACGCACTCGGCCGCGTAGTCCGACTGGAAGTTGGCCCGACGACCGAACGAGCCGCCGGCGAACAGGGTCTCGATCTTCACCGCGCCGGGCAACGTCCCGACGATCTTGGCGGCGTTGAGCTGGTCGATGGTCGGGGCCTGGGAGCCGAACGTCATGCTGACGCTGGCGCCCTTGACCCTGGCCACGGCGTTCATCGGCTCCATCGCCGCGTGGGCCAGGTAGGGGAAGTCGTAGGTCGCCTCGAACACCTCGCCGTCGGCCTTGCTGGCGTCGCCGTGCGAATCGAAGGGTACCCACTTGAGATCCTTGGGGCCCTTGCCGGCGCCGGCGGCGCGGAACTCGGCCATGATCTGGTCGGAGCCGCGCTTTTCGGCCTTCGACTCGTCCCACTCGACCTTCAGGGCCTCGCGGCCCTGCCGGGCGGCCCAGGTATTGCTGGCCGTCACGGCCACGCCGGTCGGGATCTCGTAGACATCGAACACGCCCGGAACGGCCCTGGCCGCCGTTGCGTCGAAGCTCTTCACCGTCGCGCCGAAGCGCGGGGCGTGGGCGACCATCGCCACCAGCATGTCCGGCTCCTGGACGTCCTGGGTGTAGCGGGCCGTCCCGGTGCTCTTGACCAGGCTGTCCTTGCGGCGGACCCGGTCCGTGCCGATCAGGGTGAAGGTCTTCGGATCCTTGAGAACCGGGCTTTCGGGCGGCTTGACCCTGGCCGCGTCGGCCAGCAGCTCGCCGAAGCCGACCGACCTGCCGCTCTTCGCATGGCTGACGACGCTGTCGCGGACGGTCAGCTCGCCGGCGGGGACCTTCCACTTGCCGGCCGCGGCCTGGACGAACATCGCCCGGGCCCCGGCGCCGGCCTTGCGCAGCTGGTCCCAGCTGTTGGCGATGGCGGTCGAGCCGCCCGTGCCCTGGGCGCCCATGGCCGCGTTGGAATAGAGCTTGGCGTTGGCCGGGGCCTGTTCGACGCTGACGCGGGTCCAGTCGGCGTCCAGCTCCTCGGCGACGATGGCCGCCAGGCCGGCGTGATTGCCCTGGCCGAATTCGATGTGTTTGGAAATCACCGTCACCGCCCCGTCGGCGGCGATCCTGACGAAGGGCCCGAAGGCCCCGACATCGACCTTGCCGCCGATGCTGAGCAGATCGGCCGGCGAGCAGCCGACCAGCAGGGCGCCGCCGACCAGGCTGGCGCCGACCACCAGGTCGCGGCGGGAGGGTTCGAAGGTCTTGCTGTGCGCGGTCATGGCGATGTCCCTCACGCCTTGGCCGACAGGGCGGTGGCGATGCCGGCCGCGTCCTTGATGGCCGCCCGGATCCGCTGGTAGGTCCCGCAGCGACAGATGTTGCCGCTCATCGCCGCGTCGATGTCGGCGTCGGTCGGATGCTTCTTTTCCGCCAGCAGGGCGGCGGCGCTCATGATCTGACCGGACTGGCAGTAGCCGCATTGCGGCACGTCGGCCGCGACCCAGGCCTGCTGCACGGGATGGTGGCCGCCGAGCCCCTCGATGGTGGTGACCTTCATGCCGGCCACGGCGCTGACCGGCGTCTGGCACGAGCGGGTCGGCTGGCCATCGATATGCACCGTGCAGGCGCCGCACTGGGCGATGCCGCATCCATATTTCGTGCCGGTCAGACCCAGTTCGTCGCGCAGCACCCACAGCAGGGGCGTGTCGTCCGCAGCCTTGATGCTGACGGACTTGCCGTTGATTTCGAGCGTTATGGCCATTGGTGAACGTTCCCCAGTCCGCGTTCGGTTTTCGCCACGGTCTGGCAAGTCTCGTGGCCGACCCTATCTTAACGCTGTTAAGGCGGAGTCGCGCCAGTGAATTTTTCCGCGGTCCGGTCTAGGCTGCGGCGCCCTGATCGGAACCAGACCATGCGCCTCGTCCTCGCCGCCGCCCTGACCCTGGCGACCGCCCTGCCCGCCGCCGCCGCGGACGGCCAGGCGCTTTTCAACGCCCGATGCAAAAGATGCCACACGATCACCGGCGCCAATACGCCGGGTGCGCCGAGCCTCAAGGGCGTCGCCGGCCGCAAGATCGCCGGCGCGCCCGGCTTCGCCTATTCCGCCGGACTCAAAGGGAAGGGCGGAACCTGGACCGACGCCAGCCTGGACGCCTATCTCGCCAACCCGTCGGAATTCGCGGCCGGGACCAGAATGTTCGCCCGTGTGGCGCAACCTGCGGCGCGGGCGGCGATCATCGACTATCTGAAGACCCTGAACCAGGAACGTCCATGCGCCGCCTGTCCCTGATCCTCGCTCTGGGCCTGACCCTCGCCGGTTGCGCCACCGCGCCCGCGCCCGGCACGGACAGCGGCCCGCTGCGCTATCGCTGCGACGGTGGCAAGGGGTTCACCGCGGCCTGGAACCAGCCCGGCGACACGGCGAAGGTGACCGCCGGCGGTGTGAGCAAGGCCCTGCCGCACGCGCCCGCCGCCTCCGGCGCGCGCTACGCCAGCGGCGCCTACGAGATCTGGGGCAAGGGCGAGAGCGCCAGGCTGTCGGGCTTCCCTGGCGGTCCCTACAACAACTGCCGCGTCGGCTGAGCGGAGGGCCGGTGGACGCCTTTCCAGCCTTCTTCCCCCTGACCGGCCGCAAGGTGGTTATCGCCGGCGTCGGCGAGGCCGCCGATGCCAAGGCGCGCCTGTTCGAGGGCTCGCCGGCGCACGTCGTGCGGCTGGAGGGACCGTCGGCCTTTCTCGCGGGGGCCTATTCCGGCGCGGTGCTGGCTTTCATCGCCGGGGACGACCTGTTCGTCCAGGCGGCGGCGGGCGCGGCCCGGGCGGCCCGGGCGCTGGTCAATGTCGTCGATCGGCCCGAACTGTCGGACTTCTTCACCCCCGCCCTGATCGACCGGGGCGAGGTCGTGGCCGCCGTCGGCACGGGCGGCGGCGCGCCGATGCTGGCCGCGCTGATCCGCAACGCCATCGAGACGCGGATTCCGGAAGGCTCGGGCCGGGTCGCCGCCCTGTTGCGCCAGCATCAGGACGAGGTGCGCGAGGCCCTGCCCGATCCGACGATGCGCCGGACTTTCCTGCGCGAAATCCTCTCCAGTCCCACGGCCCAGGCGGCCATCGACGGCGACATGGAGCGCGCTTCGGCCCTGTTGAAGGCGGCTCTGGTTCGCGGCGTCCAGCCCCGGGGCCTGGTGCGGTTCGTCGCCGGCAAGGGGCCGTCCGATCTGCTGACCCTGCGCGCCGCGCGCGCGCTGTCGGAGGCCGACTGCCTGGTCGTTCCCGACGGGGTCGAACCAGCCATCCTGGCCATGGCGCGCCGCGACGCGGGCCGGCTGACCCTGGGCGACGCGGGGGCCGAGCACCTGATCGCCCTGGCCAGGGCCGGGCGGCAGGTGGTTCGCCTGGTCACCGGCCCGATCGACCCGCGCGAGATCCGGGCGCTGGCGGAGGCGGGGGTGGCGGTCGAGGTCCTGCTCGCCGCGCCGGAAACGTGACCGCCCTTTCGCCCGGCGACATCGCCGCCATCCTGCTGTCCCTGAAGGTGGCGGCGGCGGCCATGCTGGTCTCGCTGCCGGCGGCCTTCGCCGTGGCGTTGCTGCTGGCGCGAGGACGTTTCCCGGGCCGCTCCATGCTCGACACCCTGGTGCATCTGCCGCTGGTGCTGCCGCCCGTGGCGACGGGCTACGCCCTGCTGGTCCTCCTGGGACGCAACGGCCCGCTGGGCCGGCCGCTGGCCGAGATTGGCGTGGTCTTCGCCTTCGACTGGACCGGCGCGGCCCTGGCTTCGGCCGTGATGGCCTTTCCGCTGATGGTCCGGCCGATCCGCCTCGCCATCGAGGCCATTGATCCGGAGGTCGATGAGGTCGCCCTGACCCTGGGCGCGCGGCCATTGCTCCGCCTGCTGAGGATTACCGTTCCCCTGGCCGGTCCGGGCCTGATCGCCGGGGCCGTGCTGGGCTTCGCCAAGGCGCTGGGCGAGTTCGGCGCGACCATCACCTTCGCGGCGGCCATTCCGGGCGAGACCCTGACCCTGCCGACGGCCATCTACCAGGCGGTCCAGACGCCGGGCGGCGAGGGGCGGGCCCTGACGCTGTGCGCCGTGGCGACAGCGATCGCCATCGCCGCGGTGTTCGCCGCCAACGCCTTCGGCCGGGCCGTCGAGCGGCCGACGGGGCGCGGTTAGGCGTCCAGGTCGCGGCCGCGCGTCTCCGGCCACAGGAACAGGGTCGCCACCACGCTGATCAGGGTGAAGACGAACGGGTACCAGAGGCCCGCGTAGATATCGCCCGTGGCCGTAACGATGGCGAACGCCGTGAACGGCACGAACCCGCCGACCCAGCCCGTACCCACGTGATAGGGCAGCGACAGGGCGGTATAGCGAACGCGCGTGGGAAACAACTCGACCAGGGCCGAGGCCTGCGGGCCATAGAGGGCCGTGGCCGCGACCACGAAGACCATGATCACCCCGAACAGGGCCGGCAGGTTCGTCCGGGCGGGATCGGCCCTGGCCGGATAGTCGGCCGCGACGAGGGCCGCCTTCAGCCGGGTCTCGAAGTCCGCCTTGGCCGCCTTCAACGCCGCCTTGTCCAGGCCGCCACCCTCGACCGACGCGACCTCGGCCGAACCGATGCGGACCCGGGCCGGCGCGCCCGCCAGTCCCGCTTCGTTGAGATAGGACACCCCAGCGTTGGCCAGGGCGCTCTTGGCGATGTCGCAGGAGGTGGTGAACACCGCCTTGCCCACCGGGTCGAACTGCAGGTTGCAGGCGGCCGGGTCGGCGATCACCGTCACCGGCGTGCGCTGCCCGGCCTCGGCCAGCGCGGGGTTGGCGTAGCGGGCGATCTGGTGGAAGGCGGGGAAGAAGGCGACCAGCGCCAGGCTCATGCCGAACCACAGCACCCATTTGCGGCCGACCTTGTCCGACAGCCAGCCGAAGAAGACGTAGAGCGGCGCGCTGGCGGCGGTCGCGGCCATGACCAGCAGGTTGACCGTCCGGGGTTCGACCTTGAGGAACCGCTCGATGAACACCGGCAGGTAGAAGAAGGCCGTGTACCAGACGGCCCCCTGGGCGAACATCACGGCCACCAGCGCCAGCAGCACCAGCTTGAGGTTTTTCCACTGGCCGAAAGCCTCGCGGAAGGGATGCTTCGATTCCTCACCGGCGTCCTTGAGCTTCTGGAACGACGGGCTCTCGGACAGTTTCAGCCGCATCCAGATCGACACGCCCAGCAGGCCGACCGAGACCAGGAACGGGATGCGCCAGCCCCAGGCGACAAAGGCTTCCTCGCCCAGCACCGTGCGGGCCGCCAGGATGACCAGCAGGGCGCCCAGCAGGCCGAACGCGGCCGAGGTCTGGATCCAGCCGGTCATCGCCCCGCGCTTTCCGGGCGCCGCGTGCTCGGCGACATAGATGGCCGCGCCGCCATACTCGCCGCCCAGCGCCGTGCCCTGGATGATCCGCATGAGGATCAGCAGCAGCGGCGCCAGTGGCCCGGCCATGGCGTAGGTCGGCAGCAGGCCGATGGCGAAGGTCGCCCCGCCCATCAGGATAACCGTGATCAGGAAGGCGCCCTTGCGGCCGGCCCGGTCCCCGATCCGGCCGAAGATCAGCGCCCCGAGGGGCCGGAAGAAGAAACCCGCGCCGAACAGGCCCAGGGCCGCCAGCACGCCGGCGGTGTCGCCCAGCTCGGCGAAGAAGTTCTTGCCGATAACCGAGGCCAGGGTGCCGAAGACGAAGAAATCATACCACTCGAAAGCCGTGCCGGCCGACGAGGCCAGGACCACCGTTCGCATCGATACGGGCGCGTCTTCGCGCGCCGCTTCCGCCGTCGTCATGCTGATCTTCCCCCCAGACGCCACGGGCAAGGTCTAGCAGAACCGCGCGGCGACGGAAGATGTTCAGGCGACCTGGGTCTCGGCGACCGCCGCGTCGGGCGGTCCGGCGGCGAGGCGCGAGATCTCGGCCAGCAGGGCGGCGGGCGAGATCGGCTTGCCAACCACCCCGTCCATGCCGGCGGCCAGATAGGTGTCGCGCTGGTGCGACAGGACGTTGGCGGTCAGGGCGATGATCGGCGTCGCGGCCGAGGGCCCGGCCTGGGCGCGGATCCGCCGGCAGGCTTCCAGACCGTCCATGCCGGGCATCTGGATGTCCATCAGGATCAGGTCGAACACGCCTGTCGAGGCCGCCTCGACCCCTGAGGCGCCGTCCACCGCGGTCTGGGCCGACGCGCCGAGGCTTTCGAGCATCTTGACCGCGATCATCCGGTTGGTGGCGTTGTCCTCGACGACCAGGACCCGTAGATCCTCCAGCGGCGCGCCGGCCAGATCGGCCAGGGGCGCCGTCGCCAGGGCGTCGGGCGCGGCGATCTCCAGGCGGAAGACCGAGCCGACGCCGGGCATCGACTCGAACGACACCTCGCCGCCCATCATCTCCGCCAGCCGCCGGGTGATGGTCAGGCCCAGGCCCGAGCCGCCGAACCGGCGGGTGGTCGAGGCGTCGGCCTGGTGGAACCGTTCGAACAGCCGGTCCTGGGCTTCCAGCGGGACGCCGATGCCGGTGTCGCGGACCTCGAAGGCCAGGCGGCCCGGCGCCGGCCGGGCGCAGCGCAGGGTGACGCCGCCGGCGATCGTGAACTTCACCGCGTTGCCCATCAGGTTGAACAGGCACTGGCGCAGGCGGACCGGATCGGACCGCACCCAGCCCAGACCCTGCGCGCCCTCGAGATCGAGGGTCAGCCCCTTGCCCCGCGCCTGGGGCTCCAGCAGCCGGAAGACGCTGCGGGCCAGCTCGCCAGCGTCCACCGGCTCGTCGTTCAGATCCAGCCGCCCGGCCTCGATACGTTCGAAGTCGATCACGTCATCCAGCAGGGTCGAGAGCATCTGGCCGCAGCTGAGCGCCTCGTCCAGAAGCCGCCGGCCGTCGTCGCTGATGGTCTCGCCCTTGAGCAGATGCAGCACGCCCAGCACGCCGTTCATCGGGGTGCGGATTTCGTGGCTCATGTTGGCCAGGAAGCTTGCCTTGGCCTCGGCCGCCGCCTCGGCTGCCCGCTGCGCCTCGACGAGGGCCAGCTCCTGGCGCTTGCGGGCGTCGATATCGAGGATCAGGCCCACGCCCTTCCGGGTCGGGCGGTCCAGCCGGTAGGAGGCGCGAACCCAGCGCTCCCGCCCGTCCGGCAGCAGGATGCGGAATTCCATCGAGGTGTTCTCCTCGCCCCGGGCCCAGCGCCGGTTGGTTTCGAACACCAGGCCGCGGTCGTCGCGGTGCACGAAGGACCAGACCGGCACGGCGATCTCATCATAGGTCATGCGCCGGCCGACGAGCCGAAAGAACTGTTCGCTGGCCCAGAATCCCTGGGCCGAATGATCGATCTCGAAGGCGCCGGCGTCGGCCGCGCCCAGCGCCAGCTCCTGGCGCCAGGCGTCCATGCGCGCCTGTTCCATCAGGGCCTGGACACGAGCCTCGCCCTCGCGGGCCGCGTCGCGGGCCTCGACCAGTTCACTGACGTCCTGGGAGATGCCCTTCAGCGCGAAGACCTTGCCCCGGCGCTCGGTGCGGAAGGTCGCCCGCATGGTCAGCCAGCGGCCGGCACGGGTGCGCATGCGGTGCTCGATCGTCGCCCCCTCGCCGGTGGCGACGCCGCGCGCGAAGACGGCGTTGACCATGTCCTTCTGATCGGGATCGACGATGGCGTTGAACCTGGCGGTGTTGTCGATGTCCGCCTGGTCCCAGCCGCACAGGGCCAGGATGTCCTCGGACCATTCGATGCGGTCGCCGTGCGGTTCGTAGCTCCAGGTTCCGATGCCGGCCGCCTCGGACAGCAACGAGCGGGTCTTGCGGGCCGCCTCGAGTTCCTCCTTCTGCAGGACCACCTCAGTGATGTCGTGCAGGGTGCCGACCATGTCGTCGTTGGGATCGAGCCGCGAGCGGCCCTGAATCCACATCCACTCGCCGTTCTTGCGCCGGATCCTCAGCTGGTTGACGGTCTGGCCGTCGCGCTTCATGCGGCGGCGGGAGTCGCGCGCTTCCTCGAAGCTGTCTTCGTGCAGCAGATCGAAGATCGACGTCCCGACCAGGTCCGCGCGGGTCCAGCCGGTGACCCGTTCCCAGGCGTCATTGATCTCCTTGAACTGCCCCTCGCGGTTGACCACCGCGAACATGTCGAGAGCGTTGTCGAAGAACCATCGCGCCGCGGCGGATTCCGCCCGGCGCGCCTTGGTCGATCGATTTCCGGTCTTGCCGCCGGTCATATCTGGTTTCCGCCCGTTGCCCGGCTGGACCATGGGCCGCGACCCGTAAACTTTGGGTTCTCGTCGTGATTGAGCCAGATCAAATCCGATCGGACCAGGCGCCCGCCCAGAAAGGATGAGACCGGCCCCTGATCATCGCCTCCACCCGGTGCGAACGCCGGACCAGACGCCTAGAATCTGGCACGCACGGTGAACCGCGCATTGAGGGGAGCGCCGGGCGAGATATTGACGTTGTTATGCGCGTCCGAGAAGTAGCTGGCGTCAAACAGGTTTTCGACGTTCACCTGTACCTGCACAGCCTCGCTGACATCGTAGAAGATGGCGGCGTCCACGCGGGTGAAGGACGGCAAGCGGGTCGTCGTCGCCGAGGTCCTGATCGCCGCGAACTGATCGGACTGGTGAGTGACCCCCAGGCCGAAGCCCAGACGGTCGCTGACATCGTAGCGATTCCACAGGCTGAACTGATGCTCCGGGACCTGGGCCAGGCGGACGGAGTCATTCCCCTGCAATACGGCGTCCTGATATGAGTAAGCGCCACTCATCTGCCAGTTCGGCAGGACGGAGCCCGTCACGGCCAGCTCCAGACCCTGTGTCCTTGTTTCCCCGACATTGATGGTGGCCAACGGGTTGGCCGGATCCGGCGTGGTCGCGTTTGTTCGGTCCAGCTGGAACAGGGCGGCGGTCACGTTCAGGTTCGGCCGGATATTCCATTTCGCGCCCAGCTCGTAGTTGGTGAACTCTTCGGGCTCGAGATTGGCCTGGGTCATCGACAGAGTCAGAAACTGGTCGCCGGAGCGTGGCAGGAAGGACTGGCTGTAGCTGGCGTAGAGCGAGACGTTCGATCGGGGTTTGAAAATCAGCCCGAGCCGCGGCGAGACCTTTTCGTCGGTGCGCGTGAAGGGCCGGTCGGGATTGGGCTGCCGGTCCGCCCCGTCGATGTCGAAGCGATCGAACCGCAGGCCGGCGACGATGTCGAACCATTCGCCAAGACTGATCTGATCCTGAACATAGACCGAGAATGAATTGACCGTCGATACGGTGTCGCGGTTCACGGCCGGGAAGGCGACAGTGGGAAACACCGGGTTGGCGAGATTGAAAGTCGCGTTGGACAACACCCCGTTCCGGCGCTGGTTGGTCGAAGCCTGATCGCCGTACTCCAGGCCGAACAGGACCTTGTGGCCGACGCTTCCGGCCGCCACGCTCCAGACCAGATTGCTCTGAACCAGGACGTTTTCCCTCGTGGTGGCGTCGGCATAGGACGACAAGGCCACCGTGCCATTCCGGGCGGTCGCGGCCCCGTTCGGGAAGACGTTGACATAGGCCTTGTCGTAGTCGCCGAAGAGAAGTGTCGTCGAAAACGCGAGATCGTCGGTCAAGGCGCCATCGACGCGGAATTTCGCGATGTGGGCTTCCAGCGTGGTCCGGTTGACTCCGGGAACACCAAAGAACTGGTCGCGATAGCCGGTGATGGGAGCGCCGGACAATGACGGCACGCCGCGATCGGTGACCCGATCGTCGTTGACATATTCGTAGGACAGTCCCGCCTTCCAGCCGCCATCCAGATCGACGGCGAAATAGGGGTTCACGGCGAACCGCTCGCCTTCGTAGAAGTCGCGGTGATTGGCGAGATCCTCATAGGTGGCGTTGACGCGAATGGCGGCCATCTCGCTGACGGGCGTGTTCAAGTCCAGCGACAGGTCGTAGGCCCCAAAGGTGTTCGCGCTGGCCCGGCCGTCGAGGAAGCTGGCCGCGGGGCTGGGCGACTTCTGCACGCGATTGACGATGCCGCCGCCGCCGCCGCGGCCAAAGATCAGCGCATAGGGCCCCTTGAGGATTTCAACGCGCTCAAGATTGTACAGACCCCGGTAGTACTGGACGTCATCCCGAACGCCGTCGAGGAAGAAGTCGGCGGTGGTGTTCTGGCCCCGCAGGGTGACCTGGTCGCGATTGCCCTCGCCCTGACCCACGGTGACTCCCGGAACATAACGCAGCACCTCGCCGAGGCTGTACAGCGCCTGATCGTCGAGTTGAGCGCGGGTCACGACATTGACGCTCTGGGGCACGTCGAGAAGCGGGGTGTCCGTCTTGGTCGCGGTGATGGAGTCGACCGCGATGTAGCCCTGGGTCCTCCCGGTGATGATAATCGACTCCAACTGCGTCGCGGGCTCTTCGGCGGCGGCTACGACCGGAAGGCCAAGGAGGATGGCTGTGGATGCGAAAAGCACGCGCATGGGATTTCCTTTGGTCTTTAACTTGGCGAGCGCCTCTGGAATGCGAGGCGGTCGCATCCAATCGGCCGTTCTGTTGCTGGCTGGGCGGAGGGCGTCCGCTGCGTGGGGCCTGGCGGACTCGCTGACGGCGCGGTCGCCTTCAGCGGCCCAGGCCGGGCCTTGCGACCACGACGGGCCGACGACCGCGGCGGCGGTGATGGTGAGCCTGCGCATCAAGAGCTCTTCTCGTCCCCTTCGCGGCGCGAACCCGACCGCGCCTGCGATTGAGAGGCGTTCTTAGCTGTCGCACCTCACCACCGCAATGAGAATAATTCTCAATAACAGGATTTTTCGCCCGCGATTGCCTGAAGGGTCATCACACTCGCCGGGGCGCCGTCGCCGGCGTGACCCTATGACCCTGCCGGTAACCCCCGGCGGGGCGGCCTTCGGGTGGTGGCGGGCGGGACCGCCGTGGTGGATGTTCCTCCGGGGGCGGCCAGGGCCGGGTTGACCGTCCGCGCCCGCGAGCCTAGCCCGGCCGGGTTGGCGGAAAGGGAAGTGTCCATGACGTTCGCGATCGAAACTGTCGGCCATGTGCGGGGCGGCCGTAACCGGCCCAACCGCCTGGGCGCCTCGGTCTGCCGCATCCTCGCGGTCAACGGCCTGACCCTTGAGGTCGAGGGGCTGGACGCCATCGACGGAACTCCGGTGGTCGATATCAAACCGGTGCTCAAGGGGTTTCTGCCGCGCGGCGAGGTGCGGGAGCCCGCCTGGGCGGCCGAGCTGATGGAGGGGTGTTGGTGAAGCGCCCGCTGGAGGGCGTCCGCGTCCTGACCATCGAACACTACGGGGCCGGCCCCTATGCGACCCTGCTGATGGCCGAGCTCGGCGCCGAGGTGATCAAGATCGAGGCTCCGTCGATGGGCGGCGACGCCTCGCGGCCGACCGGGCCCTTCATGCTGGGCGACAACGACAGCCAGTATTTCCAGACCTTCTCCCGCGGCAAGAAATCGGCCGCCATCGAGCTGAAGACGCCGCAAGGCCGGGCCGATTTCGAACGGCTGGTCGCCGGCGCCGAGGCGGTGATCAACAACCTGCGCGGCGACCAGCCGGCGAAGCTGGGCCTGACCTACGACGCGCTGAAGGCGATCAACCCGGCCATCGTCTGCGGTCATCTGTCGGCCTACGGACGGAACAACAGCCGCGAGGCCTGGCCCGGCTACGACTATCCGATGCAGGCCGAGTGCGGCCTGATGAGCCTGACCGGCGAGCCGGACGGCCCGCCGGCGCGCATGGGCGTATCGATCATCGACTTCATGAGCGGGGCGACCTTCGCCTTCGGAGTGGTCTCGGCGATCCTGTCGGCGCGGACGACAGGCGAAGGCTGCGACGTCGATGTCTCGCTGTTCGACGTCGCCCTGCACCAGCTTAGCTATCCGGCCGTTTGGGCGATGAACGAGCGACACCCGACGGTCCGTCTGCCGAACGGCGCCCATCCGTCCCTCGCCCCCGTGCAGCGGGTGAAGACCGCCGACGGCTATGGCCAGCTGATGTGCATGAACGAGAAGTTCTGGGCCGAGTTCTGCGACACGACCGGTCGCGCGGACCTGGCCGCCGACCCGCGCTTCGCCACCCTCGCCGACCGCGCCCGTCACCTGCCGGCCCTGACGCTGGCGCTGGACGCCCTGTTCGCGTCGAAGCCGACCGCCCACTGGACCGCGCTGTTCGCCGGCCGCGTTCCGTTCGGCCCGGTCAACGACCTGTTCCAGGCCCTCGACAATCCGTTCGTCGCGGAGGTCGGCATGCGCGACCTGGTCGACCACCCCGATCGACCCGAAGGCCTGCACATGCTGGCCATGCCGGTGAAGATCGACGACCGGCGCATGCCCGGCGCCCGCGCGCCGAAGCTGGGCGAACACACGGACGAACTCCTGGGTTAGGCTCGCCGCATGAGGGCTGGGCTCCACCCCGTCCAGGCCGGTCCCATCCCGCCAGCGGCGCCCGTCAATGTGGGCAGCCGGGGACCTGTAAATCCGC
This sequence comes from Caulobacter sp., assembly GCA_030645575.1. Lineage (GTDB taxonomy): Bacteria > Pseudomonadota > Alphaproteobacteria > Caulobacterales > Caulobacteraceae > Caulobacter. The sequence goes on along the minus strand of JAUSMJ010000026.1, from coordinate 37,227 downwards.
GCCCCGGAGCCCTGACGTTATCTGCCGGTGAACCCCGGCTTTCGCTTCTCGACGAAGGCCGCCATGCCTTCCTTCTGGTCCTCGAAGGCGAACAGGGAGTGAAACAGCCGGCGCTCCAGGGCCACGCCCGTGGACAGGGTGGTCTCGTAGGCCGCCTCGACCAGTTCCTTGTTCATCATCACCGCCAGCGGCGAATGACCGGCGATCTTGCCGGCGGCCTCCAGGGCGGTCTCGAGCAGCTTGTCGACCGGCACGACGCGGGAGACCAGGCCCGCGCGTTCGGCCTCGGCGGCGTCCATCATCCGGGCCGTCAGGATCATGTCCATGGCCTTGGCCTTGCCGACGAAGCGGGTCAGCCGCTGGGTCCCGCCGATGCCGGGCGAGACGCCCAGGTTGATCTCCGGCTGGCCGAACTTCGCCGTCTCCGAGGCGATGATGAAGTCGCACATCATCGCCAGCTCGCAGCCGCCGCCCAGGGCGTAGCCGCTGACCGCGGCGATGACTGGCTTGCGGAACTGTTCCAGCTTGCGCGCCCCGGCGGTGAAGAAGTCGAGCGTCATCATCTGGGCGTAGGACTTGTCCGACATCTCCTTGATGTCGGCGCCAGCGGCGAAGGCGCGGTCCGAGCCGGTCAGCACCAGGCAGCGGACGGCCTCGTCCGCGGCGGCGGCGTCCAGGACCTGGCCCAGCTCGTCCAGCAGCTGGCTGTTGAGGGCGTTGAGGGCCTCGGGGCGGTTGAGCCGGACGAGGGTCACGCCCTCGGCCGGAGTCTCGACGATCAGGGTCTGATAGGTCATGGGCGCGGTTGTGCCCGCCGGCCGCGTCCGGCTCAAGCCTCTTTGCTCAGGGCCCCTCGACCTTGAAGCCCCGGGCCCGCAGCAGGGCCGGCACGCTGTCGGGCCCCACCAGATGGCCGACCCCGACGACGATCACCGTCTCGCCCGCCCCGGCCAGGCGTTCGGCGATGGTCTCGGCCCAGCGCCGGTTCCGTTGCACGATCAGCCGGTCATAGAGGTACAGCGACACCTGCTTCATCGGCGTCAACCCCAGGTCCTCGATCGCCCGGGTGTCGCCATCGACCCAGGCGTCGATTAGCCGGTCGTAGTAGGCCGGATCCTCATCGATCTGCTTGAGCGTGTCCTCCAGCGAGGCCAGCTGGTCGGCCAGCGGCGCGGCGGCGAAGAAGGCGATCTGTTCGGCCGGCGTCTCGAAGGCGCGCCGCCGCGCCCCTGGAGCGGCGGCGGCCAGGGTGCGTTCGACGCCCGTGGTCACGCTGGCCCCCTGGCTCATCAGGGCGACGACCCCGATGGTCACGTCGGCGAACCAGGGTCTCAGGCGGTCGATGGCGGCCGGCGAGACGCCCAGGCGCGCGCCGACGCGGTCCAGCCGGGCGCGGCCCTCCGGCGACAGCAAAGCCGACAGGCTCTGGTCCGCCGGCAGGTAACCGCTGGCCATGGCGGCCCGGCTGGCCGCGGCCTCGTTCTCCGCATCGACGGGGGTCTCGAACCACAGGTCGTCGGCTTTCGCCAGGGCCGCGTCGAGGGCGTCGGGCCGCCAGTCCAGATCGGCGGGCAACACATGCACCGAGCCGAACAGAACGATGGTCGAGTCGGCGTCGCGCACGGTCCACACCGGCGGCTCGGCGGCGGCCGGGGCGGCGGTGAAGAGCAGAACGAGAGCCGCGAGGGGCGACAGGAGGCGGCGGGTCATGTGTTTGGCTTACCTCGAAACCGGCCGACCGGGATGATGACAAAACGCCCTGAAGGCCTTGATGGCGACCGCCCGCTCATTTCTGGCAGCCGGCGCAATAGAACGTCGATCGCCCGCCCTGGACGATGCGGGCGATGATTCCGCCGCAGCCCGGCGTCAGGCAGGGCTGGCCCTCGCGGCCGTAGGCCTGGAAGCGGTGCTGGAAATAGCCCAGCGCCCCGTCGGTCGCCGCGAAGTCGCGCAGGGTGGAGCCGCCGGCCTCGATGGCCTCCTCCAGCACCGCGCGGATCACCGCGACCAGGCCCGGCAGCGCCTTCTTCGCGATCTTCCCGGCCGGCTTCGTCGGCGAGAGGCCCGACCGGTGCAGCGCCTCGCAGACATAGATGTTGCCGAGGCCCGCGACGATGCGCTGGTCGAGCAGCAGCACCTTGGCGTTCTGTTTGCGTCCCGCGAAGGCCTTTTCCAGCAGATCGGCGGTGAAGTCGGGGCCCAGCGGCTCGGGCCCCATGCCGACGAACCACGGGTGGGTCGCCAACTCGCCGGCCGGAACCAGCCCCATGAAGCCGAACCGGCGCGGGTCGGAATAGGTTACCCGCCCGCCGCGCTCGGTCTCGAACACCACATGGGCGTGTTTCGGGTCCGGCGGGGCGGCGTAGACGAACTCGCCGGGCCGCGCCGTTCCCGCCGCCGCCTCGATCTCGAACCGGCCGGTCATGCCCAGGTGCATGACCAGCACATCGCCGCGATCCAGATGGCCGAGCAGGTATTTGGCCCGCCGGTCCAGCCGGGTGAGGGTCGCGCCGGTCAGCCGCTGCGCGAAGCCGTCGGGAAACGGAAAGCGCAGGTCGGGCCGCCGCTGCTCGACACGGGTCAGCCGCGCGCCCTCCAGCACGGGGGCCAGGCCACGACGGACGGTCTCGACCTCGGGAAGCTCGGGCATGGGTCCTTGGCTAGCCGACCGGGGCGGCCGGGTCCATGAGTGACGGTGAGGCTGCTGACACTCACCCGAGCCTTCCGAATGCTGATACGCCCTGAAGGCCTTGATGGAATGGTTTGCTCCGGCGGGTCCTTGCTCAAGGACCCGCCGGAGCAAGAATGCTCATCAAGACATCAGGACGACCCCGCCGCGAGGTAGCGAGCCTTGGTCGCCGCTAGCCGACCCGTCCGCGCGGGTCTATGGAGCAGGACATGAGCGAGAGCACCGCCACCTTCGGCTACCGCGACGTCGATCCGACCGAGAAACCCCGCCTGGTGCGTGGCGTGTTCGACCGGGTCGCCAGCCGCTATGACCTGATGAACGACCTGATGAGCGCGGGCGTCCATCGCCTGTGGAAGGACGCCACGGCGGCCCGGCTCAATCCCCAGCCCGGCGAGGTGATCCTCGACGTGGCCGGCGGCACCGGCGACATGGCCCGGCGCTACGCGAAGATGGCCCGCGCGGCTCAGGAGCGCAGGGGCGGCGACGACGCGACCATCCACATCATCGACTACAACGCCGAGATGATCACGGCGGGCCGGGAAAAGGGCGCGCCGCCCGAGATCTGCTGGGCCGTGGGCGACGCCCAGCGCCTGCCGCTGCGGGACGCCAGCGCCGACGCCTATTCGATCGCCTTCGGCATCCGCAACGTGACCGACATCGCCGCGGCCCTGCGCGAGGCGCGGCGGGTGCTGAAACCAGGCGGCCGGTTCGTCTGCCTGGAGTTCAGCAAGCCCACGGGCATGGCCCTGCGCGCGGCCTATGACGCCTGGTCGTTCAAGGCCATCCCGCAAATCGGCGAATGGGTGGCCGGCGACCGGGAGTCCTATCAGTACCTGGTCGAGAGCATCCGCCGCTTCCCCGATCAGAAGACCTTCGCCGGCATGATCGAGAAGGCGGGCTTCAGCCGCGTCGGCTACAGCAATTTCACCGGCGGCGTGGCGGCCCTGCATGCGGGGCGGGTTCTCTAGGACCATGGATCTGGCCGCATTCATGCGCTTGCTGGCCGCCGGCTGGACGTTGATCCGCGCCGACGCGCTGATCCCGCGGGAGCTGGACGAGGTCCTGCCGCCGGGCGTGCGGACTTTGGCGGGGTTCCTGCGGCTGTTTTCCGGGCGTCAGGCGCGCCTGGGCCGACCAGGCGAGCGGCTGGCCCGGTCGCTGGAGCCGCTCGGCCCGGTGGCGATCAAGCTGGGCCAGGTGCTGTCGACCCGCGCCGACATCTTCGGAACCGTGTTCGCCACCGACCTGTCGCGGCTGAAGGACGCCCTGCCGCCGTTCCCCACGACCCTGGCCCGCGCCGAGGTCGAGCGCGAGCTGGGCAAGCCGGTCGATGAGATTTTTCCGGTGTTCGGCGAGCCGGTCGCCGCCGCCTCGCTGGCCCAGGCGCACCGCGCGACGATGGCCGACGGCCGCGAGGTGGCGGTCAAGATCCTGCGGCCCGGCATCGAACGGCGGGTGGCGCGCGACAGCGCCACCCTGCTGATGGCCGGCGGCCTGATCGCCGCGCTGATCCCGCCGGCGCGGCGGCTGGAGCCCGTGGCCTTCGCCGAGACCGTCGTCCGCTCGCTGCAACTCGAGCTGGACATGCGGTTCGAGGCCGCCGGAGCCGCCGAGCTGGCCGAGATCATGAACCGCGACGGCTGGATGCGCGCGCCCCAGGTGATCTGGGACGGCGTGGCCAAACGCGTGCTGACGCTGGAATGGGTCGACGGCCTGCCGCTGTCCGATCCGGCGACGCTCGAGGCGACCGGGCTGGACCGCAAGGCCGTGGCCGACAACCTGATCCGCGCCTTCCTCGCCCAGGCCCTCGATCACGGGGTGTTCCACGCCGACCTGCACGAGGGGAACCTGTTCGTCGTACCGCCCTCTGGCATCGTGGCGGTCGACTTCGGCATCGTCGGGCGGTTGTCGCCCGAGACGCGCCGCTATCTGGCCGAGATCCTCTATGGCTTCCTGACCCGGGACTACGCGCGGGTGGCGCGGGCGCATTTCGACGCCGGCTATGTGCCCGCGCACCACGACCCGGACGCCTTCGCCCAGGCCCTGCGGGCCGTCGGCGAGCCGGTGTTCGGCCGGGCGGCCAGCGAGCTCTCCATGAGCCGGCTGCTGTCGCTGCTGTTCGAGATCACCGCCCTGTTCGACATGCGGTTGCGGCCTGAGCTGGTGCTGCTGCAGAAGACCATGGTCACGGTCGAGGGCGTCGCCCGGCGGTTGTGGCCCGACCACGACCTGTGGGCCGCCGCCGACCCGGTGGTCCGCCGCTGGATCGCCCGCGAGCTCTCGCCGGTCGCCCGGGCGAAGGACTTCGCCGAGGAGGCCCTGCGGGCGCTGCGGGCCATCGCGCGGATGGCCGAGACCGGCGGCCCGCCCGCCGTGGCGCCCGAGCCGGACCGGACCGCGTCCGGCCTGACCTGGCTGGCCGCCGGCGCCGCCATCGCCGGCGCGGCGTTCCTGCTGGCGTGGTGGGCCGGGTAGGAGGCGGTCTGCCCCGCTCCCGTCCGGATGGTGATACGCCCTGAAGGCCTTGATGGAAGAGTTCGCTCCGGACGGGTCCTTGCTCAAGGACCCGCCAGGGCAAGAATGCTCATCAAGACATCAGGACGAACTCCGCCGAGCAGATGGCGGGGGCCAATCGGCCGCCACCGGCGCGCGCCTCCACCATGCTCCGCATGGTCCCCTCTCTCCCTCGCGGAAGAGGGTCGAGGAAACGCCTACCCGTCGTCCCGCTTTCGCCGCGCTCCGCCCTCGGCCTCACGCGTCTTGACCCTTTCCCAGTATTCCGGCCCGTCGTCGGGTTTGAACATGGTCCGCGGCGCGCCGTCGCGGGTGGCCACGGCGAAGACGTTGCCGGCCGGGTCGTAGATCAGGGTGTCGCCATTGCGCCGGGTCAGGGTCTGGGCGCCCCTGGGTGGCCGGGCGATGAAGGCGTGGGCCTTGGCCACATAGGCGTCCAGCGTCGCCGCGCCGAAGGCCGCTCCGTTGCGCCGGAAGTTGCGCTCGGCGTTCTGGTCGGCGGTGAACCGGCGGCTGGCGGACCACATGGGCTTGCCATCGACGCGCCGCACGGGCGCCGCGCGGGCCTCGGCCGCGCGCGGAGTCCCTGATCGCGCCGTCTCCACCGCCGCCGGTGGCGATGCCGTCGCCTCATGCACGGGCACGGCGGAGGCTCCGCCGTCGCAGGCCGCCAGCAACGCGGCCAGAGCCACGACACCGGCCATTCCGGTCAATCTTTCCATGATCACACCTCGTCTTCTATCCAAGCGTGCAACTGAACATAGCAAGAACACGGGTTTGGCGTTTGGTCAAGCGCCGGGCTCGTCGTATGCAGCGGCGGGATTTCACGGCTCTGACGGAGACGCGGGTTTGGCTGAGCGGCGGGTTCTGCTGATCGTCGGGGGCGGCATCGCCGCCTACAAGGCGCTGGAGCTGACGCGGCTCTTGCGCAAGGCGGGGGTGGCCGTGCGGCCGATCCTGACGGCGGCGGGCGCGCAGTTCGTCACGCCGCTGTCCCTGTCGGCTTTGGCCGGGGACAGGGTCTATAGCGAGCTCTTCTCCCTGACCGACCAGGCGGAGATGGGCCATATCGAGCTCAGCCGCTCGGCCGACCTGGTGGTCGTGGCGCCGGCGACGGCGGACCTGATGGCCCGGGCCGCCAACGGCCTGGCCAATGATCTGGCTTCCACCGCCCTGCTGGCGACCGACAAGCCGGTGCTGATGGCCCCGGCCATGAACGTGCGCATGTGGGAGCATCCTGCGACGAAGCGGAACCTCGCCACGCTGAAGGGTGACGGCGTATCCTTCGTCGGGCCCGACGAGGGGGCCATGGCCTGCGGCGAGTTCGGCCTTGGCCGCATGGCCGAGCCCGAGGCGATCTTCGGCGCGATCCTGGGCCTGCTGGAGGGGCCCGCCGCCCGCCCTTTAGCCGGTAGGCATGTGCTGGTGACCGCCGGCCCGACGGCCGAGGCGCTCGACCCCGTGCGGCTGCTGACCAACCGCTCAAGCGGGCGGCAGGGCTACGCCATCGCCGGGGCGCTGGCGGCGTTGGGCGCCCGGGTGACCTTGGTGTCCGGCCCCGTCGCCCTCCCGACGCCCGCCGGCGTCGACCGGGTCGATGTCGAATCGGCCCGCGACATGCTCGCCGCCAGCCAGGCCGCCCTGCCGGCCGACGCGGCCGTCTGCGTCGCCGCCGTGGCCGACTGGCGTCCGGACGAGGCGTTCGGGATCAAGCTGAAGAAGGGCAAGGACGGCCCGCCGACCCTGCGGCTGGTGGAGAACCCCGACATTCTGGCGACCCTCGCCGCAGCCGGCCCGGCCCGGCCCAGGCTGGTGGTCGGCTTCGCGGCCGAGACCAACGATGTGGAGATGCATGCCAGGGCCAAGCTGGCGCGCAAGGGCTGCGACTGGATCATCGCCAACGACGTGACCGAGCCGGGCGTGATGGGCGGCGAGGAGAACGCGGTGCTGCTGATCAGCAAGGCCGGCGTCGAGCGCTGGGACCGCGCCCACAAGAACCAGGTGGCGGCCGACCTGGCCGCCCGCATCGCGAAGGCATTGACGTGACTCCGACCATCCCCGTCGTCCAGCTGCCCCACGCGCGGGGCCTGCCGCTGCCGGCTTACGAGACGCCGCTGGCGGCCGGCATGGACCTGCGGGCGGCGGTGGCCGAGGACGCGCCGCTGACGCTGCAGCCGATGGCCCGGGCCATGGTCCCGACGGGCCTGGCCTTCGCCGTGCCGGCCGGCTTCGAAGCCCAGGTGCGGCCGCGCTCGGGTCTGGCCGCCAAGGCCGGGGTCACCTGCCTCAACACGCCCGGCACCATCGACGCGGACTATCGCGGCGAGGTGAAGGTCATTCTGGTCAATCTGGGGGAGGAGGACTTCATCATCCGCCGGGGCGACCGCATCGCCCAGCTGGTCATCGCGCCGGTGGCGAGCGCCGCGTGGCGCCTGGTCGCCAGCCTCGACGAGACCGCGCGCGGCGCGGGCGGCTTCGGCTCGACTGGCGCGGCCTAGACGGGCGGGCCGCCGTGCAGCCCGACGTAGCCGAGGAAGCCGGTGGCGAAGCTCAACGCCGCGATCCACAGGAAGGGCTTGAGCACATCGTAGGGGTGATCGACTGCGGCGCGCATGACGCGGGGTGTCCTCTCGGGCCGGGCATTCAAAAAGCTGAACACTTGGCGCCGCATACAGTTGCAGGCGTCTGTCTGAATGGATGATGACGTGATTCGCGTAACAGCCGAATCGGCCGCCGAGACAGTCGCCCGCAAGGTGAAGCCGGGGGGCGGCCGTGTGTTCATTTCCGGCGCGGCCGGCGAACCTCTCGCCCTGCTTGACGTCTACCGACGCCGGCCCGAGCTGGCCGCCGGCCTGACCTTCGTCGGCGCTTCGGTTCCCGGGATCAACCGCACCGACTGGGCGGGCCTGCACGAGACGGCGCGGGCCGAGGGAACCTTCCTGTCGGCCGACTGGCGGCCCAGTTTCGAAGCGGGCCGGTTCAGCCTTCGGCCGATGACCTGGTTCCAGACCTGGGGCTGGCTGGAGGAGACCCCGCTCGACGCGGCCGTGGTCCAGGTCAGCGAGCCCGACACCGACGGCAATGTGTCGCTGGGCGTCGCCAGCGACCTGGCCCCGGCGGTGCTGGCGCGGCAGGTGTTCAAGGTCGCCCTGGTCAATCCGGCCATGCCGCGTGTGCGGGGCGCGACCTGGCCGCTGTCGGGCTTCGACCTGGTCGCCGAGGCCGGCCATCCGCTGCTGACCTACGACACGGGGACGCTCGACCCGGCGTTCGACGCCATCAAGCGCCACCTGCAGGGCCTGATCCCCGACGGGGCCAGCGTGCAGTTCGGCGTCGGCAAGGCGGGCATCGCGGCGCTGGCGGCGCTGGAGGGCATGAAGGGGCTGCGTATCCATTCGGGCATGGTCACCGATCCGCTGCTGCCGGTGCTGGATTCGGGCGCCCTGACCGAGGTGGTGACGGGCCTGGCGGCCGGCTCGCGCGACCTTTACGACCGTTGCGGCTCGGACGACCGCATCCGCTTCGCGCCGTCGAACGTCACCCACGACATCCGCGTGCTGGCGGCGATTCCGCGGCTGGTGGCGGTCAATTCGGCGATCGAAATCGACCTGTTCGGCCAGGCCAACGCCGAGTTTCAGGACGGCCGCCAGATCAGCGGCGTCGGCGGCCTGACCGACTTCCTGCGCGGCGCGCGGCTGTCGAAGGGCGGCCTGCCGATCCTCGCCCTGCCGGCCAGCGCCCGGCGCGGCGCGGTCAGCCGCATCGTGCCGCGCCTGCCGCCGACGGCCGTCTCCGTGCCGCGGGCCGATGTGGGGCTGGTGATCACCGAGCACGGCGTCGCTGACCTGCGCGGCCAGACCCTCGAGGGCCGGGCCGAGGCGCTGATCGGGGTGGCGGACCCGGACCACCGCGACCGGCTGGCGACGGCGTGGACCGAGATCCGGCGGGGACTTTAGTCTCGCGGCCGGCCGCGCCGGACCTCAGCCGCCTTGCGCCAGAACCGATGCGGCCTCGTCCCCGGCCAGCCATTTGGCCAGCCGCAGAGCGCGCCACTGCGCCGGGCCGGCGCCCTTGGTGACCAGAATCTGCACGGTCTCGCCGCCGATGCGCGCCTGCCAGCGGTGCTCGAGCCGGACGTGGCCCAGGCGCTGCAGGCGGTTGGCGATCAGGCTCTGGCGGGTCACGATCAGGGCGGACGGTTCGGCCTCGGCCATCTCGAGCAGCGACTGCGGCCGCGCCTCGCTGACCACCAGCACGCCGGGCTCGGCGAACCGGCCCCGCGCCCGGGTCAGGACCGCGCCCAGGCCGGGGTCGCAGATCACCGATTGCCGGGGCGGGCCCGAACCGCAGCCAGCCAGCGCCAGGGTCGAGACGAGAAAAACGCGACGGTCCATGTCCCAACTCTACATGGCGGCCCTCGAACCGCCAGAGTCGCATTGACCGGATGGGGGCCTTCCTGTATTTGCCCGCCCTTCGATTTATCCGGCGTGCGCGGCCTTTCGCGAGCGCCCGTCCGTTCTGAGGTTCTACAAGCTCATGGCCAATAATCCCGGCGCCAAGAAGGCGATCCGCAAGATCGAGCGCCGCACGGAAGTGAACAAGGCCCGCCGCTCGCGCGTGCGCACCTTCCTGCGCAAGTTCGACGAAGCCCTGGCCGCCGGCGACGCCGCCGCCGCCAAGGCCGCCTTTATCGTCGCGCAATCGGAACTGATGCGCGCCGTGTCCAAGGGCGTGGTCCACAAGAACACCGGCTCGCGCAAGGTCTCGCGCCTGAACGCCCAGCTGAAGAAGCTGTCTGCCGCCTGATTTCGGGACTCCCCGAAACGGGTTGGCGAGCACCGTTCGCCCGATATTTCAGCATGTTGAACAACCGGCAGGCGCCCCTCGCGCCGGCCGGTTTTTCGTGCTCGCGATTCGCGTGTGCGGCGAATTCCCACACCCCTCGGAAGGGGCGTTAACGGATTCCCTTGCGGCGCGAGGGGCCCTCGTGAGTCAACAGAAATATCCGCGTCCGGACTCAAATTTCACGTTTGACCCACCGTTTTTTGGGTCGTTAGTGTGAGGCCTCGACGCTTGGTTCATTTCCTAATTTGGTGATGCGAAAGGCGGCGGCGGATGACGTGCATCCGGCGCGCGAGAACCTGTCTGCGTTGGGTTTGAGGACTTCTCCACCGTGGGGGCGGAGGAGTGTCGCGGGTGGAAAAAGCGTAATGGAATGGTGGGGCTGATGACTTCCATGGGCGGGCGATCGATGTCGTCGCAAACACCGGCTGGCGCTGTCTGGACGAAGGCCTGCCTGGCTCTTCGCCGGGAACTCGGCGAAGCCGCGTTCGGCTCGTGGCTCGCCCAGGCCGCCCTGCGTGAGATCGCCGACGGCCGCATCGTGCTGGTCACGCCCACGGGGGTCGCCCGCGACTGGATCCGCCGCAACGCCTGGCGCCGCATCGGCGAGCTGTGGGCCGAGCACGACCCGGCGGGGCGCAGCCTGGATCTGAAGTCCCGCATGGAATTCGAGGCCGACACCGGCGGCCTGGACATCATCGCCGAGGCCATCGAGGTGATGGACCCGGTCGCGACGGACGCGCCGACCCTCGCCCCGACGCCCGGCGGCCGTCCGACCCGCGTGGCCGGCCTGCAGGACCGTTTCACCTTCGACAGCTTCGTGCCCGGCCCGGCCAACGAGTTCGCCCACGCCGTGGCCCGCCGCGTGGCCAGCTGGGCCGACGGCCACTTCAACCCGGTGGTGATCCACAGCGGCTACGGCTTTGGCAAAACCCACCTGCTCAACGCCATGGCCTGGGAGGCGATGCGCGCCGCGCCGGAAAAGCGCGTCGTCTACCTCAGCGCCGAGCGCTTTCTGTCGACCTTCGTGCGGGCGGTGATGGATCGGTCCACGGCCCTGTTCAAGGAAGAGCTGCGCGCCGCCGACCTGCTGCTGATCGACGACGTGCATTTCGTCGCCGGCAAGCAATCGACCCAGGAAGAGCTGTTCCACACCCTGACCGCCCTGATGGAGGACGGCCGCCGCGTGGTGTTCTCGGCCGACCGGCCGCCGGCCCAGATCACCGAAATGGACGCGCGGCTGCGCAGCCACCTGTCGGCGGGCCTGGTCTGCGGCATCGAGCCAGCCGACCGCACGCTGCGCATGGGCATCCTCGAGCGCAAGCTGGCGTCGCTGGGCCGCCAGGGCGGGTTCAACGCCTCGGCCAAGCCCGAGGTGATGCAGTTTCTCGCTGATCGCTTCACCGACAGCGTGCGCGAGCTGGAAGGGGCCCTGAACACCCTGGTGGCCCGCATGGGCGCCGAGGTCGGCGGCCTGTCGCTGGACGAGGCCCAGGCCATCCTGCGGCCGCACCTGCGCGGCGCCGAGAAGCGCATCACCATCGACGACATCCAGAAGGCCACCTCCGAGCATTTCGGCCTGCGCCAGGCGGACCTGGTGTCCGAGCGCCGCAACCGCTCCATCGCCCGGCCACGCCAGGCGGCCATGTGGCTGGCCAAGCAGCTGACCACCCGCTCGCTGCCCGACATCGGCCGGCGCTTCGGCGGCCGCGACCACACCACCGTGCTGCACGCCGTGCGCCGCATCGAGGCGCTGAAGGCCGACGATCCCCAGCTGTCCCGCGACCTGGAAGCGTTGACGCGCAAGCTGCGGGGATAACACCCGCCGCCGTCATTGCCCGCTTTATTCGGGCCACCCAGGAACACGGGCGACAACATTGAGGGCGCGAATGATCCTCGCCCCTTCCGTTCGGCTCATCACGCTTGGGTGGCCCGGACAAGCCGGGCCATGACGGTGAATGGCCCTACGGCCGCACCCCGTTCGCGTGGAAAAAGTCGATCATTCGCCGCCAGCCGTCCTGGGCGGCCGCGGGGTCGTAGCTGGCGCGGTAGTCGGCGTGGAAGCCGTGCTGGGCGTCGGGGTAGACGATCAGGTCGGACCCCTTCTTGCGGTATTGCTTCAACCCGGCGCGCATCGCCTCGACGTCGGCGGCCGGAATGCCCTGGTCCTTGCCGCCGTAGAGGCCGAGCACCGGCGCCTTGAGGTAGCCGACCAGCTCCAGCGGCCATTCCCGTTCCGGCCCGGCCAGGAACTGCCCGGCCGCCGGGCGCGACAGCCGGCCGTACCAGGCCACGCCGCAGCGGAAATGGCGGAACCGTTCGCAGGCCAGCCAGACCTGGGCGCCGCCCCAGCAATAGCCGGTGATGGCCATCTTCCGTCGATTGACGAAGGCCTGGTCCGACAGCCACCGCGCGGTCGCCTCGATGTCGTTCATCACCTGCGCGTCGGTGGCCGCCCCGACGATGGCGCGGATCGCGGCGAAGTCGACCAGCGGCGCGGGATCGCCGTGCCGCGCGAAAAGGTCCGGCGCGATGGCCACATAACCGAGCTTGGCCAGCCGCCGGCAGATGTCACGGATGTACTCGTGGATGCCGAACACCTCGGAAACCACCAGCACCACCGGCCGCCTGCCGCGCCCGTCGGGCCGGGCGAGGTAGGCGGGTACGTCGCGGTCGCCGGCCGGGATCATCACCGTCTCGGCGATCAGGCCCTCGGCGTCGGTGTGGATCGGCTCGGCCCGGGCCGATACCGCGGCGGCGGCGTAGCCGGCGAAGAACAGGGCTGGCAGGGCGCGACGGGACAGGTCGAAGTCTCGCGGCTCCGAGCCCTCGGGGCGGGTCAGCTTCAGCATGGCGGGGTTCCCTCGTATCGTTGGCCGCACCCTATCCCCCGACCGGCGCCGCTGGGAAGCGGTTCAGGCCGGCCGCGCGCGACGCAACGTCAGATTGATCCGGCCGCCGCCGGGAACCAGGCGGGACGAGCCGGCCAGGATGCGGTCGACGCCGTGAAACGCCAGCCGCGATTCCCCGGCCAGCAGGCAGACATCGCCCGAGGCCAGCCGCACCGAGCGGGTCGGGTCCGTCCGCTTCAGACCGCCCAGGCGGAAGACCGCCGTGTCGCCCAGCGACACCGACAGCACCGGAAAGCCGAAGTCGGCCTCGTCCTGGTCGCGGTGTGGGCCCATCCTCGCGCCCTCGCGGTAGAGGTTGACCAGGCAGGCGTCGGCCGGGACCGCCGGATCGGCCAGCTCCGCCCACAGGGCCTGCAGCACCGGCGGCATCGGCGGCCAGGGCTCGCCCGTCAGCGGGTGGCGCGCCTCATAACGATAGCCGCGCGCGTCGGTGACCCAGCTGAGCGGTCCCAGCCCCGTCATCTCCACGCTCATGGCCTTGCCGCCGGGCGTGACCTGGTGGTGGAATGGCGCGGTTCGGGCGGCCGTCAGCACCGCATCGACCAGCGCCGCCTGGGCCGAAGGATCCAGCCGGCCGGGAAGCAGGGTGAAACCTGACAAATCCTTCATGATTCACTCCGGGCCGCTTCAGTCTAACCTCCCCGCGTGCGGGATGGGGAGATCGGGCGTGTTCAATCGCATCGTAACGGGACTGGCGCTGACGGCGACGGTTCTTCTGGCGGGCTGCGGCGCCGGCAAGGACCCGGCGGCCCGGCACGTCCTGCCCACGGACATCACCCCCATCCACTACGACATCGCCGTGCGACCCGACGCGACCGCCCTGAGCTTCACCGGCTCGGTCGGCGCCGACGTCCAGGTGGTCAGGCCGACCGCCGTGGTGACGCTGAACGCGGCCGACCTGACCTTTGGCAAGGTGCGACTGGATGGCGCCGACGCGGCGCCCAGGGTGACCTATGACGCCCCCGCGCAGACCGCGACCCTGACCTTCGCCCAGCCCCTGACCGCCGGGAGGCACCGGCTGGCCATCGACTACACGGGCAAGATCAACCAGCAGGCCTTTGGCCTGTTCTCGGTCGATTACGACACGGCCCAGGGCAGCAAACGACTGCTGGCGACGCAGTTCGAGTCGCCCGACGCCCGGCGGTTCGCGCCGATGTGGGATGAGCCGGCCCTGAAGGCGACGTTCAAGCTGACCGTCGATGCGCCCACCGCCGACATGGTCGTCTCCAACATGCCCGTCGAGACGGCCACGCCGGTCGAAGGCGGCCTGACGCGCACCACCTTCGCGGTCTCGCCGAAGATGAGCTCCTATCTGCTGTTCCTGGCCGTGGGCGACTTCGAACGCGTGGGCCGCAAGGTCGGCGACGTCGATGTGGGCGTGGTGGTCAAGCGCGGCTCGACCGGCGAGGCGGGCTTCGCGCTCGACGCGGCCGAGCAGCTGCTGCCCTTCTTCAACGATTATTTCGGCACGCCCTACCCCCTGCCCAAGCTGGACCTGGTGGCCGTGCCCGGCGGCGCGGCGACCTTCTCGGCGATGGAGAACTGGGGGGCCATCCTCTATTTCGAAAAGGCCGTGCTGGTCGATGCCCAGGTCTCGAGCCAGGCCGACCGCCAGAACGCCTTCACCACCATCGGCCACGAGATGGCGCACCAGTGGTTCGGCGACCTGGTGACGATGAGCTGGTGGGACGACATCTGGCTCAACGAGGGCTTCGCCTCCTGGATGGAGGCCAAGGCCACCGACCATTTCCACCCCGAGTGGTCGGTTCAGCTACAGGACATGGCCGCCCGCGACGGGGCGATGAATCTCGACGCCCGCGCCGCCACCCATCCGATCGTGCAGGAAGTCGCCGACGCGCGCGACACGGCGTTCGACACCATCAGCTACCAGAAGGGCCAGGCGGTCATCGCCATGATCGAGGCCTGGGTCGGGGCCGATCACTTCCGCGACGCCCTGCGCGCCTACATGAAGGAACACGCCTACGGCAACACCATCAGCGACGACCTGTGGCGCGCGGTGGAGACCGCCTCCGGCCAGCCGATCCGCCGCATCGCCGGCGACTTCACCCGCCAGCCCGGCGTGCCGCTGATCAAGGTCACCTCCCTGGGTTCGGCCTGGCGGCTGACCCAGCGCCGCTTCGGCGTCGATGCCCCGTCCCGCCGGCCGCTCAGCTGGTCGACGCCGGTGGCCGCGACCTGGCCGGGCGAGAAGCGCGACTGGCGCGGCCTGGTGTCGATGGGCGAGTCGGTGCGGCTCAAGGGCCCGGCGGGCGCGCCGCTGCTGGTCAACTTCGGCCAGGCCGGCTATTTCCGCACGACCTACGATGAAAAGGCCTTCGCCCGGCTGCGGACCCGCTTCGGCCGGCTCGACGCGGTGGATCAGCTGGGCCTGCTCTACGACTACTGGGCGTTCGGCCAGGAGGGCGCGGCGCCGGTCGCCGACTGGCTCGATCTCGCCGCCAGCCTGCCCGCCGACGCCAATCCGGTGGTCTGGATGCAGGTGGTCGATGTGCTGAACCAGATCGACCGCCTCTATGACGGAAACACAGGCCAGACGGCCTTCCGCGCCCGGGCGCGGACCCTGCTGGGGCCGGTCTGGGCGCGGGTTGGCTGGACACCCGTCGCCGGCGAGCCGGCCACGGCGATCCTGCTGCGGGCGGACCTGGTCAGGGCGCTGGGCCGGTTCGACGACCAGGCCGTGGTCGCCGAGGCCCGCGCGCGCTTCGCACGGATGGATACGGACGGCGCGGCCCTGCCGGCGGCGATCCGCGAACCGGCCCTGATCGTGGTGGCCATGCAGGCCGATGCGGCGACCTGGGAGCGCCTGCGGACCATGGCCCGGACCTCGACCAACGCCCTGGAGAAGCAGCAGCTCTATGGTGTGCTCGGCGAGGTGCGCGACAAGGCCCTGGCGCGGCGCACGCTGGAGCTGGCGCTTGGCGCCGAGCCGCCGATCACCCTGCGCCAGAACATCCTGCGCGGGCCGTCGGGCAACTTTCCGGCCATGACCTGGGCCTATCTGAAGGCCAACAAGACACGCGCCGACGCCCTGTTCGCGCCGGGCTCGATGGTCGGGATGCTGGCGCGGATCACGGGCGGCTGGGCGGACGAGACCATCGCGGGCGAGGCCCTGTCCATGGCCCAGGCCGAGGGCCAGCCTCCGCAGCGGCTCAAGGCGTCGCTGTCGGCCGCCGTCTATCGCGCCAGGGTGCGGCGCGAGCGGCTGGGCGATATCGATGAATGGGTGAAGAAGGGCCATTAGCCCTGCCTGGAAAGGCGCCGGGCGGGGCGTTAGCCGCCCCGCCCGCGGGATCCCCCCGGTTCCCGTCGCCTCCGGCGGTCTTCAGTCCTCGGTGTAGCGGTAGGACGAGATCTTGCAGACATCGACCCGCTGGCGGACCAGGGAGTCGCCGTCGTCGAACACGGCCTTGAAGTCGTACAGGCAGTAGCCCGAGCCGTCGTCGATGTTGATCACGACCGACTGCCCCGGCCGCAGCACGCTCTGGCCGAGGATGTCCTCTTCCCAGCCCGTGGCGTTCACGTTCGACGCATAGAAGCGCACGATGGTGAAGCGCGTTTCGTTGATGATTTTCACGCGGCGGTCCTCGGCCGAAGCCAGACCGGGCGTGAGCGCGGTGGTCGCCACCATGACGGCGAGCGCGAGACCGGCCTTTAGCCGGGTAGACAGGGTCGACATTGATTCCCTCCTGAACGAAGCCCCTCGAACGGTCGCAGAAAGTCACGAAATCCCCGGCGAGGCCATGCCCCAAATGGGGGGCGTCGCCGTGACGAGGTCAAAGCCCCCGGCATGATCGGGGTTTTGCTCTTGCGGCGGGCGCCTTGCTTCCCATATGCCGGACTGACAAACGGCTTTCCCAGAACGGAAAGTCACCCCGTTTCAGACCAGAGGATCCAACCGGGGACGGAAGAGAAAAACCGGGGCGCTTCATGAAGGCCCTCGTCACCGCCGTCCGCCAGTAAGGGAGCTAGAGAGACCTCACATGAGCAAGATCATCGGCATCGACCTGGGAACGACCAATTCCTGCGTGGCCATCATGGATGGCAAGACGCCCAAGGTGCTCGAAAACGCCGAGGGCGCGCGGACCACGCCCTCCGTCGTCGCCTTCCTCGACGACGGCGAAAAGCTGGTCGGCCAGCCGGCCAAGCGCCAGGCGGTGACCAACCCGACCAACACCCTGTTCGCCATCAAGCGCCTGATCGGCCGCTCGTACAGCGACCCGGTGGTCGATAAGGACAAGGGCATGGTGCCCTACGACATCGTCAAGGGCGGCGCCGGCGACGCCTATGTCCGCGCCGCGGGCAAGGACTACAGCCCGCAGGAGGTTTCGGCCTTCATCCTGATGAAGCTCAAGGAAGACGCCGAGCGTCACCTGGGCGAAAAGGTCACCAAGGCTGTCATCACCGTTCCGGCCTATTTCAACGACGCCCAGCGTCAGGCGACCAAGGACGCCGGCCGCATCGCCGGCCTGGAAGTCCTGCGCATCATCAACGAGCCGACCGCCGCGGCTCTGGCCTATGGCCTGGAGAAGAACGACGGCAAGAAGATCGCCGTCTACGACCTGGGCGGCGGCACCTTCGACGTCTCGATCCTGGAGATTGGCGACGGCGTGTTCGAGGTGAAGGCCACCAACGGCGACACCTTCCTCGGCGGCGAGGATTTCGACCTGCGGATCGTCGATTTCCTGGCCGACGAGTTCAAAAAGGAAACCGCCACCGACCTGCGCAATGACAAGCTGGCCCTGCAGCGCCTGAAGGAAGAGGCCGAAAAGGCCAAGAAGGAGCTGTCGACGACCACGCAGTACGAGGTCAACCTGCCGTTCATCAGCATGAACGCGTCCGGCCCGCTGCACCTGAACATCAAGCTGTCGCGCGCCAAGCTGGAAGCCCTGGTCGAGGATCTGATCGTCCGCACGATCGGCCCCTGCGAGCAGGCGCTGAAGGACGCCGGCATCAAGAAGGGCGACATCGACGAGGTGATCCTGGTCGGCGGCATGACCCGCATGCCCAAGGTGGTCGACGCGGTGAAGACCTTCTTCGGCCGCGAACCGCACCAGGGGGTCAACCCGGACGAGGTCGTGGCGCTGGGCGCCGCGGTCCAGGCCGGCGTGCTGCAGGGCGACGTCAAGGACGTGCTGCTGCTGGACGTGACCCCGCTGACGCTGGGCATCGAGACGCTGGGCGGCGTGTTCACCCCGCTGATCGAGCGCAACACGACCATCCCGACCAAGAAGAGCCAGACCTTCTCGACCGCCGACGACAACCAGTCGGCCGTGACGATCCGGGTGTTCCAGGGCGAGCGGCCGATGGCGCATGACAACAAGATGCTGGGCCAGTTCGACCTGGTCGGCATCCCGCCGGCGCCGCGCGGCATTCCGCAGATCGAGGTCATCTTCGACATCGACGCCAACGGCATCGTGCACGTCACGGCCAAGGACAAGGCGACCAACAAGGAACAGTCGATCCGCATCCAGGCCAACGGCGGCCTGTCGGACGCCGACATCGACAAGATGGTTCGCGAGGCCGAGTCCAACCGCGCCGAGGACGAGAAACGCAAGGCCGGGGTCGAGGCCCGCAACCAGGCCGACGCGGTGATCCACTCCACCGAGAAGGCCATGGCCGAGCACGGCGACAAGGTCTCGGCCGACGAGAAGGCCGCCATCGAGACGGCGGTGGCCGACCTCAAGGCCGTGCTCGACGGTGGCGACTCCGACGAGATCGGCGTCAAGACCAAGGCCCTGATCGACGCGTCGATGAAGCTCGGCGAGGCGATGTACAAAGCCCAGCAGGGCGAACCCGGCGGCGAGGGCGCCGAGCAGGCCGCGGACGACGGCGTGGTCGATGCCGAGTTCGAGGAAGTTGACGGCGACGACAAGAAGTCGGCGTGACGTCAGGCCTCATGGCGGCGGAGGACGGTTCCGTGGTGAAAGCTCGCCCGGGAATCGTCGCCGCCACCTTCACGGATGCGGGAAAGTCCCGTCCGACTGGTTTGGTATCAGGCTTGCAGTCGGACGGGCGATCGCCCACCTCAGGGAATGCTCGGTTTTTCGGTGATGCCGGCTGATGCGTGACTATTACGAAGTTCTGGGCGTCCAGCGCGGAGCCGACGAGGCGGCGCTGAAGAGCGCCTTCCGCAAGATGGCGATGGAGCACCATCCCGATCGCAACGGCGGCTGCGAGGACGCCTCCTCGCGGTTCAAGGAGATCAACGAGGCCTATTCGGTCCTGTCTGATCCGCAGAAACGCGCGGCCTACGACCGCTTCGGCCATGCCGGGGTCAACGGCATGAACGGCGGCGGTCAGGGCGCCGGTTTCGGCGACGTGCATGACGTCTTCAACGAGGTGTTCGGCGAGGCCTTCGGCGAGATGTTCGGCGGCGGCCGGCGGCGCCAGAACAACGGCCCGGCCCGTGGCCAGGACCTGCGCTACGACCTGGAGATCACCCTCGAGCAGGCCTTCGCCGGCGCCGAGGTGGAGATCACCGTGCCCGCCTCGATCACCTGCGAAACCTGTGAGGGCTCGGGCGCCAAGCCCGGCACCAGCCCGACGGTCTGCGGCAGCTGCGGCGGCGCCGGCCGGGTCCGCGCGACCCAGGGCTTCTTCGCCATCGAGCGCAGCTGCCCCCGCTGCGGCGGAACGGGCAAGCTGGTGCTCGATCCCTGCAAGAGCTGCAACGGCCAGGGCCAGGTGCGCCGCCAGCGCACGCTGCAGGTCCGCATCCCGGCCGGCGTCGATGACGGCGCGCGCATCCGGCTGGCCGGCGAGGGCGACGCGGGCCAGCGCGGCGGACCGCGCGGCGACCTCTACATCTTCCTGTCGTTGGCCCCGCACGAGCTGTTCGAGCGCGACGGCCTGGACCTGCTCTGCACCGTGCCGGTGCCGATGTGCGTCGCGGCCCTGGGCGGCGAGATCGAGGCGCCCTGCCTGGTTGGCGGCGAGGACTGCGACGGCGAATGCCGCATCCCGGTCAAGGTGCCGGAAGGCACCCAGACCGGCCGCACCGTGCGCCTCAAGGGCCGCGGCATGCCATCCCTGCGCGGCCGCGAGCGCGGCGACCTGCTGGTCGAGATGTTCGTCGAGACCCCGACCCATCTGAGCGCCCGGCAGAAGGAGCTGATGCGCGAACTGGCCGAGACCTGCGGCGAGGCGCAGCACCCCAAGGCCGCCGGCTTCATGGGCAAGGCGAGCAAGTTCTGGGGCACGGTGTCGGGCAAGGCCTGAGGCCCTTCCCTATCGCCGTCCAAGCGCCCGCGCGGCCGCGACCAGACCCCAGAACAGCAACCCCGCCAGGGCGAACAACCCGCCGGCGAGGGTGAACAGGACCCCCGGGCCCGGCAGGGGCGGGCCAGAAATCAGCTCCGGCTCGGGCATTCTGAAGGTCAGCGGAACCCGCACCTGGGCCTCGACCGGCAGGCCCTGGCGGATTGCCGGCGCCATGCGCATCTCGCCGGCCAGCTTTACCGCGGCGTCGCCGAACCCGTAGGCCACCGGCGTTTCCGACTGGACGACACAATCGTGCAGCTGCGTGTCGGTTCGCACGATACAGACGATCGTCGCCCCGCCCTCGACGCCGTCGCGCATGGCCCGTTCGGGGTAGTAGCGGGCGATCCGTTCGCCGTCGGGCTTGACCAGCCAGTCCGGCGCCCGGTCGGCTTCCGTGCCCGGCGCAAGCACCGGCGCGGCGGCGATCAGCCACGGTGCGGCGGCCGCCGCCAGCAGACGTTTCGTGATCATCGCGCCCCTCCGGAGGGAACGGTTCCACAACCTGACCGCGCGGGCAACCGCCGCGCTGAGAGTCTTAACGGCCCCCGCGAACCCCGCTAGGGTCCTGGGCGATGAACGCCCCCACCCCGCCCGATCAGATTCAGCCCACCGCCGCCGGCGCCACGCCCGTGATGGCCCAGTATTTCGAGGCCAAGTCGCGCCAGCCGGACGCGCTGGTGTTCTTCCGCATGGGCGACTTCTACGAGCTGTTCTTCGACGACGCGATCAAGGCGGCGGCGGCCCTGGGCATCGCCCAGACCTTTCGCGGCACGCACAACGGCCAGCCCATTCCGATGGCCGGCGTGCCGGTCCACGCGGCCGAGGCCTATCTCGCCAAGCTGATCCGCGCGGGCTTCAAGGTCGCCGTCTGCGAGCAGATGGAAAACCCGGCCGAGGCCCGCAAGCGCGGCTCCAAGGCCATCGTCCAC
This sequence comes from Caulobacter sp., assembly GCA_030645575.1. GTDB lineage: Bacteria > Pseudomonadota > Alphaproteobacteria > Caulobacterales > Caulobacteraceae > Caulobacter. Next base: position 16,060 of record JAUSMJ010000026.1, on the reverse strand, counting down.
CGCGACGTGGTGCGCATCGTCACGCCCGGCACCCTGACCGAGGACGGCCTGCTGGACGCGCGCGGGGCCAACCGGCTGGCGGCCATCGCCCTGCGCGGCGGCCAGGCGGCCGTGGCCAGCGTCGAGCTGTCGACCGGCGAGGTGGAGAGCCTGCTGATCGCGCCGTCCGGCCTGTCCGCGGCCCTGGCGGCGCTGCAGCCATCGGAGATTCTTGTGCCCGACCGGCTGTTCGCCGACGAGGCCGTCAGCCTGGCGCTCAAGAGCGCCGGCGGCATCGTCCAGCCCGTGGCCCAGGCCCTGGCCGAGCCGGCGGCGTCGGAAGCGCGGCTCAAGCGGCTCTATGGCGTCGATACGCTCGACGGCTTCGGCGGCCTGGCCGGGGCGGAGATCTCGGCCCTGGGCCTGATCGCCGCCCATCTGGAGATGACCCAGGCCGGCCGGCTGCCGGCCCTGTCGCCGCCCCGGCGCGCGGGCGAGGCCGACGTGATGGCCATCGACCCGGCCACCCGAACAAGTCTTGAGATCGAGCGCACCACCGGCGGCCAGCGCGACGGCTCGCTGCTGGGCGGCATCGACCGCTGCGTTACCGCCGCAGGCTCGCGGATGCTGGCCGCGCGGCTGGCCCGGCCGCTGCTCGACCCGGCCGCCATCGACGTGCGGCTCGACGCCATCCAGTGGCTGCTGGAGCGTCGGCAACTGCGCGAACGTCTGCGTGAGGCGCTCAAGCGCTCCGGCGACCTGGCCCGCGCCCTGTCGCGGCTGGCGCTCGGCCGCGGCGGGCCGCGCGACCTGGGAACCCTGCGCGACGGCTTGAAGACCGGCGAGGCGCTGTCCGGCCTGGTGGTCGATGCCGGCGACAGCCTGAGCGCTCCGCCGTTCGAGATCGAGATGGCGCTGGCGGCCGTTAATCCGTCCCTTTCGGCCGACCTCTCGGGCCTGCTGGCGCAGCTGACGGGCGGCCTTGGGCCCGACCTGCCGGCCCAGGCCCGCGATGGCGGCTTCGTCGCCGCCGATGTGCGCCCCGAGCTCGATCAGGCCCGGGCTCTACGCGACGACAGCCGCCGGGTGGTCGTCGAGCTGGAGAGCCGGCTGGCGCGCGAGAGCGGTGTGCCGCTGAAGATCCGCCACAACGCCGTGCTCGGTTATTTTGTCGAGACCACGGCCGGCAAGGCCGATCCGCTGTTCCAGCCGCCGCTGAACGCCACCTTCATCCACCGCCAGACCCTGGCCAACCAGGTGCGGTTCACCACCGTCGAGCTGGCCGACCTGGACGCGCGCATCGCCCAGGCCGGCGAGCGGGCATCGGCCATCGAGGTCGCCACCTTCGAGGCCTGGCGCGAGGCCGCCTGCGCCCTCGCCGCGCCGCTGCAGGCCGCCGCCCGGGCCCTGGCCACCCTTGATGTCGATGCGGCCCTCGCCGAATGGGCCGAGGACCAGCAGGCCGTGCGGCCCGTCATCGACCGCAGCTTCTGTTTCGACGCGAAGGGCGGCCGCCACCCGGTTGTCGAAGCCGCCGTCAAGCGGGCCGGCGAGCCGTTCACGCCCAACGACTGCTGCCTGGACGGTTCGGGCGAGACCGGCGCGCGCCTGTCGATCGTCACCGGCCCGAACATGGCCGGCAAGTCGACCTTCCTGCGCCAGAACGCCTTGCTGGCCGTGATGGCCCAGGCCGGCTGTTTCGTGCCGGCGAAGTCGCTGAGGATGGGCGTGGTCGATCGGCTGTTCAGCCGGGTCGGCGCCGGCGACGACCTGGCCCGGGGCCGCTCGACCTTCATGGCCGAGATGGTCGAGACGGCCGCCATCCTGACCCAGGCCACGCCGCGCAGCTTCGTCATTCTCGATGAGATCGGCCGCGGCACCGCCACCTGGGACGGCCTGGCCATCGCCTGGGCCTGCGCCGAGGCCCTGCACGGGGTGAACCGGTCCCGCGCGTTGTTCGCCACCCACTATCACGAGCTGGCGGCGCTCGAAGACCGGCTGGGCCATGTGTCCAACCTGTCGATGAAGGCCAAGGAGTGGAACGGCGATCTGGTGTTTCTGCACGAGGCAGGCCCCGGCCACGCCGACCGCAGCTACGGCGTCCAGGTGGCCAAGCTGGCCGGCGTGCCGCCCGCCGTGGTCGCCAGGGCCCGGGAAGTGCTGGAGCGGCTGGAGAGCGAGGCCGAGTCCCCCGCCCGGCTGGAGGGCCTGCCCCTTTTCGCCTCGGTCGCCCCGACGCCCGTCAAGCAGGGTCCCAGCCCGGTGGAGGAGGCCCTCAAGGGGCTGGAACCGGACGGCATGAGCCCGAGAGAGGCGATGGAAGCGCTCTATCGGCTGAAGGGGCTGCTTTAGGTGCGTAGGTCGTTGAGGAGCTCAGGCAAATCCCGCGACCCGTGGAGAATCCTCAGGATGCTTGGCGGGCTCACAGCAGCATCATAGATCATCAGGTACGGGTATCGCTGGAGCGTCCAGAATCGGACAGGTGGGTCAGCCAACTCTCGCCTCTCGGCGCCAATCTGGGGATGGCGACCGATCCGGATCAACGCGCCTTCCACCTCGTCGGTGAATTTGCCGGCCGCGCGCCGGCTTTCGGTGGTTATGGAATCCACAACCGCCAGGAAATCCCGGGTCGCTGTGCGTGAAAGCGCCGCCTTCATTTGGGATCGGGGCCCAGTCGCACTTCAGCTGCGGCGATGGCAGCCCTGGCTTGGGCGATTGCATCATCGCCTGACACCCAACCCTCCCGATCCGATTCCTCCCGCACGCCGTCGAGCATCGCCATGAAGGCGGTCTTCCGATCCTGAGCATCCTGCAACATCCGCAGGGCCGAGCGGACGACCTCGCTGACGTTGTTGTAGCGGCCGTCTTCCACGCATTGACGCGCGAAGCGTTCCAGTTCGGGGCTCAGGTGGACGTTCGTGGACATGGCGGCCTCGTATGTCAAACCTTGACATACTTATCACAGGCGCCGATGGCGCGAAAGCGGACAACGGCGAGCTCCCGCCGCCCAAACCGTTGCACTTCCCCATGTTGCAGCGCACATAAAAGGCATGGCTTCCCGTCTCCGCCCCACCCGCCTCGAACATGTCGTTGACGGCGTCGCCCTGCGCGTGCGCCTGACGGCCGCCGCCCATGACGCCCTGGGCAACGAGGGCGAGCAGCGGCGGCTGGCGCTGGAAATCCTGAAAGCCGCCCTGTTCCGCGGCCGGATGATCGCCAAGGAGCGGCTGGAGAACGGCGCCGGCGGGCTGGAGACGGCGCGGCTGCTGTGCGGCGTGACCGACGAGGTGGTCACCGCGCTCTACGACTTCACCACCGTGCACATGTTCCGCGCCCGCAACCCGACCGAGGGCGAGCGGCTGTGTCTGATGGCGGTCGGCGGCTATGGCCGGGGGGTGCTGTCGCCCTACAGCGACCTCGATCTGCTGTTCCTGCGTCCGTACAAACAGACGGCCCACGCCGAGAGCGTCATCGAGTTCATGCTCTATGCGCTGTGGGACCTGGGCTTCAAGGTCGGCCACGCTTCGCGCACGGTCGAGGAATGCGTGCGGCTGTCGAAGGAGGACTTCACCATCCGCACCTCACTGCTGGAGGCGCGGCGCCTGACCGGTGACGCAACCCTGGCCGAGGACCTGAAGAAGCGCTTCCGCGCCGACGTGGTGAAGAATACCGGCGCGGAGTTCGTCGCCGCCAAGCTGAAAGAGCGCGACGACCGCCACGGCCGGGCCGACACCAGCCGCTACATGGTCGAGCCCAACGTCAAGGAGGGCAAGGGCGGCCTGCGCGACCTGCACACCCTGATGTGGATCGCCCAGTATCTGCATCCGGTCGACAAGCCCGCGGACGTCTTCACCCTGGGCTATTTCGACCGCCGCGAGGTGGCCGCCTTCGTGCGGGCGTTCGACTTCCTGCATGCCGTGCGCGCCCACCTGCATTTCGCCACCGGCCGGCCCGAGGAGCGGCTGACCTTCGACCTGCAGCCGGAGATCGCGCGGCGGATGGGCTTTGGCGACCGGGCCGACAACCCGGCCGTCGAGCGGTTCATGCGCCGCTATTTCCTGATCGCCCGGCAGGTCGGCTTCCTGACCCGCACCTTCTCGGCCAAGCTGGAGACCGAGCACCTCAAGGCGCACCCCAAGGGCCTGTCGCGCTTCCTGCCCGGACGGCACAGTCCCAAGCGCAAGCCGCTGGACATCGCCGGCTTCCACGAAGAAGGCGGACGCCTCACCATCGACGGGCCGGAGGTATTCGAGCGCGATCCGGTGGACCTGATCCGCATCTTCCGCATCGCCGACCAGCGGGACCTGGACCTGCATCCGGACGCCTTCACGGCCGTCACCCGCGGCCTGCCGCTGATCACGGTGAAGACCCGCCGCGATCCGGAGGCCGCGAAGGCCTTTCTCGACATCCTGGCGCGCGGCAAGCGGACCTACCGCACCCTGATGCTGATGAACGAGTCCGGGGTGCTGGGCCGCTTCGTGCCGGAGTTCGGCCGGATCGTCGCCCAGATGCAGTTCAACATGTACCACAGCTACACGGTCGATGAGCACACCCTGAAGGCGGTCGGCGTGATCGCCGACATCGCCGAGGGCCAGCTGGTCGAGGACCACCCGCTGTCGGTGTCGATCATGCCGCTGATCGACGACCGCGAGAGCCTGTTCCTGGCCATGCTGCTGCACGACACCGGCAAGGGCGGCGCCGGCGGCCAGGAAAAGGCGGGGGCCCGCGCGGCCCGATCGGCCTGCGAGCGGCTGGGCCTGGAACGGTCGAAGATCGAGCTGATCGCCTGGCTGGTCGAGCACCATCTGGTGATGAGCGACTTCGCCCAGAAGCGCGACGTGACCGATCCGGCCACGGTCGCCGCCTTCGCCCGCATCGTCGAGAACCCCGAGCGGCTGCGGCTGTTGCTGGTGCTGACGGTGGCCGACATCCGCGCCGTCGGCCCGGGTGTGTGGAACGGCTGGAAGGGTCAGCTGATGCGCGAGCTCTACGCCGCAACCGAGGCGACCTTCCGCGGCGGCCGGGGCTCGGACCCCGCCGCCAGCGCCCGCCGCCACCAGGAGTCGGTCGCCGCCGAGGCCCGCGCGACCCTGATCGGCGCCGATCCGGCGGCCAAGGGCTGGGCCGGAGCGATGGAGGACGCCTATTTCGCGGCCTTCTCGACCGCCGAACTGGCCGACCACGCGGCCCTGGCCCGGCGCGCGGCGCTGCAGGGCGGCGCGGCGGCCGACGCGCGCATCCGCGCCGACCGCAACACCGCCGAGATCGTCGTGGCGGCCAAGGACCGGCGAGGCCTGTTCGCCGACCTGGCGCTGGCCCTGTCGGGGCTCGGCGGCAACGTGGTCGGGGCGCGGGTGTTCACATCGGCCCAGGGCCAGGCGCTGGACGTGTTTCAGGTGCAGGACGTCACCGGCTCCCCGATCGGCGCCGACAACCCGCGCATCCTGCGCCGGCTGGCCGACAGCCTGGAGGCCGCCGGGCGCGGCGAGACCCCGACCTTCGAGCCGCGTAAAGGCGCTGAAGGCGGCCGCGCCTCGGCCTTTTCGATCATCCCCACGGTGATGCTCGACAACGAGGCCTCCGACGAGGCCACGGTGGTGGAAGCCTCCGGCCGCGACCGCCCCGGCCTGCTGGAGGCCCTGGCCCGGGCCGTGGCCGACGCCGGCCTGTCGATCACCTCCGCGCACATCGATGGCTATGGCGAGCGGGCCGTGGACGCCTTCTATGTCCAGACGCCCGGCGGCGGAAAACTGACCGACGCCAAGCGCTCGGCGGCGCTGAAGGCGGCTCTGATGGAAGCCCTCGACGCCGAAGAGGCCGGCCAGGCCGCGCGCGGCCGGCCGCGGCTGGAGCGGGCCCGGGCGAGCGTGGCGCGGTAACGCCCTCCCTCCCCTTTATGGGGAGGGACAGTCGGCGAAGCCGACAGGGTGGGGAAACCGGATGCCGGACCGGGCGCCTCCTGGAAGCGGCCCACTCCCCCACCCGGTCCCTTCGGGACCACCCTCCCCATAAAGGGGAGGGAGAACCTATCCAAAGACTGTCTTCATCCGGCGCCCCGCCTTGACCCCTCCCCCAACCCCATCGCACAACCGGCTCGTGAGCACCCCCGAGCCGTCGAGACCCGTGAAGCCTGCGAAGGGCGGCCTGATCCGCTCGTCGATGGTGTTTTCCAGCCTGACCCTGGTCAGCCGGTTCATGGGCCTGGCGCGGGACCTGTTGATCACCGCCCGGCTGGGGGCCAGCGCGACGCCCGCCGCCGACGCCTTCAACACCGCCCAGTCGTTTCCCAACCTGTTCCGGCGCATCTTCGCCGAGGGGGCCTTCACCGCCGCCTTTGTGCCGACCTATTCCAGGGTGCTGGCCAGCGAGGGACAGGAGGCCGCGGACAGGCTGGCCACCGACGCCCTGGCGACCCTGGCGGCGATCACCCTGGTCCTGACCATCGCCTTCCAGCTGGCCATGCCGTGGCTGATGCTGGCGATCAATCCGGGGTTCGGCTTCAACAGCGAGAAATACAAGCTGGCCGTGGTGCTGACCCAGATCAGCATGCCCTACCTGCCGTGCATGGCCATCGTCGCCCTGTTGTCGGGCGTGCTCAACGCCGGGGGCCGGTTCGCCCTGTCCGCCGCCGCGCCGACGGTGCTCAACGCGGTGATCCTGATCGCCGTGATCCAGCCGCGCGACGCCATCGGCTCGGCCTATGCCGCCAGCTGGGCCATCCTGGTCGCCGGCCTGATCCAGGCGGGCCTGCTGTGGTGGGGGACCTGGCGCACCGGCGCGAAGATCCGTCCGACCATTCCGCGGCTGACGCCGGAGATCAAAGCCCTGATCGCCGTGGCCATCCCCGGCGCCGTGGCCGCCAGCGTCACCCAGATCAACATCTTCATCTCCGGCATCATCGCCAGTCAGGTCAACGGGGCCCGCACCTGGCTGTCGGTCGCCGACCGCTTCTACCAGCTGCCGCTGGGCCTGGTTGGCGTGGCCATCGGCGTGGCGCTGCTGCCGTCCCTGTCCCGGGCCATAAGCCTGGGCGACCGGGACGAGGCGCAGAAGACCACCGACCAGGCGATCGTCTTCGCCATGGCCCTGACCCTGCCGGCGGCGGCGGCGCTGATGGCCATGCCGCATTATCTGATCGACGGCCTGTTCCAGCGCGGCCAGTTCACCGCCTATGACGCCAGCGAGACGGCCAAGGCGCTGTTCCACTACGGCTGGGGCGTGCCGGCCTTCGTGCTGGCGCGGGTGCTGTCGCCAGTATTCTTCGCCCGCCACGACACGAAGGCGCCGATGCGTTTCGCCCTGGTCTCGGTGGCGGTGAACATCGGGCTGGGCCTGGTTCTGTTCTACGCCATCGGCTTCGAGGGCATCGCCGCCGCGACCGCCTTCGCCTCCTGGCTCAATGTCGCCCAGATGGTCCACGCCCTGCGCAAGCGCGGCGACTGGACACCGTCCCCGGCCGCCTGGAGCAAGCTGGCGCGGATCGCCGTGGCCAGCGCCGTGCTGGGCGCGGTGATGTTCGCCGGCCAGTGGTTCCGCGCGGAGCTTGAGGCCCCGCTGGCCGGCTTCCGGGCCATCGGCCTGGGTCCCAAGGAGGTCGCCGTCCTGGCCCTCAGCATGGCCGGCGCGGCCCTCTATCCGGTCCTGCTTCTGGGCTCGGGCGGCGTGACCCTGGCCGAGATCCGCGAGGCCCTGCGGCGCAAGCCGGGCGTTACGGCCGCGCCGCCGGCGGACTTGCTCTAGCGCCTCCCCTGCCGTATCGAGCCCTTCATGGTCCTCGCGGCACATACCCCGCGCCGATGGCGCAGCGTCTGATCGACACCCGCTGAGCTTCGCGCGGCCCGAACCCGCGCGCCCATCGACCTGACATTCAAGAAGACCGATCCCATGACCGATCAGCCTCCCGCCTCCTATGCCGGCCCGCAGCGCGTGTTGTCCGGCGTCCAGCCCTCCGGGGCCCTGCATCTGGGCAACTATCTCGGCGCCCTGGTAAAGTTCGCCCGACTGCAGCACGAGCAGGACACCTTGATCTTCGTCGCCGACCTGCACGCCATCACCGTCTGGCAGGACCCGGCCCTGCTGGCGACCCAGACCCGCGAGATCACCGCGGCCTATCTCGCCGCCGGCCTCGACCCGGCGAAGGCGACGATTTTCCCGCAGTCGGCGGTGACGGCCCATGCCGAGCTCGGCTGGATCTTCCAGTGCGTCGCCCGCCTCGGCTGGCTCGACCGGATGACCCAGTTCAAGGAGAAGAGCGGCAAGCACAAGGAGCGCAGCTCGGTCGGCCTCTACACCTATCCGGTGCTGCAGGCGGCCGACGTCCTGGTCTACAGGGCCACCCACGTGCCCGTGGGCGAGGACCAGAAGCAGCATCTGGAGCTGACCCGCGACATCGCCGCCAAGTTCAACCACGACTTCAACCGGCCGGGCTTCTTCCCCCTGCCGGAAGGCCTGATCGAGGGCCCCGGCGCGCGGATCATGAGCCTGCGCGACGGCTCGGCGAAGATGAGCAAGTCCGACCCGTCGGACAATTCGCGCATCAACCTGACCGACGACGCCGACATGATCGCCCAGAAGATCCGCAAGGCCAAAACGGACCCCGAACCCCTGCCCGAGTCGCTGGAAGACCTGAAGACCCGGCCGGAAGCGGACAACCTGGTCGGCATCTACGGGGCGCTTGCCGAGATGACCAAGGCCCAGGTGCTGGCCGAGTTTGGCGGCAAGGGCTTTGGAACCTTCAAGCCTGCCCTGGCCGACCTAGCGGTGGCCAAGCTTGCGCCCATCAGCGACCGCATGCGCCGGTTGATGGCCGATCCGGCGGAAATCGACCGGGTGCTGGCGGCGGGGGCCGAAAAGGCTCGTGAAGTGGCTGCGCCGACGCTGGATGAGGTGAAGAAGATCGTCGGGTTCTGGCGCTGAGGCGCCGTGCGTCCTTCGAGACGCTCGCCTGATGGCTCGCTCCTCAGGATGACGCAGAGGGTTGGGCTTCAAAGGTATTCGTCATGGTGAGGAGCGAGGCCCCAGCCGAGCGTCTCGAACCACGCACCATCAGCGCCCCTTGCCCAACGCACGCCGCTAAGCCACCGTCCACCCCATGAGCCGCCGCAAGTTCCTCGTCATCGCCGACGACAGCCCCGAGTCCGGGGCGGCGCTGCGCTATGCCTGCAAGCGGGCGCTATCGACCGGCGGCCATGTCTGCCTGCTGCGGGTCATCGAGCCGGCGGTGTTCGAACACTGGTCCGGCGTGCGCGAGGAGATGGAGCGGCAGGAGCGGCTCGAGGCCGAAACCGTGCTGCAAAAGCTCGCCGAGACGGTGGTCGCCGTGACCGGCCAGAACCCCGAATTCCTGATCAAGCACGCCGAGAACACCAAGTCGGCGATCCGCTCGGTGGTCGCCGGCGACCCCGACATCAAGATCCTCGTCCTCGCCGCCTCGACCGGCGGCAAGGGCCCCGGCCCGCTGGTGGCCTCGATCGCGCGGGACGGGGTCAACTGGGGCACGCGAAAGCTGCCGGTCACCGTGGTGCCAGGCGACCTGACCGACGAAGAGATCGCGGACCTGGCTTAGGACCCTCCCCTCCGGAGGGTGAGGTGGCCCGGCGAAGCCGGGTCGGAGAGGGAGGCGCGGGGGGCGGCCGGCAACGGCTCGTCCCCCTCCCCCTCCGGGGGGCCTTACAGCTTCACCGGGATCCTTACCGGCAGGGTCTCGTACCCCTTGACGAAGGCTGATGGCACGCGTTTGGGCTCGCCCATCACCTCGATGGTCGGGAAGCGCTTGAGGATCTCTTCCCAGACCACCCGCAGCTGCATCTCGGCCAGGCGGTTGCCGACGCAGCGGTGAATGCCGAAGCCGAACGACATGTGGTGGCGTGGCCGCTCGCGGTCGATGATGTAGGCGTCGGGGTTGTCGATCACCGTGTCGTCGCGGTTGCCCGAGACGTACCACATGGCGACCTTCTCGCCCTTCTTGATGGTCTTGCCACCGATTTCGTAGTCGGCCAGGGCCGTGCGGCGCATATGGGCCAGCGGCGTCTGCCAGCGGATGGTTTCGGAGACCATCGAGGTGATCAGGTCGGGATTGGCGCGCAGCTTGTCGTACTGGTCGGGGTTCTGGTTCAGGGCCAGCACCGAGCCGGTCATGGTGTTGCGGGTGGTGTCGTTGCCGCCGACGATCAGCAGGATCAGGTTCCCCAGATATTCCATCGGCTCCATGTTGCGGGTCGCCTCGCCATGGGCCAGCAGCGAAATCAGGTTGTTGGCCGGCGGGGCGTTGACCCGCTGGTTCCACAGCTCGGTGAAATAGGCGAGGCACTCGAACAGCTCCTCACGGCGCTGCTCCTCGGTCTCGATCACCCCCATGCCCGGCGCGGCCGTGGCCACGTCTGACCAGCGGGTCAGCTTGCGCCGATCGTGGAACGGGAAGTCGAACAGCGTCGCCAGCATCTGGGTGGTCAGCTCGATCGAGATGCGATCGACCCAGTCGAAGGTCTCGCCGATCGGCAGGCTGTCGAGCAGGCCGGCGGCGCGCTCGCGGATGATCGGCTCCAGCTGCATCAGGCTCTGCGGGCTGACGATCGGCGACACGGTCTTGCGCTGCACGTCGTGCTTGGGCGGGTCCATGGCGATGAACATCGGCAGGATGAAGTCGTCGTCCATGTCGCGCAGGGTGATGCCGCCCAGGTGCGCGTCGGAGCTGAACACCTGATGGCTGGTGTCGATCTCCATGATGTCGTTGAAGCGGGTCACCGACCAGTAGGGGCCGGTTTCCTCATCAACCGTGCAGAGGTGGACCGGGTCCTCCTTCCGAAGGCGCTCGAAATAGGGCCAGTGGGTGTCAGTCTGCCACAGCTCCGGATCGACCACGTTGATCTGGTCCAGCGGCATCGCATAGGCGCGCTCGCGAGCCGCGCGGTCACGCTCGGCCCTGTCCCGCTGCGCCTTGCCCAGATCGAAATTCCCGTCGGCCATGGCCGTCTCCCTTGTTTTTGCGCCTCGCCGCGCCCCTCGGCGCGCCCGCTATCTTATCGTTGCTAACATAGCGCCAGAAAACGACGCCCTTGTCACCTGCCCCGCGCAGCGCCACATATAATTTCATGTTTATCCAGACTGAAAACACGCCCAATCCGGCCGTGCTGAAGTTCCTGCCCGGCCGGGACGTGCTCGGCGACGGGGCTCGCGAGTTCCGCGACGCCGACGAGGCGGCCTCCTCGCCGCTGGCGAAAGCCCTGTTCGATCTCGGCGAGGTGACCCGGGTGTTCTTCGGCGGCGACTTCCTCACCGTGACCAAGAGCGACGAGGCCGACTGGCCGCATCTGAAGGCGCCGGTGCTGGCCGCGATCATGGACCACTTCACCTCCGGCGCGCCGATCCTGACCGACGACGACGGCGCGGGACACGACGCCACCGTCTACGAGGGCGAGACCGCCCAGGTCGTCGCCGAGATCAAGGACCTGCTCGACAACCGCATCCGCCCGGCCGTGGCCCAGGACGGGGGCGACATCGTCTTCTCGCGCTTCGAGGCCGAGACCGGCGTGGTCTATCTGCACATGCGCGGCGCCTGCTCGGGCTGCCCGTCCTCCTCGGCGACGCTGAAGGCCGGGGTGGAGAACATGCTCAAACACTATGTGCCCGAAGTCACCCGGGTCGAGCAGACGCTGTAGGCCCGGCGCCCTCCCTCCCTTTCCTGGGGAGGAACGACCGCGAAGCGGTCAGCGTGGGGGAACCCGTCTACAGCCAGCATGCCTCTTCACACCCCCACCCGTCCGGGCTACGCCCGTCCACCCTCCCCATGAAGGGGAGGGATGTTTGAGCCCCACCCCGTGATCCTCGCCCTCGACACCTGCCTGACCGCCTGTTCCGTCGCCATCCTCGACGGCGAGACGGTGCTGGCCGCCCGGTCGGAGGCCATGCCGCGCGGGCACCAGGAGCGGCTGGCCCCGCTGGTGCGCGAGCTGATGGCCGGGGCCGGCGTCGCCTTCGCCGACCTGACCCGCATCGGCGTGACCGTGGGGCCCGGCAGCTTCACCGGCCTGCGCGTCGGCCTGGCCTTCGCCAAGGGCCTGTCCGCGGCCCTCTCCATCCCCTGCGTCGGGGTCGGAACGCTGGAGGCGCTCGCCTTCGGCCGGCCGGGTTTCGTGGTCGCCGTGATCGACGCCCGGCGCGAGCAGGTCTACGTCCAGCTGTTCGGCGACGGCGTGGCCCTGACCGCGCCCGACGCCCTGGCGGCCGGGACCGCCGCCGCCCGCATCGCCGAGGTCTATCCCGGCGGGCCCGCGACCCTGGTCGGCTCGGGCGCGCCGCTGCTGGCGCCGGCCCTGCCCGGCGCGACCGTGCTGACCCCGGACGGGCCCGATCCCGTCGCGGTGGCCCGACTGGCCCAAAGGGGTCCCGCCCCGGCCCATCCGCCCCGGCCGCTCTATCTGCGCGCGCCCGACGCGAAGCTGCCGATATGATCCCGCGCAAGGCCGCTCACGACGACGCCCGGCTGCTGGCGGCGCTGCACGGCTCGGCGTTCGAGCGGCCGTGGGACGAAGCCGCCTTCGAGGCCCTGCTGGTGACCTTCAACGTGTTCGGCCTGATGCTCGATGGCCAAGGCTTCATTCTCTGCCGGGCCGTGGCCGACGAGGCGGAGATCCTGACCCTGGCCGTGGCGCCGCTGGTCCGCCGCAACGGCGTCGGCCGGGCGCTGGTCGAGGCCGCCGCCGCCACGGCCGCCGCGCGCGGCGCCGAAAGCCTGTTTCTCGAAGTCGCCGCCGACAACGCCCCGGCGCTCGCGCTCTATGCCGGCGCAGGTTTCGAGCCGGCCGGATTGCGCAAGGGCTACTATGCGAACGGGGTCGATGCCCTGGTCCTGCGCCGCACGCTTAACAGCTGAGCCGCGCGGGCCTATCCTGCCGCCGACTCGTCAGGAGAACTCCGTGGACCGCCTCGAAAAGCTCTGTGTCGAAAAAGGGATGCGGATGACCGACCAGCGGCGCGTCATCGCCCGCGTGCTGTCCGTGGCCGACGATCATCCGGACGTGGAGGAGCTGTACCGCCGGGCCCACGTGGTCGATCCGCACATCTCCATCGCCACCGTCTACCGCACCGTGCGGCTGTTCGAGGAGTCGGGCATCATCGAGCGGCACGACTTCCGCGACGGCCGCAGCCGCTACGAAGAAGCCCCCGACGTCCACCACGACCACCTGATCGACATGAAGAGCGGCAAGGTGATCGAGTTCATCGACGAGGAGATCGAGGCCCTGCAGCAGGCGATCGCGCGGAAGCTCGGCTACCGGCTCGTCGATCATCGGCTGGAGCTCTACGGGGTGCCGCTGGAGGAGTAGTTCAGGGCCAGCGCAGAGGCTGGTCCCAGTCCTGGGCGTTGCGCAGGCGCACGCCGCTCACATGCAGCGAACTGTCCCAGGCTTCCCTCAGGGACGTCAGGCGATTGAGCACCCTCAGATCGACGCCCTCCGCTTTGAGGGCCGCCGGCAGATCGACCATCCGCTCGACGGCGATGGGAGTCACCGGATCGCGGCTGACCCACATTCCCGCGTCACCGAGACTCTCGAAGCTATCGACCGGCAGTTCGTAGCGATGAAGCACGGCGCTATGCAGACGGGAAAGCCAATCGCTTTCGATGTGGGCGACCATCCGGCAGTCCCGGCCGGCCCACCAGAGATCCATATCCGCCTGAGTGGTCTCCGCCTTCGGCCACATCACGATGCGGGGGCAGTCGCGAGGAAAGAAATAGAGCGGCTGGATGATCTCATCGATCGCCCAGACCAAAGGTCCGTTCAGCCACTCGCGATCCGGCCCGCGCTCGACGCGCGTGGCCACATGCCGTGGGACGAAGGTCTTGATGCCGGGGTCTTCGCTGAAATGGAACAGGCGCATTCCGGGGATATACCCGGTCCGCGCGGCTGTTGAACCGACCTCGGGTCCAGCGGGTGTTTCTTGCGAAACGGCGACGCCAACCCCATAACCCCACGATGACCGACGCCGCGCCCGCAAAGCGCCTCTACATCAAGACCTACGGCTGTCAGATGAATGTCTATGACAGCGAGCGCATGGCCGATGTCCTGCGGCCGCTGGGCTATGCCGTGACCGACGCGCCGGAGGGGGCGGATCTGGTGGTGCTGAACACCTGCCACATCCGTGAGAAGGCGACGGAAAAGGTCTATTCCGAGCTCGGCCAGATCAAGCTGATGAAGTCGCGCAAGGCGGCGAGCGGCGGGACCATGACCATCGCCGTGGCCGGCTGCGTGGCCCAGGCCGAGGGCGAGGAAATCATGCGCCGCCAGCCGGCCGTGGACCTGGTCGTCGGGCCGCAGGCCTATCACCAGCTGCCCGAGCTGATCGCCCGCGCCCACCGGGCCACCGGCGAGCGGCTGAGCGCCGACTTCGCGGCCGACGACAAGTTCGACGCCCTGCCCAAGGACCGGCACGTCACCGGCGTCACCGCCTTCCTCACCGTGCAGGAGGGCTGCGACAAGTTCTGCACCTTCTGCGTGGTGCCCTACACGCGCGGCGGCGAGTGGTCGCGGCCAGCCGACGACGTGGTCGCCGAGGCCCGGGTGCTGGCGGCCAAGGGCGTGCGCGAGGTCACCCTGCTGGGCCAGAACGTCAACGCCTACGACGGCTGCGACGGCGGCCTGGCCGGACTGGCGCGGCGGCTGGCCAGGGTCGAGGGCCTGGACCGCATCCGCTACACCACCAGCCATCCGCGCGACATGGACGAGGCCCTGATCGCGGCCCATGGCGAGATTCCCGAGCTGATGCCGTTCCTGCACCTGCCGGTGCAGTCGGGCAGCGACCGCGTTCTCAAGGCGATGAACCGGGCGCACACGGCCGAGAGCTATGTCCGCCTGATCGAACGCATCCGCGCGGCCCGGCCCGACATGGCCATCAGCGGCGACTTCATCGTCGGCTTCCCCGGCGAGCGCGACAGCGACTTCGAGGCGACCCTGAACCTCGTGCGCGAGGTCGGCTACGCGAGCGCCTTCTCGTTCAAATACAGCCGCCGCCCCGGCACCCCGGCCTCGGCCCTGCCCGGCCAGGTGGCCGTCGAGGTGATGGACGAGCGGCTGCAGCGGCTGAACGCCCTGTTGCAGACGCAGCAGGAGGCCTTCAATCGCTCGGTGGTCGGGCGCGTCGCGCCGGTGCTGATCGAGAAGCCCGGCCGCAATCCCGGCCAGATCGGCGGCCGCAGCCCGTGGCTGCAGCCGGTGCATATCGACGGCCCCGAACGGCTGATCGGCCAGATCGCGCCCGTGCGTATCGACGGCGCGACGCGGAACAGCCTGTCCGGTTCGCTGGTTCTGGAAACAGCATGAGCCGGCCGCCCGAATTCCTGCCGCTGTCGGACGCCGCCGTGCGCGCCGTGTCCGGCCCCGGCGGTCGCCACGCGGCCCTGATCGAGGACGCCTTCAAGGTGCTGCTGGAAACCCCCGGCGGCGGGGTCTCCCTAGCTGGCGACGCCCGCGGACGGGGTCAGGCCAAGCGCGCCATCCAGGCCTTGGCCGAGCGAATCGATGGCGGAGAGGCCGTGGCCGACGCCGACGTGCGGGTGGCCATCGGCGACGCGCGCAGCGGCGACGGCCCTGCCGTGCCCGGCGGCGTTCGCCGGGGTCCCGTTTCGCCCAAGACCGCCACCCAGGCCCGCTACATGGCCGCTCTCGGCTCCCATGACCTGGTCTTCGGCCTCGGCCCCGCCGGCACCGGCAAGACCTTCCTCGCCGTGGCCCATGGCGCCGGCATGCTGATGCGCGGCGACATCGACCGGCTGATCGTCACCCGGCCCGCGGTGGAAGCCGGCGAACGTCTCGGTTTCCTGCCCGGCGACCTGACCGAAAAGGTCGATCCCTACATGGCCCCCGTGTGGGAGGCCCTGACCCAGCTGATGGGCGCCGACCAGCTGCGCCGCCGTCGGGACAAGGGCGAGATCGAGGTCGCCCCGATCGCCTTCATGCGCGGCCGGACCCTGGCCCACGCCTTCGTCATCGTCGACGAGGCGCAGAACACCAGCCGGCTGCAGATGAAGATGGTCCTGACCCGCCTGGGCGAAGGCTCGCGCATGGCGGTGACCGGCGATCCCAGTCAG
>JAUSMJ010000021.1 GCA_030645575.1 Caulobacter sp. | reverse complement strand
GGATAGGCCGGCGGCGGCGGCGGCGGGCGGCCGAACCTGGACTTGCGCGGCGGGATCGGCGGCCGGGCGGTTGGGGCGCCATCGCGGGCGTAGCCGCGTTCGTAGCCGTCGACCTCCCAGCCATAGCGGCCTGACGCGTCGAAGCCGCTTTCGTCGGTGATCGCCCTGGGCGCCTCAGTCATCGGCCGGCAATAGGCCCCGGGGGGCATGCGGTAGTCGCAACCCTGCGGGGAATAGACATAGTTAGGCTCGGTGATCGGCTCAACGCCGCGCTCATAGTTCACACCGGCGCCGATGAAGCGATTGCCCGCGACCTCGGGGCGGCCGCCGGCGAAGTAGGCTCCGTACTCATCGGCGGCGATGGCGTTCTGGCGCACGCGCACCTTGCCGTAGTCCGACAGCACCCCGCGGCGTACGCGAATGATGCGGTTGCGGGTCAGCTCCACCTCGGCGCCCCGGTCGACATAGACCCCCGTGATCCAGTTGCGGATGACGCTGTTGGCGATCAGCAGGCTGCCGGCGCCGCTGCGCTGGTCACGCACCGTGATGGCCGTCGAACCCGGCAGGCCGGGTCCCGGAGAGGTCACCCCCACCTGCACCAGCCGGCTCTGGCCAGGGGCGGGCGTGATGTCCAGGCCACGCACGTCGGCGCTGATTTTGGACTGCAGAATGTCCACCGCCGCGCCGTCGGCCAGGATGGCGGCGTCATTGGTGCGCGCCTCGACGACGCTGTTGCGCATGATCAGGCTGCCGCCCTGGACGAAGATCGCCGAGGCGTCGCCCTGGTAGCGGACCGACGAGCGGATCAGGGCCACGTCTGCGTCCTGCGTCTCGATACAGGCGCTGCGGCCGCCCTGGTTGGCCTCGATCACCAGGTCGCGGATCTCCACGCCCTTCACGCCAGGCGCGATCCGGATGCAGGGGGCCCCATCGGGCGGGCTCAGCTTGGCGACGCCGGAGCCGACATTGCCGAAGGCGGGCGGCCCCTCGCCGGCGATGATCACCGGGTGATCGATCTCCAGGGTCTCGCGGCAAACCCCGCCGCGCGAGCGGATGTAGAGCACGCCGTTGTCGGCGAGGTTGTAGATGGCGTCGGCCAGCTGCGAACCGCCGCCGCTGCCGTCGGCGCAGTCGACGGTGATGGAGTCCAGATAGAGCGGTCGTCGGATGCCGCCGGAGCCAGGATGCCCCTGGCCATAGCCACCCTGGCCGTAGCCACCCGGGCCGCGCCGGGGCTTCCAGGCGCTGGGGCGGTAGGTATGGCGCAGCGGTGGCGCAAGCAGGATGCCGAAGTTCGGCCGGATCTGCTGGTCGATCTTGGCGTCAGGAAGGGCCTGGGCCTCGCCGGCCACACCAAGGCACAGGACGCAGGCTGCGGCGGCGCCAAGGCCCGCCAGGCGGTGAAGGGCGATTGCGATCACCGGTAGGTTCCTTCTGTGGGACGGCGCGGCGTGCGCGCCACCTGGGCCAGCACTTCACGCAGGCGCTGGGCCGACGGCTTGAAGCCCGCAAGGGCGCCGTCGATCTGGTAGGAGACGGCCGCGGCCTTGTCCTGGTCGGCCACGCCGGAGACCCCAAGCGAGAAATAGGTCGACATGGCGTACTTGGCCTCGGCGCTACCCTGCCGGTCAGCCTCCGCGAACCAGTGGAAGGCGCGCGCATAGTCCCGCGCCACACCTACGCCCTCGGCGTACATGACGGCCAGGGCCAGCTGTGACCGCGACGATCCGTTCACCGCCGCGTACTGGATGGCGCGCACCTTTTCCAGCGACGTGAACACCCCGGTGGTGGGACGTCCCAGCATGGCCTGGAAGGTCTGGACATCGCCGGGCGAGATCTGGCTCAGAGACCCGACCGGTTGCGGGATCACCCGCAGATAGGCCAGGGCCGCGCCGACGTGCTGGAAGGGCAGCTCATCGATACGCGCCAGGGCCACGCCCTCGGCCTCGGCCAGGGTGGCCGCCTCGTCGGAATGGGGCACGCCGCTGTCAGGCGCCTGGGGCGGATAGAACTCGTAGGGGGGCACCCAGCGCCGCGCCTTGGCCTCGGCGTCGGATCCCAGGGAGGCCCGCTCGGCCGAAGACCTCTCGAAGTCCTTCAGCATCACATAGCCCGCGACGTCGCCGTCCTGGGCGGCGAGGTAGTTGTACAGATAGACGTCGACGTCGTTGCGGGTGAACAGGGTCGCAGCGGCCGGCGGCTTGACCTGGTTCAGGTCGCGGGCGTCCACCGGCGAGCCATCAGACGGATCGCCGAACGGACCAAAGGCGGCGTCGTGCAGGCGCGCCAGGGTACGGAAGCCCGCGGCGCCCTGGCTGGAAAGCACATAGATCACTCGGTCACGCACCTGCTGGCGCTCGTCGGAACTCATGCGGTCGAGCATGCGGTCGAGGGCCAGATAGGCGCCCCGGCGTTCCGCCGCGCGGCAGTCGTTGAGCTTGTTGCCCGCGCCGCCACGGCTGCCCTTCTTGGGATCGACGCCGGCGACGATCGGCGCATAGCCGTCGGGGTTGGACAGCGCCAGCTCGTACCAGACGGCGGACTCCACTGGATCGGCCAGGTTCTTCTCCTGGGCGTCGCGGCCTGAATAGCGCCGGGCCAGGTCGATCTGCGCGAAGAAATCCCCCTGGAACCCCTGACGCCGGAGGGCGCGGATCTCCTGTTCCTGGGCGTTGAATTGCGGCTGCACGCCGATAGCCGCCTGGGGGCGCGGGCAGGCTGTCCCGCCCACGGCGTGGCCGCCGCTTCGGCCGCCGCCGCCGCCAGGACTGTCCTTGGGCTGGCAGCCGCCGCTGAGCGGGATGATGGCGGCCAGGACCGCCAAGGTCAGGCCCACGCGGGCGACGCGACGCATGCCGAGGGCTGCTTCATGGAAAATGGCCATGCGCTCCCCCTTAAGCGTTAACCATAGTTGAACTGTCCACTAGCGTCTTGCCCCCGCCCCCTGTCAAGCTTGGGACGGTGACGTTTCAAACTGTTAAGACTCGCCTGAATGGCGAGTGAACAACGCTGCCTCCGCCAGGCCGTCAGTTCGTCGCGTTTTCGCCGCAGATGGCGCGCCAAGCTGCACCTTGAGGGACTTATTCGGAGCGCTGAGAACGATGGCCGCTTTACGGAACTTAAGTCGCGTCTCGCTTTGCTTGCTTACAGTTGTGGCGTCCGGCGCGGCGCCCGCCGCTCCGATGGCGGCCCCGGCGATTCGAGACGGGACCGCCACCCCCGCCGCCTGCGAGGCCCTGGGCTTCCCCAAGGCCGATGATCGGCGTGATTCTTACAGTCGACGCGGCCGCATTGGCGGCGGCGTGATGTACGCGCCCTCGATGGCCATGGCGCCGCCCCCGCCGCCCCCGCCCACGCCCTATCCGGCCGCCAGGGCCGCTCCAATGCAGGAGATGTTGCCCGCCGGCGCCTATCGGCCCGGTCCCATGCCTGGCGAGGTCAATACCGAACGCTACCCCAACGCCCAGGCCAACCCGATCAAGCAGACGGCCCAGGAGCCGGTCTCTACCTTCTCTGTGGATGTGGACACCGCCGCCTACGCCAATGTCCGTCGGTTCCTCAATGACGGCCAGAGCCCGCCCCGCGACGCGGTGCGGGTCGAGGAACTGATCAACTATTTCGACTATGGCTACGCACAGCCCACCGACGCCCAGGTCCCCTTCAAACCCTTCGTCGCGGTGACCCCCTCCCCCTGGTCGACCGACCGCCAGATCGTCCACATCGGCCTGCAGGGCTACGACATCCCTCGCGCCCAGGAGCCGCCGCTCAACCTGGTGTTCCTGATCGACACGTCCGGCTCGATGTCGGCCGAGAACAAGCTGCCCCTGGCGCGGAAGGCCCTGAACCTGCTGGTGGACCAGCTCCGCCCCCAGGACCGGGTCTCCATGGTGGCCTATGCCGGCTCGGCGGGGGCTGTGCTGGCCCCGACGAGCGGGCGGGAAAAGCTGAAGATGCGCTGCGCGCTCGGCGCCCTGCAATCCGGGGGTTCCACCGCCGGCGGCCAGGGCCTGGCCCTGGCCTATGACCTGGCGGTGCAGAACTTCGACGCCAAGGCGGTCAACCGGGTGATCCTGATGACCGACGGCGATTTCAATGTCGGCGTCGCCGACCCCGCCAAGCTTACGGACTTCGTAGCCGCCAAGCGCAAGACCGGCGTCTACCTCTCGGTCTACGGCCTGGGCGAGGGCAATTACAACGACACCCTGATGCAGGCCCTGGCTCAGAACGGCAACGGGACCGCCGGCTACATCGACACCCTGAACGAGGCGCGCAAGAGTTTCCGCGACGACTTCTCCGGCTCGCTGTTCCCCATCGCCGACGACGTGAAGATCCAGGTGGAGTTCAACCCCAGGGCGGTCAGCGAGTACCGGCTGATCGGCTACGAGACCCGGCTGTTGAACCGCGAGGACTTCAACAATGACCGAGTGGACGCCGGCGAGGTGGGCTCCGGCACGTCGGTCACCGCGCTCTATGAGGTGACGCCGGCCGGGGCCCGGCCTTCCAGCGACCCCCTTCGCTACGGCGCCCCGGCGCCTCGCGCCGCGTCCGGTGGCGAGATCGCCTTCCTGAGAGTCCGCTACAAGCTGCCGGGCGGTCAGACCTCCAAGCTGATCGAACGGCCGATCGGCGCCGGCGACACCTATACTCGGGTTCTCGACGCGCCCGAGGCGACCCGCTGGGCGCTCGCCGTCGCCGGGTTTGGCCAGAAGCTGCGCGGCGATCCCTGGCTGTCGCCCGACTTCGGCTGGAAGGCGGTGGCCGACCTGGCCCAGACCGCCCGCGGGTCCGACCCCTACGGCCTGAGAGCGGAGTTCGTGCAATTGGCGCGCGCCGCCGGGGAGACAAAAACCGTCAACGAATCGGGAAACTAAGACGGCCGCACTGAGTTCGTCCTTCCACACGGGCGCGGCCGCAACAAACGGTCGCGCCGTTCGTTGCCTGAGGAGGACCACCTCAAGACAAGGGCGCTCGCTTGTACGACGTCACCGCTCCAGACCAGGACAACCTGATCCGCCTGGACCCTTCCGAGGCGCCCTATTTCGGCGCTCCTGGCCGGGTGGGCTTCCACCTGATTGACACCACCATGATGTACGCGCCGCGCTCCGGCGGGGTGAAGCGGTACCTGGGCGCCAAGCAGGCATGGCTGGCCAAACGCCGTCCC
This sequence comes from Caulobacter sp., assembly GCA_030645575.1. GTDB lineage: Bacteria > Pseudomonadota > Alphaproteobacteria > Caulobacterales > Caulobacteraceae > Caulobacter. Next base: position 42,993 of record JAUSMJ010000021.1, on the reverse strand, counting down.
GACATTCGCCACACCCTGGTGACGCCGGGCGCAACGACAGGATTGGCCGAACCCGGCGTGGTCACCGTGGCCGCCGCGCGCCTTCCCTTCGGCGACGGCTATCGCATGCCGGCCAGCACGGCGAAGTGGGAGACGGTGCTGCGGATGCTGGCGCCCGATATCATCGAAGCCGGCGACATCTTTGTGCCCGGTCATGCGGCCCTCGACGCTGGCGAGGCGCTGGGCGTCCCGGTCGTGGGCTTCTGCCACACAGACGCCGCGGCGCTCGCCGCCCTGCACTTTGGTGAATGGGCCCAAGCCCCGGCGATGAAGCGCTGGGCCGACATCTATCATCGCTTCGACCGCGTGGTGGCCCCCAGCCGCCACATGGCCCTCCGTCTGGCCGAGGCCGGCGTGGAAAAGGTGAGCGTCCAGATGCTTGGCGTGGACACAGAGCTCTTCCACCCTCGGAGAGCCGATCCCGGCGGCCTGCGCCAACGCCTGGGCCTGCCCTGGGACGCCCGCATCCTGGTCTTCGCTGGCCGCCCGGCGCGGGAGAAGAACATCGAGTCCATCGTCTGCGCCGTCGAGCGCCTGGGCGAGCCCTACCACTTGGTCCTCGTGGGCGCGGGCAAGGATGTGCGCATCTCGCCCCGGGTCATCAGCCTGGACTACGAGTCCGACCCGGTCGCCCTGGCCAGCCTGATCGCCAGTTGCGACGCCTGCGTCCACGCCAACGAGAACGAGCCCTTCGGCCTGGTGATCCTGGAGGCCTTGGCCGCCGGCCTGCCGGTGGTGGGCCCGTCGCGCGGCGGTGTCTCCGAGCTGATCGACAACGAGGTCGGCCAGTTCGCCCACGACGTCGATCCAGGCGGCCTCGCCGACGCCATCGAAGCCCTGTTCGCCCGCGACCTGGGCGCGCTGTCGGCCGCCGCCCGCGCCCGCGCCGAGCTGCGCCATAGTTGGGAGCGGACCTTCGAAGGCCTCACCCGGCTCTATGGGGAGCTGGTGATGAACTCCGCGGCGCCGCAACCCCTCGCCTGGCGCGCCTAACGGCCGGTGGGCATGTCCTTGAAGGGCACGTCCTTGTCGACCCGGATGTCGCCCGGCAGGCCCAGCACCCGCTCGGCGATGATGTTGCGCAGGATCTCGTCGGTGCCGCCCGCGATGCGAAGGCCCGGCCCGAACATCAGCGAGAAGTGGAAGGCGCCGTTCAGCGAGGCCAGTTCCGGATCGTCAATGATGCCGTACTGATCCAGCATCTCGATGGCTGTATTGCCGAGTTCCTGCATCTGAACCGCCGAGATGATCTTGCCGATCGAACTCTCCGGCCCTGGCGTCTGCCCCCGCGACAGCGCCGTCATCGTGCGGTTGCGGGTGTGTTTCAGGCCCTCGGCCTGGACGTACCAGTCCGCCAGCTTCTCCCGCAGCGCCCCGTCCTGCAGGGCCGAGCCGCCATCAAGGCCGGGCGTATTGCGCGCCGCCTCCATGAATTGTTGCCACCCGGCTCCGGTCTGACCGCCCACCGCCAGCCGCTCGTTCATCAGGGTCACCAGGCTGACCTTCCAGCCCTCGTCGACAGCCCCCAGCCTTTGGCTGTCCTTGACCCGGACGTCGGTGAAGAACACCTCGTTGAATCCCGACCCGCCCGACATCTGGTGGATGGGCTTCACCTCGACGCCGGGGTCCTTCATGTCGATCCAGAACATGGTCAGGCCCTTGTGCTTGGGCTTGTCCGGGCTGGTCCGGGTGATGACGATCCCGAAGTCCGAGAACTGGGCGCCGGTCGTCCACACCTTCTGGCCCGAGATGATCCAGTCGCCGGAGCCGTCCGGGGCGCGTTCAGCCTTGGTCCGCGAGGCGGCGACGTCCGAGCCGCCGGAGGGTTCCGAGAACAGCTGGCTCCAGATCTCCTCGCCGCGCAGGGCGGGGCCGACAAAGCGCTTCTTGGTCTCCTCGTCGGCGAAAGTCATCACCGTGGGAACGCACATCCCCAGGCCGATCTGGAACGGATTGCCGGGGATCGGGTACCGGGCCTCCTCCTGGCTGAAGATTACGTTCTGCACCGGGGTTCCGCCCTGCCCGCCCCACTCCTTGGGCCAGGTGATGCAGGCGTAGCCAGCGTCGGCCTTCTTGGCCTGCCAGGCCTTGGCCATGGCCATGTGCTCGGGGCTGTTGGGCCGCCGGCCGCTGGCGCTGGCCGCGCCCTTGTGGGCGGCGGCGTTGGTTTCCAGCCAGGCGCGGGCGGCGTCGCGATAGGCGGCTTCTTCGGGGCTGTCGTTGAAGTCCATTTTCTTGCTCCATTCCTTCTCCCCTTGCGGGAGAAGGTGTCGGCGAAGCCGACGGATGAGGGGTCGAAAACCCTTTCCGACAGACCGGTGTGACCCCTCACCCGGCCCTTCGGGCCACCCTCTCCCGCAAGGGGAGAGGGTCGCTCAAGCTGCGTTTCGTCTCTCAAGCTGGCTGACCAGCCGTTCTTTCCAGACCTTCGGCGCGCCGGCGACCAGGCCGAGCTGGCGCGAGCGGCGGTAGTAGAGGTGGCAGTCCACCTCCCAGGTGAAGCCCATGCCGCCGTGGGTCTGGATGTTTTCCTTGCTGCCGAACCAGTAGGCCTCGCTGGCCGCGATGCGCGCCGCCGAGGCGGCCACCGGCAGTTCGGCGGCGTTGGTGTTGAGCGCCCAGGCCCCGTAGTAGGCGTTGGAGCGGGCGACCTGGTTCTTGACGTACATGTCGGCCAGCTTGTGCTTCATCGCCTGATAGCCGGCGATGACCCGGCCGAAGGCGTAGCGGCCCATGGCGTAGTCCTTGGCCATCTCCAGGCATTTGTCGGCGCCGCCGGTCTGTTCGAAGGCCAGCAGCACGGCGGCCCGGTCGAACACCTGCTCGGCCAGGGCGAAGCCCTCGCCCGCGCCGCCGAGGCGGGTGGCGGCGGCGTCCTTGAAGGTCAGGCGGGCCACGCCGCGGGTCGGGTCGAGGCTCTTGAGCGTCTCGCGGCTGACGCCGGCGCCCTTCAGATCGACGAGGAACAGGCCGGGCTTGCCGCCCTCGCTGGCCAGCACCACGGCGACGTCGGCGATATCGCCGTCGGTGACCGGGATCTTCACCCCGCTCAGTTTGCCGCCCTCGACCCGGCAGGCCAGCGAGGCCGGGCTGACCACGCCCGGGCCCTCGGACGTGGCGAAACAGCCGATAAGCTCGCCAGCGGCGATCTTCGGCAGCAGGTCGGTCTTCTGAGCCTCGTCGCCGGCCAGCAGCACGGCTTCGGCCAGGAAATAGACGGTCGAGGCGAAGGGGATCGGGGCGACGACGCGGCCCATCTCCTCGGCGATGGCGCAGAGCTCGACATGGCCCAGGCCCAGGCCGCCGAATGCCTCGGGGATCGCCGCGCCCAGCCAGCCCTGCTCGCCCACGCCCTTCCACAGATCGGCGTCGAACGAGACGTCGTCGTTGTCGAGCACCTTGCGCACGGCGGCGCTGGTGCAGCGCGCCTCAAGGAACTTGCGCGCCTCGTTCTTGAGGAACTTCTGGTCGTCTGAATAGTCGAAATTCACGTCTCTCTCCCGCTGGCCGCGTCGTTGCGTGGTTCGTCCTTCGACACGGCCCTTCGGGCCTGCTCAGGATGACGTATGCAAATGCACGTCATGGAGAGCAGCACCCGAAGGGTGCGTGTCGAACCACGCAGGGTCTTGTGCGCGCCTTCTGAGCGCACTCTAGCGAGCTTTACGGGCGGGGAAAGATTGACCTCGCGTCAATGAATTCAGGTTCTTATACGCCGCTGAAATCAGAACGATGGCGCGGGTGCATGGCGAAGGCCGTATTCCAGAAGAACCAGAAGGTGTGGGTCGAGAGCGTCGGCGCCTGGGCGATGATCGACCGGATCGTGCCGATCTGGGCCAAGGGCTTCGACGAGCCGGTGCGGGTGACCTACGACGTGGGCCTGGGCCGCGAGTTCCATGCCCATGAGCTGAGGCCCGAGGACCGCGTCGAGGACGCCGACGGCGCGATGCCCGGCGAGGGCTGGCGCCTGATGCGGGCCAAGAACAAATGGCAGCAGGAGGGCGACTGCGCCCACCACCCCTTCCCCGGCACCTATCCGATCGTGGTCACCGACCCGACCGACTGGGGCGGCTGGCGCACGCCCGGCGCCGAATATGACCGCGACCCCAACAAGATCGAGCGCCAGGCCCGGCTGATCGCCAGCGCGCCCCGGCTGCAGGCCATCGCCCGCGAGCTGATCGCCATGGTCTCCGAAGCGCCCGAAGACGCCCCCCCGATCGTGGCCGAACTGGCCCGCCGCGCGGCCGTCATCGAGCGTTACGTCCAGGAGGTCCCGGCCGCCGCCGCCGTGAAGGCCGACCGCGAGAGCAGCGCGGCCTGAGCTAGCCCGACGCGGCCACGAACGCCGGGCGGCGTTGCCGGGTCGCGCGGTCCGCATAGGGAACGGAACCTTGATCAGGTCGCCCGGCCTAGAGGTCGGCACAGGCCCGCCGATCAGCCTCCGACCCCCATTCGCCGAACGTCGCAAACGGATCCTCGGCCCCGCCCCCCGCATGCTCCGCGCCGAGCATGGCCGCATAGGCCGCGATGTCCGCCTCCCGCTCCGGCGCCACGAGCCGCAGCACGGCAACGGCGAAGCTGGCCGGCGCGGAACCCGGGGCCGTGACCAGCCGGCCGCCGCTGACGGCCCGGGGCTGGTCGCGATAGTGGGCCGCGCCGCCGTAGATGGGGGCCCGCGCCCGCAGGAAGGCCAGGCTGTTGCTGGTGTGCGGCCGGTCGTCGAGCAGACCGGCGCGGGCCGCCGCCAGGGTTCCGGCGCAGATCGCCCCGATGGCCAGGCCGGCGGCGTCGGCCCGGCGCAGCAGGTCACTGACCACCGGGTCCTCGGCCTCGATCCAGCGGGCGCTGCCGATCACCAGCAGCAGGTCCGCCTGGCCCGGCTCGACGGCGTCGAACGCCAGGTCCGCCGCCGCCCGCACGCCGCCGATGGAGGTCGCCTCCGCCCCGCCCGGCGTGGCGATGCGGACGGTGAAGCCGAACTCTTCGCGCAGGGCCGCCAGCACGAAGCCGGCCTCCCAGTCGGCCCAGCCGTGATTGAACAGGGCGATGCAGCGCTTCATGGCCGGGCCTCCCGCGGCGGTCAAAACGGACCCTTGGCGTAGACGCAGATCTTGTTGCCGGCCTGGTCGCGCAGATAGGCGCCGTAAAAGTCCTTGGAGTCTTCAGGGCGCGGGCCGGGACCGCCCTCGTCGGTTCCGCCATTGGCCAGGCCCGCCGCGTGGGCGGCCTTCACCGCGTCAATCGACGGCGCCAGCAGCGCGACCATGATGCCGTTGCCGCCCCGCGCGGGCTGGCCGTCGTGCGGCGGGCAGATGTAGATGGTCTGCGGCCCGCCCTTGGGGCCATAGCCGGCCCAGCCGCCGCTGAAAAAGCCGCGCTCGCCGCCGATGGCGCCGAACACCGCGTCCCAGAAGGGCAGGGATTTCTCGACGTCCAGCGCGCCGATGGTGACGTATCCGATCATGGTGGTCTCTCCCGTTTCGTGGAACGACGCTAGCGCGCCGGATCGAACGAAACAAGAACACGGTGGCCGTGGATTGTCAGCTGCTGACAGGACGGTGGCGGGAGAGGGCGTAGGGCGTAGGGAGGGGCGGCCAAGGGCCGGTACCCAGGGGCTAGGGGCTAGGGGCTAGGGAATAGGGATTAGAGGCGCCGGAGATGGCGACCCCACCGCTCAACTACTCCCTAACCCCTACCTCTCCCCCTCCGGCAGCTGCACATGCACCAGCTTCCAGGTGAACAGCGCCCGGCGTTCGAAGGTGAACACGGTCACCCGATCCTCGTCGCCCGGCCGCTTCACGGCGATGCGGGCGCGGTTCATGCCCCAGTAGGGCACGGCCGGCCACGGCCCTTTCAGCGCCGCCCTGATCTTCACGTCCAGCGGCTGAACGCCCCTGGCCGCCGGCGGGGCGGCGCCGGGCCGGTAGCCGCGGGTCAGGGCCGACAGACCCTGCAGCGTCAGATAGCGGTCGACCTTCGGCTCGGGCGGGGCCAGCGGCTCGATGGCCCGCTTGAAGGCCCCGATCGGGTCCTGCCAGATCGACGGCGGCTCGGCCGAGGTGGACGCCAGGGCCGGGGTCAGCTGGCCGGTCAGGCTCTTGCGCACGGCCGGGAAGTCGACGAGATCGGCCGTCGCCTGCACATCCTCGGCCGCCGTCGCCGCCCGCAGCGCCCGGAACGCGAAGTACGGCGCGCTGGCGAAGGCCAGGGCGAACACCAGCGCCGCCAGGATGACGATCTTGAAGAGGTCGAACCGCATGGGATGCGCCCGTTAACCGTGGCCGGTATCAAGCACGGGATCGGGGCCGGTTGGCAAGCCGCGCTCGCCTGGGACGGGAATGACGAAGGGGGCGGATGTCGCGGTTTGTCCCGGGAGCATGCGGGTCGCGAGTCTCTCCCCGGGCGACATGTTCCGGCGCAGCCGGCACCTGTCCCCGTCAGGTCCGGAATGGGAAAGTACGTGTCCCCGCCCCTTAGAACTTTTACGCGAGCTTTCACCATGCCACTCTTCCAATCATTGCGGGAGGGAGCATGCGGGAATTAGGCGGCGTTGCGACAATTGCGGGCGCAGGCAAGCGCTGATGACCGCCGGGCCAACTGGAGCCGGTAGTCAGGTTCGCCGCTTCTCTTGCACCTCTTGCGGGAAGTGTTGCGACCGAGGTCCAGAGATGGAGCTTGGCGAAGCCACGGCGCTCGCCGACAAGTTTGTTACTCGTGTAATTTTCAAACTGCACAGCCTGCCACTTTACGAGCATGGAAAACGCGCCCGCCTTTGGTGGAAAGGCCAGGGCGGCGGCCTGTCCGTGCGCAAGGCGCTTGACGAGGCGCGCCAGCACCTGGCCCATTTCTCAGTCAGAGATGATGTGGACAAGGCCAGAGGGAGATCTCTGCACCTCACGATTTCGGCGTTGACGATGGACCGAGAGAAGGGCCGATGCCCTGCCTTGGCGAACAATTGTTGTAGCGTCTACCAGTCGCGACCGCTGACCTGTCGGACTGTCCCTCTACACTATTCGCGACCGCCTTCCACATTGCCGACGTACCTCGACCATTTCGTGAGTACGCCCGGCTATCACTGCAGGATCAGCGCAGAGGCCGCCGTCGTCCTCAAAGGGGGTATGGTGGACCACCCGTCACTACAGCAGGCTCGCCAGGACGCAGTCGCGATGGCCGAAGCGGACAGAGACTGGAAAAAAGAGGTCGTCGCTCTCATGAGCAATCCCGATCAAGCGCGCGCCGTCGGCCTTCCCAGCTATGAAACCGTCTTGCGAAATTCCGACGCGGGAGGCGCAAGCCTGGTCTCGATGATCGCCGCCTGGCGCGTGGCAAAGCGGGTCGGCATGCTCTCGTCAGGCCAGTTCGACGAAGTTTGCCGCAGTCAGAGCCGTCTCCTGAGGACCGAGATCGCCTGCTGTGCCGATCCCGACCTGTCGGCTGGCTTTCAGGACATGCTGGCGGAGTACGACATCGAGGCCGCGAACGCCCGACAATCGCTGTTGAGCACTATCTCCAGGTTCGGAAACGGGGACGCACACTTTTCAGGTAGATGAACAAGCGGCCAGTTAGGCGCGGGGGCAATACGGGGACGGGAGCACTGTTCCCCATCTCGTCCACGCCGGCGTACTGAGCGATCAAATCACCAATCGGGTCTGCCTCCACCTTTGGCGCCGCCAGCCCCCACGATCAGGTCGCCGATGGTATTGCCGAGTATGGAGCGCCTGAGGCGACCGGCCCTGCACGCCGCCGTTTTTCATAGCGCGGTCAGGGGTTTGCGGGCGTGAGCGCCAGGGTGACGGCGGACGCCGGCGCCCAGACCCCCTGACGCACCTTTTCAGGACGAAGGGGCCTGCGGCCCTTTAGCGGCTAAGAGGGAAGCGGGCTTGATTGAAGGTCGTCCAAGTCGTAATTTACAGCTTATCTGATCTTGGAGGTGACAATGGCGGCGCTCGCAGAACAAGACCCGGCCAGGACGGTCACGTCCAAGGAGGCCCTGCGCCATTGGAAGGAAGTCACCGACAAGGCCCTGCGCCAGCCCGTGGTGATCACCGCCCACGGCCGGCCGCGCCATGTGCTGCTGGCCTATGAGGATTATGAGCGCCTGAGGGACCAGGAGCGGCAGACCTATCTCACCGCCGAGCTTCCGGCCGATCTGGCGAGCGCGATCCTCCAAGACCTGGACCAGCTGAGCGCTCCCGGCCCGGCCGAAGACGGCGACACCATCATTGGCTGAGCCGCGCGGGCCCGAGCGGGGCGACGTCATCGAGTTCGCCTACCTGTGGGCGCACGAGCGCGCGGCCGGCCTGCTGGAAGGCGTCAAGGACCGGCGCTGCGTCATCGTGGCGGTGCTGGACGGCGGCCGACGCGTGGTCGTCATGCCGATCACCGGGACCGAGCCCGCCCATGACGACAAGATTGCGCTGCCCGGCGGCGCGCTGGGACTGGAGCGCCCAAGCTGGATCGTCACCTCCGAGCTCAACATCACCCGCTGGCCCGGCCACGATCTGCGCCCCGCCCGCAAGCCCAGCGGAGCCTGGTGGCGCTATGGCCGCCTGTCCGACGCCCTGCGCCGGCGTCTGGCCGACGCCGTGCAGGCCAAGGTCCAGGCGGGCCAGGCCAAGATCGTCACGCGGGCCTGATCGGCGCCCCAGTCGTCCTCGTCGGCCTCGCGCTTGAGGTCGGCTAGCAGCGCCTCGGCGTCTGGATCGCCGACGAAAAGGGGACGCGAAAAGGGGACGCGTACTTTTCAGGTACATGAACAGCCGCCTGGTCGGGGACACGTACCGGCTATCGCCGGAACATGTCCCCTCGCGGTCAACCCAGCGCCGCCCGCACCGCCGCGACGCCCTCCGCCGCCAGGCTGTCGTCCGGCGCGCCGCCCTGGGCGAAGTCGGGTTTGCCGCCGGCGCCCTGGCCGCCCATGGCGATCACGGCGGCGCGGGCGAGGTCGGCGGCGTTGAAGCGGCCGGTCAGGTCCGAGGCGACGGCCACCGCCACGGCCGCCTTACCGTCGGCCGTGCCGACGATGGCCACCACGCCCGCCTGCTTGCGGAACTCTTCGGCCAGGCCGCGCAGTTCCTTGCCACCGACGCCGTCAAGCACCTTGCCGATGAAGCTGACGCCGCCGACGTCCTCGGCCGCCACGGGGCCGGCGCCGCCGCCGCCCAGGGCGAGGGTCTTCTTCGCCTCGGCCAGGTCCTTCTCGGCCTTGCGGCGCTGGGCGTCGAGGGCCTCGACCCGGGCCGGCGCCTCGGCCACGGGAACCTTGAACCGGTCGGCGATCTCCCGGGCCACATTGGCCTGGTCCTGCAGCCAACGGCGCGCGGCCTCGCCGGTCAGGCCCTCGATGCGGCGCACGCCGGCGGCGATGCCGCTCTCGCTGACGATCTTGAACAGGCCGATGTCGCCGGTGCGGGCCACGTGGGTGCCGCCGCACAGCTCGACCGAATAGGCGCCCTGCCCGGCCAGGCTCTGGCCCAGCGTCAGCACGCGCACCTCGTCGCCGTATTTCTCGCCGAACAGGGCCATGGCCCCGGCCTCGATGGCCTGCTGCGGGGCCATCATCTTCGTCTCGGCCGCGCGGTTCTGCAGCACCACGGCGTTGACCTCGTCCTCGATGCGGGTCAGCTCGTCGGTCGTCAGCGGGCCGCCGTGGCTGAAGTCGAAGCGTAGGCGCTCGCCATCGACCATCTGGCCCTTCTGGGTCACGTGCTCGCCCAGCACATGGCGCAGGGCCGCGTGCATCAGGTGGGCGGCCGAGTGGTTGGCGCGCGTGGTCGCGCGATTGGCCGGATCGACGCGGAGGGTCACGGCCTGGCCGGGCTTGAGGGCGCCCGAAACGATCTCCAGCTCATGCACATGCAGGTCGCCGGCCTGTTTCTGCGCGTCGATCACGCGGGCCGAGCCGCCGGCCCAGTCGATCAGGCCGACGTCGCCGGCCTGGCCGCCGCTCTCGGCGTAGAAGGGGGTGCGGTCAAACAGGGCCTGGACCGTCTCGCCGACGCCGGCCTCGGAGACCTCGGCGCCGTCCTTGACCAGGGCCAGCAGGTCGCCGGTCCCGTCGACGCCGTCGTAGCCGGTGAACGCGGTCGGGCCGAGCCGGTCGCGGATGGCGAACCACTGGGTGCCGGCGGCCTGCTGGCCCGAGCCGGCCCAGTTGGCGCGGGCCATCTCGCGCTGCCGGTCCATCGCCGCGTCGAAGCCGTCGGTATCGACGGTCAGCCCCTTGGCGCGCACCGCGTCCTGGGTCAGGTCGAGCGGGAAGCCGTAGGTGTCGTAGAGCTTGAAGGCGACCTCGCCGCCCAGCACCCCGCCGGCGGCCAGGCCGGCCGTGGCCTCGTCGAGCAGGCCCATGCCGCGGCCGAGGGTGACGCGGAACCGCTCCTCCTCCTGGCGCAGGGTGTCGACGATGGCCGGCTGGGCGCGGCGCAGCTCGGGATAGGCGCCGCCCATCTCCGCCACCAGCGTCGGGGCCAGGCGGTGCAGCAGCGGCTCGGCCGCGCCCAGCAGATGGGCGTGGCGCATGGCCCGGCGCATGATCCGGCGCAGGACGTAGCCGCGGCCCTCGTTCGAGGGCGTGACGCCGTCGGCGATCAGGAACGAGGCCGTACGCAGATGGTCGGCGATGACCCGGTGCGACGGCGCGCGGTCGCCCACGGCCTTGACGCCGGTGGCCTCTTCGCTGGCGGCGATCAGGGTGCGGAACAGATCGACGTCATAGTTGTCGTGCACGCCCTGCATCACCGCGGCGATCCGCTCCAGGCCCATGCCCGTGTCGATCGAGGGCCTGGGCAGGTCGGTGCGCGACCCGTCGAGGTGCTGCTCGAACTGCATGAACACCAGGTTCCAGATCTCGATGAACCGGTCGCCGTCCTCGTCGGCGCTGCCGGGCGGGCCGCCGAAGATGCCCTCGCCGTGGTCGTAGAAGATTTCCGAACAGGGGCCGCAGGGGCCGGTGTCGCCCATCGACCAGAAGTTGTCGCTGGTGGCGATGCGGATGATCCGGTCGTCGGGCAGGCCGGCGACTGCGCGCCACAGGGCGGCCGCCTCGTCGTCGGTGTGGTAGACGGTGACCAGCAGCTTGTCCTTCGGCAGACCGAAGTCGCGCGTCAGCAGGGTCCAGGCGTGGACGATCGCCTGTTCCTTGAAATAGTCGCCGAACGAGAAGTTGCCGAGCATCTCGAAGAAGGTGTGGTGGCGGGCCGTGTAGCCGACGTTGTCCAGATCGTTGTGCTTGCCGCCGGCGCGCACGCACTTCTGTGACGAGGCCGCGCGCGGCGCGGGCGGGGTCTCCGCGCCGGTGAACACGTTCTTGAACGGCACCATGCCGGCGTTGACGAACAGCAGGGTCGGATCGTTCCGCGGCACCAGCGGCGCGGACGGGGTCACCAGGTGATCCTGGCTCCCGAAATAGTCGAGGAAGGCGCTGCGGATATCGTTGAGACTCTTCATCGGTCGGCCAGGCTGTTGTCGGTCCGGGCGCGGACGCCGTCGCCGGGTGTGGATTGAAGGGGCTCATTAGCCAAGGGGCGGCGCGGTCACAAAGGAAAAGGGCGCGGCGGCGGGTTTGAAGGCCGGGTGGATGGTGGCCAGGCAGGGCGTCGAGCGGCGCCCATCGTCCACGCGGCGGACCGCGCCCCGATGTCTTGACGGCCAGTGTTGCTCCGGCGGACGGCCCGCTCAAGGACCGCTTCGCGGCCGCGCGGCGGTGGGCCCGAAGGGGCCTGTCCTTGACCAGGGCGACCGGCCGGAGCTCGCAATTGCGTCGAGGCCGAAGGGGGGCGCCCGGTCAACAGCTGAAGGCGTCCTGAAAAGCCCGCGACCAGGTTGGGGCCGCCCACCGCTGTATTCCCTGATCCGACCTGCTCCGCAGGCCACCTTCTCCCTCCGGGAAGAGGGGCGTTCCTGCATGCGAAAAAGGACGCCCGGCGGTGGAGCCGGACGTCCTTCGATCGCGGCGGACCCCGCGGGGCCGCGCGGGCGGCGGGTGGGCAGGCGCCCGGCGCGGAGAGGCGCGCCGCGAACCGGTCGGGGCCGGATCAGCCCTCGTCGGCGTCGTCGGAGGGACCGACCAGCAGCTCCTCCTCGATGATCTCGGACTTGCCGCGCACCGCGTCCTCGATCTGTTTGGCGATGTCGGGGTTCTTCTTGAGGAACTCGCGCACGTTGTCGCGGCCCTGGCCGATGCGCTGGTCGCCGAACGAGAACCAGGAGCCCGACTTGTCGATCACCCCGGCCTTGACGCCCAGGTCGATGATCTCGCCCAGCTTGGAGATGCCCTCGCCGTACATGATGTCGAACTCGACCTCGCGGAACGGCGGGGCGACCTTGTTCTTGACCACCTTGACCCGGACATTGTTGCCGACGATCTCGTCGCGGATCTTGACCGAGCCCGTGCGGCGGATGTCCAGCCGCACCGAGGCATAGAACTTCAGCGCGTTGCCGCCCGTGGTCGTCTCCGGGCTGCCGTACATCACGCCGATCTTCATGCGGATCTGGTTGATGAAGATGACCAGGGTGCCGGCCTTGGAGATCGAGGCGGTCAGCTTGCGCAGCGCCTGGCTCATCAGGCGCGCCTGCAGGCCCGGCAGGCTGTCGCCCATCTCGCCCTCGATTTCGGCGCGCGGCGTCAGGGCCGCCACCGAGTCGATGACGATCACATCGACGGCGTTCGAGCGCACCAGGGTGTCGGTGATCTCCAGCGCCTGTTCGCCGGTGTCCGGCTGGGACACCAGCAGGTCGTCGAGATTGACCCCCAGCTTGCGGGCGTACTGTGGATCGAGCGCATGCTCGGCATCGACGAAGGCGGCCGTGCCGCCGGCCTTCTGCACCTCGGCCACGACGTGCAGCGCCAGGGTCGTCTTGCCCGAGCTTTCCGGTCCGTAGATCTCGACCACCCGCCCCTTGGGCAGGCCGCCGATGCCCAGCGCGATGTCCAGCCCGAGGGAGCCGGTCGGCACCGCCTCGACCTCGATCTTGCTCTTGGAGCCCAGCCGCATCACCGAGCCCTTGCCGAAAGCCCGGTCGATCTGCGCCAGCGCCGCCTCGAGCGCGCGCTGCTTGTCACCTTCGTCGCGTGTCACGAGTCTCAAAGCCGCCTGGTTCATGGGAGCCGTCCTTATTCCACGATTCTGCCGGCCCGCGTCGGGCGACGAACGAACTATGATCATGGTTTGTTCCGGTTGGCAATATGTTCTCATTGATACGCGTAAAAATTGTGCCCGCTCCCGCCGGGAGCAGGGTGAAGCGGCCGGAGGCCGGGGTCGATGATGTCGGCGTGATAGCGCGCCACGAGGCGGACAAGGGGGGACAGGGCTCCTGCCTCCCCCTATTTCCGTTCCATTTCCTCCACGGTACTGTGTTGCGCACGGCGCCACGCCGGTGGGCGTCACACAGTGCCGGTGCTGGAATTGCCCCCCCCTCCCCCGGCGCCCTGGAGGACAGAATGAGCATGCGTCGTTTGATGGCCGCGGTCGCCGCCGGCGCGTTTCTGTCGATCGGCGGGGCGCAGGCGTCGGCCCTGGCGGGCGGCGCCTTCGACCCCCGTGACTATCACCAGGAGGTCGCGGGCGAGCGGACCGAAGTTCTCGTTCTTGCGACGCCGCATCTTTCGATGACGCCGGCTGAGTTCGACCCCGCGGCGCTTGAGGGACTGCTGCAGAGGCTCCAGTCGTTCCATCCAGACGTCATCGCGATTGAGAACTTGTCTGGCGAAAGTCTCTCGGCCCTGTCGGCGTATCAGGCTGTCTATCCCGGTGTCGCAAAGGGTTTCGGATCGTCAGCCCTGACCCTGGCGGCCGCGGCGCGCGCGCACACGGACCTGGATCTCCCCGCGGCGGAGGCCGAAGCGCGGGCCGCATTGTCGGCGCTTGGCGCTGAGCCGACCGCCGCCCGGCGCCGGCGCATGGCCATGTTGTTCCTGGCGTCGGGCGATCCCAACTCCGCCCTTGTGCAATGGTGGCGTCTCTCGCCGTCCGAGCGGGTTGCCGACGATTTTCCGCAAACGATAGGGGCGCAACTCGAAGCCTTTGCCGCCCGCAAGAACGAAAGCGCGCTCATCGGCGCCCGTCTGGCGGCCAGGCTGGGCCTGGAGCGCCTGCATCCGATGGATGATCAATCGGGGCTAGATCTCATCTTCCCGATCGCCGAGGTGCTCGGGGCGGCGATCGGGGCCGATCCCGGCATCGCGGAGGGGTTGGCGCGTCCGGACTTCGCTCGCCTCGCCCAATCGGGCGATCGGCTGCGTGACGCGGCCGAGGCGCTCGACACCTACCTTGAGATCAATGCGCCAGGCGCCGGCCTTGTGGACGCGCGCGCGCAATGGCTGATCATGATCGATCGCGCCTACCCTCAAGACGCCGGCCGCGTGCGCATGGGCGAGTGGGAAGCGAGAAACCTGCGCATGGCCGCCAACATTCGCGAGGCCGCCGCGACGGCCCCGGGCGGGCGGGTGCTCGTCATCGTTGGCGCCAGCCACAAACCCTGGCTTGACGCCTATCTCGACATGATGACGGACATTCGGATCGTCGATGCGCGGCAGGTGCTGCGCCAGGGGCGCGCGGAGCTGCCTGGAGCGGCGGCGGCGAGGAAGGACTGATCTCGCCGAGCCGGTCGCGATCGACGCGCCGATGCAAAAGACGCCTTGGCGTCCGCGGGATGCTCCGGATTCGGCGTTCAATGCCCGGCCGCGCTCAAGACGACAGGGGTCTTCCCCCTTCGCTGCTCTTACGGGAGGCCTGGCGGGGAGGACGTTGGAGGAGACCAGGTTTGGCCGGGCGCCGCCCCGCGGTGTCCAGGATATCGAACTGACCGGAAACGCGCCGTCGAACGCAATGACGCGCATCAACGGGACGGCGAGGCGCGCAAGAGCGCGATTTCCTTGCGCGCGGCCAACGATGCCGCATGAAAGCGCGCCACGAGGCGGACAAAAGGGGAAATGGTGCTCCTGTAAAAATCAAACGTGATGTCTTGCCCGCGACGTCAGCCGGGTTTCGCCAGACGGCTCCTAACGGTCGAGGCATAGGTTCGGCCGACGCGGATCTCCGATCCGTCGGCCAGGACCGCGATCATGGACGATAGAGGATTGGTCTTGATGCGGACGATATGGTCACGTCGGACGATGGTGCTGCGGTGAACCCGCACGAACTCTTCGTCGTCCAACCGGCGCTCCAGAGACGCCAGACTCTCATGATGCAGGTAGGTCCCGGAGGCGGCATGGATCTGGACATAGTCCCGATCAGCCTGAAAGTGGCTGATCCCCGCCGCAGGCAATCTGACATAGTCGTTGCGCACCTTGACCCAGAATTCACTGAGGCCTCGGGGCCGGCCCGCGCCCGAGCGTCTCAATGCCTTGACCGTCTCGGCAAGTTCGGAAATGCGGTCCAGGTTGGCGCGCGCATGAACGACGTTCATCGCCCGGCGAAACGCGGCCTGCAACCGACCGGGGTCGATCGGCTTGGTGATGTAGTCGGTGGCCTGGGCCTCGAAGGCCCTGAGCGCCTGGTCGTCGAAAGCCGTGACAAAGACGACGGCTCCCGGGGGTGAGGACAGGGTTTCGAGTAGATCAAATCCAGATCCTCCCGGCATCTGGATATCGAGCAGCAGCACGTCAATCGAGGCCGCGTCCAAAATCGAGCGAGCCTGCTCGATGTCGCCGGCCTCCTGTATCGAGCCAACATCGACGAGCTGTCGCAAGAGCCTGACGGCGCGACGGCGCGCGAGTGGCTCGTCATCAACGACGAGAACAGATGGCGCGTTCATGCCAGGATCCATGGCAGTTCGAGCTCAGCCCGGTAGCGGCCCGGCCGGCACGGTCCGAAGGCAACGTAGCCCTGGTCTCCGAAAAGAGCCCTGACTCTTTGCGCGACATTGCGAAGGCCAATGCCCGAGCCGACAGTTGCGTGGGCACGACCAGCGGCCGGCATATCGTTCTCTATCGTTACCCGCAGGCGCCCCGCTTGGCGCGAGGCGAGGATTGAGATGCTGACCTTTCCGCTTGTTGCGCCCACACCATGCTTCATGGCGTTTTCGATCAGCGGCTGCAGGATCAGGCTCGGCACCATGACTTCGCTGGCGCCGTCCCTCACTTCGATGTCCAGCGCCATCCTGTCGCTGAAGCGCTCGCGTTCGATCTCCAGATAGTCCTCCTGAAGCGCCAGCTCGTCAGCCAGCCGAACGCTCTGAATGGGGTCCAGCGTCAATGTCGTCCGCAGAAAGGTCGACAAGGACAGAACGATCCTTCCGGCACGGTCCGCTGCATTTTCCTCAATCAGGCCGGCAACCGAGTTCAGCGTGTTGAACAGGAAGTGGGGGTTCACCTGATAGCGGAGGGCTCTCATCTGGGCCCCCAGCGCTTCTTCCCGGGCGGCGGCAAGGAGGCGTTCGCGATCGCGAACATCTGCGTTGAATAGCATTGCTAAAGAAAGCGAAGACCATCCAAAGAAAATAGAAAACCCTTCAATCATTGAGTACGTGAAATATTCAATATTTGGAATAATAGTCTTTGGATAAATGAGCACAGCAAATATAAAGTGGTCGGCGATACAAAACGACGGAGATCCACACGCCGCCATTATTAAGCATAGCTGAGCCTTGTTTATGAATTTCATATGTCGAAGACGGTAAAGGACCGCTGTCATCAACAGGCTGACGACCGCGCAGAACGAAAGCAGGATCAACTTGCCGAGAAATCTGTCCGCCGGGTCGCAGCCCGCCATTCCCCACAGCACGCAGTTCAACACCAGGTAGCACAACCAATAGGCGCCACTGACCTGCCAGGTCGCGCGCCAGAAATCGCTGCGGGCCAGGTCCTTGGCGTCGGTCGCTGGCCCCCGGGGTGTGATTGTCAACGTCATCTCCCGGCAGCCGCAGTCTCGTGGCGTTCGTCGGTTCCTCGCCGCCGTTCGCCGAATTGTCCTCGCCTCGTCGGTTCAGAGACGCATCCTGGTTTTTCGACGGATGAAGCTGGACTGAAACATGAATAGCGTCGGCCCTGAAAGGTCCTGACACGAAGCGGCGGCGGAGGGCGGAAGCCGCTCGGCCGGTTTGCCGGTGTTCCGGCGCGGGCCCGAGGATTGTCGTCCTGTCCCGGCGGGAGGCCACATTGAACTTGAGGGGAAGAGCTACAATGATCACCAGGCTGGCCAAGGGCATCCCATGGCTCACCCTCGCTCAGGCGTTCTGCCTGGCGCGTGTCGCGACGGCCGTCTTCTTCATGGCGCATGCCGTGGGACGGATTGTACTTTGGACGATTCCCCAGTTCGCGCAGTTCATGGAAGGGGTGGGATTTCCCGCCGGGCTCGCGTGGGTCTGGCTCATCACCATTGTCGAGTTGCTGGCGGGACTGGCGTTGATCTTTCGGCGGTGGGTTCGCTGGGCCGCCGGGTTCCTGTTTGTGATCGTATTCGGAGGCATTGTTCTCATTCACGCCAGGCTCGGCTGGTTTGTCGGCGAGCACGGGACGGGCGGGAGCGAGTACAGCGTGGCGCTCATCGTGCTGCTGATCCTCATCGCGGCCGACGACGCCCAGCAGAACACCCCATGACGGCCAGCCGTCGCGTCGTCGCATAGCGACCTCCTCCGACCACAGACCACAACTGGCTCAGTCCGGCGCGCAGCCATGGGCCGGAAGCAAGTGTACCGGGACACCATAGCTGTCGTTTGAGGTGAGGGAGACGCCAGGACTAATCCGGCTTGCCCCATAAGCGACCTGACGCGACGCGCATGGAGGTCTGGGTGTCCGTCCCCGCCCTGCATCCGCCCTATTTCGCGCCGGCGATATAGCCATCGACCACGCGCTCAAGCACCGTCAGCGGCACGCCGCCCGACAGCAGGCAGGCGTCGTGGAACTTGCGGATGTCGAACCGGCGGCCCAGCGCCTTCCGGGCCTTGTCGCGCAGGCGCAGGAACTCGATCTTGCCGACCATGTAGCTGCAGGCCTGGCCCGGCCAGACGACATAGCGTTCGATCTCGGTGATGGCGCTGGCTTCCTGGTCGCCGATGTTGTCGATGTAGTATTTGACCGCCTGCTCACGGCTCCAGCGCTTGTGGTGCATGCCGCTGTCGACGACCAGCCGCACGGCGCGGAACATGGCGTCGTGCAGCATGCCGATCTGGCCGACCGGGTCGTGCTCGTACAGGCCCATCTCGACGGCCAGCTGCTCGGCGTAGAGCGCCCAGCCCTCGCTGTAGCCGGAAAAGCCGATCATCTTGCGGATCAGCGGCAGGTCGCCGGCCTCGTTGTTCAGCGACAGCTGCAGGTGGTGGCCCGGAATCGCCTCGTGATAGGTCAGGGTCGAGAGGGTGAAGCGCGGCTGCTCGGCGCTGTCGCGCAGATTGATCCAGTAGATACCCGGCCGCGAGCCATCGAGGGTCGGCGAATTGTAGTAGCCGCCCGGCGCGCCGGCCTCGATGGCCTTGGGCACGCGGCGGATCTCCAGCGGCGCCTTGGGCAGCTGGCCGAAGTATTTCGGCAGCAGCGGCGTGATCGCCTCGACCTTCTTGTTGAGGTCGGCGATCAGCTGGACCTTGCCTTCGTCGGTGTTCGGATAGTGCTGTTTGGGGTCCGAATACATCTGGCGGAAGCGCTCGCCGACCGTGCCGCTGGTATAGCCGGCCTTGCGCATCAGCTTGTCGCACTGGGCGCCCAGGCTGGCGACCATGTCCAGACCGGTCTGGTGCACCTCGTCCGGGGTGATCTTCGAGGTCGTGTAGTTCGCCAGCGAGGTCAGGTAGTAGTCCTCGCCCTTGGGCAGGCGCCACACGCCGGCGTCGTGCACGGCCTTCGGACGCCAGCTTTCCAGCAGCGCGGCCTGGCGGGCCAGGGCCGGGCGGACCTTCTCGGCGTAGAGCTTTTCGGCGACGCCGGCGTAGTCGCCGGTGATGCCCTTCTCCTTCGCGCGGCGCGCCACCGAGGTGACCAGCGGCGAGGCGTCCGGCGCGACGCCCAGCATGGCCTTGAACTGGATCAGGGCCTTGTCGATGGTGAAGTCGGCGGGGATCACGCCGAGCGCGGCGTCATGCCGCGCGACCTCGACCTCCTGGTCGAGCACCCGGCCGAATTCCTCGACCCGCGACAGATAGGCGTCGGCGTCGGCCTTGCTCTCGATCCTGTGCTGGCTGTCGATGAAGTCCGGGACCTGCTGGTAGGCGCCCGTCAGCTGCGAGATGACATAGGGCGCGCCGCCATAGGCGCCGTTGTACTCGAAGGTCTCGGTGTACGCCTTGCCATTGGCCAGAACGAATTCGACGGTGTCGTAGCTGGCCGCGTCGAGCCCGGCGAGTTTGCTGCGGTCGATCGCCCGCAGCGCCTTGAGCTGCTCGATGCCGGTCGCGCCGTTTTCCTTCTGGGCGGTGAGGGAGGCGTCGGACAGCAGCGACTTGGTCCAGGCCATGTCGCCCGTGTCGATGCCGAGGCTGGTGGCGGTTTCCGGCGAACGCCGAAGCTGGCGGGCGACCATGTCGTCATAGAGCGCGTTCACCCTGGCCGCAGTGGCCGGATCGCTGCCCGGCGAGGCGGTGGCGGCGGCGAAGACGTCCTTGGGCGAAATGGCGGCGGCGACGGCGGCGGAGGCCGCGG
The DNA here is from genome assembly GCA_030645575.1 of Caulobacter sp. Classification (GTDB taxonomy): domain Bacteria; phylum Pseudomonadota; class Alphaproteobacteria; order Caulobacterales; family Caulobacteraceae; genus Caulobacter. The sequence goes on along the minus strand of JAUSMJ010000021.1, from coordinate 23,384 downwards.
CGGAGAAGAGCAGTTCACGACGGCTTTGCACGGGGCAGGCCCTCCCAGGCGCTGAAAACGATTGCGGCAAGGGGTATTCCGCCACCGCCGTCGCGGCAACGCGGGGGGCGGTTAATTCGGCGTAATGCGCCAGGCGCCGGGGCCGACCATTTCAACAGCGTGTGTCACCGATCGCTCACAACTTGAGCGTTGACGACCGACAAGTCCCGCTGCCTGCTGGGATGTCTGCGGTCGCCGATGGGGTGACGGGGAAGCTGGGAGGGAGCGGTGATGAAACGAGCATTCGTAGTGGCCCTTGCGCTATCGGCGCTCCTTTTGCCCGGCCCCGTTGGTGGGCAGTCACAAGCCGATGATTTGCGGAAAGTGCGAATAAGAACAGCATCAAGCCCGGATAGCACCTGCCTGATCAGCGTACCCCCTCCGGGCTCAGAGAAGACGATAAGTGTCACGTCATTTTACGATGAGACAATTTTTCCTGCGCAGGAACACAAACTCCTTGAAGGCAATATCGGAGACAAATTAAATGACGTCGACGTCGACTGCGTAGCAAAATACTTCAGTATTAGAGAAATAGAATACTGGGCCGACAACGGTGACCCCATTGCTATATACTCATTGATATTACTTATTTCTCCGGAAGATTGCCAAGGCGCTGAAAGGAAAATCGCCAAGTTAAGAATTTTGGGAAAAGTGTTGCCCGCTAGAAGGGTGGTAGAACTTGGTTTTCGGTACAAGTATCGAATACGAGAGGCGCCGTTTGTAGCTGGAGAATTTGCTTTGAGATGTCTCAACGATCGAAATCGCGGGATAGCCTATATGTCGGAATCGTTGATGGCGGGATATGAGTTAGCTGAAGGAAGTATAATGTTTCATATCGCTGGCGAGAGATAAGAATATCAATATTTTCCAAGACGCCAGAGGGGAATGGAGACAGTAAATTCATTTCACACCAAGCGGTCTGAGGGCTCTGAAGGGGTCCTAGAAATGAGCATGCCGTCCCCTCGTTTTCCGCACACATCTGCCGGTCAGACGAAGCCACAGTGAACGTTCACGCCGCTTCGGCGATGCGCATCTCCACATGCAGGCCGGCCGCCGCGAGCATGTTGATCAAGGTGTCGATACTGAACAGATCGATTTTGCCGCGCACCAGGTCGGAGATGCGGGGCTGGGTGACGCCGAACAGCTGGGCCGCCTGGGCCTGGCTCAGGCCGCCACGCTCGATATGATCCTTCACCGCCATCATCAGTCGCGACCGCAGTTTCATGTTCTGCGCCTCGGCGGGCGTGTTCTCGATGGCGTCCCAGACGCTGGCAAAACGCTCGTTGCTCACGGCTTCAAAACTCCTGGCAATTCCCTGTAGCGGCGTGTCGCGAGCGCGATGTCCTTCGTCCAGGCGCCGCTCGTCGGAAACGCCACCGGTTCCGCCGAGTACGGGCTTGGCCAATCGAATATACAAGAACTTGTATGCCAATGCAGCTGAGGTGCTCACCTCAACGCCCTTCGCCTGGAAGCGAAGCAGGCTCGCTGGGGAGAGCCAACAGGCGGGGCCAAGCACCCAGAAAAGCCCTCCTCCTCGATGGAGGAGGGTTGGGTGGTGGTGTGGCCGCTCAGCCTGGGCGAAAGGCTCTGCAAGGCGCCGGCGCCCTACAGCGCTCTGCCCGCGCAATCGCGGCCACACCACCATCCCCGACCCTTCCTCCATCGAGGAGGAAGGGAGAAGGAGCCCAGGCTAAGCGTTGGGAAAACGACGAATTTCTACCTACGCCGCCGGCCGCAGCTGCTGCTTGACGCGTTCGGCCAGGGTCTTGATGTCGAGCGGCTTGGGTAGGAAGGAGACGCCGGTCTCGCCCTCCAGCAGGTCGGAGAACTCGGCCTCGGCGTAGCCGCTGATGAACATCACCGGCGCGTCGCCCAGGTGGATGCGGGCCTTCTTCAGCAGGGTCGGGCCGTCCATGCCCGGCATCATCACGTCGCTGATCAGCAGGTCGATCTCGCCGGCGTTCTCCTCGGCCAGGAGCAGCGCCTGCTCGCCGTCGGAGGCTTCCAGCACCTCATAGCCGCGCTTGCGCAGCAGGGTGGCGGCGATGCCGCGCACGGCCTCCTCGTCCTCGACGAACAGGATGCGGCCGTTGCCCGACAGGTCGCGCGCCGGACGCGGCCGCGCGGCCGTGGCGGCCGGCACGGCCACCGGCCGCGGCGCCGTGGCGCTGGGCACATGCACGGGCAGGAAGATGCGGAAGGTGGCGCCCTGCTCCGGCGGGGAAAGCACCTCGATCCAGCCGTCCGACTGTTTGACGATGCCGAACACCTGGGCCAGGCCCAGGCCCGTGCCCTCGCCCACCGCCTTGGTGGTGAAGAAGGGATCGAAGATCTTGCCGATCACCGCCTGGGGAATGCCCGGACCGTCGTCGGCCACCTCGATCATGGCCATCTCGCCCATCGGCGGACCGCCGTAACCGAGCGCCGCGGCTTCGGCATAGGTGACCTTGGCGGTCTTGAGCCAGACCTTGCCGCCGCCCTTGGCGCTGATCAGCGCGTCCTGGGCGTTCAGCGTCAGGTTCATCACCGCGATCTCGAGCTGGCCCTTGTCGGCCCGCACCAGCGGCAGGTCGCGGCCGTACTCGGTCTCCAGCTTGACGTTCTCGCGCAGCAGCCGGCGCAGCAGCACCTCGAAGTCGCTGATCATCTCGCCCAGGTCGAGCACCTCGCGCTGGACCGTTTCCTGGCGGGAATAGGTCTTCAGCTTGCGGACCAGGTCGGCGGCGCGGGCGGCGGCGCCCTTGATCGAGGTCAGGCCCTCATAGCTGGGGTCGCCAAGGGAATGGCGCTCGAGCAGCTCGTCCAGGCGCAGCTGGATGGCCGTCAGCAGGTTGTTGAAGTCGTGGGCGATGCCGGCGGCCATCTGGCCGATGGCCTGCATCTTCATGCTCTGGGCCAGCTGCAGCTCGATCTGCTTCTGCTCGGTGACATCGACCAGATAGGCCACCAGCCGGCCATCGGTGCGGGCCAGGTACAGGTGCGAGATCTGCGCGGGGTCGTGCGCCAGCCGCACCTCGATCGGCCCGGCGCGGCCCTCGCCGGCGCCGAAGCCCGCGTCGATGCGCGAGGCGGGATCGATCAGGTCGCCGAAGGTCATGCCGGCGGCGGCCTTGCCGCCGGTCATGGCGGTCAGGGCCGGGTTGGCCTCGACGATCACCGCGCCGAACACCTCCGGCCCCTCCAGCATCGCCGCGCCGAACGGCGAGGCGGCCGCGAAGGCGTCCAGCGCCGCGGGCCCGGTGGGGGCGACCACCGGCGGCGGCGCGGCGACCGCCGGAAGGGCCGGCGCGGCCGCGGCCAGACGCAGGGTCTCGCCACTCGCCGCGTCGAGCCGCAGCAGGAACCGGCCCGAGCCGAGCGGCGCGACCGACACCGGCCACTCCTCGCGTCCGACCCGCACCGCCGCGCGGCTGATCTCTCCCTTGCGCGCCCTGGCCAGGGCGGCGAACAGTCCGGGCGCGGCATGGCCGTTGCGCGGCAGGCGCTTGAGGGCCCCGAGCGCGGCGCGCCACGGCGCGTTGGCCGCGTGCAGGCGGCCGTCCGGCCCGGCCACGGCGGCGGCCTCGCCGAGGGCTTCGATGAAGGACTCCGCGCTCTCGTCCTCGATCACGATGGGCGTGTTGCCACTGCGGAACGCGAGCAGGCCGAGGAAGGCGACGCCCGCCAGACCGGCCAGCAACAGCGTGCTGGCCACCGTCTCGCTGTTGACCCTGGCGAGCACCGGCACCGCCGCGAACCCCACGGCCAACAGGAAGAAGCCGCCGGCCGCGAGGGTCAACGGATCGAAACGCCGCTCACGCGGCCCTGTCGGCGCAGGCTCGGTCATCAGTCCAGCCGGGGTGGCGGTCGAATCACTCATCGGGATGTTACTCGCTAAAGCGCCCGGGCGCGTGTGCCGGCGTTCTTCGCCCGCCGGCGCTGCGCCGCGCCCATGATGAAGCCGATGACTTTCGCCACCGCTTCGAAGTGGGCCTCGGGAATCTGTTCATCGACCTCGACCGCCGCGTAGAGGGCCCGTGCCAGGGGCGCGTCCTCGATCACCGGCACGCCGTGCTCCTCGGCCACGGCGCGGATGCGCAGGGCCAGCTCGTCCATCCCCTTGGCCAGGCACTCCGGCGCCGGGGTGACGCCCTGTTCGTAGCGCAGCGCCACGGCGTAGTGGGTCGGGTTCATCACCACGACGGTGGCCTTGGGCACGTTCTGCATCATCCGCCGACGCGCCCGCTCGTTGCGGATCTGCTTCTGCTTGGCCTTCACGTGCGGATCGCCGTCGGTCTGCTTGTACTCGTCCTTCAGCTCCTCGCGGCTCATGCGCATCTTCTGGGTGAAGCGCTGCCGCTGCCACAGCCAGTCGATGCCGGCGGTGACGGCCAGGAAGGTGACCACCGCGTAGAACAGCGCCTTGAGCAGGACCACGCTCATCGGCAGGACGGCCGTCGGATCCATCGCCACCAGCTTGCCCAGGTCCTCGGCCCGGTGACGCAGGGCCAGCCAGGCGACCGCGCCGGTGACCAGGATCTTGAGCGCCGACTTGAGGAAGTTGACCAGGCCGTCGATGCCGAAGATGCGCTTGAACCCCTCCTGGGGGGACACCTTCTTGAAGTCGGGCTTGAGCTTCTCGCCGGACCACAAGAGACCGGTCTGGAACACGTTGCCAGCCGCGCCGGCCAGGGCGGCCCCGCCCATCACCGCGATCAGGATCGGCGCCGCGGCCCAGCCGGCCTGCCGGGCGACCAGCAGGACGCCGCCGCCGGACATGTCGATGGCCGCCGGATGGGCGACGAACGGCAGCAGCCGCATGGCCAGGTCTCGCGCCAGCCAGCCGCCGCCGACCGCCAGGACTCCCAGGGCGCCGAGCAGCGACGCCAGCTGGGCGACGTCCTGCGAGCGGGCCACCTCGCCGCGCTTGCGGGCCTCCTCGAGCTTCCTCGGTGTCGGCTCTTCTGTTTTCGACGCGGCTTCGCTGTCTTCGGCCATCTAGCTGAAGACCTCGAGCAGCTCGCGGTAGCGGCTGGTCCAGACCATGCCGATCATCCCCAGGCTGAGGGCGAAGATCGACAGGCCCAGCATCACCGACAGCGGCGTGGCGACGAAGAAGATCTGGAACTGCGGCATGGCCCGGCCGACCAGGCCCGCGGCGATGTTGAACACGATCGAGAACACGATCACCGGCGCGGCCAGCTGAATGCCCAGGGCGAACGAGCCGGCCACGGTCTGCACGGCCAGCGTCGCCGCGTCGCCGACCATGATCGCGTGGCCGAACGGGAACAGCTTGTAGGAGTTGACCATCGCCCCGAAGAACAGGTGGTGCAGGTCGGTGGTCATCACCAGCACCGTGCCGATCAGGGCCAGGAAGGTGGAGAGGGTCGTGCTGGGCGCGGCCTGGGTCGGGTTGGCGGTCTGGGCGAAGCCGAGCGTGGTCTGGATCGACACCACCTCGCCCGCCGTCGACAGCGAGGCCAGGAACAGGCGCAGGATCGAGCCCATCATCAGCCCGACCAGGGTCTCGCGGATCAGCGCCCCGGCCCCCGCGCCGAGGGTGGTGGGCACGACGAGATTGTGCGCCACCAGCGGGGTCAGGACGAAGGACATCAGCAGCGCGAACGACAGCCGGATGCGCGGCGGCACGCTGGCGTCGCCCAGGCCCGGCACGAGCATGACCATGGCCCCGATCCGCGCGAAGACGAGGCCGGCGGCGTAGACCTGGGCGGCTGTGGCGTAGGCCTCCACCCCGCTCACATGGCCGCGATGCGGGCGGCGATATGGTTCATGAACCCGCCCATCAGGGCGCCCATGAGCGGCAGGAAGATCAACAGCGAAATGAAGATGGCGACGATCTTGGGGGCGTAGACCAGCGTCGCCTCCTGGATCTGGGTCAGGGCCTGGAACAGCCCGATGCCGACGCCGACGACCAGGCCCACGATCAGCACGGGCGCCGACAGCTGCAGCGTCAGCCAGATGGCGTCGCGCCCGACGTCAAGAACCTCGGCGCCGTTCATGGGAAGCCTCACTGGGGAATCGAAAACCGTCCAGCCACACTGGCTGGTTATGGTTAATGCGGGTTTACGGACGGCCCGGCGCGACCCAGGCTGGCGGCATGATATCGCCCGCCCTGCTCGATCTGGTTTGCGACCTGGCCGCCGCCCGCGGCGCGGCCGACCGGCCGCCGCTGATCGGCGTCTCCGGCGCCCAGGGCTGCGGCAAGACCACCCTGGCCCGGGCCGCGGCGGCGCGGCTGGGCGGCGCGGCCTTTTCGCTGGATGATGTCTATCTGACCCGGGCCGAGCGCGCCGAGCTGGCCACGCGGATCCACCCGCTGTTCGCGGTGCGTGGACCGCCCGGGACTCACGACCTCGACCTGGCCGACCGCGCGGTCGCGGCCCTGCGCGCGGCCGGCCCGGACTCGGTGACCGCCCTGCCCGCCTTCGACAAGCTGGCCGACGACCGGGTCCCGGCGGCGGACTGGCCGCGCGTGAGGGGCCGGCCGGCCGCGATTCTGGTCGATGGCTGGTGCCTGGGCGCGACGCGCCAGGATCCGGCGACGCTGGCCGCGCCGATCAACGCCCTCGAACGCGAGGAGGACCCCAACGCCATCTGGCGCGGCTATGCCGACGAGGCCCTGGCCGGCCGCTACCAGGCCTTCTTCCGCGGCTTCGACGCGATGATCTTCCTCGCCGCGCCGTCGTTTGAGGCCGTGCTCGACTGGCGCTGCGAGCAGGAGGCGGGCCTGCTGGGCCTTGCGCCGGGCGACCTGCCCGCCGACCGCCGCGCCGCCCTGGCGCGGTTCATCCAGCATTTCGAGCGGATCACCCGCCACATGCTGGCCGGCGGCGTGACGGCCGACGTGGTCGTGCGGCTGGACGACCAACGGCGCGTTCTGGCCATCGATTCCTGACGCCATGCGAAAAGGGGCGGCTCGCGCCGCCCCCTCCCGCGGGGATTGCTGGTGTGGCCGGCTAGTCGCGGTCGTAGCGATCACCGTAGCCGCGATCGCCGTAGCCCCGGTCGCCGTAGCCCTGGCCGTAGCCCTGGCCGTAGCGGCCGCCGTCACGGGAGTCCCGGATCTGGGCCACGATCACGCTATCCAGCCGGTCGAGACGGTTGTTCAGGATGCGCACTTCGCGGCGGTCGAGGCCGCGGCTCATGCGGAACGTGCGCTCCAGGTCGGCGACCTGCCAGAGTTCGATGCGCAGATTGCGGGCCTCGCGACGGGTCAGGGCGCCCATCCGCTCGCCGCGGTTGATGCGCATGGCGACGACGGTCTGCTTGGCGTCGATGGCGTTCGCGCCATAGCCGCCACGGTAGTCGCCACGGTAACCGCCGTCGGGCTGGTGCTGGCCGCCATAGGCGCCGTCGTAGCGGGGGCGGTCCGGGCCGCCGTACGGCTGGGCGGAGGCGGCGCCGGCGGCGCCGGCGATGGTGGCCACGGCGGCGGCGGCGGCGAGGAACTTTTTCATGGTCTTCACTCCTTCGGGAGGTCCCAGACACCCGGACGATCCGGGGGGAGCGGGACTTGACGAGGGTGAAGATGACAGGCCGGACCTGAGCCCGACCTGAGCGCGTCGTTATGTGACGTTCAGGTTCGCGGCGAGCCCTAGATCGGCATCCGCATGATTTCCTGATAGGCCGAAATCACCTGGTCGCGCACGGCCATGACCGTCTCGAGGCTGGCCTCGGCCGAGGAGATGGCGGTGACCACGTCGATCAGCTCGGCCTTGCCCGCCACCTGGGCGGCCATCTGGGTCTCGGCGGACTTCGACGCCTGCATGGCGTTGCTCATCACCGACTGGAGCAGGTCGCCGAAATCCTGCCCGCCAGCGGCGGCCGGGGCCGCGCCGGCCAGGGGCGCGCCGCTTCCGGCGGCGGCATAGGCCTTGGCGGCGGCAAGGGCGGTCATCATGGCTTACGCCCCTATTTCCTGAGCAGGTCGAGGGTGCGCATCTCCATCGCGCGCGCCGTCTCGATGACGTTGAGGTTGGCCTCGTAGGCCCGCTGGGCGTCCTTCATATCGAGCGCCTCGATCAGCGGATCGACATTGGGCAGCTTCACATACCCCTGGGGGTCGGCGGCCGGATGGCCGGGATCGAACGTCGAGCGGAACGCGCTCGAGTCGGCCTCGACCCGGCTCATCGACACGCCCTCGCCGCCACCGACGGCCTTGGGCTGGAACACCGGCGTCTGGCGGCGGTAGGGATCGCCACCGGCCGTGCGGGCCGTCGAATTGGCGTTGGCCAGATTCTCGGCGATGATCCGCATGCGCGACTGCTGGGCGCGCATGCCGGACGCGGCGACGGCCATGGCCGCATCGGACTGGGATCGGATCTCGGCCATCTAGTCCTCGCTCAACGGCCCGGCGGACGGGCGGCCATCCGCAGCAGGGCCATGGATTTCTGATAGAATCCGATCGCGGCTTCGTACTCCATCCGCGACTCGCTCATCTTGATCATCTGGTCCTCGAGGACGACCTTGTTGCCGTCGAGGGTGGTCTCCGAGTCCGGCATGACAGCCGAGCGGAAAGCGCCCGCCCCGCCCGATCGCCGCACCGTTCCGGGCAGATGGCCAGCCGCCGTCTGGGACGGCTGCGCCATCGCCATCCCCGCCTGGGACTGGACCTGGGCCGAGAAGGTGAAGGCCTTCAGGTCGCGCGGGGCGTAGCCGGGCGTGTCGGCGTTGGCCACGTTCTGGGCGATGACTCTCTGCCGCTCGCCCAGGTAGCCCAGGCGCTGGCGGAGCATCGCGAACAGCGGGATGCCGGAAATGTCCATCGCCGGACATGGTGAACAAACAGGGTTAATCGCACCTTAAGGGTTGCAGGGCAGAGCATGGGCCCGCTGTTCCGGCGCCCTGCTTCCGAGCCCCCTCCCATGGACTTCGTCGAAATCCTTCGCGCCGTCTTCGCCCTGCTGGTGACGATCGGGCTGGTCTTGCTGGCCGGCTGGGGCATGCGGCGGTTCGGACCGGAGGCGATGTCGCGCCTGCAAATGACCCGCAAGGAACGCCGCCTGACCCTGGTCGAGACCCTGGTGCTCGATCCCGCCCGCCGGCTGGTGCTGGTGCGGCTCGACGACGAGGAGCGGCTGATCCTGCTGGGCGAGGGGCGCACGCTGGAAACCCTCAAGCCCCCCGCCCGCCGCCGCAAAATCCCGGAGACCGCCGCCTGATGCGCGCCGCCCTAACCCGCCTCGTCAAGGCCGTGATCAAGGTCGACCGCCAGGACCTGCGCCGGGCGGCGTTGCTGTCGCTGGGCGTGACCGTGGCCAGCCTGGTCGTGCCCGCCGCGGCCCTGGCCCAGGCGGTCAACATCGACCTGGGCACGGGCGCGGGCCTGACCGAGCGCGTCGTCCAGCTGATCGGCCTGCTGACGGTGCTGTCGCTGGCCCCGTCGATCGTCATCATGACCACCAGCTTCGTGCGCATCACGGTGGTGCTGAGCCTGCTGCGCACGGCGCTGGGCCTGCAGCAGAGCCCGCCCAACGCGGTGCTGATCAGCCTCGCCCTCTTCCTCACAGCCATCGTCATGGGCCCGACCCTGCAGCGCAGCTATGACGAGGGCGTGCGACCCCTGCTCGACAAGCAGATGGAGCTGCCCCAGGCGTTCGAGGCCGCCGGCGACCCGGTGAAACAGTTCATGCTGGCCCAGGTCGACAGGGAGGATCTGGCTCTGTTCGTGCGGCTGTCGAAGATCGACAGGCCCGCCACCCTGCAGGACACGCCGATCCGCGTGGTCACCCCCGCCTTCATGATCAGCGAGCTGAAGCGCGCCTTCGAGATCGGCTTCCTGCTGTTCGTGCCGTTCCTGGTCATCGACCTGGTGGTGGCCAGCGTGCTGATGAGCATGGGCATGATGATGCTGCCGCCCGTGGTGGTCAGCCTGCCGTTCAAGCTGATCTTCTTCGTGCTGGTCGATGGCTGGCGGCTGGTGGCGGGGAGCCTGGTCGAGAGCTTTCACCAGGTCCCGCCGGGGTAGAAGCCGTCGTGGTGCGATGTCGACTTTGAGTGGGGGTGAATCCCCCGCTGCCAACGGTGGAGTTCGGCGCGATGTTTGAGGTGGAGCATGGACACCGGCGCTGAATCCAGAACGCCGACGATGCACTCGCTGAAGGTCGGTGCAATCAGAGCTTGTGGGTAACAGGCCTCGAGCCTATCTGAACGATGGGCGATAGGTCGCGGGGAGTATCCATGAATTTCGGGACGGCCTTGCGCCAGACCTATGCGGGAGCCTGGCGGTTTCTGGTCGCGATCCCGATTCTCGCGGCGGCCATCATTGGCGTCGAAGGTTTGCAGCACGTGGTGGAGTGGCGGACGGGCTTTTATGCGAGCTTCGCGGGAATGAAGGCTGCGGGCCACGATCCGGCGCGAATGATAGCGGGAAGTCTCAAAGTGGGCTGGATCGTCCTGCTGGGATACTGGACTGCGCGCTTCATCGTTACCGGGTCGCCGAAGGACGCGATGGCCTTCGATCGATCAGCCGTGCGAAGATACACAGCGTTTTTCGTGTTCAGCGCCAGCCTGGGCTTGCTGATCATCTTTGGCGGCGACCTTCTTCACTTGGCTGGAGTGGACCGCAGAATCGCCGCCACCGGGATGGCAATTTTTACCGTCGCAACCTTTCCGATAAGCTTGATCATTGTGCCGTGGGCAGTCGGCGCTGCGCTGGGAGACCCGCGAGCGACCTTGAAATCATCATTCCGTCGTGCCTGGGGATCAATTTTTTGGGGTCTTGCGCTTATGATCTTGGCGCCACTGCCCCTTATGGCGGCCCACTATGCGTTGGGCTACGGCGCGGTCGGACGTGCGCCCTGGCTCGCAATCTCCATGCTAACTATCGATGCCATACTCGTGGGGTTTCTCGGCGTCGTGATCAACGTAAGCCAGGTCGTCTTGGCAAAGCGAATGGCCGAGCGCGCCGGGGAAACTCTGGCGATTTCGCCCGCATAGACTTGCTGAGTGATCCGCGCCGTCCGCGTCAGCGCCGGGCCGGCCCCACCGGCGCTGGTTTGTCCCGAAAACGCGCGTTCATCTTCGACACCCAGCCGGCGAAGCCTTCGTTGTCGGGAGCGACTGGGACAGACACTCTTGGTGTCTGTCCCGAACGGTTGCCGTCAGGCCGAGCGTTTGCGCCGCTGGGCGTCCACGTAGGCTTTCAGCACCGCGTTCATCCGGCTCAGGTGACCCTTGCCCCCCTCCCGGAACCAGCCCAGCACATCGGGATCGACCCGCAGATGGATCGAAGTCTTCCGCTGCGAGTCAGGCATGACCAGACGGGCGTTGCGCCAGAACGCGGCATCCAACGCGACCTCCGGTGCGCCCGGCGCGGTTTCGACCGCGTCACCGCGCGCCCTCATCGCCTTCAGTTCGTCCAGCGAGTATCGCTTTGTATTGCTGTCGCTCATGTCGTCCCGCCTTCCAGGCGCTGATGATCCGGCGGCGCTCTTCACGCCAGGTGTAGACGACGATGTAGGCGTCCTCGCCGTCCAGGCCGATCGCCTTCAGCCGAGCCTCGCCATAGTCCTCTCGTCCATCAGGGGCCTCCAACACCGGCCCTTCGAAGATGAAGGCCGCGACGCGAAAATCGACCCCGTGCTTTTCGAGATTGGCGAGCCGCTTGGCCTCATCCCATTCGAAGATCATCGACTATGTATCCATAAATGTGTACACAATCAACGCTGTTTTGGCCCGGCTATCCCCTTGCGGCCCCCGCCGCCACCGCGGCCGCCGCCCGGGCGACCGCCGGCCCCACCGGCGCGGGCTTGTCGCGGAAACGGGCCTTCATCTTCGACACCCAGCCGGCGAAGCCTTCGTTGTCGGCCACCGCGCGGCTGAAGTCGTTGGCCGTCAGCGCCCCGCCATCGACGCCGGCGAACGCCACGCGCAGGGCCTCGGGATTGCGGGCCAGTTCGAAATAGCCGGCGTAGCGGTCGCGCAGCCGGGTCAGGGACGCGTCGTCGCCGGCCAGGCTGTAGGCCACGCCGGCCCGCAGCAGCTTCGACTCCTCGTCCGGGCGCAGCGGCGGCGCGCTCTTCCAGCGATCGCCCATCGTGCGTTCGAACAGCGAGCCGGCCAGGGCCCAGGCGTGGCCCTTCCAGGCGATCTCGGCCCGCACGTCCTGGGCGTCGGCCGAGGCGTCGGGCTCGATGATCTCGGCCGCGGCGTCGAGCCGGCCCAGCGCCATCAGGGCGCGGGCGGTCAGGATGCGCCGCTCGCTGTTCAGCGCGGCGGGCAGCACCGTGGTGCGCGAGCCGTTGATCGCCAGCAGCGCCTGCTCGGGCTTGCGGTCCATCAGGTAGATCAGGGCCAGGTCGGTCGAGACCTGGGCCTTGGGCACGCCGTCGAGGCGGTTCTCGACCTGGTACTGCAGCAGCCTGGCCGCGTCGGTCAGCAGATCGACGTCGACCAGGCGCCGAACCATCTTGCGCACCATCAGGTCGCCGTCGGCGCCGGGCGGGGTCAGCTCCTGGAAGTCCTGGAACAGGGCCAGCGACTGGATCGGCTCGAGCCCGTCGGCCATGCCGTCGAGGAACAGGGCGCGGAAGGCGCCCGCCAGGTCGGCCTGCAGCTGCACCGCCTGCGGCAGGTCCGGCAGGCGCGTTCCGGCCGAGCGCAGGGCCTCCAGCGCCTCGCGATAGCGGCCCTGGCCCAGATAGAGCTGGCCCAGGGTGCGGATCGTTTCCAGCTCGGTGGCGTCGCCGCGCCAGCGATAGCGCAGGCCGTCGTAGGCCGTCGCCGCCTGGGACGAGGTGATCTGGTCCAGCTCCTGCCTGATCCGGGTGGCGCGCAGCAGCGCCGGGGCCGCCAGCTGGTCGAGCGGCGCGCGGGCGATGGCCAGATAGACGTTGAGCGCGCCCTGCTTGCGCCCCTGGGCCTCGAACAGGCGCGCCTGCACCAGCCGCACGGCCAGCTGTTCGGCGGCCGGCAGGGTTTCGGCCAGGGCCTCGTCGAGGCGCGACTGGGCCACGGTCAGGTCGCCCAGCTCCAGCGCCGCCTCGGCGTCGGACCGCAGGAAGCGCGCCTTCCAGACCGGCGAGAACTGGCCGATGGCGATGGCCCCCGCGGCGAACTTGGCGCGGGCGTCGGCCCACTGTCCGGCCCGCGCCGCCAGGTAGCCGCGCCAGACCGAGGCCGACGGGTCGTCGCCGAGGATCGCGGTGGCGAAGTCGGTCTCGGCCTCCTTGTCGCGGCCGGCCAGGGTGCGGGCGATGCCGCGCAGGCCGCGGAACTCGGGATTGCCCTGGATCGATTCCTGTTCCCGGGCGGCGTTGTTGAGCACGCCGATGGCCTCGTAGCTGAGCTCGGCGCCGACCAGGAAGCGGGCCAGAGCCAGCCGGGCCTCGACCGGCGCGGTCTGGCCCTTCGCGGACTCCTGCGCGGCCGCGTCGGTCAGGGCGCCGTAGCGGGCCATGAAGCCACCCGGGCCGGTCCTGGCCCAGCTGTCGTCGATCAGGCCGGGCATGCTCGCCGCCTGGGGCGCGCCGGTCGCCACATCGACTTTGCGAGAGCCGGCCGAGGCGGCCGACAGCGCCAGGCCCGAGGGCCGGCCGATGCGCACCAGATCGCCATCGGCCGTGACCTTCAGGTCGGTGGCGTAGGGCTCGATGGCCAGGCCCTGGAGGGTCGGCAGCATGGCCATCTCGACGTAGTCGCGGCGCGAGGCCAGACCCTTGGACGGAGCCAGGGCGGTGACCACGGCGATGCGATCGCCGACGGCCGGGTCGTCCATCCAGATCGCCGCCGTGGCGCCGGCCACGACCGCGGTCAACGCCGCCTCGGCCGTCTCGTTGTCGCGATCGACGGTGACCTTGCCCGGCTCGACCTTCTCGCCAGGCCCCAGCGACAGGGTCCAGGTCGAGCCCTCGCCGACGATGGACACGGGCGTGCCGCGCGGGGCGACGATGCGCACCGCCGAATAGTCGCGGCCCCGGACCGCCTGGATACGGCTGTATTGCGAGACGCCGCGCGGAGCCCTGGAAACGTCCAGCGTGGCCGGGGCGTCGAACACCAGCCAGACGGCCTCGCCGCGCCGGAACAGGGCCGCGCCGGCTGGATTGGCCCAGGTGAAGCGCAGGCGAACCTGGGCCCCGGCGATCTCCGGAGCCATGCGCACGACACCGCCGGCCGGCAGGGGATTGGGACGCGGGGCGCGGGGCGCGGGCTCTGGCGCCGCCTCCGCCTCGGCGACAGCCGCCGGCGCCGGCGCGGCGGGGCGGGCGAACAGGTTGACGTAGATCGCGCCATCCGCCGCCCCGACCCTGGCCTCGGCGTCGTCGGCCAGCAGCAGGTCGATCTCCAGGCCGCCGGCCGTGTGGCGCTGCTCGGCGCCCTTGAGCCATTTCGGCGGCAGGATGCGCAGCGTGGACAGGTCGGGCCGGGCGTCGCGGCTGAAGCGCAGGGTCAGCGTCTGGCCGTTGCGGCGGGTCGAGACCCTGGCCCCGCCCGCCCAGTGGAACTCGATCTTGGTCAGGTCGCGGGCCTGGGCGGTGCGCACCTCGAGCGGCGGGCGGGCCGCCACGGCCGTGGTCGGCAGGACGGCCGGCGCGGCCACCCCGACGATACAGGCCGCGGCGACGCCCGACCGCAGAAGCGTGCGGAACGACACCTACTTGGTCGCGGGCGCGGCCGGCGCGGCGCCCGACGCGGCCGGCGGAGCGGCGGCGGGTGTCGTCGTCGCGGCGGCGGGGCCCGGAGCGGGCTTCACGGCCGGCTTGCGCGCGGGCGTGCGAACCGGGGCGGCGGCCGGCGGCGCGGCGGCGGCCATCTGCACCGGCGCGACGGCCGTGCGGGCGGCGGCCAGGCTGGTGCTGGCCTCGAACCGCCTGGCCAGGCTCTCGGTCATCTTCTTGGCTTCGGGCGGGGACATCTGCGCCAGGATGGCGGCCAGGGTCCGCTCCTTCATCTTCGCGGCGATCGGCAGGCGCACGGAATCGTCCAGCAGCGTCATGCGGGCGGCGGCGTCCTTGGGCTTCATGGCCGAGAACACGGCGACCATGCGGGTCACTTCCGCCTGCTGTTGCGCGTCGGCCTGGCCCAGCAGGCCCTGGATGTCGCCCTTGAGCGCGTCCAGCGCCTTGACCCGCGCGTCGAGCTTGGCCTCGGCGGCGGCCAGCAGCTGCAGCTGCATGTCGATGTCGTCCTCGCGCTTGTCCAGCTCGCCGCGGCGTATCCCCAGGCTCTGCAGCATGCGCAGCTCGGCCGGCGACAGGTTCGCTTCCCGCGCCAGTTCGGCGGCGGTCGGGGCGCAGACCGCGGCGGGCCTGGCCGCCGGCGCGCCGTCGGCCGGCGCGGCCGGCGTCGTCTGACCCGGCTTGCCGCCGGCGAGTTCCTCGGCGAAGGCCCGGGCGCCGGTGAACATCTCCGGCAAGGACCGCGCGCCCGCCAGGACGTTGACGGCCAGCACGCCAACCACGGCGATGCCGGCGAGCGGCAGGATCCGGGGAATCTTTTTCATCGGCGGCCTCCGAGGATGGCGCGGAACCGGCCGCCGTCGGCGTCCGGCTCGAAAAGGTCGTCGTCCACCCTGGCGCGGGACCGGGGCGTGGCGACGGGCTCCGGCCGCACGATTTCGGCCCGCTCGCGGACGATCTCGGTCGGTCTGGCCTCACCTTGCGGCGCCGGTGTTGAAGAAGCGGAAACGCCGCGCTCGATCCGGGCCGACAGGGCTCTGGCGGTCTCGATCCGGTCCGACAGGGTTTCGGCCGCCTCGTCGGTCGCGGCGCGCAGGTCGGCCAGGCCCTGCTCGGCCCGCGCCGCGGCGGCGTCGAGGTCGGCGACGGCCCGGGCGAAATTGTCGTGGCTGTCCTTGAGAGCCTTGAGCCGCCGCTCCAGCCGCCAGCCAAAGGCCAGGGCGGCCAGCAGCAGCGCCGACAGGGCAAGGTTCATGACGAGGGCGACGGTGCTCATGTGAGCCTCTTCTGCACGGCCTGTTTCGCGGCCGGGGTCAGCGGCGCCTCGCAGCGCACGGCGATGTGGTGGTTGCGGCGCCCCATGCGGCCGCGCGTGAGCGGGATGGAGCCGGCGCGCAGCTCGATCAGGCTGTCGGACGTGGCGTTGAGCATCAGGGTGTCGCCGACCTTGAGGTCGAGCACGCGCGACAGGCCGACCTGCTGCTCGTCGAGCACGGCGCGGACCTCCATCTGGGTGGTCCAGAGTTCGGTGGCCAGGTGGCCTTCCCAGATGTTGTCGCGGCCGAACTTCTCGCCCATGAACTGCTGCAGCAGCATCTTCCGGATCGGTTCCAGGGTGGCGTAGGGCAGCAGCAGCTCGATGCGGCCGCCGCGGTCTTCCATGTCGATGCGCAGCTTGACCAGGATGGCGGCGTTGGCCGGTCGGGCGATGGCGGCGAAGCGCGGGTTGGTCTCCAGCCGGTCGAGCACGAAGTTGACCGGCGTCAGCGGCTCGAACGCGGCCTTGGCGTCGGCCAGCACCACCTCGACCATCCGCTGCACCAGCACCCGCTCGATGGTGGTGTAGGGCCGGCCCTCGATGCGCATGGCCGCCGTGCCGCGACGGCCGCCGAGCAGCACGTCGACGATCGAATAGATCAGGTTCGAGTCGACCGTCAGCAGGCCGTAGTTGTCCAGCTCCTCGGCCCGGAACACCGACAGGATGGCCGGCAGCGGGATCGAGTTCAGATAGTCGCCGAAGCGGATCGAGCTGATGTTGTCGAGGCTGACCTCGACGTTGTCGCTGGTGAAGTTGCGCAGGGACGTGGTCATCAGCCGGACCAGCCGGTCGAACACGATCTCGAGCATCGGCAGGCGCTCGTAGGACACCAGCGCCGAGTTGATGATCGCCCGGATGCCGGTCCGTTCGGAGGCGTCGTCGTCGCTGAGGTCGAAGCCCAGCAGGCTGTCGATCTCGTCCTGGTTCAGGATCCGCTCGGACCCGATCAGGGCGTCTTCCTGGCCGGCGGCGTCCCAGTCCGCGCCCGGCGCGGTCTCGCCGTCGCCGCCGGGAGCGTTCTCCTGGGCCCACTGGGCCATCGCGGCCTGATCGTCAGTGTCTTCAGCCATGCGTTGCGCGTCAACCGGCCCGGGGCCTAGCTGATCAGCATCTCCTCGATCAGGACGGCGTTGACCTTGGTGGGGGCGACCACGAGGTTCACCCGGCGGAGAATCTCCATGCGCAGCTGGTAGCTGCCCTGGCTGCCCTGCAGATCTTCGGGCCGCAGTTCGCGCAGGAAGGTCTGGAACATGTCCTGCAGCCTGGGCATGTTCGGGTTGAGCACTTCGACCGCCTCCTCGTCGGGCAGCTCGAAGGTCAGTTTGAGCTTGAGATAGGTCGGCCGGCCGTCGGCGGCCTGCATGTTCACGAGGATGTCGGGCAGGGTGTAGAACACCACCCCGTCGGGGCCTTCCTTGACCGTCGGCGCGCCCGCTTCGGCCTTGCCGCCGCCGCCGCCGTGATCGGCCTTCGGTTTCTTCGGCTTCTTCTCCGGCTTGGCGCCGTGTTCGCCGGCCTCTGCCGCGGGCTTGGGCTTGAGGAACATGAAGGCGCCCGCCCCGCCGCCGCCCAGCACCAGCACGGCCGCCGCGCCGGCGATGATCAGCATCTTGAGCGGAAGCTTCTTCTTGGCCGGCGCCGCGCCGTCCTCGCCTTCGGCCGCGCCCTCCCCTTCGGGGGCGGCTTCGGCTTCCTTGACCTTGTCCTTGGCCACGCGCGCGGCTCCTTAGAATCTTCGTCCTCTCCTCAATGGTTCACGTTGGTTAAGGATCGGTTTTGAAGGGCGGCCGAATACGCCCGGCAAGATCCGCCGGGCGGCGCTCGTTAACCATTCTCTCTGCTGAAAACATTGACCTTTCAGACTGGCCCGAAGGTTGCAGGACGGGAGGCGTCGCAAGCCGCGTCGAAATTGCCCAGGGAGACCCGTCATGGACAACGCAATGTACGTCGCCCTGTCGCGTCAGATGACCCTGCGCCGCGAGCTCGATATCGTCGCCAACAACATCGCCAACGTCGATACGACCGGGTTCAAGGTCGAGGGCACGATGGTCAAGACCGACCCCTCCACCGGGGCGGCGATGATCGATGGTCCGGCGAGCCTGAAATTCGTCATCGACGACGGCGTGACCCGCGACTTCGGCCAGGGCGCCCTGCGCCAGACCGGCGGTCCGCTGGACCTTGCCATCGAGGGCCAGGGCTTCTTCAAGGTCCAGACCGCCGGCGGCGAGCGCTACACCCGCGACGGCCGGTTCACCCTCAGCCCCGAGGGCAAGCTGACCACCCAGGCCGGCGACCCGGTGCAGGGCGAGAGCGGCGAGATCGTCGTCAATCCCGAGCTCGGGCCCGTGACCATCGCCGCCGACGGCGCGGTCAGCCAGGGGGTCACCAAGGTCGGCAAGATCGAGGTGGTCGCGTTCGACGACCTGTCGGGTCTGTCGAAAACCGGCGACAACCTGTTCAGCAACACCTCCAACCTGCAGCCCCAGCCGTCCACGGCCGCCCGCGTCCACCAGGGCATGCTGGAGAGCAGCAACGTCAATTCGATCCTGCAGGTCACCCGCCTGATCGAAATCAGCCGCGCCTACGAGAGCATGGCGCGGACCATCGAGAATTCCGCCGAACTGTCCCGCCGCTCGGTCGAGCGGCTGGGGCGCGTCGCTTGAGGGAGTAACGCCTGATGCAGGCTCTTCGCACCGCAGCCACGGGCATGGCCGCCCAGCAGCTGAACGTCGAGGTCATCTCGAACAACATCGCCAACATGAACACCGTCGGCTTCAAGCGCCAGCGGGCCGAGTTCCAGGATCTGCTCTACCAGTCGATCGAACGCGCCGGCGCGCAGTCGTCCGACCAGGGCACGGTGGTCCCCACGGGCGTCCAGATCGGCGGCGGCGTCAAGGCCGGCAGCGTCTATCGCATCACCGGCCAGGGCGCGATGACCGGCACCGGCAACGACTACGACCTGGCCGTCCAGGGTCGCGGTTATCTGCAGGTGCTGATGCCCACGGGCGAGACCGCCTACACCCGCGCGGGCAACCTGTCGCTCAACGACCAGGGCCAGCTGGTGACCGAGGACGGCTACCAGATCCAGCCGTCGATCACGATCGCCTCGGACGCCCTCGACGTGACCATCTCCAAGTCCGGCCAGGTCCAGATAACCAAGGCGGGCGCGGCGGCGCCGGAAGTGGCCGGCCAGATCGAACTGGCCACCTTCGTCAACGAGGCCGGCCTCGAGGCCATGGGCGACAACCTCTACATGGAAAGCGGCGCCTCGGGCCCTGCCGTCACCGGCGCGCCCGGCACGACGGGCTTTGGCCAGCTGCTGCAGGGCTACACCGAAGCCTCGAACGTCGATGCCGTCAGCGAAATCACCGCCCTGATCGTCGCCCAGCGGGCCTACGAGATGAACTCCAAGGTCATCACCACGGCCGACGAGATGCTCCAGGCCGCCAACCAGGTGAAGGCATAGGATGCGTCGCGCCCTGCTGATCGCGCTCTGCGGGGCGCTCGCCGCCTCGCCGGCGCTGGCCGGGTCGGTAAGCCTGAAGGCCGACGTGGCCGACGCCGACGGCAAGGTCACCCTGGGCGACCTGTTCGACGGCGCCGGTGGAGCGTCGGGCGTGCTGATCGCCAGCCGAACCGGGCCCTCGGTGGTGCTCGACGCCCAGGCCGTGCAGGGCCTGGCCCGCCGCGCGGGCCTCGACTGGAGCAATCCCCAGGGCCTGCGGCGCATCGTCGTGCGCGGCGGGGCCTCGGCGACCACGGCCGCCCCGCAACGCGGCAATGTCGAGGTGCTGACCTGGGCCCGGGGCCTCAACGCCGGCGACGTGATCCAGCCGCAGGACATGACCTGGGCCAAGGTGGCCGGCGCACCGGCCGACGCGCCGCATGACGCCGACGCCGTGATCGGCATGACCGCCCGACGGCCGCTGCGCGAGGGCTCGGTCGTCGCGCTGCGCGACGTCGTCGCCCAGCAGGTGATCAAGGCCGGCGACACGGTCCAGGTCACCTGGTCGGACGGCGGCATCAGTCTGACGCTGCAGGCCAAGGCCCTGGCCAACGCCGCCGTCGGCCAGAGCTTCAACGCCCAGAATCCCGCCTCGAAGAAGGTCATCGAGGCGGTCGCGACCGCGCCCGGCCAGGCCGTCACCGGCCCCGACGCGCAGCGGCTGAAGGCCGCCGGCTCTCCCCTGTACGCCGCCCGCTAGAGGACCAGTTCCATGCGTTTCGCCGCCCTCGCCGCCCTCGCCCTGCTGCCGCTGACGGCCTGTTCGACCGTCAAGGAAGCGGTCGCCGGCCCGCAGCTCGCCCCGATCGGCTATCCCTCGGCCCTGGTGCCACAGGATCAGACCGTGCTGGCGCCGGCGGGCATGACGCCCCAGCCGGCCAGCGCCAATTCCCTGTGGCGCGCGGGGGCCCGCGCCTTCTTCGTCGACCAGCGCGCCTCGCGCGTGGGGGACATCCTGACGGTGCAGATCGACATCGACGATTCCGCCCGCACCCAGAACAACACCGAGACCTCGCGCACCGCCAACCAGACCATGGGCGTGCCGCACCTGTTCGGGCTGGAAAGCTCGCTGGGCAAGATCCTGCCGGGCGGATTCGATCCCTCGGCGATGATCGAGACGGGTTCGACCAGCAACAAGGCCGGCGCGGGCGCGGTGACCCGTTCGGAGAAGATCAGCCTGACCGTCGCCGCCGTGGTCACCGGCGTCCTGCCCAACGGCAACCTGGTCATCCAGGGCACGCAGGAGGTGATGACCAATGGCGAGCTGCGACGCCTGACCGTGTCGGGCATCGTGCGGCCGGAGGACATCTCGGCCGCCAACACCATACGCCACATCCAGATCGCCGAGGCCCGCATCGCCTATGGCGGCCGCGGCGACATCAGCCGCGTCCAGCGCACGCCGGCCGGCCAGGCGTTGGTGGAGCGCTTCACGCCGTTCTGACGGGTCGGGTGACCTCACAAGGATGAACCGGCGCGTCGTCCGCGCGTTCCTCCCTCGGGAAGGAACGCCTCATGTCCCGAACACTCGCGATCATTGCCCTGGCGGTCTTCGGCGGCCTCGGCAGCTGTGTGGCCTTGCCAACGGCTTCCGGTTTCGCCTGGAGCTACCAGCACAACGAGGGTGAAGGCCCCAAGCTCGCCTATGGAACGCCCGCTTCCGACAACGTCGTGCTGATGATGACCTGCGAGCCGGGTGGGCAACGCGTCGATGTCTCCCTGATGGGCGGATCGCCGAAGGCCGGCCTGACGCTGGTCTCGGGCGACGCCCGCCAGACCCTACCCGCCGACCTGGTCGCTGCCCCCGGCATGGGCCAGATGATCCAGGCCGTGGCCCGCCCCGCCTCCGCGCCCCTGGCCGGGTTCGCCCGCACCGGCGGCCTGTCGCTGGTCGACCGCGGCCGGACGGTGAAGATCGACGCTTCGCCGTCGGAACGGCCCGGCGTGAGGCGGTTTTTCAAGGCCTGTCAGGCTTAGGTCGGGTCGCAATAGATCGCTGCGACAACGTCGTTGCACGCATTGGGGGTGGGCTGGCGCGTGCCTGCCAAGCAGACGCTCCAAGCTCCGGCTATGGGTGGCGAGCGGTCGTCCGCCCCCATCCGAACAGCGGACAGCGGACAGCGTAGGTTCTGTTGACGAAGTGGTTTCCGCCGACCTCCCGGCTTGCGGATATCCGGAGACCCGCAGTGCCCGCGGGGCCGCCGGGGCGCAGCCTTGACGCAGAGGTCCGCCAGCTCCCCGGTGACCCGCTCCGTGATGTCGTCTTCTCTCTTGCGCTTGCACCACGAGAGCGCCTGAACGAAACCAGGCAACGGCGCCGTCTACCGAAATTCCCGGCCGCCTGAGGGGAGCTATCGGTTGTGATCAGAAGGGTGCGGTTCGGCCTCTTGGTGATGCTTCTTGTGCTTTCGGTCGCGACAGCGAGCGCGCTCGGCTATCGCGCATGGCGCCAGCACCAAAGCGAGGACGCTCTCGCCATCCGGACCCCGAACGGGGTGCAAGAGGCGTTCTATGTCCGCCTGGGCGGGGTCGATCAGTGGATTCAGATTCGCGGTGAAGACCGGTGCAACCCGATTCTGTTGTTCATTCACGGTGGCCCAGGGTCGTCGGAGACCCCGATGTCCGCGCGCCTTAGCTCCTGGGAGAAGCAGTTCACCGTCGTGATGTGGGACCAGCGGGGCGCCGGCAAGACCTTCGCCCGTAGTGGAATGGTCGGAGACCTTTCACTGGCCCGAGTGGCCCAGGACGGGATCGAGCTGACGCAATTTCTGCAGCGGCATCTGCAGCAGCGCAAGATCATCGCGCTTGGGCATTCCTGGGGATCCATGGTGGGCCTTCGGATGGTGCACGAGCGGCCGGAGCTATTTTCAGCCTACGTCGGCACGGGGCAAATCGTGTCCATTCCCGAGGGTGAGGCGATCCTATATGCGCGCACGGTGGCGAAGCTGCAGGCGGCGCATAATCTAGCCGGTCTCGCCAAAATCAAAGCCATCGGACCGCCGCCGTATCGATCGGCGAGCGACCTTCTGACCGTGCGAGCCTTGCTGGCGAGTTACGACATCGCCCCCGAGCGCGACTTCTCCAAGACCATGACTCCGGTGATCCTGTTTGCGCCCGGCTGGTCGCTGTGGGACATCTATCAGTGGCAACAGGGGTTTCAGGCCTCGCAGGTCGCGACATTCCACGCCAACGATTCCTACGACGCACGCCAGCTGGGCGCGGCCTATGGAGCGCCGATTTTCATCATCAATGGCGCTGAGGATCAGAACACGCCCACAGACTTGGCCAAGACCTTCTTCGACGGAGTTCACGCGCCGGAGAAGCAGTTCGTGGTGCTCAAGGACGGCGCCCACAACGCCGTGCTCACCGAGCCGGGCGCCTTTCTGCACGAACTCGTCGTCCATGTGCGCCCCACGGTCGTACGTGGCGCGCCCCGATGTGGTGACCGTCCTTCTATATTGGGTGTGCCCACAATAGCTCAGCGCGCGCACGGGCCGGGGCCGCTGCTGCCGCTGCCGCCGTAGCCGAGTACTATGGCGGGCCTCCCAGCAGGGCCGTTAAGGTCCGCTTGGGGTCGATTGCGGATACCAAACACCCCCTAGAATCCGCCCGCCTGTTCCATCGCAGCGCGAGGTGCAGCCCCCTTTCTCCCCGCTCATCCTCGCGGAAGCGAGGACCCAGGTTTACGGCCAGTGCACTCACCTCAAGGGATGTCTGGCGCCGAGCCTGAAAGATCGAACTGATCGCGAAGACCAATCCCGGCTGGCGGGATCTGTTCCGGACATTTGCTGAGCCTCCCCCTGAACCCCACTCACGTCGCGGAAGGAAGGACCCGGTTCATTCGATGTAGTGGCTCATCGCGGTGTTGGCGAACAGCGGCTGCCGTGAGTGCAGCGGCCGTAAACCT
>JAUSMJ010000019.1 GCA_030645575.1 Caulobacter sp. | reverse complement strand
GGCGGCGGCGATGATGGCGTAGAAGCCCGGCGCCTGGCCCAGCTTGCGGTCCAGCCCCATCGGCCAGCCGAACGACTCGGAGATGGCGTAGGCCGCCGACCCGGCCAGCACGGGCACGGCCAGCAGGCCCGTGCCGATGATTCCGAGGCTGAACAGCCAGAAGGCCAGTTCGCCGGCGATGGGGCGGAGCGCCTGCGCGGCCTGCGCTGCGCTGTCGATTTCGGTCACACCGTTTGTGTGCAGGGTCACGGACGTGGTCAGGACGATGAAGAAGGCGATCAGGCTGCAGATGGCCATGCCGAACCAGGTGTCGAGCCGGATGCGGCGCAGTTCGCCGTCGGCGAGCTGCGGCGTATGGAGCAGCGAGCGCTTCTCCGGATCGGGACCCAGGTCCTCGACCTCCTGTGAGCTCTGCCAGAAGAACATGTAGGGGCTGATGGTCGTGCCGAAGACCGCCACCACCATGGTCAGGAAGGCGGGGCTGAGCACGATCTCGGGAACCAGCGAGCGGTAGGCGACCTCCGCCCAGGGGATCTTCACGGTGAAGACGACCCCGACATAGGCGAGCAGCGACAGGGTCAGCCACTTGAGCACCTTCACGTAGCGCTTGTAGCTCATGAACACTTCGAGCAGCACGCAGCCCAGGCCGAAGACCAGGGCGTAGAAGAACTTGCCGGCGCCGGGCAGAACGAGAGCGGCGGCCTCGCCCATGGCGGCCACGTCGGCGGCGATGTTGATCGTGTTGGCGACCAGCAGCGAGATCACCAGGATGGCCAGCACCCAGGACGGAAACACCCGCTGGACGTTGGCCGCCAGGCCGTGGCCGGTGACCCGGCCGATGCGGGCGACGATCTGCTGGATGCCCGCCAGCAGCGGATAGGCCAGCACCACGCTCCACAGCATGTTCAGGCCGAACATCGCCCCGGCCTGGGAGTGGGTCGCCACGCCGCCGGGATCGTCGTCGGCCGCGCCGGTGATCAGGCCCGGGCCGAGTCGGCCGAGCAGGCTGGGCCTGCGGTCGCGGGGCGTGGGATCGGTCATGCGTGTCTCGCGACGGGAGTGGACCTACAATTTCAACAGATAGACGTGTTCGCCGTCCAGAACGACCTCGCCTTTCTGGTTGGCCACCGTCGCCTTCATGGTCACCACGCCGGTCGTCCGCTGGCGTTTCAGCTCGCTGATCTCGAGGGCCGGATAGAGGGTGTCGCCTGGATAGGCGCTCTTCAGCACCCTGGCCCGCACCTCGATCATGCCCAGCAGGGCGTCGCCGATCTCGTGCGGGAACAGCCCCGCGCCGGCGGCGGTGAAGCACAGCACCTGCAGCCCGTGCGCCAGCGGCCCGGGATGGCCCAGCGCCCGGCAGTATTCGACGTCGTAGTGGATCGGATGGTTGTCGAGACTGACCGCCTGGAAGGCCGCGAAATTGCCGTCACCCAGGGTGCGCGAGGGCAGGGGATAGCGGTCACCGACCTTGAGATCGTCGAAGGTCCTGGCCGGGACAAGGCGGTGGGTTTCGTAGATCGGGGGCAGGGTCATGGCGGGAGGATGGCTCATCCCCCAACCGCCGTCATCCCCGTGCTCGCCGCGAGGATGATGGCGGGAATGGTTGACGGTCGCGGCCTTGTCGAAATAGTGTAGCGTCTGCTTAAGTGATCCAGGCGAGACCCGCCCATGACCCTGCGCCTCTTCGCCCATCCGCTGTCGTCCTTCTGCTGGAAGGCGCTGATCCCGCTCTACGAGGCGGGTACGCCGTTCACCTTCGAGATGATCCAGTTCGGCGCCGAGGACGGGCCGGTCGTCGAATTCATGCAGCGCTGGCCGATCGGCAAGATGCCGCTGCTGCGTGACGAGGCGCGGGACGAGACGGTCGTCGAGTCCAGCATCATCACCGAGTACCTGGACCAGCACTATCCCGGCGCGGGCCTGATCCCGGCCGATCCGGGCGCGGCGCTGAAGGCGCGGTTCATGGACCGGTTCTTCGACCACTATGTGATGCAGCCCCAGGGACGCCTCGTCTTCGAGGTGCTCCGCCCCGGGGACGCCAAGGACCCGTTCGGCGTGGCCGAGGCCCGGCGCACGCTGGAGACGGCCTACGGCTTTCTGGAAGAGACGCTGTCCGACGGCCGCGCCTGGGCGGCGGGCGAGACCTATTCGATGGCCGACTGCGCCGCGAGCCCGGCCCTGTTCTACGCCCAGCGCTGCCAGGCGTGGGGCGACCGGCCGGCTCTGCGGGCCTACTACGACCGGCTCGAGACGCGGCCGTCGTTCGTGAGGGTGCTGAAGGAGGCGGAGCCGTACATGCACATGTTCCCGGGTGGACCGGATTATTGAGGGCGGTGGGAAGTCCTCAGCCCCCCTTCTTCCCGCTCTTCCTCGCGGAAGCGAGGACCCAGGTTTACGGCCGGTGCACTCATGGCAGCCGCTGTTCGCCAATCACCGCGATGTTCGGCTGGTGAATCCCGGAATCAATCCTTCGCGAGGTTCGCCAACCCTTCGCACGAGGCTGTCGGTCGATCCGATGTAGGGTGTCCCGTCGGGGTGCCAGACATCCATTGAAGTGAGTGCGCCGGCCGTAAACCTGGGTCCTCGCTTCCGCGAGGATGAGCGGAGTTTAGGGGGCGGTTCGCTGCGCTTGTCAGGAGTATCCGCTCACCGCCCTCAATGGACACTCAGGCCGCCGCTTCGAAGCCGATGCCCCCGAACTCCGGCGACACCCCGCCGTCGATCTCTTGCGGGCCAGCGTGCCGGTCTCTCCAGCCTGGTCAAGGGCAGGCCGGTACATGTCCCCCGCCCCTAAGCCGCCCTGGCCCCGCGCCGCAGCGCCTGCGGCGGCTGGCCGAACGCGCGGATGAAGGCGCGGCGCATGCGCTCGGCGTCGCCAAAGCCGGTCTCCAGCGCCACGTCCTCGACCTGCAGCGGCTGGGAATCCAGCAGGGCGCGCGCGGCCTCGACGCGCAGTCGCTCGATGGCCTTGGCCGGGGTGAAGCCGGTCTGGGCGGCGAAGGCGCGGGCGAAGTTGCGCTCGCTCATGCCGGCGCGGTCGGCCAGCTCGGCCACGGTCAGGGGGTTGCGCAGGTTCTCGCGCGCCCAGGCGGTCACCGCGTCGAACCGGCCGCCGGCCTCCAGCTCCAGCATGGCCGAGAACTGCGACTGGCCACCCGGCCGCCGGTGATAGACGACCAGCTGCTGGGCGGTCTTGCGGGCGATGTCCTCGCCCAGGTCCTCGGCGACCAGGGCCAGGGCCAGGTCGATGCCGGCGGTGATCCCGGCGCTGCTCCAGACCGCCCCGTCGCGCACCCAGATGCGGTCCGGCTCGAGCTTCACCTTCGGAAAGCGGCGGGCGAAGTCGGCCGTGCGATTCCAGTGGGTGGTGGCGCGGCGGCCGTCGAGCAGGCCCGCCTGGGCCAACACATAGGCGCCCGAGCAGACGCTGGCCGTGCGCCGGACCGTGGCGGCGGTCGCGCGGACGAAGGCGAGCGTCGCCTCGCAGATCGCCTCCCCGCGCGTGCCCTCACCACCCGACACCAGCAGGGTGTCCAGCCGCCCCGCGCTGGCGAAGGCCGTGCTGTTCAGGGTCACGCCCGACGAACTCGCCACCGGGCCGCCGTCCCGCGACAGCACGACGATGCCGTAGGTTCCCGGCACAAAGCGCCCGGCGATCTCGAACGCGCCGATCGGCCCCGCCGCGTCGAGCAGCTGGAAATCGGGGAAGATCAGGACCCCTATCGTGCGCATGGCGGAAAACGAGGGAATATTGTCATTTCCGCCAGACGCTAGTCCGGCGACGATAACCACGTCAACCGGAGCCCGCCCATGACCGCCCAGCCCCTGCGTATTGTCTTCGCCCTGTATCCCGGAGTCACCCACCTCGATTTCACGGGGCCGCATCAATTCCTCTCGCGCCTGCCCGGCGCGGTGACCACGGTGGCCAGCGTGCAGGGCGGCGAGATGGAGGCCGACGGCCTGACCTTCGCCGGGCTGACGCGGTTCACCGACATCGAGGCCTGCGACCTGCTGTGCATTCCCGGCGGGTTCGGGACCACCCAGGCGATGCAGGATCCCGTGTTCATCGGCCATATCCAGCGGCTGGCGGACAAGGCGACCTGGGTGACCTCGGTCTGCACCGGCTCGCTGATCCTGGCCGCCGCTGGCCTGCTGAAGGGCCGCCGGGCCGCCTGCCACTGGGCCTGGCGTGACCAGCTGGCCCTGTTCGGCGCCATTCCGGATCCGGCGCGGGTAGTCCGCGACGGGCGCTACGTCACCGGCGGCGGCGTGACCGCGGGCATTGACTTCGCCCTGACCCTGGCGGCCGAGATCGCCGGCGACGACTTCGCCCAGGGCCTGCAGCTGGCGCTGGAATACGCCCCGGCCCCGCCGTTCAACGCCGGCCGGCCCGAGACCGCGCCGCCGCACGTGTTGGCGGCGATCAAGGCGTTCAACGAGCGGGCGATGGCGGTGCGAACGGAGGCGGCGGAGCAGGCGGCGGCGCGGGTGTAGTCACAGCCGTCAGCCTCAAACAAAGTCGTCATCCTCGCCCCAACGAGCCCAAGGGTGACGGACTTGTTTTGATCACCCAATCTGAGCTGACGTCATCGAGATTCCAGCGAAGACGTCATCGTTGAAGAAGCTCACCGGCTCGCCGGGATCGCCCGCGCCCAGCGCGTAGAGCAGCGGCAGGTAGTGTTCGGCGCTGTTGATTGACGCGGCGGCGTCGGGGCCCAGTTTCTGCCAGTCGATCAGCGGGCCATGGTCGCCGGACACGATCAGCGCCTTGGCCGCGTCGTTGAAGCGCGGCGCCCAGGCCGGGGTCGCGCCGGTGCGGAAGTCGATGTCGCGCAGATTGTGGACGATGTCGCCGCTGGCGACGATCAGCACCCCTTCGTCGCGCAGCGGCGCCAGCCGACGCCCGGCCGCGTGATGCCAGGCGTTGGCCTTCGCCCGGTCGAGGCTGAGCTGGACGATCGGCGTGTCGGCGTCTGGATACATCGGCAGCAGCACGCTCCAGGCGCCGTGGTCGAGGCCGCGCGTGGGATGCTGCACCACCGGGTCGGGCGCCAGCAGGTCGGCCACGCGGCGCGCAAGCGCCGGATCGCCCGGCGCGTCGTAGCGCAGGTCGAACAGCGCCTGCGGGAAGCCGCCGAAGTCGTGGATCGTCGCTGGCCGCGCCGCCGCCGAGACCGCCGCCACGCCGTGCGTCTCCCAATGGGCCGAGATGCATAACACCGCCTTGGGGCGCGGCAGCCGCGCGGCGATCTCCGCCCAGCCACGCCGCCAGGGATTGTCCTCGATGGCGTTCATCGGCGAGCCGTGGCCGAGAAACAGGACGGGCATGCGGCGGGTCATCAAAGGCTCCATGGGTAACTGATACTGATACAGATGGGTATCGGCCCGCGCGTTGCAATTGCCCTTGCAGACCCGTGGAGTTTTCCCTCGTGACGCGAGATCTGTCCCATTCCGTGGCCCATTCCGCGCCGGCCAGCCGGGGCGGGGCCCTCGATGCGCTACGTTTCGCCGCGGCCCTGCTCATCGTGCTGTATCACTATGGGGCGCAGGCCCCGGTCACGCTGGCCAGTCTGCACCCGGTGTTCGACCGCGGCTACCTGGCGACGGACTTCTTCCTGATCCTCTCGGGCTTCGTGCTGGGCCGCGCCTATGGCGGCCAGGTGCTGTCCGGACGCATCGGCCTGGTCGGTTTCATGAAGAAGCGCCTGACCCGCATCTGGCCAGCCCAGCTGATCGTGCTGGCTGCGCTGGCGGCGGCGGTGGTGGTCGCCGAGGTGCTCGGCGTCCAGCCAGGCAATCCCGGGCACTTCACGCTCGGGGCCCTGCTGATGCAGGCTCTGATGGTCCAGGCCTGGGGCCTGCCGGGCGGGATCGGCTGGAACCAGCCCAGCTGGTCGCTGTCGGCGCTGGTCGTTTGCTACGCGGCCTTCCCGGTGGCCTGGCGCTGGGTCAGCCGGATGACCAGCCCCTCGGCCCTGCTGGCGCTGGGCCTGGCCACGGTGATGGCCGGGGACCTGGTCTGCATGGCGTTGTTTCACCACAGCATCTACGACCTCGACTACAGCCTGGGCGTGGTGCGGGCCGCGCCGCTGTTCCTGCTGGGCGTCTGTATCGCCCGGGTGGTCGAGACGGGGGCGCCTCCGATCCGGACGGCATGGATGCTGTCCTGGCTGTCCTTCGCGATGCTGATCATGCTGCAGATCGCCGGCCGGCTCGACCTGGCCAGCATCGTCGCCATCGCCATGATCGTGCTGAGCTTCGGCCGGATGCCGGTCGTGCGGCCCTCGCGGCTGATCGCATTGGGCGCCAGGCTGTCCTTCTCGCTGTTCGTCACCCATGCCCTGACCGGCCTGGTCTGGTTCGGCGCGCTGGGCGTGCTGACCAGCCGGGTGACGCTGGCGCCGTGGCTGCACTGGGGCCTTTGGGCGCTGTCCTTGCCGCTGTCGCTGGCGGCGGCCGGCCTGTTCCACCGGTTCATCGACGAGCCGGTGCAGGTTTGGCTGAACCGCCGGCGCGTGGTCCGGCCGGCCATCGACGCGCCGTCGGCCGCCTAGAGGGCCTCCCCGGTCAGTGCACGTAGGATCCGGCGTTGATGTCGATCGTCGCGCCCGTGGCGTGGTCGGCCAGGCCGCTGGCGAGGAACACCACGGTCGGGGCGACGTCGGTCGGCTCGGTCAGCCGGGCCAGGGCGATGTCGCTGGTGGCGTAGTCCTCGCCGTACTGGTCGATGAAGTCCTGGGCCATGGCCGTACGGGTAAAGCCCGGCGCGACGTTGAACGCCACGATCCCCTGCTTGCCGAAGCCCCGCGCGATCGAACGGGTCAGGGCGACCATGCCGCCCTTGGAGGCGGCGTAGGCGATATAGTCCGGCTGGTCCCCGCGGAAGGCCGCCCGCGAGCTGATGTTGATGATCCGCCCGCCGCCGCGCGCGGTGAAGTGGTCCGTCGCCAGCCGGCAGAGCAGGGCGGCGGCGCGCAGGTTGACGTCCAGGGTGTGGTTCCAGATCTCCAGCCAGCGGTCGATCGAGGCGTCATCGACGGCGGTGGCCACCCCGGCGTTGTTCACCAGCACATCGATGCGGCCGTAGTGGGCGATGACCTCATGCCACAGCCGCTGGCAGGCGGCCGGATCGGCGAGGTCGGCGGCGAAGGTTCGGGCCTCGGGACCGCAGGCGGCGGCGACGGAGGCCGCGTCGTCGGGCGAGGCGGAATAGTGCACGGCGACCTTCGCGCCGGAGGCCGCGAGGCCGGTCGCGATCGCCGCCCCGATGCCCCGGCTCGCGCCGGTGACGAGTACGGTCTTGCCGGTCAGGTCGATGTGCATGGGTGGCTCCTGATCTTCAATCAACGCCACCCAATACCCGTCATGGCCCGGCTTGTCCGGGCCACCCATGCACAATGAAGACAGGGGACTGGACTAGCTGTCCCTCGGGACTGCTCGTCCGGTCCCCGAGGAGGCCGGGTGAGAGGGCAGGCTATCCAGTCCCAAGGGACAGGAAAGCCCGCCCCCGCGCCCTTCCAGCGTCATCGTGCGCCTGGGTGGCCCGGACAAGCGAGTTGAAATTGGCAGCTCAAACCGCATCCAGCCCGATGTCCAGCACGCTCGCCGAATGGGTCAGCGCTCCGACGCTGATCACGTCCACGCCGGTCTCGGCGATGTCACGGACTGTCTCAAGGGTCACGCCGCCCGAGGCCTCCAGCACGACCCGGCCGGCGGTCATGCCCACCGCGATGCGCAGGTTTTTCAGGCTGAAGTTGTCGAGCATGACCACGTCCGGGCCGGCGTCGAGCGCCTCGACAAGCTGGGCCAGGCTGTCGACCTCGCACTCGACCCTGACCAGATGGCCGGCGAAGGCGCGGGCGCGGCGGATGGCTTCGCCGACACCGCCGCAGGCGACGACGTGGTTGTCCTTGATCAGGATGGCGTCATCCAGGCCAAAGCGGTGGTTCAGCGCCCCGCCGCAGCGGACGGCGTACTTCTCCAGCGCGCGCAGGCCGGGCGTGGTCTTGCGGGTGTCGGTGATGCGGGCGGTCGTGCCGGCGACGGCGTCGACATAGGTCCGGGTCAGGGTGGCCACGCCGCTGAGCCGACCCAGCAGGTTGAGCGCCGTGCGTTCCGCCGACAGCAGGGCGCGGGCGTTGGCCGAGACCTTGGCCAGCACGGCGCCGGCCTTCACGGCGTCGCCGTCCTCGACCCTGGCCTTGAACTTCGCGTCCGGATCCAGGGCCAGGATCGCCAGCCGCGCGCAGGCGAGACCAGCGATGGTCCCGGCCTTGCGGGCCGCGAAGGTCGCCTCCAGCCGCGCGTCGGCGTCGATACAGGCGAGCGCCGTGATGTCGCCGGCCCGGCCGAGGTCCTCGGCCAGGGCGGCGCGGACGACGGGATCGATCAGCAGGTCGGGCAGGGGGGCGATCATTCGGCGGCGACCTTGAGGGCCTGCTGGCCCGGATGGGTGACGAAGGTGCGGGCCGGCGGGTCCTTGGCCTGCGGGAAGTCGGCGCGGTAGTGGGCGCCGCGGCTCTCGCGTCGGGCCAGGGCGGCCGCGGCCACCAGGCCGGCCGTGACCAGGATCGGGCCCTCGCCGTGGCGGGCCTTCATCGCCTCGACGGTCCGGGCCAGCCGGGTCAGGCCCTCGGCGTCGCGCACCACGCCCGCGTCGCGGGTCATGGCGCGGCGCAGCTCGGCCAGGGCCGGGGCGGGCAGGTCGGGCAAGGCCTCGCCGGCGACGACGCGGCCGGCCGGGGCGGTCAGCTCGCGCGCCGCCGCGCCGGCCCGGGCGCCGAACACGGCCGCCTCTAGCAGCGAGTTCGAGGCCAGTCGGTTGGCCCCATGGACGCCGGTCGCGGCGCATTCCCCGGCGGCGTAGAGGCCGGTCAGGCTGGTGGCGCCCGTCGCGTTGGTGACCACCCCGCCCATGTGATAGTGGCAGGCCGGGGCCACCGGAATGACCTGGTAGCGTGGGTCGATCCCCGCGCTCATGCAGGCGGCGAACACGGCCGGGAACTCGTCGGGGAAATGCTCGCCCACCGCGGCGCGGGCGTCGAGGAAGGCCCCCCGACCGGCCTCAAGCTCGGCATGGATGGCGCGGGCCACCACGTCGCGCGGGGCCAGCTCGGCGGCCTCGTGATAGGCGGCCATGAAGGCCTCGCCCCGGGCGTTGAGCAGCTTCGCCCCCTCGCCGCGCAGGGCCTCGGTGGCCAGCGGGGCGGGATCGCGGCCGATGTCGATGGCGGTCGGATGGAACTGAACGAACTCGGGGTCGGCGATGACCGCCCCCGCCAGCGCCGCCAGGCCCAGGCCCTCGCCCTTCAGCTCGGCCGGGGTGGTGGTGACCGCATAGAGGCCGCCGATGCCGCCGGTGGCCAGGATCACCGCATCGGCCGTGATCTCGATCAGCCGGCCCTTCTGTTCGGCCAGCACGCCGCGCACGCGGCCGTCGGCGTCCTGTAGCAGGCGACGCGCGCGGACGCCGGCGCGGGTGGTGATCAGGGGCGAGACATAGGCGGCCACGGTCATGGCGCGCATGATCTCCCGGCCAGCCTGGTCGCCCTTGACCCGCGCCACGCGGGCGCGGCCGTGAGCGGCTTCCAGGCTCTGGGCGAAGCCGCCGTCGGCCGTGCGGTCGAACGGCGCGCCCAGATCGGCCAGATGGCGCACGGCGTCCGGTCCCTCGCGGGTCAGGATCTCGACCATCGCCGGGTCGCACAGGCCCGCGCCGGCGGCCAGGGTGTCGGCGGCATGCAGGGCGGGGGCGTCGTCCTCGCCCAGAGCCGCGGCCATGCCGCCCTGGGCCCAGGCCGACGAACAGCCGGTGTTCAGCGGCGTCGGCGACAGCACCAGCGCCTTGCGTGGCGCCGCGGCCATGGCGGCGGTCAGGCCGGCCAGGCCCGCCCCGACGACCAGGACCCCGTCGTGATGGATACGCTCGGTCATCGCAGCTCCTTGGCGGCGCGGACGGGGTCGGCGACGATCATGGCGTCGAAGGCGTCACGCAGGCCGCAGCCGTGGCGGATCAGTTCCTCGACGACATTGCTGGCGCTGAGCGGCAACAGGCTGCCCCAGGGTTTGCTCACCTCCGGCGGGGTCGCCCTGACCATGTAGGCGAAGCCCAGCTTGCTGATGGCGATCATCGACCTCCCTCCCCTTCATGGGGAGGGACCGACCGAGTAGCGGTCAGGATGGGGAAGTGAAGGGCCGTGCCGGTCAGGTTGGGGGTAGCGATCCGCTTCCCCACCCGTCCGGGCTTCGCCCGTCCACCCTCCCCATGAAGGGGAGGGAGGGAATTGATGATGGTCATCATCAGATCAACTCCACATCCACGTGATGCCGCGCCTTGACCAGGTCGTAACGCGCGGGCGTGGCGGGTGGGGGCAGGTCGATCATCCGCTGCACGGCCTGGCGGGCGCGGGCGGCCAGGGCGGGCTCGACCGTCACCTCGAACTGTTCCTCGACCAAGGCGTCGAGGATGTTGCGCAGCGTGATGCGTTTCATGTGCGGGCACAGGTTGCAGGGGCCGATGAACTCGGTTCCCGGCGCGTCGGCGGCGACGTTGCTGGCCATCGAACATTCGGTCAGCAGCACGACCTGTTTCGGCTGGCGGGTCACGACATAGTCGATCATGGCGGCGGTCGAACCGGCGAAGTCGCTGGCGGCCAGCACCTCCTCCGGACATTCCGGATGGGCCAGCACCTCGGCGCCGGGATACGAGGCCCGCAGGTCGGCGATGTCCTGGGCGTTGAACCGCTCGTGCACCTCGCAGCGGCCCTTCCAGGCGATGATTTTGACATCCGTCTGCGCCGCCACGTTGCGGGCGAGGAATTCGTCGGGGATCAGGATGACGCGATCGACGCCCCATTCCTTCGCGGCCCACTCCACCACCTGCACGGCGTTGGCGCTGGTGCAGCAGATGTCGGTCTCGGCCTTCACCTCGGCGGTGGTGTTGACATAGGTGACCACCGGCAGGCCGGGATAGCGCTGCTTGATCAGCCGTACGTCGGCGCCGGTGATCGAGCTGGCCAGGCTGCAGCCGGCGCGCAGGTCGGGGATCAGCACCGTCTTGTCCGGGCACAGCACCTTGCTGGTCTCGGCCATGAAATGCACGCCGGCCTGGACGATGATCCTGGCGTCCGAGCGGGCCGCCTCGCGGGCCAGGCCCAGGCTGTCGCCCACATAGTCGCCGACCCCGTGGAAGATCTCGGGCGTCATGTAGTTGTGGGCCAGGATGACCGCGTTCTTCTCGCGCTTGAGGCGGTTGATCTCCGCGATCAGCGGCGCGTGGACGCGCCACTCGAGTGGCGTGACGCGGGTCTTCACCTTGTCCCATAGCGGCGCGGTGGCGGCCTCCACCTCGGGGGTGAAGTCGAACTGGGCGAAACCGTCGGCCATCTCGATCCTCCTTATGCTCAAACTGAGCATTTCAGGGGCCTGTAAAACGCCGGAAACGGACTGTTCCGCCCCGGCGCCGCGCCACTTATGCTATAAGTGAGCAAAAGAGGCAAGAGACATATAAACCCGAGGCCCGGCCGGCGCAACCGCAATCGGACGGACTATCCGTTCACGTACTGACGGGCGACGTCCTCGACCGCGTCGCCGATGGCCGCGGCCAGGGCGTCCAGGGTGTAGGGCTTGCGCAGCAGGGGCCAGGGCGCCTGCTCGGCAAAGGCCAGGGTGTCGCCCGTGTAGCCGGAGCTGAGCAGCACCGTCAGGCCGAGCCGGGCGGCGGTGGCGGCGCGGGCCAGATCGACGCCGGTCATCTCGCCGGGCATGACCACGTCCGTCAACAGCAGGGTGATGTCCGGGTCCCTCGCGACCAGCGCCAGGGCCTCCGCTGGATCGATGGCCAGCCGGACCTCGTGCCCCAGCTCGCGCAGCATGATCTCGGCCAGGGCCGCGACCTCCGGATCGTCCTCGACCAACAGGACGTTCAGGCCGGTCAGGATTTCGCGCGGGGCTGGTCCGGCGGCCTCGTCCGTGTCCGGCGGGGTCGTGGCCAGGGGCAGGACCAGGGTGATCGTCGTGCCCATCCCGGGCGCGCTGATGATCGACACCTCGCCGCCGCTCTGGCGGACGAAGCCATAGACCTGCGACAGCCCCAATCCCGTGCCCTTGCCGACCGGCTTGGTGCTGAAGAAGGGTTCGAACACACGGGCCTGGGTGGCCTCGTCCATGCCCTCGCCGGCGTCCTGCACGCTGACGATCAGATAGACGCCGGCCGGCAGGTCGCCGCTCGCCGGTCGATCCGCCAGCCCGGTGGTGACCGAGACCACGCCGCCGCCCGGCATGGCGTCGCGGGCGTTGACCAGCAGGTTCATGATCGCCGCGTCGAACTGCGCCGGATCGATGCTGACCGGCGCCTCGCCGGCGGCCAGCGACAGGTCCAGCATGAACCGCTCACCCAGGGCGCCGCGATGCAGCGTCTCGCTCTCGCGCAGCAGGGCATCGACGATCGCCACTTCCGGCCGCAGCGGCTGGCGGCGCGAGAAGGCCAGCAGCTGCCGGGTCAGCCGCTCGCCGCGCTGGGCCGCGTCGAGCGCCGCCTTGCTCAGCCGGGCGGTGCGGGGGATGTCCTCTGGATAGCGCTGGACGATGTCCAGAGCGCCGATGATCACCGTCAACAGGTTGTTGAAGTCGTGCGCCACGCCGCCTGTGAGCTGGCCCAGGGCCTCCAGCTTCTGTGACTGCAGCAGCGCGGCCTGGGCTTCGTCCCGCTCCGCCACGGCGATCTCGACGCGGTCCTCGAGCAGGTCGTTGATGTGCTGCAGGCTGGCCTCGACCTGTTTGGCTTCGGTCACGTCGAAGGCGATGCCTGCGAAGCCGGCGAACGCGCCGCCGGGGTCGAGCCGGGGCTGGGAGAAGGACTTCAGCCAGCGCCAGGCGCCGTCGGCGCGATGGTAACGGGCCTCCAGCGAAAAGGGCTTCATCGCGCTCTCGCCGGCCGCCTGTTCCCTGAGGACGCGCTGCAGGTCGTCGGGATGCAGCCGGGCGCGCCAGTCGATGTGCAGGGCGTCGTCGTAGCTCCCGCCGAGGAAGGCGACATAGGCGGTGTTGACGAACTCGCGGGCCCCGCCGAGCCGCGAGATCCACAGCAGGGCCGGCGCGCTGTCGGCGAGACTGCGGAACCGCGCCTCGGTCTCGCGCAGCCGCCCGGCGGCGTGATGGCGGGCGCCGGCTTCCTGGCGCAGGCGCACCAGGGCGGTGCGCAGGCCGCCGGCCACGATCACCGTCGCCACGCCGGAGAGGGCGAACAGCGCCAGCACGCCCTGCCGGGAAGGATCCTGGACCGGACTCCAGGGCGAGACGGCGCCGATGGCCACCGCGACGAGCCAGGCGCCCCAGCCCCAGCGTGGCCCGCCGTAGAGCGTCGCCACGATGAAGGCGGGAAAGAAGGTCGATGAAGGGCCCATGCCGGCGGGAAAGCCCAGCACGGCGACTCGCGACCCGATGGCCGCGGCGAGCGCTATGGTCGTCACGAGTAACGCCCACGGCCACGGCGGCGGACGCAATGGGATGCCGCGCCACAACAGCGGCTCCCGCTCGCCGTCGGAGGCGCGAAGGTGGTTCGCGGGCATGCAACGTCACTCCGGCCGGGCGCCCCCGACGAGCCGCAACATCTTGCCACGATCATGAACGAGCTTCACTAGTCGGCGCAACACGGGAGAACAGGCCCATGACCGGGTGGACGGCGCGGGACCAGGCGACCGCTTGATCAGGACCCTGCCCCCTATCGTCAGGCGGCTGCTCGTCGTCCTCGTGGCGGCGAGCCTGTCGGCCTGCGTCACCGACTACCGCGTCGCCGCCGGCACGGGCCGGATGGGCGGCGTGGTCGCCGTGGCGCGTGGCCTGTCCAACGACGCCCTGGCGCGGCTGACGGCCGACATGGACCCGGCCATGCTGGCCCTGGCCCGCCGCCACGACCCCGTCCGCGAAGCTGATCCCTGGGGCCGGGTGGTCGGCTGGACCAGCTATGACCTGTCGCGCATCCCCACGCTGGGCAGTCTCGACCTCGCGGCCGGCGACGCCATGCTGATCAACGCCCTGCGGCCTGTCGGGGGCGAGCCGCCGCTGCCCGCCCGACCCTTCGTGCTCAAGGCGTCCGAGGACGACCGGGCCCGCGCCGAGGCGTGCCTGACCCAGGCGATCTACTACGAGGCGGCGATCGAGCCGGTCGAGGGCATGCAGGCGGTGGCCCAGACCGTCATCAACCGGCTGCGCCACCCCGGCTATCCCAAGTCGGTCTGCGGCGTGGTCTATGAGGGCTCGCGGCGGACCACGGGCTGCCAGTTCAGCTTCACCTGCGACGGCTCGCTGGCGCGGGTTCCCGATCCCGTGCTCTGGGAGCGGGCTCGCGGCGTGGCGCGGCGCGCGCTGAACGGCTTCGTGCTCAAGACGGTGGGGACCTCGACCCACTATCACGCCGACTATGTCGCCCCCTACTGGGCGCCGACCCTCTACAAGATCGCCAGGATCGGCCGGCACATCTTTTACCGCTGGACCGGCCCGGCCGGGCTGCCACGGGCGTTCAACGGCCGCTACGCCGGGGGTGAGGCCAATCTCTCGCTGGCCATCTTGCAGGGCTACGACGAGCGCACCCAGGGCAGCCAGCTGCTCGGCGAGCAGATGCATCCGGGCGACATGACGCGAACCGTGACCCTCGATGTGGCGGGCGAAAGCCGCAGCTACACCATCCAGGTTCCCGGGACGGGAGGGACAGAGCAGGTCCGCATCGACGGCGCGCTGCAGCCTGCCCGCCGCCCGCCGACAGCCCAGGAGGTGGCCGACATCAACGCCCGGCTGAAGGCCATGGAGGACCCGGACGCGCCGATGAGCACCGCCCCGGTCGCCGCTCCCCCGCCCCAGGCCGCCACCCCCAACGCCGGCGACCTGCCGATCGCCCGCAAGGGGCAGTAGCGATCCCACAAAGCGGGTAAGTCATGGCATTGACCTCCGCCGGGAAACCTCCAGCATCGCTTGGGGGGCCGTCATGTCAGTCATTACCAGAACTCTTGGAGCGCTGACCGCGCTGCTGTTACTGGCGCTATCAGCCTCTCCGGCGCGAGCCGAGGCGGTGGCTCCCGAGCCCGTGGCCTGCCGGATCGGCGCCTATTTCACATCGGTACACAACATCGACACGGCCGCCGGCACATTTGACGCCGACTTCTGGATGTGGAGCGTCTGTCCGACAGCGGACGTCAAGCCACTCGAAACGATGCAGTTCCTCAACGCCGAAGTTGTGGAGGGCCAGCTCGACGCGAGCCTGCCAAGGGGGCGGAGCTGGTGGTCGACGCGCATGTTCAGCGGCACCTTCCGCCAGGACTTCCGGTTGGCGAACTATCCGTTCGACCATCAAGACCTGGTGGTGGAAATCGAGGAGTCCGTGCTGGACACTCGCGGGCTGCGCTATGCGCTGGACACGGCCGAGTCCGGCGTGGACGAGAGCCTGCTCACGCCTGGCTGGACAATCTCGGATATGCAGATGACGGCCGGGGCCACGACCCGCGCCACGACCTTCGGCGATCCCTCCCTGCCCGGCGGCAAGAGCTCCTACGCGTCGGCGACGATCACCCTGAAGGCGGACCGGGCGGCAAAGGCCTCCAACTTCATCAAGGCGACTTTCCCCCTGTTCATCGCCGCCTTCCTGGCCCTGATCAGCATGGCGTTCGACATCGTGGAGACCGAGACTTTCATGGGCCGGATGGGGGCCCTTGGATCCATCCTCTTCGCCGTGGTCCTCAGTTATGTCTCGCTCGACCAGCTCGTCGGCCCGCATCAGGGGCTCTATTTCCTCGACCAGATACATTTCGCCGCCCTGCTGCTGCTTCTGCTGGCCACCGCCTGGAGCGTGCCGGCGCACAGGGCCGCGGGCCGTTGGGCCGACGAGGAGACGGTTCGGCGATGGGACGTGCGGGTAACGCTGGCGCTGCTGGGACTCTATGTCATCGCCAACGCGGTGATGATCTTTCAGGCCCTGCGCGGCGTCTGACGCCGATCAGGCGCCGAACGCCTTTGCGTACCTGATTGTCACCGGCGCATCCAGCGCGCCGGGCGTCAGGGCAAGGCCCATGAACGACGGACCCTTGAAGGGCGATGTCACGGTCAGCGCCGCCTCGGCCGTGTAGCCGACGCGCGGATAGTAGGCCGGGTGGCCCAGCACGATCACGGCCTCGACGCCGGCCGCGCGGCACAGTTCATGGCCGACCTGCATGAGCATCACGCCCAGGCCGTCGTTCTGGTGATCCGGCGCGACGGACAGCGGCGCGAGGGCCGCGAAACGGGCGCCGGTGTCGGTGGCCAGCGGGCTGAACAGGACATGGCCGGCGATGGCGCCCTCCTCTTCCACCACCAGCTCGACCAGGGCGTCGCCGTCGGCGCGCAGGGCATCGACCAGCATCGCTTCGTCGGGCTGTCCGAAGGCCGCCGTGACGACCGCGCGGATTGCATCGTGATCGTCGGCCCAGGCCGGCCGGATGATCACGCGCCGATCGGGGCGGCGATCGGGTTGTGGGCCGCCTCATGGTCCTGCTCGGCCAGGAAGCGCGCGGCCTCCAGCGCCGCCATGCAGCCCATGCCCGCGGCGGTCACCGCCTGGCGATAGACGTCGTCGGTCACGTCGCCGGCCGCGAAGACACCGGGGATGGCCGTCGAGGCCGTGCCCGGCTTGACCGACAGATAGCCGCCG
Source organism: Caulobacter sp. (assembly GCA_030645575.1). GTDB lineage: Bacteria > Pseudomonadota > Alphaproteobacteria > Caulobacterales > Caulobacteraceae > Caulobacter. The sequence goes on along the minus strand of JAUSMJ010000019.1, from coordinate 30,372 downwards.
GCGTGGGTCTCCAGCTGGTCCTTGAACAGCTCCGAGGACGGCGCGTGGCCGATGGCGATGAACACGCCGTCGGCCGGCACGACCTGCGTCTCGCCGGTCTTGACGTTCTTCAGCCGCGCGCCGGTGACGCCCATGGGGTCGGTCTCGCCCTGGATCTCGTCGATGGCGTGATCCCAGATCACCTCGATCTTCGGATTGGCGAACAGCCGCTCCTGCAGGATCCGTTCGGCGCGGAACGCGTCCTTGCGGTGGACCACCGTGACCTTGCTGGCGAAGCTGGTCAGGAACAGCGCCTCTTCCACGGCCGTGTTGCCCCCGCCCACGACGATCACTTGCTTGCCGCGATAGAAGAAGCCGTCGCAGGTGGCGCAGGCGCTGACGCCAAAGCCCTGGAATTTCGCCTCGCTGTCGAGGCCCAGCCATTTGGCCTGGGCGCCGGTGGCGATGATGACCGTCTCGGCCAGCCAGTCCTGGCCGCTGTCGGTCCGGATGCGGAAGGGGCGCTGCGACAAGTCCGCCTCCAGCACGATGTCGCTGACGATCTCGGTCCCGACGTGGCGCGCCTGGGCCTCCATCTGCTCCATCAGCCAGGGGCCCTGGGTGACCTCGGCGAAGCCCGGATAGTTCTCCACATCGGTGGTGATGGTCAGTTGGCCGCCGGGCTGGATGCCCTGGATCAGCACGGGCTTCAGCAGCGCGCGGGCGGCATAGATGGCGGCGGTCCAGCCGGCGGGGCCGGAACCGATGATCAGACAGCGGGTGGTGCGGGGGGCGTTGCTCGACATGGGCGCTAATTTAGGGATGATTCCGCCTGGGCGCGATGGGCGACGGCGCGAGGGTGTTGAAATGGCCAACAACAGCGGGATCTGGGTCGGCATCGCCGTGGGCGTGGCGATCGGCGCCGGCCTGGGCGTGGCGCTGCACAACCTCGCCCTGGGCATAAGCCTGGGGGTCGCGATCGGCGTGGTCCTCGGCCTGGGGATGCCGGCGAAGCGTGAAGGCGGGAAGGCCGGTGGCGGCGACTCCGGCGGCAGCGGAGAGACCTGGATCGGCGACGGCGGGGGGCACGGGCGTGATCATCACGACGGCGGCTCGCACGGTCACGGCGGCGCGGACGGCGGCGGTGATGGCGGCGACGGCGGCGGCGGCGGGGACTGATGCCTTTGAACCGGTCTAGGATGAGACCGACTCACGCGTATCGAGCCGCGCCATGACCACGCCGCCCACCATCGAGATCGCCGGCCGCAGGATCGGTCCCGGCCATCCGCCGTACGTCATCTGCGAGCTGTCGGGGAACCACAACGGCAGCCTCGAGCGGGCCCTGACAATGATCGACGCGGCGGCTGACACCGGCTGCGACGCGATCAAGATCCAGACCTACACCGCCGACACCATCACCCTCGACGTCGACCGGCCGGAGTTCGTCATTCACGGCGGGCTGTGGGACGGCCAGACCCTGCACGCCCTCTACCAGGAAGCCCAGACGCCCTACGACTGGCACGCGGCGCTGTTCGCGCGGGCGGCCGAGCGGGGGGTGACGCTGTTCTCCAGCCCGTTCGACGAGACGGCGGTCGATCTGCTCGCGGGGCTGGATGCGCCGGCCTACAAGATCGCCAGTTTCGAGGCCGTCGACCTGCCGCTGATCCGTTACGCGGCCGCGCACGGCAAGCCGCTGATCATCTCCACCGGCATGGCCAATCTGGCCGAGATGGAGGCCGCCCGCGACGCGGCGCTCGGCGGCGGGGCGGGCGGGGTGCTGATGCTTCACTGCGTCTCGAGCTACCCGGCGACCTTCGAGGACGCCAACGTCCGGACCATCCCGGACATGGCCGCGCGGCTGGGCGTTCCGGTCGGCCTGTCCGACCACACGCCGGGCACGGCGACGGCGGTCGCGGCCGTGGCGCTGGGCGCCTGCGTGATCGAGAAACACTTCACCCTGGCCCGGTCCGACGGCGGGCCGGACGCGGCCTTCAGTCTTGAGCCGGCGGAGTTCACGGCGCTGGCGCGCGACTGCCGCGACGCCTGGGCCGCGCTGGGCCAGGCGCACTACGACGTGCTGGGCTCGGAGAAGGCCAACCGCCAGTTCCGCCGCTCGCTGTATGTGACCGCGCCGGTGAAGGCCGGTGAGGTGCTGACGAAGGCCAACGTCCGGTCCGTGCGGCCGGGCAACGGCCTGCCGCCGGCCGATCTGGACAGGGTTCTGGGCCGGACCGCCAGCCGCGATCTGGCGTTCGGCGAGCCGCTGGATTGGGGGATGGTGAGCTAGCTCCCCATGACCTCACCCCGCATCCTGTTCGTCTGTGACGCCGGCCCGGGGGTGGGGGGGGGCCATGTCATGCGCTGCCTGACCCTGGCCGGGGCGCTGGCGGCGAAGGGCGCGGCCTGCGCCTTCGTCCGCACGCCGGAGGCCGCCGACATCCTTGCCCGCTACGCGCCGGACATGCCGCTTGTCGGTGAGGACGCGGCGGCCGACCTGGTGGTGCTGGACTCCTACCGCATGGCGCCGGCGACCGAGGCAGGCTGGCGGGCGCGGGCCGGGCGGCTGGCGGTGATCGACGACCTGGCCCGGCCGCATGACGCCGACCTGGTGCTGGATCCATCGTTCGGCCGCGAGGCGCGGGACTACAGTGCCCCCGTGGTGCTGGCGGGGCCGGCCTATGCCCTGGTCCGGCCGGCGTTCGCGGCGGCGCGGGCCGGGGCGCTGGCCCGGCGCGGCGAGCAGGTCCGGCGGTGTCTGGTGTCGCTCGGCCTGACCGATGTCGGCGGGATCACCGGCCGGGTCGCGGCGGCGCTGGCGGACATCGGTCTGGCGCTCGACGTGGTGGTCGGCGCCGGCGCGCCCAGCCTGCCGGCGCTGCGGGCGATGGCCGACGAGGGACGGCTGACGCTGCACATCGACTCGGACGACATGGCCGGGCTGATCACGCGGGCGGATGTCTGCGTCGGCGCCGGCGGGTCGAGCGTCTGGGAGCGGGCGTGCCTGGGCCTGCCGACCGTGACCCTGATCCTCGCCGACAACCAGCGCGACATGGCGATGCGGCTGGACGCGGCCGGGGTGACCCTGGCGCTCGACGCGCGCTGGCCGGGACTGGAGGCGCGGTTGGCCGAGGCTGTGGCGCGGCTGGTCGGGGATGACGCGCTGAGGGCGGGGCTATCGGCGCGCTCGGCGGACCTCTGCGACGGCCTAGGCGCGGAGCGGGCGGCGGAGGCGCTGCTGGGTTTGGCTCAACCCTGATCCAAAATTCCGTCATGGCCCGACGTGTTCGGGCCACCCAAGAACACCGATCTCGTCGAGAAAGCGGGGGTGGGCCGCCAACCTCACCGTGCCTGGGTGGCCCGAACACGTCGGGCCATGACGGCTTTAGGTAGGGAGAGAAAACCCCTTCTCCGCCAGCCTTGCCGCCATCTCCGCCCGCTTGCCCGCCCAGTCCTCGGCCAGCAGGCCCAGGCCCAGCACGTCCACCGCTTCGTCGTCCTTGATGATGTGCCGCCGGAACCTGGCTTCCTGCACAAACCCGTGCTTCTCGTGCAGCCGCCAGACAGGCGCGTTGCCGGCCAACACCTCGCACCACAGCTTGGTCAGCCCCAGCGGCCCGAACACCTGCTCGATGATCCAGAACTCGACATAGCTGCCCAGGCCCAGGCCGCGCACGGCCGGGTCGGCCAGGTAGTAGGCCCAGGCGCAGCGGCCGTGGCGGCGGTCGATGTCGTAGAGGTTGGCCAGGCCGACCGGTTTGCCATCCGTCTCGATGACCCAGTAGCGCCGCCGCTCGTCGCCCGGGATGCCGGCGAACCAGCGGGCGTGTTCCTCGGGGCTGATCAGATGGTCGGTGTACATGTACGACCGCACCGCCTCGCTGTTTCGCCAGGCCAGCAGGCGGTCGCTGTCGTCGGGCGTCAGGTCGCGCAGGGTGACAGTCGGGGCGGTCATATCCGGCGGTCTCCGCCGAAGTCGGCCAGGTCGGGCCGGCCGCGCACGAACCTGCGGACGGCGTCGGAGGTGAAGGCGCGGTTGCCCTTGTAGAGAGCATCGTAGACCGCCGCCATGAAGGCGTAGTCGTCTGGCCGATCGACGGTCCAGCGCACCTCGCCCTCGTCGGCCGGCTGGGAATGGAAGGCCAGGCGGTAGCGGTCGGGGTGGTTCCAGACTCCCCAGGTGACGTGCTCGTGCTCTTCCGGCGTCGCCGCCGTGGCGGCGGACCGGCGCAGGGTGTCGGCGGTCATCACCTCGACATCGAGGCCCTTGGGAAAGGTGCGGTGCGGCGGGGTGTTGCTGGCGTAGTCGGCGCCGGTTTCGAGCAAGGTCTCGATCGTCTCGTCGATCACGAACGGGTCGGCCAGAGGGCAGTCGGCGGTCAGGCGCACGACATGGTCGGCGGGACCGAAGGCCTCCAGCGCGCCGGTGAACCGGGCCAGCACGTCGTCGAGCGAGCCGCGGTGGACCGCGATCCCCTCGCGGCGAACGGCCTTCTCAATGGCGTCGTCGCCGGGATTGAGGCTGGTGGCGACCACCAGCTTGTCGATCCGGCGGGCCCGGGCCACCCGCTCGATCTGCCGCACGATCATCGGCGCCCCGGCCAGCGGCATGAGCACCTTGCCCGGCAGGCGGGTGGAGCTCATACGGGCCTGGAGGATGGCGAGGATCATCGCCGCAGACGCTAGGTCGCGTCGCGCTTCGCGTCCATCCGCTCCAGCACTTCCCCCGCCGCGCGGTCGGTCTCGGCCAGGGGCTCATAGGTCCAGCCGTGGAAGGCGCCGCCGAACGGGCGGGCCGCGCCGTGGCGTTCGAGCTCCTCGTGGAACAGGCGGAATTTCAGGCTCTGGCCGTCCATCTTGAGGATGAACACGGGCTTGCCCGTGCCGGCGGCCTCGGTGGCCATGTTGGCCGAGTCCTCGGTGACCAGCACATAGTCGGCGCCGGCGAGGAAGGCGAAATAGGGGTTGTCGCCCTCGCCATCCCAGATGAAGCCGGGCAGGTGTTTGAGCCGGGCGGTCAGCAGGGCGCGGGCCTGGGGCGGGGTGCGGCGCGAGAAGGTCATCAGCAGCGAGCCGCCCTCCTGCTCGAGCGCCAGCTGGATTTCCTGGGCGATGGCGGAGGCCCGTTCGGGCGACAGGTCGAAGGCGCGCGACCGGCCGCCGATCAGCACCGCAGCGCGCGGGTGGGGCAGGGGGTCGATGGCGGCGGCGAACCGCTTGTACTCGTCGGCCAGCTTTTTCGCTGTCACCCGGTGCGGCGCGCCGATGATCGAGACGATGTTGTCGCCCTTGAGCCGGTCATGGTTGGGCGGCACGACCAGGTCGAACAGGCCGGCCGGGGCGCGCGGATCCTGGATCTGGACCACGAAGGTCTTGCCGCCCGTCCAGCGACGCATGCGGATGGCCAGCGGCAGGGTGGCGCGGCCGGCGGCGATCATCAGATCCGGCCAGGGTGCGGAAAATTCGCTCTCCGGCGTCAGCCAGCGGCGCGGAAACAGGTTCAGCCACCAGGGCAGGCGGCCGACGCGGCCGGTCCAGCCGATGCGCTTGATCACCACCGTCGCCTTGCGCTGGCGCGCCACGGCCTCGGCCAGACCGACGGCCTGGGCCTCGATCCCGGCGCGACCGTCGGACACGGCCCAGATCGTCAGCGGAGGTTTTGCGGGTTGTTTCGCCACGTCGCCCTAATACTCGTCATGGCCCGGCTTGTCCGGGCCACCCATAAACACCGTCAGACATGGGTGTGCTTGGGTCCTCGCGACAAGCGCGAGGATGACGGCGGGAGAATGGTGGAGTGACCCTAGACCCACTCGACCTTGAGGATTTCGTAGGCCTTGACGCCGCCCGGGGTGTTCACCTCGACGACCTCGCCCACTTCCTTGCCGATCATCGCGCGCGACAGCGGCGAGGCCAGCGAGATGCGGCCCTGTTTCACATCGGCCTCGTGCTCGCCGACGATCTGGTAGCGGCCCTCGTCCTCGGTGTCCTCATCGACCACGGTGACCGTGGCGCCGAACTTCACCTGGGTGCCGGACAGGCGCGAGACGTCGATGATCTGCGCGCGCGCGATCTTGTCCTCGATCTCGGCGATGCGGCCTTCGATCCAGCCCTGACGCTCCTTGGCCGCGTGATACTCGGCGTTCTCGCTGAGGTCGCCATGTTGACGCGCCTCGGAGATGGCCGCGATTACGCTCGGCCGTTCCAGCGTCTTGAGACGCTTCAGTTCTTCGTCGAGGGACGTATACCCCCCGGCGGTCATCGGCACTTTTTCCATTCGGAGATTAGCTCGGGTTCGCCCTGGGGAGGTGTTGATTTCCGGCCGCGGGCGCGGACGTCCGGGGGCGTGAAGACTAGGCCCGCGGGTCCGGAATTACAAGTCCGATGCTGCGATGCAGCGGAAGCGGTCGGCCGGGCGGGGGCGATTCCGCCGCCATGTCGGCGAGTAGAGCAGGGTATTCGCGCGTGAAAACGGCGCCCGCTTCCCTGATTTCGCGACGTCCGGCGCGCCCGCGACGGTCATCGACGACCACGATACCGGACGAAAACAGACCTCGGGGTTGGCTCGATTCTGCGAACACGGGCGCGACGGCGGGCGGAGATCAGGACCAGACCGTGTCCGGGCTATCCTCGATCTGTGGGATACGTTCGGGCGCCAGGGCGTCGCCGTCGATCGGTCCGACCAGCAGCTGCATCGCCAGCTGCGCGAGGAAGGCCATGACGAACCACGAGGCGGCGGCGATGGCCAGCGGCCACGGCCCGTCGCCAAAGGTCAGGGCGCCCTGCCCCGTGGTCAGCAGCAGGTCGCGGCCCAGGCCCAGGCCGACGAACCCGGCGAAGAAGCCCAGCTCGCCCGCCGCGCCCCAGTTGCGGATCATGCGCCAGCCGACCAGGCCCAGCCCGCCGCCGAACCAGAACATCACCGGCGCATAGGTCACGACCGGCGCGTAGGGCGTGTCGCCAAAGCTCCACCAGTCGAAGCGGAAGGCGGCCATATCGACGCCGAACCGCAGCGCCGCCGCGACCAGCCCGCCCATCAGGGCCGCCGCCGTGCGCCAGTAGCCGGCGCGGGTCAGCCAGACGCACCCCAGGAACAGCAGCACCGAGAACAGCGACGCGACCCAGATGACCATAGAGACCATAACCAATCCCCCGAACCTGACCCTGGGGCCGGCGCGCGGGCGTCGCACGCGGCTTCATCCGCCGGATGAGCGATGGGGTTAACAGTTCAGGCGCCGGTTGCGCGCCGGCGCTTCGGCGGCTCGGGGCAGGGCCATGTCCGCCGCCCGGACCGCGGCCCTGCCGCTGGCGTCCTGGGGACCGGCCTTGGCGCCCGGCCCCCGACGGTTCTTGATCGACCGTTCGACGCGTGCTTCGCTTGCCCCCGGACAGGGGAGGGACCAGGCCGTGAGACCCGCACTGATCGCGGCCGCCGCCGCGCTTCTCGCCGCCATGCCGGCCCATGCCGAGGTCAAACAGACCTGGGCCGCCGGCTTCCAGCTCGAGAACCGAACCACGATCGCCGCATCGCCGGACAAGGTCTGGGCCGCGCTCGGCCAGATCGGCCAATGGTGGAACGGCGAGCACAGCTATTCCGGCGACAGCGCCAACATGACCATGCCCCTGACGCCCGGCGGCTGCTTCTGCGAGGCCCTGCCGAAGCTGGGCCCCGGGGCCGGCGTCAAGCACGGCGAGGTGGTGATGGTCATGCCCGGCCAGGCCCTGCGGATCGACGCGCCGCTCGGGCCGCTGCAGGGCGAGGGCGTCGGCGCCGCCCTGACCTTCGTCCTGAAGGCCACGGCCGACGGCGGCACGGAGGTCGTCGAGACCTTCAACGTCGGCGGCGCCCGGCCGGAAGTCGTCGGCTTCGCGGCGGGCATCGACGGGTTCGTGCGGGAGCAGCTGGGGCGGTTGAAGAGCTATGTGGAGACGGGGAATCCGCAATAGGGTTCCTCCCCGCATCGCGGGGAGGGGGACCATGCGGAGCATGGTGGAGGGGCAGCGCCGACGTTTGAAGTATGGGCCAGAATGCGACTTTCCGCCGAACGCCAGCGCCGCCCCTCAGTCAGGCTCCGCCTGACAGCTCCCCATGAATGGGGAGCATCGCCGGATCGTCACGCCGCCGCCGCCTCGCCCGCCACCACGCGGCTGGCCGCGTTGACCACCGCGGCGATGCGCAGGGCCGCCTGGATGGCGGTGTTGGGCACGCCGTGCGTTTTCAGCTCGGCCTCGTGGGCGTCCAGGCACATGCCGCAGCCGTTGACCGCCGAGACGGCCGTCGACCACAGCTCGAAATCGACCTTGTCCACCCCCGGGTTGGCCAGCAGGTTCATGCGCAGCCGGGCCGGCAGGGTCGCGTACTCCTTGTTCTTCACCAGGTGCAGCGCGCGGTAATAGACGTTGTTCATGCCCATGATCGCCGCGGCGCCCTTGGCCCCGGCGAGGGCGTCTTCGGTGAGGCCGGCCTCGCGGGCGGCGGCCTCGATGGCGCGCACCACGGCCGGCACGCCGACGGCGTGGGCCGAGGCGACGAAGGCGCCCCACTTCTGTTGGTCGGTCAGCAGGGTCTCGCCGGCCAGCGAGGACAGGTTCAGGCTGATATCCTTGGCGTAGGCGGGCAGCGCCTGACGCAGGGCGTCGAGGGACATGGCGGTCTCCATGGTGAAAAGAGGGGCCGGGAGCCCCGCGCCATCCGGAGGGACTTGAGGCGCGGGGCTCCCGACGGCGCGGCCCTGGGGGGCGGGGGCCGCGTGTTCTGTTGCAGTGCGCGCGGTGCGTCCTTCGACACGGCCCTTCGGGCCTGCTCAGGATGACGTGCAATTGGTCTACGTCATGCTGAGCAGCGCTCGAAGAGCGCGTGTCGAAGCACGCAATCAGGCGGCCAGGTCGATGGTCTCGCCGCCGACCGAGCGGTTGCAGGGGCACAGCTCGTCGGTCTGCAGCGCGTCGAGCACCCGCAGGGTGTCGGCCGGCGCGCGGCCCACGTTCAGGTTGGTGACATAGACGTGCTGCACGACGCCGTTCGGATCGACCACGAAGGTGGCGCGTTGGGCGACGCCTTCGTCTTCATCGAGCACGCCCAGGGCGCGGGCGAACTTGCCGCTGTTGTCGGCGAAGCTCCAGATCGGCAGCTGGTGCAGATCGGGGTGTTCGCGGCGCCAGCCGAGCTTGCTGTGTTCGTTGTCGGTCGAGCCGCCCAGCACGACCGTGTCACGGTCGGCGAATTCCTTGTTCAGCCGGGCGAACTCGGCGATCTCGGTCGGGCAGACGAAGGTGAAGTCCTTCGGATAGAAGAAGATGACCTTCCACTGACCGGGGAAACTGTCGTTCGTCACGGTTTCGAACGCGCTTTCGCCGTTCTCCTCGTGCCGCATGAAGCCGGGCTTCACGCCGACGATCTTGAAGTCCGGAAGCTTTTGACCAACGCCGAGCATAATTGGGTCTCCTTGAGTGACTGAGGCGCCGGACGCCGCGGGGAGGCGGGATGCCGTCCGGCCGTGGAGACAGAGGTAGGCGGCGGCCGCGCACAAATCCAATCGATTGTTCTTTCCGGTTCGATTGGGCGGCTCTATGTTGCCGCCATGCTCCCGACCCTCCGCCAGTTGCAGTATCTCAAGCTCCTCGCCGACCATGGCTCGTTCAGCCGGGCGGCCGAGGCGGCGCACGTCACCCAGCCGACCCTGTCGGCCGGCATCGCCGAGCTGGAGAAGATTCTCGGCGCGCCGGTCGTCGATCGGGCCCGCTCGGGCGTGATCCTGACCGCCGCCGGCGAGGAGGCCGTGCGCCGCGCGCGGACGATCCTCGAACAGACCGACGATCTGGTCCAGGCCGCCCAGGGCGCCGGCCAGCCGCTGTCGGGCCGGTTCCGGCTGGGCGTCATTCCAACGGTCGCCCCCTTCCTTCTGCCGCGCGCCCTGCCGGTGATCCGCCGGCAGTTCCCCAAGCTGCGGCTGTTCCTGCGCGAGGACCTGACCCACCGGTTGATCGCCTCGCTCAAGGCCGGCGCCCTGGACGCGGCCCTGATCGCCCTGCCCTACGACATGACGGGCCTGGCCTGGGCCCATGTCGAGGATGACGAGCTGCTGGCCGCCGCGCCCGACGGCCACCCGATCCTCAAACAGACGCGGGTCAATCCCGAGGACCTGTCGCCGCGCGACCTGATCCTGCTGGAGGATGGCCACTGTCTGCGCGACCACGCCCTGGCCGCCTGCGGGCTGGAGCCGCCCAAATCGACGGACGAGGAGACCTTCGCCGCCACCTCCCTGCCGACCCTGGTGCAGATGGTCGGCTCGGGCCTCGGCGTTTCCTTCCTGCCAGCCATGGCCGTCAACGCCGGCCTGACCGAGCACGTCGGCGTCACCACCCGCCCGCTACAGGCCGAGCACCCGACGCGCGAGATCGTCGTCGCCTGGCGCGCCGGATCGAGCCGCGCCAACGAGGGTCGGATGCTGGCGGAGGTGCTGCGGGGGGTGTGAAGCCAGGGGCCTGTCAGGCGTCCCGCGCCCAGTCCCTGACATCCGCCACGAACAGGTCCGGCTCTTCCATCGCGCCGAAGTGGCCGCCGGACGGCATGTCGGTCCAGCGGGTGATGTTGTAGGCGCGGTCGGCCCAGCTGCGCGGCGGGGCCTTGTACAGCGGCTCGCCGGGGAAGTTGGCGAAGGCGGTCGGGGTCTCGCAGCGCTGGCCTTCCATGGCCGCGACGCCGCCCTCTTCCATCAGGCCGCGATAGTACCAGGCGCCGGTGGTGAAGCTGCCGGTCATCACATAGATCATGATGTTGGTCAGCAGCTGGTCGCGGGTATAGGCGCCGATCAGCGGCTTGGTCCGCAGGTCCGACCAGTCGTAGAATCGCTCGAGGATCCAGGCCGCCTGGCCGACCGGGTTGCCGGCGCCGAGCCAAGCCAGCGACTGCGGCTTTGAAGCCTGCAGGCCGAAATAGGCGCCCAGCATCTGCATCATCATCTGGCTGTGCTGCAGCCAGGCGATCTCCTCCGGCGACCGCGGTCCGCCCTTGGGGCGGAACCCCATCATGTTCAGGTGGATGGCCTTCACGTTGGTCCCGTGATCGAAGCCGAGCCAGGATGTCACCAGCCCGCCCCAGTCGCCGCCCTGGGCGAGGTAGCGGTCATAGCCGAGGCCCTGCGTCATCAGGGTGTTGAACAGCCGCGCCGTGGCCCGCTGGCCGATCGGCCGCGTCGGCTTCGACGAGAAGCCAAACCCGGGCAGGCTGGGCACGATCACGTCGAAGGCGTCCTCGGCCTTGCCGCCGTGTTTGCTCGGAAACGCCAGCTTGTCGATGCTGGCCCAGAACTCGTAGTGGCTGCCCGGCCAGCCGTGGGTCAGCAGCAGCGGCCGCTTGCCGCCGGCCTCGCCGACGACATGGACGAAGTGGATGTCGAAATCCTCGGCCCGGGCGGTGAACTGCGGAAACCGGTTCAACTCGGCCTGCGCGGCCCGCCAGTCGTAGTGGTCGGCCCAGTAGGCGCAGGTCTCTTCAAGGAAAGCCGCGTCGCAGCCGTACAGCCAGCCATTATCGACCGCCGGCGCCGGCGGCCAGGGGTAGTGGCGCACCTGGTCCAGCACGCGGCGGACGTCGGTCTCGGACCAATCGACGGTGAAGGGTTTGGGCTGGGTCATGCGGGCATCTCCATCGTGCGTCCTTCGAGACGCTCTTCGGGCTCCTCAGGATGACGCGTAGGGGTGGGCTGCAAAATTCTTCGTCATGGTGAGGAGCGAGCCTCAGGCGAGCGTCTCGAACCACGCACACACAGTCCGCGCGGTTACGCAGCGACCGTCAAGCGTCCGGACGCAGCCCGCGCAGGATCGTCTCGAACGCCTGACGGCGCAGGGCCGAGGGGTCGATGTCCGGCGACAGCTTGCCGGCCATCTGCAGCACCAGTTCGCCGTGCAGGGAAGCCCACAGGATGTGGGCGATCATCACCGGCTCGCCCCGCGCCTCGCCCGCCGCCACCAACCCCTCGGCGTGGCGGATCAGCATGGCGCGCGAGCGGCGGCTGGCCGCCACCAGCTCGGGATAGTCGGCCTCGTTCGGCTGGGAGAGATCGAACATCAACCGATAAGCGTCGGGATTTTCGAGCGCGAACCGCACATAGGCGCGGCCGGTGGATTCACTGAGGGCGACGCCATCCGCCCGTTCCCGGGTGGCCGCTTCCAGGGTGCTGGCGAAGCGGTCGAAGCCGCTGGCCCGCACGGCGGCCAGGATCGCGTCCTTGTCCTTGAAGTAGCGGTAGGGGGTCATGGGCGACACCCCCAGTTCGGCGGCCAGCTGGCGCATGGTCACCCCGTCCGGGCCGCGCTCGCCGAACAGCCGCTCGGCGGCGGCGATCAGGCGCTCGCGGAAGTCGGCGACGTCGCTGTCAGTGAGAAGGCGGGGCATCTGTCGCCAAACGATTGTTTGAATCTGCTACTGTGTCTTAGGTTTACAGTGTATAGACGTGACCGCAAGGGAGCCTGATCCATGTCAAAGCCCGCCTGGGATTTCATCGTCGGCAAGAGCGATCTGCACCAGACGCGCGTCGATGCCGCGCCGACCGCCGATCTGGCCGAGGGCGACATCCGCTTGCGGGTCGAGTCGTTCGCCCTGACGGCCAACAACATCACCTACGCCGTCTATGGCGACCGGATGGGCTACTGGAAATTCTATCCCGCGCCGGAAGGGTGGGGGCGCATTCCGGTGTGGGGCTACGCCGTGGTCGAGGCCTCGCGGCATCCGGAGATCGCCGTCGGCCAGCGGTTCTTTGGCTATGTGCCGATGTCGACCCACATGACCGCCACCCCGCGCAAGACCGCGACGGGCTTCTTCGAGACCTCGCCCTGGCGCGCCGAGCTGGCCGCGGCCTACAACCAGTACCGCGCGGTCGAGGGCGTCGAGGCGCACGAGGACGAGCAGTCGCTGCTCTATCCGCTGTTCATGACCAGCTGGCTGATCGACGACATGCTGGCCGACAACGGCTGCTACGGCGCCGCGTCGGTGGTGCTGTCCAGCGCCTCGAGCAAGACGGCCATCGGCCTGGCGCATCTGCTGCACCGGGCCGGCAAGGTGAAGGTGATCGGCCTGACCTCGCCCGGCAACGCCGCCTTCGTCGAGAGCCTCGGCGACTATGACCAGGTGATCCCTTACGCGGGCCTGGGCGGGGCGGCCATCGACGAGCCGGTGGCCTATGTCGACTTCGCCGGCAACGCGGGCCTGCGTTCGGCCGTGCATCACCGGTTCGGCGAGGCCCTGGTCCACGACTGCGTGGTCGGCGGCACCCACTGGGAGGCCGAACCCGAGAGCCACCACGGCCTGCCCGGCGCCCCGCCGACCTTCTTCTTCGCCCCCGACCGGATCAAGAAGCGTCGCGAGGACTGGGGTCCGGGCGGGCTGGAGGCCCGGTTCGCCGAGGCCTGGCCGGTGTTCATCGCCGACAGCACCCGCTGGATGAAGGTCGAGCGGCGCAACGGTCCCGACGCCGTGCGCCAGACCTATCTCGACGTGCTGGACGCCGTCGCCTCACCGGATCAGGGATTCATCTGCACGCCCTGAAATCCGCCCTTGCGGTTGTTAATTTACGTCGTAAGTTGACGCTGTAAAGATTGGTCGGGGAGGCCGGTATGGACCGTGACGCGCGCGTGAACCCCTATCTGGCGGGCGCCTTCGCCCCGATCCGGTCGGAGGACGACTTCGAGCTCGCCATCGAGGGTGAAATCCCCGCCGGCCTGCGCGGCGCTCTCTATCGCACGGGTCCCAACCCACAATTCGAGCCGCGCGACCCAAACCACCACTGGTTCGGCGGCGACGGCATGGTCCATGGTTTCCGGGTCGATGGCGGCAAGGTTCACTACCGCAACCGCTATGTCCGCACCCCCGCTGGGAGGCCGAGAACAAGGCCGGCAAGTCGCTGTTCGGCACCTTCGGCAATCCGATGACCACCGACCCGGAGGTGTTCGGCAAGGTCGACTCGGGCGTGGCCAACACCAACATCCTCTGGCACGGCGGCCGCCTGCTGGCGCTGGAGGAGGGTCACCAGCCGTTCGGCATGGACCCGAAAACCCTTGAGTCGATCGGATACCAGGACTTCGGCGGCAAGGTTACCGCCCATCCCAAGGAAGACCCCGTCAGCAAGGACCTGGTGTTCTTCGGTTACGCCGACGCGCCGACGCCCTTCTCGCCCAACATCAGCTACGGCGTGATGGGCGCGGATGGCGTGCTCAAGCGGCGCGATACGTTCGAGGCGCCCTACTGCTCGATGATCCACGACTTCATGGTGACGGGCGGCCATGTGCTGTTCCCGGTCCTGCCGCTGAGCGGCAGCATGGAGCGGGCGATGAAGGGCCTGCCGCCGTTCGCCTGGGAGCCGGAAAAGCCCGCCCTGGTCGGCGTCATGGCCCGTGACGCGGCGGTCGATACCATCCGCTGGTTCCAGACCGACGCCTGCTACGTGTTCCACGTCATGAACGCCTGGGACGAGGACGGGAAAATCGTCGCCGATGTGATGAAATACGCCGTCGCCCCGCTGTTCCCGCTGGCCGACGGCAGCCGCGGCCAGCAGGCCGGCGCTTATCTGGTGCGCTGGACCTTCAACCTGAACGACGCGTCCGACGTCATCAAGGAAGAGCCGCTGGACGACCTGGCCGGCGAGTTCCCGCGCTACGACGAGCGGTTCACCTTCAAGGCCAACCGCCACGGCTGGTATTCGACCCAGACGGCCAAGCCTGGCGACATCCGCACCAATGGCCTGAGCCACATCGACCTGACCTCCCGCAAACGCACCGACTGGGTCAGCAACGACGGCGACGCGGTGTCCGAGCCGGTGTTCGTGCCCCGCTCGGCCGACACAGCCGAAGGCGACGGCTGGATCGTGGCGGTGCAATACGTGGCCCGTGAAGCCCGCAGCGACTTCGTGGTGTTCGACGCCCAGGCCATGGACAAGGGCCCGCTCGCCCGCGCGAAGATGCCCAGGCGCGTGCCGTTGGGCTTCCACGGGAACTGGGTGGGGGCGTAGGGACCCGGCACGGGGACATGCGCTTCAGTGCGTGTCCCCTGTCCGTGATTGGCTTGGGGACACGCACTGAAGTGCATGTCCCCCGCTCAACCTAAACCAGCCGCCCGTGGCAGTGCTTGAACTTGCGGCCTGAACCGCAGGGACAGTCGGCGTTGCGGCTGGTGCGTTCCCAGCCGGCGGGCAGGGCGCTGATCGGCAGGGCCGCGCGCTGCTCGCCGGTCATGTCCGCGCCGGCGCCGGCGAAGGCCAGGGCCCGTTCGTTCTCGCCGGTCAGCGGGTCCATGTGGACCTCGTGGAAGCGTAGCGGCTCGGGCTCCGGCTCCGGCTCGGCGAACTGGAACTCGACCGTCATCAGCCAGCGGGTGACATTGGTGCGCAGGTCAATCAGCAGCTTCTCGAACAGGCTGAAGGCCTCGGTCTTGTACTCGTTCAGCGGGTCGCGCTGGCCATAGCCGCGCAGGCCGATGACGTTGCGCAGATGGTCCAGGTGGACCAGGTGCTCGCGCCACTGCATGTCGATCATCTGCAGCAGGAAGTTCTTCTCGAAACCGCGCATCTGGCCGGCCGAGACCAGCTCCTCGCGCTCGGCGGCGCGAGCGTTGGCGGCTTCGTCGAGGCGGTCGCGGATTTCCTCGTTGGCGATGCCTTCCTCGGCCGCCCAGTCGCGCAGGGGCAGGGTCAGTCCGAGCGTCGTGCGGACCCGCTCGTCGAGGTCTTCCAGGTCCCACTGCTCGGCGTAGGCCTTGGGCGGCAGGTCGCGGGCGACCATGTCGTCGATCACGTCCTGGCGCATCTGGGCGACGATTTCCGACAGGTCGGTCGCCTCCATGAATTCCTGGCGCTGCTCGAACACGGCCTTGCGCTGGTCGTTCACCACGTCGTCGTACTTGAGCAGGTTCTTGCGGATCTCGTAGTTGCGCTGCTCGACCCGCTTCTGGGCGGTGGCGATGGCCTTGTTCAGCCACTTGTGAGTGATCGCCTCGCCCTCCTGCACCCCGAAGGAGCGCATGATGGCGTCCAGCCGCTCGCCAGCGAAGATGCGCAGCAGGTCGTCCTCGCAGCAGAGGAAGAACTTCGACTTGCCGGGGTCGCCCTGACGGCCGGTGCGGCCGCGCAGCTGGTTGTCGATACGGCGGCTCTCGTGGCGCTCGGTGCCCAGCACATAGAGGCCGCCGGCGGCCAGCGCCTTGTTCTTGGCCTCGGCGATCTCGGCCTCGAAGCGGTGCTTCTCTTCCATCTCGGCGTCGTGATCGACCGCCAGGCCGAGGCCCAGCTGGTCCTGGCGCCACTTGGCCATGTGCATCTCGACGTTGCCGCCCAGCTGGATGTCGGTGCCACGGCCGGCCATGTTGGTGGCGATGGTCACCGCGCCCGGCACGCCGGCGTCGGCGACGATATAGGCTTCCTGCTCGTGATAGCGGGCGTTCAGCACGTTGTGCGGGATGCCCTTGATCGTCTTGCCGTCGAGCTCGAACTCGTGCCTCGACAGCAGTTCCGACAGCACTTCCGACTTCTCGATCGACACGGTGCCGACCAGGATCGGCTGGCCGCGGCGGTGGCAGTCCTCGATCTGGGTCAGGATGGCGCGGTTCTTCTCGTCGGCCGTGCGATAGACCTCGTCGTCCTCGTCGATGCGCGCGACCGGACGGTTGGTCGGTATCTCGGTGACATCCATCTTGTAGATGTCGAGGAATTCCTGGGCCTCGGTCGCGGCCGTGCCGGTCATGCCCGACAGCTTCTTGTAGAGGCGGAAGTAGTTCTGGATCGTCACCGAGGCCAGGGTCTGGTTCTCGGGCTGGATCTCGGCGCCTTCCTTGGCCTCGATGGCCTGGTGAAGGCCCTCGGACAGGCGGCGGCCGGTCATCATGCGGCCGGTGAACTCGTCGATCAGGATCACCTCGCCGGCCTTGACGATGTAGTCCTTGTCCTTGGTGTAGAGCACATTGGCCCGCAGGGCCTGGTTGACGTGGTGCACGACCGAGATGTTGACCGGGTCGTAGAGACCGGCTGAATCGGGGGCCAGCTGGCCGTTCGCCTGCAGGATTTCCTCGACGCGCTCGGAGCCGGCCTCGGTCAGCAGCACCTGGCGCTGCTTCTCGTCGTGCTCGTAGACGCCCTCTTCCTTGATCAGCGCCCGGACCACCACGTCCATGGCCCGGTAGAATTCGGAGCGGTCCTCGGTCGGACCCGAAATGATCAGCGGCGTGCGCGCCTCGTCGATCAGGATCGAGTCGACCTCATCGACGATGACGAAGTTGTGGCCGCGCTGGACCATCTCGTTCACGTCATAGACCAGATTGTCGCGCAGGTAGTCGAAGCCGAACTCGTTGTTGGTGCCATAGGTGATGTCGCTGCCGTAGGCCTCCTGGCGCTGCATCTGGCTCAGGCCGTTGACGATGACCCCCACGGTCAGGCCCAGGTAGCGGTAGATCTGGCCCATCCACTCGGCGTCGCGTTTGGCCAGGTAGTCGTTGACGGTGATGACGTGGACGCCCTTGCCCTCGAGCGCGTTCAGATAGGTGGGCAGGGTGGCGACCAGGGTCTTGCCCTCGCCGGTCCGCATCTCGGCGATGCCGCCTTTGTGCAGCACCATGCCGCCGACCATCTGCACGTCGTAGTGGCGCTGGCCCAGCGTCCGCTTGGAGGCTTCGCGGACCACGGCGAAGGCCTCGGCCATCAGGTCGTCGAGCGTCTCCCCGGCGGCCAGGCGGCTCTTGAACGCGTCGGTCTTGCCGCGCAGCTCGGCCTCGGTCAGCGCCGCGTATTCCGGCTCCAGCGCGTTGATCTTCGCGACCCGCGCCGAGAGCTGCTTGACCTTGCGGTCGTTGGAAGAACCGAAGAGGGTTTTGGCGAAGCCGAGCATGCGTTGGGAAATCCGATGAAACGTTGGGCGCGGCGGCCGTTCGGTGTTCGTGCAAGCCCTTTCGGGCGCACGGAAATCCGCCCGTTCAAGCGCGCGGGAGACTTAAGCAGCGGGTCTGCCAGTGTCAACGCGAGGGGTGGCGAGCGCGCCGTTGCCTGACGCCTTTGCGCCACAGGTCGGACGATGGGGGCAGGTCAAGCAGTCCCAAGGGACAGCTTGCCTGCCCCCATCGTCCGACAAGGCGGGACAAGCTGTCCCTTGGGACTGCTTGTCCCGCCCCGCGGAAACGCTTGAGCGGAATACGACTACGCGTATAAATTGCACCCATGTCCCGCTCCTCCCGAATTGTCGTCCCGGGCCTGCCGCATCATGTCACTCAGCGTGGCAACCGACGCGAAGCGATCTTTTTCGAGCCGGGCGACGAGCAGCGCTACCTCGACCTTCTCACGACACAGACCGGCCGTCACGGCGTCGAAGTCTGGGCCTACTGCCTGATGCCCAACCATGTGCATCTGATCCTGACGCCCGCCGATGAGCCCGGCCTCGCCAGAGCGGTCGGCGAGACGCATCGCCGGTACACAACCATAATAAATGCCCGCCACGGCTGGAGCGGCCATCTGTTTCAGGCCCGGTTCGCCTCCACCGTCATGGACGAAGGTCACCTGCTGACCGCGTCTCGCTACGTCGCTCTGAACCCGGTGCGGGCGCGTCTGGTCGCGCGCGCGGAGGACTGGCCGTGGTCGAGCGTCCGGGCTCACCTCGCGGGAAGGAGCGACGGGGTCGTTGTGGTGGAGCCGCTGCTGTCGAGGATTGATCGCTTCGCCGATACGCTTGAGCCGAACGACGCGGACGCACCAGAATTCACGGCCCTGCGCGTGGCCGAGACGGCGGGCCTGCCGCTTGGCGATGCGGAATTCGTGGCTGACGTTCGCCAACGGCGAGCAGGGACGGTTTAAGCAGTCCCAAGGGACAGCTTAGACCGTCCCCCTCCCTCCGTCCGGCAGGGCGGGACTAGCTGTGCTTGTCCTGCCTCCGGCCAGGCGCTAGGACCGACGGACAAGCCGCTCGTGGAGAACTGGCCGCCATGAAGACCGCAACGACCGGCGCGTGGGGCGTCGTCATCGCTCTGACCGTGGCCCTGGCCCTGGCCGCCTGCGGCCGGCCGGAGGGCAACGAAAAGCCGCCGCAGGCCGGCGACACGGCGGTCGCGCGCATCGACGGCAGGACGGTCTGGGCTTCCGACGTCAAACGCGAGGCCGTGGCCCAGGGCCTGATCAGCGAGGGCGAGCCGCTCGACATCTCCTCGGACCTGTTCCGCCGGGTGATGGACGAGGTGGTCGACCAGAAACTGCTGGCCGCCGAGGCGCTGAAGCGCAAGCTGGACCGCGATCCGGTGGCCCAGCGCCGCCTGGCCGCCGCGCGCGAGCGGATCCTCGGCGACATGCTGGTCGAGAGCGTGGTCGAGAAGGCCGTGACCCCCGGCGCCATCCGCGAACTCTACCAGGAACAGCTGCGGCTCTCGAAACAGTCCGAGGAACTCAAGGCCCGCCAGATCGTCGTCGCCACCCAGGCCGAGGCCGAACAGGTCGGGAAGCTGCTGGCCGCCGGCGCCTCGTTCGAGGCCCTGGCCATGGAGCGATCGACGGACGCGGCCACCCGCTTCAGCGGCGGCGACATCGGAGGCTATTTCACGCTCGACGTGATGCCCGATCCCTATGTGGCCGCGTTGAAGGACGCCAAGCCCGGCGACCTGATCGGCCCGTTCGCGGTCGAGGGCGGCTGGGCTCTGGTCAAGGTCGAGGAGACACGCCAGGAGGCGCCGATCACCTTCGAGGCCGCCCGCCCGCAGATCGTCCGCTTCCTGACCTATGACAAGGTCCGCGACCTGCTGGAGAAACTGCGCGCCGGGACCAAGGTGCAGCTGCTGCTGGGCAAGACACAGGAGGTGCCGGGCGCGCCGCGCGAGCCGGCCTCGGCCCCGCCCGCCCCGCCGCCGGCCGCGACCGCGACGCCGACTCCCGCAACGCCGGCGACGCCGACCCCTGCCTCCAAGGCCGCCGCTCCAGCCACGCCGGCGAAGAAATGACCAGGCCGCCATCGAAGCCGAAGCCGGAGGCCGGCAAGCTGACGCCGGCCCGGGCGCTGGAAGCCGCCGCCAAGCCCGCCGAAATCGTCGGCCAGGCCGTGCAGCACGCCCTCGACCCGCTGGCGTCGGCGCTCAAGCGGGCCACGACCAAACGGCCCGACAAGGCCGCCGCGCCCGACACGGCCGCGGCGCCGGGCAAGCCGGGCCTGGCCGTGTCGCCGCTGGCCGTCCCGTTCCCGAAGATGCCGCCGATCGCCGGCGTCCAGATCGGCATCGGCCGCGCCGGCTTCTACAAGCACGAGCGTCCCGACCTGCTGGTCATGCGCTTCGCCAAGGGCACCAGCTGCGGCGGCGTGTTCACCCGCCACGGCGTCGGCTCGGCGCCCGTCGATTGGTGCAAGAAACAGCTTGAGAGCTCCGGCGGCGAGGGCGTCCAGGCCCTGGTGGTCAACGCCGGCTGCGCCAACAGCTTCACCGGCAAGCCGGGCGCCGACGCGGTGCGGCGGGTCGCCGGGGCCGTGGCCAAGCGGTTCGACTGCCGCCAGCGCGACGTGATGATGGCCTCGACCGGGGTCATCGGCGTGGTGCTCGACGACGGCAAGATCACCAGCCGCCTGGCCGAGGTCGAGCACGCCCTTGACGACGACGGCTGGGCCGACGCGGCCCGCGCGATCATGACCACCGACACCTTCGCCAAGGGCGCCACGGCCACCGCGAAGATCGACGGCCGCACCGTGCGCCTGAACGGCATCGCCAAGGGCTCGGGCATGATCGCGCCGGACATGGCCACCATGCTGGCCTTCGTCGCCACCGACGCGGCCATCGCGCCCAAGGCGCTGCAGACCCTGGTCAGCCTCTACACCCGCACGACGTTCAACGCCGTGACGGTCGATGGCGACCGCTCGACCAACGACACCCTGCTGCTGTTCGCCACCGGCGCGTCGGGGGCGCCGCGCATCAGCCGGGCCGGCGACCACCGGCTGGCCGACTTCCGCGAGAAGCTCGAGGCCCTGCTGCTCGACCTGGCGCTGCAGCTGGTCCGCGACGGCGAGGGCGCGACCAAGTTCGTGCGCATCAACGTCAGCGGGGCCGAGAGCGCCGCCAGCGCCCGCAAGATCGCCCGCACGGTGGCCGAGAGCCCGCTGGTCAAGACCGCCTTCGCCGGCGAGGACGCCAACTGGGGCCGCATCGTCATGGCCGTCGGCCGGGCCGACGAGCCGGTCAACCGCGACAAGATGAGCGTCGCCTTCGGCAAGCTGGTCGCGGCTCACGACGGCATGGTCGCGCCCGACTACTCCGAGGCGAAGATGAGCGCCTACATGAAAAAGCCCGAGCTGGAGGTCAGCATCGACGTCGGCGTCGGCCGTGGATCGGCGACCATCTGGACCTGCGACCTGACCAAACAGTACGTGGCGATCAACGGGGATTACCGGAGCTAACCGGCTCGAGGGGGCGGGCCAGGCAGTCCCGAGGGACAGCCAGGCCGCCCTGGACAGGACTTCATGTCCCTTGGGACTTGATGTCCTGTCCCCGTGAGCTCTGTCCGCTAATTCACCGCCGCATGCACCGCCTTCAACGTCGCCAGCAGCTTCGCCGCGCCGTCGAGCGGCAGGCAGCTGAGCGGATCGCACAGCGCCTTGTCCGGGTCCGGGTGGAATTCGAGGAACACGCCGTCGGCGCCCGCCGCCACGGCCGCCTTGGCGATCACCGACACGCCGTCGCGGCGGCCGCCCGTCGAGGCGCCGCCGGTGCGCGGGTCGGCGCCCGGGAGCTGCACCGCGTGGGTGGCGTCGATGGTCACCGGAACGCCGAGCTTCTTCATCTCGCCGATGCCCAGCATGTCGACGATCAGGTTGTTGTAGCCAAAGCTGTTGCCGCGCTCGCAGAGCAGCGTCATCTCCGCCCCGTCGGTGGCCTCCTTGACCTTGTCGAGGATGTTCTTGCAGTCCCAGGGCGCGAGGAACTGACCTTTCTTGACGTGCAGCAGCCCGCCGGCGGCCTTGGTCGCGCGGGCGGCGGCGACCACCAGGTCGGTCTGGCGGCAGAGGAAGGCGGGGATCTGCACCAGGTCGGCCACGGCGGCGACCGGCGCGCACTCTTCGACCGTGTGAATGTCGGTGGCGATCGGCACATCGACCTTCGCCTTGACCTCCGCCAGGATCGCCAGACCCTTCTCCAGCCCCGGCCCGCGATAGCTCTTCAGCGACGAGCGGTTGGCCTTGTCATAGCTGGCCTTGAACACGAACGGCAGGCCGAGGTCGGCGCAGATCGCCTTCAGCGTCCGCGCGGCGTCCAGCGCCAGGGCCAGGTCCTCGATCACGTTGAGCCCGGCGATCACGGCCAGCGGCTGGCCGTCGCCGATCGAGAGGTTCCAGCGGTCGAGGGTCAGCGTCGCCATCGGGTGCTCCTGCGGAAGGGATGGCGCTCCATAGCAGAGGATAGCGCCCTGTCGCCTGTCTGATCGGCTGGCGTGGCGCCAGTGTGGCTGCTAGGTCGGACGCCATGTCCGACGCCAAGACCCTGCTGCTCGTCGCCGCCGCCGCGCTGATCGACGTCGATGGCCGGGTGCTGATCTGCAAGCGGCCCCAGGGCAAACAGCTGGCCGGTCTGTGGGAGTTTCCAGGCGGCAAGGTCGAGGTCGGCGAGACGCCGGAGGCCTGCCTGATCCGTGAGCTGAAGGAGGAGCTGGGCATTTCCGTCACCCAGGCCTGCCTGGCGCCGTTCGTCTTCGCCAGCCACGGTTACGATTCGTTTCACCTGCTCATGCCACTTTATCTGTGCAGGCGCTGGACCGGATTCGTCACCGCGCTGGAGCATGAGGCGCTGGCGTGGGTGAAGCCCGACAAGTTGTCAGACTACCCGATGCCGCCGGCCGACGCGCCGCTGGCCGCGTGGCTGCGCGACCTGGTCTGAAGGCCTTCTGGCGCGACCAGTCCGGCGCCACCGCCATCGAATACGGCCTGATCGCCTCGCTGGTCTTCCTGGTCATCGTCGGCTCGGTGACCCTGTTCGGCAACAAGACCACCGAGAAGATGCAGTACGTCAGCGACGCCATCGCGGCGGCGATCGGCTAGCCGCCAGCGACGGGCGAAATCAGGGGACAGCTTACTTATTTCCCCTCGGGGCTCGACGGGTCAGGTCGGGGCGCAGGTCGGGAAATAAGTAAGCTGTCCCCTGATTTCCCCCATCATGTCCCTTGGGACTTGATGTCCTGTCCCTTTCGCGGCCGGCAGGGACTGGCCAAGCAGTCCCAAGGGACAGCTAAGCCAGTCCCCGCACCCTACCGCGGCGCCTTGCGCTCCACCGTCCCCAGGGCGTCGGCCAGGCGCATCTTCGCCGAGCCGGGCTTGAGCGGCTTCTGCTGGCTTTCGTGCGGGGCCCAGCCGGTCAGGGTGAGGATTTCGAACGTCGCCACGACCTTGCCGTCCGGGCCGCTGAACCGCTGGCCATAGAGCTCCAGCGCCCGCAGCAGCACGGGCCGGCCCAGCGGCCGGCGGGGCCGGTCGCGCAGGACGTTGGTCTCGCCCATGGCCCGCAGGTCGCGCAGCAGGGCCAGCGGGCTGGCGTAGCGCACGGTCACGCTATCGACGTCGGCCACCGGCAGGGCGAACCCGGCCCGCTGCAGCAGGGCGGCGGCGTCGAAGGCGTCGGCGAAGGGGGAGACGCGCGGGCCGGCCCCGCCGCTGACCTGCGCCTCCGCCTCCAGCAGGCACCGGCGCAGCTCGGTCAGGGTCGCCCCGCCCAGCACCGAGCCGATGAACAGCCCGTCCGGCCTAAGCGACCGGCGGATCTGGATCAGCGCCCCGACCAGGTCGTTGGTCCAGTGCAGGGCCAGGGCCGAGACGACCAGGTCCAGGCTCTCGTCCGCGAACGCCGACAGCTCCTCGTCCATCACCAGCCGCGGGCCGGGCCGGCCCGTCAGCATCGCCCCGGACAGATCGGTCTCGATCAGCAGATCGACCTTCGCCGCCGCGTCGCTCCGCGCCAGGGCCGCGCGGAACGCCCCCTGGCGCGCGCCCAGATCGACGGCCAGCGGAAAGCGACGCATGATCGCCTCCAGCCGCGCCACGGCGTCCTGCGCCGCCCGCTGCTTGAGGAAGTCGGCGGCGGCGTAGCCCGGCGCGGCGCGGTCCAGCCGTCGCCGGTGCAGGGCGCGGTCGAACAGGAGGGGAGGGCTGGCGGTCATGTGGGCGGAAGATGGCCTGTCGCGACCGGTTTTGAAACCGGGACCGCGCGTCATCGGCGCCGGGCGGGCCCTGCTCGACCTCTTGCTGCCGCCGCTGGACGCCGCCGGAACGCCGGCCATCACCGGCGGCCTGCCGGGCGAGGCCTGGAGCCGCATCGTGTTTCTCGAGGCCCCGGTCTGTGACGGCTGCGGCGCGCCCTACGACTACGATCCCGGCCCGTGCGTGCGTTGCGCCGCCTGCATGGCTCGGCCGCGGGCCTTCGACCGGGCGCGGGCGGCCTGCCTCTACGACGAGCACAGCCGCGACCTGGTGCTCAAGCTCAAACACGCCGACCGCACCGACCTGGCGCCCGTGCTGGCCCGCTGGCTGCTGCGCGCGGGGCGGGACCTGCTGGCCGACGCCGAGCTGATCGTGCCGGTCCCGCTCCATCGCTGGCGGCTGCTGTCGCGCCGCTACAACCAGGCGGCCGAGGTAGCCCGGCCGTTGGGCGCGCTGGCCGGTCTGCCGGTTCTGCCGGACGCCCTGGCGCGCGTGCGCCGCACCGAGAGCCAGGGCGGCAAGTCGGCCGGCGGCCGCCGCCGCAACGTGGCCGGCGCGTTCGTGGTTCCGCCCGGCCGCCGCGACCGGATCGCCGGTCGGCGCGTGCTGCTGGTCGATGATGTCCTGACCACCGGCGCCACGGCCCATGCCTGCGCGCGGGCGCTGAAGGCCGCCGGCGCCGCCGCCGTCGATCTGGCCGTCATCGCCAAGGTGCGCGCGGCGGCGGACACCACTATATGAGTGTCAGCATTCGTCAGCGTTGAGAGACCATGGCCCACGTCACCATCTACACCCGCCCCTTCTGCGGCTACTGCGCCCGCGCCCTGAGCGTGCTCGACCAGAAAGGCGCCGACTTCACCGAGATCGAGGCGGGCATGGACCCGGCCCTGCGCAATGAGATGATCAGCAAGTCCGGCGGTCGTTCCACCTTCCCGCAGATCTTCGTCGGCGACCGGCATATCGGCGGCTGCGACGACATGCTGGCCCTCGACCGCGCGGGCAAGCTGGACGCCATGCTGACCGCATGACCCTGCGCGTCGGCCTGGTTCAGACCCGCACCCCGGCCAGCCACGCGGCCGCGCTGGCGCACGTCGTCCCGCTGGTGCGCGAGGCGGCGGGCCAGGGCGCGACCTTCATCCTGACGCCGGAGGGGACCAACATCCTCGACCGCGACCGGGAACGGCTGTTGCCGCGGCTGACCCTGCTGGCCGACGATCCGGTGGTCAGCGGCCTGCGCGCCCTGGCGGCCGAGCTGGGCGTCTGGCTCGACATCGGCTCGGCGCTGGTCCGGCGCGAGGACGGCAAGGCCGCCAATCGCCAGGTGCTGGTCACCCCGACGGGCGGCATCGCCGCGACCTACGACAAGCTGCACATGTTCGACGTCGACCTGCCGACCGGCGAGACGGCGCGGGAATCGGCCACCTATGAACCGGGCGACCGGGCGGTGACGGCAGACATCGACGGCGCGCGGCTGGGCCTGACCATCTGCTACGACATGCGTTTTGCGGCCGTGTACCGGGCCCTGGCGCTGGCCGGGGCGACGGTGATGACCGTGCCCGCCGCCTTCACCCGCCCGACCGGCGAGGCCCACTGGGAGGTGCTGCTGCGCGCCCGGGCCATCGAGACCGGCAGCTTCGTGCTGGCGGCGGCCCAGGGCGGCTTCCACGAGGATGGCCGCGGCACCTGGGGCCATTCGACCATCGTCGGCCCCTGGGGACAGGTGATCGGCAGGCTGGATCATGACGAGCCGGGCGTGCTGGTCGCCGATCTGGACCTCGCCGAGGCGGACAAGGCCCGCGCCGCGATCCCGGCCCTGGCCAACGCCCGCGCGTTTGTCGGACCATGATCAAATACGCCCTCGCCTGCGAACACGGCCACGACTTCGAGGGCTGGTTCGGGGCCTCCGCCGACTTCGACGACCAGGCCGCGCGCGGACTGCTGGAGTGCCCGGTCTGCGCCAGCAAGGCCGTGCGCAAACAGATCATGTCGCCGGCCGTCGGGGGGACCAAGGCGCAGAACGGCGGCGCCGGCCTGCCGCCCGAAGCGCGCCAGATGATGATGGAGGCCATGGGCAAGGTCCGCGCCCATGTGGAAGACAACTTCGACTATGTCGGCGACACGTTCGCCCGCGAGGCCCGCGCCATCCACGAGGGCAAGTCCGAAGAGCGCGGCATCTATGGCGAGGCCACGCCGACCGAGGTCAAGGCGCTGGTCGAGGACGGCGTCCCCGTCGCCGCCCTGCCGCCCGCCCCGCCGAAAAAGACCGATGTGAACTGAATTCGACGGCCTATCCGATGGGCGGAGATGATGCTGATGTTCGAACAGGCGGCTCTCGGCCATCTAGGTGATGCGCAATGCGGACAAGCTGAGGCATGTCCGCCAGCGCCAACTGGCTAGAATCAGGCCCCACCCACCAATTTCAGAAGAATGCGCACCGGCTATCCACAGGCGGCCGTTAACCTATTCGCCGTTCCCCTTGCTCTTTAACAGTCCCATGCGCCTTTCGATTCGCTCTGGTGGGGCAGGGCCTGTGTATGCTAGGTTCTCGTTTTGTTCCCGAAAACTTCGATGACTAAGACTGGGAACGCAAGTGCGTTTTGATGATCGGTTCCTGGAAGAAATCAAGTCGCGCCTCCGCCTGTCGGATGTGATCGGCAAGACCGTGAAGCTCAAGCGCCAGGGGCGCGAGTTCGTCGGGCTGTCGCCGTTCACCAAGGAGCGGTCGCCGAGCTTCTTCGTCAACGACGACAAGGGCTTCTTCCACGACTTCAGCAGCGGCAAGCACGGCGACCTGATCAGCTTCCTGCAGGAGACCGAGCGGCTCAGCTTCGTCGAGGCGGTCGAGCGGCTGGCCGGCGAGGCCGGGATGCAGATGCCCGCGCCCGACCCCCAGGCCGCCGAACAGGAGAAGAAGCGACAGGGTCTGTCGGACTGGCTGGACTTGGCAGCATCTTGGTTCGAAGGCGAGCTTCGGCGTCCCGCAGGCCGAGAAGCACGCGACTATCTCGTCCGCCGTGGCCTAGCGGAGGAGCATTGGAGCCGCTTCCGTATCGGTTTCTCGCCGCCTGGGCGGACTGCTCTAAAAGACTACCTTATTGCGAAGGGCGCGCGCGCGCCGGAACTGGTCGATGCCGGGCTGCTCGTCGCGCCTGAAGATGGAAGTGCGCCCTATGACCGGTTCCGCGATCGGATCATCTTTCCCATCATCGACCAGCGCGGGCGGACTGTCTCGTTTGGCGGGCGAGCAATGGATCCCGAGGCCCGCGCAAAGTACCTGAATGGCCCTGAGACTAGCCTATTCTCCAAAGGTCGACTTCTATATGGCCTGCCCGAAGCCAGAAAGTTGTTGCACTCGGGCGGCGTCGGCGCGGCGTTGGTCGTGGTCGAGGGCTACATGGACGCAATCGCCTGCCAGCGAGCCGGCATTGCGGCGGTGGCGCCGTTGGGAACGGCCCTCACGGAAGAACAGATGGAGGTGCTTTGGCGGCTTCATCCGGAGCCGACGTTGAGCTTCGACGGGGATAGTGCGGGACAACGGGCGGCCCACCGAACCATCGACAGGGCGCTTCCGCTTCTTGGCCCTGAACGCACACTCAAGTTCGCCCTCGTGAAGGGCGGGAAAGACCCCGACGACGTTTTGCGGGACCAAGGGCCGTTGGCCCTTCGCGAGCAAATGGCTCAGACGACGCCTCTCGTCGAGGCGTTGTTCCTACGCGAGCGGGAAGCAGCGGGCGTCCTGGATACGCCCGAGCGGAAAGTTAGTCTAAAGGCCAGGTTGAGGACGCTTGCGGCGACTATCGCGGACAAGGACCTAGCCCGCGCTTACAAGGATGATCTGCTCGACCGCTACGAGGGTCTTTGGCCACTCAAGGAGCCGGTAACCACGGTGAGTGGTCTCGGCCGAGCGATGGCCCGACAGCGCTGGGACAAACGTAAAGGGAACGGTGTCAGTGAAACACCGCGCTTTAGCGATGTAACCCCTGAGGGGCGGGTAGAGGCCCAACGACTGAAGGTGGAGCCGAAGCCTATGCTGGCTGCTCTAGCGATCGCCGCGATCCGCGATCCGCGAGTTGTCCAAGACCGACTTGAGGTTCTGGGATCCCAGGGCTTTGGCGACGAACAGCTAGACCAAATCGCCAATGAGATAGTCGCGCTGCAGGTCGAGTCAGAGGGCATGCATCCAGAACTACTTCGCCGCCGCTTGGCGGTTCGTGGGTTTGACGACGACGCGTTGCGCGCGCTTGAAAGAACGGCGAAGCGCGCTGGAGAGCCACTGTTCGTGTCAGAGGCGCCCGACACGCAGCTTCGCGCGATTTGGGCAACCATCTTCGACCTGATGCTCAATGTCAGAACCTTGGAGAAGGCGGTGGAGCAGGCGAAAAACGACCTAGCCCAGGATGCAGACTCTTCGACCTTGATGACGCTGAAGGCCAAACGCGATGGTTTCCGCCGGGACCTTGAATTGAAATCCTGGCGGGGGGAACCTGAGACGGGGGCAACCTTGCACTGACGCGGCGGAAATAATCCGCCTGCGTCTTGACGCCGATCACCTTGACTCTGGGGCCCTCAACCGCCATCTGCGGGAACGTGGATTTGCCGGGCTGCTGACTGACATCGACCGGGCCGCTGCTCAAGCAGGCGCGCCCTTCCTGAAACAGGATGTCACCCTCGCCACCGCCAGGTCCCAGTGGACGTACGCTTTTGAGGTTCTGAACCGATTGGCTGCGCTCGAGGCTGCTATTTCGTCCGCCAAGGGAAACCTTGGGGGCCGTTCAGACATGGCGGCGCTGGAGCGACTGAAGGCCGAGCGGGACACCCTCAAACGATCCGTTCGCTCGGGATCTTTGTGGACGGACGGTGAACCTATCCCCTGAGACGCTTCGCCGCGTCCCACGCCTGTTTCACTTGGCGTCCCGCCCGATCCGGGGGCGGCCCGCCGGAGATCGCGATGAGCACGACCACCACCGAGCAGACCGACGCCCCCGAGGCCCCCGAGAAGGACGGCCCGCTCCTCGACCTCACCGACGCCGGGGTCAAGAAGTTCATTAAACAGGCCAAGGCCCGCGGCTACGTCACCATGGACGAGCTGAACAAGGTGCTGCCGAGCGAGGAAGTCACCTCCGAGGCCATCGAAGACACCCTGGCCATGCTCAGCGAGATGGGCGTCAACGTCGTCGAGGCCGAGGAGGACGCGGCCGAGGGCGAGGGCGGCGAGGTCGCCAACCGCGAAGAGACGGCCATCGTCACCGAGGCCGAGACCAAGTCCACCTACGACCGCACCGACGACCCCGTGCGCATGTATCTGCGCGAGATGGGCAGCGTCGAGCTGCTGTCGCGCGAGGGCGAAATCGCCATCGCCAAGCGTATCGAGGCCGGCCGCGACACGATGATCCGCGGCCTGTGCGAAAGCGCCCTGACCTTCGAGGCGATCATGGTCTGGCGCGAGGAGCTTGGCACCGGCCGGATCCTGCTGCGCGAGGTCATCGACCTGGAAGGCACCTATGGCGTGATGTTCCCGGCCGCGCCGGTCATCGTGCCCACCGAGGACGCCGCGCCGGCCGAGCCCAAGGAAGCGGTCGAGGGTGAGGAAAAGCCCGAGGGCGAAGACGACGATGACGACTTCGACGATGGCGCGGGCCCGACGGTCAGCGCCATGGAAGGCGAGCTGCGCGAAAGCGTCATGGAGACGCTGGACGCCATCGCCGCCGAGTTCGACGCCTTCCGCCGGCTGCAGGAAAAGCTGGTCGAGCGCCGGCTCAAGGGCGGCGACCTGAAGGACGAGGACCGCAAGGCCTATGAGTCCGCGTCGCTGGCCATCGTCACGCGGCTGAAGACCCTCAAGCTGAACAACAACCGCATCGAGGCGCTGGTCGATCAGCTGTATGCGATCAACCGCCGCCTGATCGCGCTGGAAGGCCGGCTGCTGCGCCTGGCCGACAGCTACGGCATCAGCCGCGCCGAGTTCCTCAAGGCCTATTTCGGCGCCGAGCTGGACCCCAACTGGTCGGAGAAGGTCAAGGCCCTGGGCGTGCGCTGGACCAAGTTCAGCGAGAACGACGACGGCTCGATCCGCGACATCCGCGGCGAAGTGGCCGCCCTGGCCACCGAGACCGGCGTGCCGATCGACGACTATCGCCGCATCGTCCAGACCGTGCAGAAGGGCGAGCGCGAGGCCCGTCAGGCCAAGAAGGAAATGGTCGAGGCCAACCTGCGCCTCGT
>JAUSMJ010000018.1 GCA_030645575.1 Caulobacter sp. | reverse complement strand
TTCGGTGGTGATCAGGCTCATGGTCGCTTCCCCGGGTCGGTTGTTGTGTCGAGGCGTTTCCTTAGCCGGGCGAGAGGCGCGCGTCATCGGTTTGCGGCGCCTTCTCCCTCCCCTTTATTGGGAGGGACGACCGCGCAACGGTCAGGGTGGGGAAGTCTGGCGCCATGCTGGATGCGTCCGGGTGGCGACAAACTCCCCCACCCGTCCGGGCTTCGCCCGGCCACCCTCCCCATGAAGGGGAGGGAATTGTTTGTTGTGGATAACGCCAATCGCTCGCGCCGTGGCCGGTTGGGGAAACGAGTCCCCGGCTGTCCACCGGTCGTCCACAGCTCCTTCCCGAACCATGCACATCGCGCCTTTTCAACGCCGTTGCGCCCCGCAGGGAGCCGTCGCACAGTCGGGACGTCGAGAGGAAACGCGGCGCTGGCGAGACGGGAAACCGGAAGGCCAAGCGAGCGGGAAGCTTCCGGATCAAGGGCCGAAGGGAGACCTTCGGAAACCGGCCCGGGAGCGGATCGACGAAGACCGGGGGCGACCCCGGACCCCCTTCGATCCACGACCTCCAGACCGCAGGTTCCGCAAGGGACTTGGGTGAGAGGGCGATGCGGCCGGGCGACCGGAAGTATCGTCCTCTTGCTCGTTTGGGGCGCCGGTTGCGACGCGCCAGGACACGGCCCTCGCGCCAAACCCACCAACCACCTTGGCGCCCCAACCGGCCCGACCTACCTTCTCCCGGCTGAAGCTGGGGATTCCGCCATGACCACTCGCCGCCAGATGATGGCCGCCTCGCTCGCGGTGCTCGCCGCCGCCTGTTCGCCCGCGCCGAAGGCCGGCAAGGCCGGACGCAAGGCGGTCCGCTTCGCCACCGACTGGCGCGCCCAGGGGGAGCACGGCGGCTTCTACCAGGCCCTGGCCAGCGGCGAGTATGCGAAGCGCGGCCTGGACGTGACGATCATGCAGGGCGGCCCCAGCGTGAACGTGCCCCAGCTGCTGGCCGCCGGCGCCATCGAGATGGGCATCGGTTCCAACAGCTTCATCCCGCTGAACATGGCCCACGAGAAGGTCCCGGTGAAGGCCGTGGCGGCCTTCTTCCAGAAGGATCCGCAGGTCCTCATCGCGCACCCGGGCGCGGGGGTGGCCAGCATCGCCGACATGGCCGGCCGCCCGATCCTGCTGGCCGAGGCCTCGAAGACCGCCTTCTGGGTCTGGCTCAAGGCCAAGTACGGATTCACCGACGCGCAGGCGCGCAGCTACAACTACAGCCTGGCCCCGTTCCTCGCCGACAAGCGGGCGATCGTGCAGGGCTACCTCTCCAGCGAGCCCTATCAGATCGAGCACGAGGGCGGCTTCAAGCCGGCGGTGTTCCTGCTCGCCGACGAGGGCTATCCCGGTTACGCGACCATGGTGCTGGCGCCGAACCGGCTGATCGAGACCGACCCCGACATGGTGCGCGCCTTCGTCGAGGCCAGCGCCGTGGGCTGGAAGGCCTATCTGCACGGCGACCCGGCCGCCGCCGACGCCCTGATCCTCAAGGACAATCCGGAGATGACCGCCGCCCTGCTGGCCAACGCCCGCGAGCAGATGCGCCTGTACGGCATCGTCGAATCCGGCGACGCGGCCGGCGGCAATGTCGGCGCGATGAGCGAGGCCCGCTGGGCCGAGTTCTTCCGCGTCACGGCGCAGCAGGGCGTCTATCCGAAGGACATGGACTACCGCCAGGCCTTCACCCTCGATTTCGTGACCCCCGCGGCGTGACCGTCGCCCTCACCGCCGTCGAGGTCGATTATCGCGGGCGGCGAGCGCTGGGACCGTTCGACCTGTCGCTGGCCGCCGGCGAGGTCGTGGCCCTGGTCGGTCCATCCGGCTGCGGCAAGTCCACCGCCATGCGGCTGCTGGCCGGGCTGGAGGCGCCGACCCGGGGGACCGTTGAGCGCACCGCCGGGCGCGGCGAGACTTCGCTGGTGTTCCAGGCCCCGACCCTGGCGCCGTGGATGAGCGCCACGGCCAACGTCGCCCTGCCCCTCGAACTGGCCGGGATCGACCGCCGCGCGGCGCGTGACCGGGCGCGGGAGGCGCTGGCCAGGGTCGGCCTGGAGGCCGTCGCCGAGGCCCGGCCGGCCCAGCTGTCCGGCGGCATGGCCATGCGCGTCTCCCTGGCCCGGGCGCTGGTCACCCGGCCACGGCTGCTGCTGCTCGATGAGCCGTTCGCCGCCCTGGACGAGATCACCCGCCGCACCCTGGCCGACGACGTCCTGGCCCTGTGGGCGGACCTGCGGCCAGCCATCCTGTTCGTCACCCACAATGTCGAGGAGGCCGTCTACATGGCCTCGCGGGTGGTGGTGATGACCACCGGGCCGGGCCAGCTGGCGGGCCAGGCCACGGTCGAGGGTCCGATGCCACGCCCGCCCGGATTCCGCACCACCGAGGGCTTCCGCCGCACGGCCGAACAGGTGTCGGGCCTGCTGGCCAAGGGTATGGAACGGGCCGCGTGAAGGCCCTGACCGCCATCGCCGCGCCCGTGGTGTTCATCGGCCTGTTGCTGGCGGTCTGGGAGGCGGCCTGTCGCCTGCTGGACGTGCCGAGCTACCGCCTGCCGGCCCCGTCGGCGATCGGCCAGGCGTTGGCGGAGAACCTGCCGCTGCTGGCGTCGTCGGGCTGGAACACCCTGGCCACCGCGCTGTGGGCCCTGCTGGCCGCCAGCCTGCTGGCCTGCCTGCTGGCGTTGGCGGCCGGCCTGAGCGGACTGGTGGAGCGGGCGATCCAGCCGGTGGTGGTCACCCTGCAGGTGACGCCGGTCATCGCCATCGCCCCGCTGGTGACCATCTGGGCCGGACTGGAGCATCCCGAACGGGCCGTGATCGGCCTGGCCGCGGTGGTGGCCTTCTTCCCGGTCTTCTCCGGCGCCCTGACCGGGCTGAAGGCGGTCGATCCCGATCTGGAACGGTTGTTCGACCTCTATGGCGCGACCCGCTGGCAGAAGCTGACCCGGCTGCGCCTGCCCGCCGCCGTGCCGTTCCTGCTCGAGGGGCACAAGGTCGCCGCCGGCCTGGCCGTGGTTGGCGCCGTGGTGGCCGAATTCGGCGCCGGATCGGGCGGCGCCCAGGGCCTCGCCTGGCGCATTCTCGAGGCCAGCAACCGGCTGCAGACGGCCAAGGCCTTCGCCGCCCTGTTCGTCCTGGCCGTCATGGGCGCCGGCCTCTACGCCATCCTCCAGATGGCCGAACGGCGGGCGCTGGTCTGGTGGCGCGGCCGTTAGGCGTGAATTAAGCGGCGTCCGCTAGACGGTAGGGGTTCCACCGACCGGAAGCGCCCATGCGTCTCGCCCTCGCCATCGCCATCCTCGCGACCAGCGCCGTCAGCGCGCACGCGGCCGAGGATCGCTATGGTCCCTCCCCGACCGCCACGCCCACCACGGCCGCGACATCGGCCGCGCCCTATGCCGGCGCCTTGCTGGGCTGGTCAGGCAAGACCGCGCCGGCCGCGCCGCAATCGGTCCAGGCCTCCGCCCCGGCCCGGCCCGCCCTGATGCCCGGCGGCCTCTACCGCGCCGCGCCGCCGCCGCCGGCGCCGGCCAGCTACGCCCCCGCGCCCGCCGCGCCGCAAAGCCTCTACAGCCGTCCCGCGCCCCAGGCCGTCCGCGACGCCCTGCCGCCGCCGCCCTCGGCCACGGCCGTGCAGGGCGGGCTCTATGCGTCGAGCGGCCCGCGCTTCTATTCGGTGCACCGTCCCTATGGCGAGGTTCCCGACCCGATCCCGGCCTCGCCGCCGGGCGACCGCATGGTCTACCGCCCCGAGGCCAGCCTGGCCGGCGCGGTCGCGCTGAGCGGCGTCGGCGACGGCGTGCGCGAGGACGACGCCGACGACGGCGGGATGGCCGGTGTCGGCGCCGAGGACGAGGCCGAGGAGGCCGAACGCGCGGCCAGGCGCGAGGCCGACCGCGCCGCCGCCCGCCGCGCCGCCGCCGGGAGCGGCCAATGAGCGCCGACGTCGCGGCCGGCAGCCGCCTGCACGACCTGATCGCCCTGGCGCAGGAGGCCGACAGCGGTCGCCGCCGCGAACTGCTGCGCGGCGTCACGGACCTGTTCTTCTCCGGCGACCGGCACGGGGCTGTCGAAATGGCCCTGTTCGACGACGTGCTGGGCCAGCTGGCCGGCGAGATGGAAGTGGCCGTTCGCGCCGAGCTGGCTGAACGCATGACCCAGGGCCCCGGCGCGCCGGCGGGCCTGATGCGCAATCTGGCCCGCGACGCGATCGAGGTCGCCCGCCCGGTGCTGCAGCACTCCCATGTGCTCAGCGACGAGGACCTGCTGCAGGTCGCCCGCACTCGTGGCCAGGACCATCTGCGCGCCATCTCCCAGCGCCATTCGGTGTCGGCCGTGGTGTCGGAGGCCATCGTCGAGCGCGGCGACGACGACACCCTGGGGGTGCTGTTGCGCAACGAGGGGGCCGAGCTGTCCCGTCAGGCGCATGAACAGGCCGTGGACCGGGCGGCCGTCAATCCGGCCCTTCACGAAGCCGTCGTCAGCCGCCAGGCCCTGCCCATCGACCTGCTCAACGAGATGTATTTCGTCGTCGAGGCCCAGCTGCGCGACCGCATCATGACCCGCAACGCCAGCATCGACCCGGCCCAGCTCGACGCGGCCCTCAACGCCGGCCGCCAGCGCGTGGCCCTCGGCGACGGGGCCCTGCCGGCCGACTATGCCGAGGCCGAGCGATACGTCCGCGCCCTCAAGGCTCGTGGCGAGATCAGCCCGCGCGCGCTGGCGGCCATGCTGCGTAACCGCGAGACGACCAAGTTCCTCGTCGCCCTGGGCGTGCTGGCCGACATCGACTTCCACACCGCCCGCCGGATTCTCGAGCGCAGGGAGCTCGACGCCCTGGCCATCGTCTGCAAGGCGGCCGACTTCGACCGCAGCCTGTTCCTGACCTTCACCGTGCTGATCCTCGACCGCGCCGACGACGCGATGGCGAGAGCCAAGGCCCACGGCGACCTCTATGGCGCCCTGCCCCGAGACGCGGCCCTGCGCACGATCCGCTTCTGGCGCATGAGGCGGGCGACGGGGGATGTGGCGGCGGCTTAGTCACTGGACGGAGGGTTCCAGATCAGGGGAACCCGGACATCGCCTTCGACGGACTTGCCGCCGTCATACGTCTGCGCCCACCGAAAGTAGGGGGCCATGCTCAGCGCCGCGGCGCCAAACCCCAGGCCGGGAGGCGTTTCGTCCGCCACGGCGCAGGCGGTCAGCCTGCCGTCGGCCATGAGGCGGCAGGCCATGACGACGCGCCCGCGAACCCCGTCGCGAAGGGCATCCCGCGGATAGGCGTCGGCCATGTCCTGCGCCGAAGGATGGGCCAGCAGCCTCGGACCGCCATCGATGACCGAACGCGGCGGCGGAGCGCCATCGGCCAGAATGATCAGGGCAAACAGAGCGGCGATCATTTCCGAGGGTCCATCGCCAGATAGCGGCTGGCCTGTTCGATGTCGGCTCCGGTCGTCACCAGAATTCGCTGCCGGTCGGCGTCAAGTCCATCCACTCGCGCTCTTCGTCATTCACCCAAAGGGCCGGGTCGCATCGGACCACCAGTTCGGCGATGTCGAAGTGAGGGCGGGAAGACGGTTCGACGAACAGCCGGCCGTTGGTCACCGACAACCGCACGGCCATGCCAGCGGCCAGCCCAGACGATTCAAGGACGGCCTCCGGAATGACCAGCGTCACCGAGCCACCCAGGGACTTCAGAACCTCGACGCACATGTTCGCATCCCGCGGCCCATCCACAGACCCTGAGATTGGGATCGCGCCGAGACAACGGTATTCTTCAGGTTGCTTTCTGTCGAGTCCGCAACCGCTCCAGTCCCTGGTGCGCCAGGTCCGTCAGCGACCGCATGCCCTCCTCGGCGAAAACGTCCATGGCCGTGGCCAGCGCCACCGCCGCCGCCGACAGGCCGCCGTCGTCGCGGCCGGTAATGTCGGCGCGGGTCTCGTAGAGGCGGGCGAGGTTCAGCTGCGCCACGGCCCAGGCCACGGGCTCGGCGCCGGGCTTGATCCGGCACAGCTCCGTCTTCAGCGCCGCGACGGCCACGTCCAGCACCGCCAGGTCGCCGGTCATCTCGGCCTGTCGGCCCAGCGCCATGGCGCGGGCGCCGGCGGCCTGGGCGCGCAGGGCCAGGGCCGGCTGTTCCTTGAGCACCAGCTCGGCGCGGTCGAAACAGGTCACCGCCTGTTCGAACGCGCGTGGATTGTCGCTGGCCTCTCCCAGCACGATCAGCGCCTGACCCAGGCCCGCCTGGATCCGGGCCCAGTCCAGCGGACTGTGCTCCCGGGCCACCTGCTCCAGGGCGCCGGCCAGGGCGTCCACGCCATCGGCGGCGACCCCGACATCGCCGGTCAGTTCGGCCAGCAGGCTGAGCGCCGCGCCTTCCGCCGCCCGGGCGCGGCCCCAGGACAGGGGCTCGACCGTGGGGTCGAGCGCGGCGGCCGCGGCCCTGGCCTCGCGCACGCCATGATCGACGAGATCCCGCTCGCGCAGGGCGGCGCCGGCCAGCGCCAGCAGATCGGCGCGCGCCGTGCGGTGCTCGGCCGCCATCAGCCGGGCGGCGGGACTGGCCCGGCCGGCGGCGGTCAGGGCCGCCA
>JAUSMJ010000016.1 GCA_030645575.1 Caulobacter sp. | reverse complement strand
ACGAGGCGCTGAAGAATCCGGGCCCCTGGCCGACCTTTGCCGGCATCCCGCCGATTCCCGAGGACGTGCGCAACTCCGCCCAGTGGCGCGCGGCCATCGAGGACCAGGAGGCCGAGGGCGTTTCCACCACCCGCGGCGGCGCCGAGGATACCTGGAGCCTGACCGCCACCGAGGCCTTCGAAGCCGCGGCCCGCGCCGAGGCCAACCCTCTGGGCCTGCACGCCCCGACCGACGCGGAGATGGCCGAGTCTGAGGCCTACGCCCGCGCGCTGCGCAAGCGAGCTACCCCGCCTCCGTCGCCGAGGTAGTCCCGGCGCGGCGGAGGCAAGAAATTCCCCGAACCTGCTTGGAACCGCTCCTCTGGAGGGTTATCCATGCGCGACCTCCGCTCCCAGCGCGCCGCCGATGGCGCAGAGAGCCCTTAAGATGACCACCGAGTTCCACCGTATCCGGCGTCTGCCGCCCTACGTCTTCGAGGAAGTGAACCGTATCAAGGCCAAGCTTCGGGCCGAGGGGACGGACATCATCGACTTCGGCATGGGCAATCCCGACATGCCCACGCCCAGCCACATCGTTGACAAGCTGATCGAGACCGCCCGCGACCCCAAGGCCGGGCGCTATTCCGCCTCCAAGGGCATCATCGGCCTGCGCCGCGCCATGGCCGGCTACTACGGCCGCCGCTATGGCGTGAAGCTGAACCCCGACACCGAGGTCGTCGCGACGCTTGGCTCGAAGGAGGGCTTCGCCAACCTGGCCAACGCCCTGACCGCCCCAGGCGACGTGATCATCTGTCCCAACCCGGCCTATCCGATCCACGCCTTCGGCTTCATCATGGCCGGCGGGGTGATCCGCCATGTGCCGGCCCTGTCGCCCGAGGACTATCTGTCGGGCATCGGCCGGGCCGTGAAACACTCGGCGCCGCCGCCCAACATCCTGATCCTCAGCTATCCGTCCAACCCGACGGCCCAGTGGGTCGATCTGGATTTCTACAAGGACGCCGTACAGCTGGCGAAGAAGCACGACCTGCTGATCATCTCCGACGTCGCCTATTCGGAGATCTATTTCGACAACAACCCGCCGCCGTCGATCCTGCAGGTCGAGGGGGCCAAGGATCTGGCCGTCGAGGTCAACAGCCTGTCGAAGACCTACGCCATGGCCGGCTGGCGCGTGGGCATGGTGGTCGGCAACGAGCGCATGTGCGCGGCCCTGGCGCGGGTGAAGTCCTATCTCGACTATGGCGCCTTCCTGCCGATCCAGGTGGCGGCCGCCACGGCCCTGAACGGCCCGCAGGACTGCGTCGAGGAGATCCGCGGCATCTACAAGAGCCGCCGCGACACCCTGGTCAGCAGCATGAAGCGCGCCGGCTGGGACATCCCCGCGCCACCCGCCTCAATGTTCGCCTGGGCCAAGGTGCCCGAACAGTTCCGCGAGGCCGGCTCGATGCTGTTCTCGCGCCTGCTGATCGAGGAGGCCGGCGTCGCCGTGGCCCCCGGCTCGGGCTTTGGCGAATACGGCGAGGGCTATGTGCGCATCGGCCTGGTCGAGAATGAACACCGCATCAGACAGGCGGCCCGCAACGTGAAGAAGTTCCTGGCCGACTCCGACCGCATCCTGGCCAAGGCCCACAACGCGATGGCCGCGCAATGAGCCCGCGCGTCTGGCGCATCGGGGTCGCGGGCCTGGGGACGGTCGGTGGGGGGCTTCTCCAGTTCCTGTCCGAGCGGCCCGACTTCGCGCCGGCCGGGGGCAGGGCGGTCATCACCGGCGTCACCGCCCGCTCGCGCTCGCGGCCGCGCAGCATCGACATCTCGGCCATTCCCTGGTTCGACGATCCGGTGGCTCTGGCCACCTCGCCGGACATCGACCTGTTCGTCGAGCTGGTCGGCGGTTCGGACGGGCCGGCCAAGGCGGCGGTCGAGGCGGCGCTGAAGGCCGGCAAGCCGGTCGTCACCGCCAACAAGGCGCTGATCGCCGAGCACGGCGCCGAACTGGCGGCGCTGGCCGAGACGGCGGGCGTGCCGCTGCTGTTCGAGGCCGCCGTCATGGGCGGGACCCCGGCGGTCAAAATGCTGCGCGAGGCGATGGTCGGCGACGACGTGGTCGGGGTGGCCGGCATCCTCAACGGCACCTGCAACTTCATCCTCAGCGAGATGGAGCAGCGCGGCGCATCCTTCGCCGATGTCCTCAGCGAGGCCCAGCGCATGGGCTACGCCGAGGCGGACCCGACCATGGACGTGGGCGGCTTCGACGCGGCGCACAAGGTGACCATCCTGGCCGCCCTGGCCTTCGGCTGCGCGCCCAACTACGCCGCCGCCGAGATCGAGGGCATCGACCAGGTCGATCTGCTCGACATCCGTCTGGCCAGGGACCTGGGCTATCGCATCCGGCTGATCGCCTCGGCCGACCGCACGGCCGACGGGGTGGCGGTGCGCGTCCATCCTTCGCTGGTCGCCCAGGGTCATCCGCTGGCCGAGACGCGCGGGGCGCTGAACGCGTTGTTCATCGAGGGCACGCGGATCGGCCGGATCTTCATCCAGGGGCCCGGCGCCGGGGCGGGGCCGACGGCCGCGGCCGTGGCGGCCGACATCGCCGATGTCATGACCCTGCCCGTGCGGCCGGTGTTCCAGCGACCAGCGGGCGACCTCAAGCCGTTCGTCGCCGTGGCGCCCACCCGCCGCGTGGGCAAGGCCTATCTGCGGCTGCTGGTGAAGGACCAGCCCGGCGTCATCGCCGCGGTGTCGGAGACGCTCGCCGAGTGCGGCGTCTCGATCGACAGCTTCCTGCAGAAGCCCGTCGAGGACGCCGGCGGCGTGCCGATCGTGCTGACCACCCACGCCATCGCCGAGTCGGTGCTGACCGACGCGATAAACCGCATCGAAAAACTGCCGGCCGTGCTAGAGCGTCCCCGGCTGTTGCGCATCGCGCGTATTTGAGAATCCTCCGACAATCGCGGAGAGCGCCCCATCGGGGCCGGGAGACTGACTTTCATGAGTTCTGAGACGCTGGACCGGGGACTGGTTCTGGACGCGGTTCGCGTCACCGAAGCCGCGGCTATCGCCGCCTGGCATCTGGTGGGCCGTGGCGACGAGAAGGAGGCCGATCAGGCCGCTGTCGACGCCATGCGCAACGCGCTGAACGAGCTGGCCATCGACGGCGAGATCGTCATCGGCGAGGGCGAGCGCGACGAGGCCCCGATGCTCTACATTGGCGAAAAGGTCGGCACCGGCAAAGGCCCGGGCATCGACATCGCGCTGGATCCGCTGGAAGGCACGACCCTGACGGCCAAGGCCATGGCCAACGCCCTGGCCGTCATGGCCTGGGCGCCCAAGGGCACGCTGCTCAACGCGCCCGACACCTATATGGACAAGATCGCCTGCGGGCCCGGCTACGCCGAGGGCGTCATCGACCTGGACGCCAGCCCGGCCGACAATGTCCGCTCGCTGGCCAAGGCCAAGGGCGTCGCGCCCGACCAGATCACCGTCTGCGTGCTGGACCGGCCGCGCCACGCCGAGATCATCAACAGCCTGCGCGCCGTCGGCGCCCGGGTCTATCTGATCACCGATGGCGACGTGGCTGGCGTGATCAATACCGCCGAGCCCGAGACCGGCGTCGATCTCTACATCGGCCAGGGTGGCGCGCCCGAGGGCGTGCTGGCCTGCGCCGCGCTGAAGTGCGTCGGCGGCCAGTTCCAGGGCCGGCTGGTGTTCCGCAACAACGACGAGCGTTCGCGCGCGGCCAAGTGGGGCATCACCGAGCTCGACCGCAAGTACACGCTGAACGAGATCGTCCGGGCCGACGCCATCTTCGCCATGACCGGCGTCACCGACGGCGCCATGCTGAAGGGCGTGAAGTTCGCCGACGGCGCGGTGCACACCCACTCCCTGGTGATGAACTCCTCGACCCGCACGGTGCGCGAAGTGCGGATGAAGCGGCCGCTCTGATCATGGCCGGCGGCGCGCCCGAGGCAGGCTTCCTCGGTATTCGCCGCTCTCTGTCCGGACGGGCGTGGCGCTGGCGGCCGGCCGACGAGGCGCTGGTCCGCGACCATCAGCTGCGCCACGCGCTCAGCGAGCCGCTGGCTCGCGCCCTGGCCGCCCGCGGCGTCGGGGCGGAGGGCGCGCACGACTATCTGTCGCCGTCGCTCAGGGCCCAGTTTCCCGATCCGTCGAGTTTCGCCGACATGGATCTGGCGGCGCGCATCCTGGTCGATGCCGTCGAGAGCGGCCGGCCGACCGCCGTGTTCGCCGACTACGACGTCGATGGGGCCTCCAGCGCCGCCCAGCTGGTGCGCTGGTTCCGCGCCATGGGCCGCGAGCTGGCGATCTATGTGCCCGACCGCGTCGTCGAGGGTTATGGCCCAAGTCCGGCGGCCTTTCGGCATCTCAAAGACCAGGGCGCTGACCTGGTGGTCACCGTCGATTGCGGCGCGGCGGCCCACGACGCCCTGATCGCCGCGCGTGACATCGGCCTGGACGTGGTGGTCATCGACCACCACCTGATGCGCGGCGACCCGCCGCCGGCCGCGGCCCTGGTCAACCCCAACCGGCCCGACGACACGTCCGGACAGGGCCATCTGGCGGCGGCCGGGGTGACCTTCGTGCTGCTGGCCGCCCTCAACCGCGAGGCGCGCCGTCGCGGCCTGTTCGAGGGCCGGGCCGAGCCCGACATCCGCCAGTGGCTGGACCTGGCCGCCATGGGCGCGGTCTGCGATGTCACCAGCCTGACCGGGTTCAACCGCGCCATCGCCGCCCTGGGCCTGAAGACCATGTCGGGCTGGGCCAATCCGGGCCTCAAGGCGCTGCTCGACGTGGCCAAGTCGCAGGGCCCGGCCACCACCTTCCACGCCGGCTTCATTCTTGGCCCGCGAATCAACGCCGGCGGCCGCATCGGCCGGTCCGATCTGGGGGCGCGACTGCTCTCGACCGACGATCCGGAGGAGGCGAGGGGGTTGGCGGAGCAGCTCGACGCCCTCAACGCCTCGCGCAAGGACGTCGAGAAGGGCGTGATCGACGAGGCCGTGCTGGCCATCGAGCGCGACAGCAACTTCGACCCCGACGCCCCGGCCATCGTCGTGGCGGGCGACGGCTGGCATCCGGGCGTCGTGGGCATCGCCGCGGCCCGCCTGCGCGAACGCTACCGCAAGCCGGTGGTGGTCATCGGCATCGACCGGCCGTCCGACACCGGCAAGGGCTCGGGTCGCTCCCAGCCCGGCGTCAACCTGGGCCGCGCCGTGCAGGCGGCCTTCGACGAGGGGCTGCTGCTGGCCGGGGGCGGGCACGCCATGGCGGCGGGCCTGACCATCCGCCCCTCGGCGATCCCCGACCTGCGGGCCTTTCTGTGCGAACGCCTCGCCGGCGAGATGGTGCTGGCCGCGGGCCAGGACGCCATCGAGATCGACGCCCTGGTCAGCCCGGGCGGCGCGACCCGGGCCCTGTATGGCGAGTTCCAGCGGCTGGCGCCGTTCGGCCCCGGCAATCCCGAGCCCTGTTTCGCGGTCGCCGACGCCCGGATCGAGCGGCCGATGATGCTCAAGGGCGGCCACGTCCGCTGTACGCTGATGGACTCGTCCGGCGGCCGGCTGAAGGCGGTCGCCTGGCGCGCGGGCGAAACCGAAATGGGCGCTCGGATCATGGCGGGCGGTGGATCGATGCATTTCGTCGGCCGTCTGAAGCCGGACGACTGGCAGGGGCGCGCAAGCGTCGAGCTGGAGATCGAGGACGCGGCCGACCCCCGGATGGCGCTCTGATCGGACACGGTCGTCGCCGGCCGGATTCTTGGCCGCGAGGGGGGTTGCGTGTGGCGGGAGTCGCGAATATACAGCCGCTTCCTCGCGACCGGGCGCCCTTCGTCTATCGGTTAGGACCCCAGATTTTCAATCTGGTAAGAGGGGTTCGACTCCCCTAGGGCGTACCACCGCCGCGAGCGACAATCCCCAGACCCTTGCGACCAAATGTCGCGGCTTCGGCCCGAGTCGTCGCCCGCGCGAATTCCGGCATTGACGGCTCTCGTTCCACGAGAACAGTGTTATACTGACGATCTCGTCCAGAAAGGATTTTGGGGCGAGGCAGAGGGGCGGAATGTCTGATTACGATTTCGAGGCCCAGGAGGCGCACGAGGACTCCGTGCGGATCAATGGCCGTGTGAAATGGTTCGACGCGGGGAAGGGGTACGGATTCATCGTGCCCGACGATCCCGGTCAGACCGGTCTGAAGGATGTGCTGCTGCACATTACATCCCTGCGCAACGCCGGGCGCGAGTCCGCGATCGAGGGCTCGGTGATCGTCTGCGACGTGGTTCGCCGCACCAAGGGCTGGCAGGTTTCCGACATCGTCGATCTCGACGAGACCGCGGCGCCGCCGTCGGGCGAGCGGCCGCAACGGCGGTCCGAACAGGATGGCGGGGGCTTCCGTCGCGACCGCGACCGGTTCGGCGGCGGTCACCGCGATGTTCCGCGGCGGGGCTCGCCGATGCAGGCCGACGGTCCGCTGGAGCGCTGCACGGTAAAATGGTTCAACCGCACCAAGGGCTACGGTTTCGTGGTGCGCGACGGCGAACCGGGCGATATCTTCGTTCACATCGAGACCCTGCGTCGCAGCGGCCTTGATGACCTGCAGCCCGGAGACGGCGTGATGGTGCGCTTCGCCGAGGGGCCCAAAGGTCTGGTCGTGGCCGAAATCGCGGCGTCCTGACGCCCGACGCTTCTGGAGTCGCCCGTGATATCGACACTGCGTAAAGCCGGCCGGACGCTCGTCCTGGCCGCGGCCATGCTTGGCCCCCTCGCGGCCGGCGCCTGCCGGGCCGAGACGCCGCAGCCATCGACGCCCGTCGCGGCCGCGCCCGCCGCGCCCACCGAGACCCTGACCATCGACACCGCCCGGGGTCCGGTCAGCTTCCGGATCGAGATCGCCGACGACGACGCCGAGCGCGAGCGCGGGCTGATGTACCGCACCAGCCTTGCCCCCGACGCCGGCATGCTGTTCGAATGGTCCTCGCCGGCCCGGCGGGCGTTCTGGATGAGGAACACCTACATCCCGCTCGACATCATCTACATCGGCGTCAACGGCCGGATCATCTCCATCGCCGCGATGACCGGGCCCTTCTCGGAAGAGCCGATCCCGTC
The DNA here is from genome assembly GCA_030645575.1 of Caulobacter sp. Lineage (GTDB taxonomy): Bacteria > Pseudomonadota > Alphaproteobacteria > Caulobacterales > Caulobacteraceae > Caulobacter. The sequence goes on along the minus strand of JAUSMJ010000016.1, from coordinate 34,118 downwards.
GCAAGGGGCGGCCCTGGGCGTGCTGGAGATCGCCGGCGGTCGCGCGGCCGAGCTGGGCATCGACATCGGCGACCAGGTGCATCACCGGATCTTCGGCCAGTGACCGACGAGAGGGTTCCGGCGCCGCCGGAAGGCTTCAAGGCCAGCGCGCGCGGACCCTACACCACCCACAACGGGCCGTTCTTCCACCGCCTGGACGACGACGGGCTGGAGCACGGCTTCTTCGCGCTCGGCCGGCACTGCAACAGCCTGGGCATCGTCCATGGCGGCATGCTATCGACCTTCATGGACGGGGTGCTGGCCGGGGCCGTGGGCCGCGACGCGGGGACGGCCAGCGTGACGGTGCACCTGTCGCTGGATTTCCTGTCGATGGCCCGGGCCGGGGACTGGGTGACCGGCGATGCGCGGGTTACCCGCACGACGAAGGACCTGGTGTTCGTCGAGGGGCGGATCCGGGTCGGAAACCGCGATGTCATGCGCGCCTCGGGCATCTTCAAGCCCATACGCCGCCGCGCGGACCAGGCCGCCCCGAACCGGGACGTCAGGCCGGACTGAGCACCACCTTGACGCCGTCGCCGTGGCGCCGGGCGGCTATCGGCATGGCGAGCCTCTCAGGCGGTCCACAGATCGAAGGTGTCGAGGTCGAGGGCCTGGGCGCAGGCCCCGCGCGTCATGGCCAGGAACAGGGCGTCGCCGCGCTCGGTGCGCTCGACCGCGATAGCCGAGAAGACGCCCATGAACACGCCATGCACGGCCATGCGCCGGTAGTCGGTCCAGCACTGGTCCAGGCCGTAGTCGGCCACGCCCAGCCGTTGCAGCTCGTCGTGATAGCGGCCGATCAGGTCACGCTCGCTGGCGCGGCGCAGCTCCGGCGAGATGCCGGCGCCGAGGAAATAGCTGACGTCGGTCAGGCCCGGGCCGATGGCCAGGGTCTGCCAGTCCAGCGTGCCCATGCGGCGGCTCCCGCCCTGGATGTCGAACAGGATGTTGTCGAGCCGGAAGTCGCCGTGCTGGACCGTGAACGGACCGTCCTCCAGCCCCTGGAACAGCGGCATGATGTCCACCAGCCGCTCGACCAGGGCCATGTGGTCGGCCTCCAGAACCCCGTCGTAGCGCTCGCGATAGGCGGCGATCACCCCGGGCAGGGCGGCGACGATGGCCGGATACATCGCCTGGCCGGCGACCAGCCAGTCGATCGCCTTCAGGGTCGGATCGTTCCAGCGCGGCGCGTGCAGGGCCGCCGCCTCGAGCAGCGCGGTCCGCGCGTCGTCCAGGGAGCAGCCAGCCAGCTGGTCGCCGGCCCGCGCTGGACCCAGATCCTCGAAGATCAGGGTGAAGGCCGAGGTCGCCGGGTCGATGCGCGCGAAATGGGTGCGGGGCGTGATGATGCCGACAGTCGAGGCCAGCTCGCGGTAGAAGCCGACCTCGCGGCCATAGAGGTTGAACGCCGCGCCCGAGGCCCGGCTGGCCGGATCGGCGGCGGCGAACTTGCCCACCACGCTGGTTGGGGCCGAGGCCGGCGCGTCTTCGTAGGTCAGGGCCAGGCGGAAGCTGTCGCCGACCAGGCCGTTGCCCACGGGCGTGACGGTCAGGCCGGTGACCTGGCCCCGTGGCAGGGCGCCGGACGCGCGCAGCGCCGCGGTCATCCAGGCGGCGTCGATCTCCTCGACGGTGGCGGCGATGCTCGGCTCGGTCATGTCGCGTTTCCCGGTCGCCGACGGATGTGCGCTCCGCCTGGCGATGGCTGGTCCCTGCCCGAGGCCTAGAACATCCGTCCGCGGACGGGAACCCTGACCTGACGGCAGCGGCGCGGGATCAGGGGTTGCCGCAGGGTGAGCCTTTACGGCCGCCCCTTCATGGCCGCATCGTGCCCTCCGACCGTTCAGCCTGCCCGATCCGGACCACCGCGATGACCGACAAGCCGCTGCCCACGATCGTCGACCTGACGCCGCTCAATCCCGTCTACCAGAGGGATCCGCATGTCGTGCTCGACGATCTGCGCGCCCGCTGCCCGGCCCACCACGACGCGGTGTCGGGCAGCCTGCTGCTGACGCGCTATGCCGACGTCCGCGCGGTGGTCAACAACCGCGACCTCTGGCGTGACCCGATGCGGGCCGAGGAGGGCGCGATCATGCAGCGCCGCTTCCTCGAGCGCGTCCCCGAAGGCGTGCCCCGCACCCATGTCACCAGTATCCTGACGCTCGACGATCCCGACCACGCCCGCATTCGCCAGCCGCTGGCCCAGGCCCTTTACGCCCGCGTGGCCAAGTTCCGGCCGCAGGTCGAGGCGCTGGTCGACGAGACCCTCGACCGGCTGGAGGGCGAGACCGAGTTCGACCTGATGGACCGCTTCTGCGTGCCGATCCCGATCGACGCCATCGCCCGCATCCTCGGTGTCGACCCCGGCCGGCTGGCCGAGTTCCGCCAGTGGTCCGAGGGCGTGATCCAGGGGCTCAATCCGTTCCGCACGCCCGAGCAGACCGTGGTCATGGAGCAGGCCTCGGCCGCCCTGACCGCCTATTTCACGCAGCTGATGGAGGCGCGCCGCGCCGATCCGCGCGACGACCTGATCAGCGACATGGTCGGCCAGCAGGCCGACGGGGCCGAACTGGACGACGGCGAACTGCGGCTGAACCTGCAGGCGCTGCTGGTCGGGGGCAACCTGACCACCACCGACCTGATCGGCAACACGGTGCGCAACCTGCTGCTCAACCCGTCGGAACTGGCCAAGCTGCGAGCCGACCCGGGCATCGTCAACGCCGTGGTCGAGGAGGCGCTGCGCTACGAGCCGCCGGTGGACATGACCGGCCGCCTGGCCTCCGGAGAGATGGAGGCGGGCGGCTGTCCGCTGGGCCCGGGCCAGTCGATCACCGTCTCCCTGCGCGCGGCCAATCGCGACCCGGAGGTGTTCGAGGATCCGCATCGCTTCGACGTCAGCCGCAAGCACCGGCCGCACATGGCCTTCGGCGGCGGCGCCCACATCTGCATCGGCGCGCCGTTGGCCCGGCTTGAAACCGGCATCGCCCTGGTCAAGCTGTTCGAGCGTTTTCCGAACCTGCGACTGGCCGATCCGGCGGCGGAACCGGCCTGGCGGTCGCTGCCGTTCTTCCGCGGCATGGAGCATCTGCGCGTTCTCGTCTGAGCCCGGCGCGCTATCTGTTTGCTCCGGCCGTCGAACCTTTGTAGATCAAGCCCTTCCGTAGAGACGGGGTGTGGCGCAGCCTGGTAGCGCATCTGCTTTGGGAGCAGAGGGTCGGAGGTTCGAATCCTCTCGCCCCGACCACGGAAAGAGATCGAAGGAACGAGGCCCGACATGCTCGCCCGCATCTATCGCCCGGCCAAGACCGCCATGCAGTCGGGCAAGGCCAAGACCCATGACTGGCTGCTCGAGTTCGAGCCCGCCGCGGCCCGACGCAACGACCCGCTGACCGGCTGGACCCAGTCCACCGACATGAACGGCCAACTAAGGCTGACCTTCGACACGCGCGAGGAGGCCGTCGCCTACGCCCAGAAGCACGGCATCGCCTTCCAGCTGTTCGAGCCCAAGGAGCCCAGGAAGATCCTCAAGGCCTACGCCGACAACTTCGCCACCAACAGACGCCAGTCCTGGACACACTAAGGCTGTCACCGTGCGTCCTTCGAGACGCTCGCTCGAGGCTCGCTCCTCAGGATGACGTCGAGAGGTGGGCTTCAAGGATATTCGTCATGGTGAGGAGCGATCCCTCAGGATCGCGTCTCGAACCACGCAATCTGTTCGTGTCAGCCGAACACCGCTAAACCAACCAACGAGACCCCATAGCTCAACCGGATAGAGCACCTGCCTTCTAAGCAGGGGGTTGCAGGTTCGAGTCCTGCTGGGGTCGCCAGGTCAGGCGCCGTACACATCCAGGGCCGCGCGCAGGTCGGCGGTAAGGTCGTCCACGGCTTCCAGGCCGACGTGCAGCCGCATCAGCGGGCCGCCCAGGGCGACGGGGAGGGTGCGGGCCTTGAGTTGCGGGTCGCAGCTGATGGCCAGGCTTTCGAAGCCGCCCCAGGAAAAGCCCAGGCCAAACAGTTTCAGCGCATCGAGGAAGGCCTCGACCCGGTCCGGCGCGCCCGGCCGCAGCACGAAGCCGAACAGGCCGCAGGCGCCGCTGAAGTCGCGTGACCAGAGCGCGTGGCCGGGATCGCCCGGCAGGGCCGGGTGTAGCACCCGCAGCACCTGCGGCTGGTCGGCCAGCCAGCGGGCGACCGTCAGGCCGCTCTCGCCGTGGCGGTCGAGCCGCGTGGCCAGCGTGCGCAGGCCGCGCAGGGTCTGGTAGGCGTCGTCGGGCGACACGGCCCAGCCGTGATCCTGGATCGAGGCCGCGATGCGCGCGCCGATCGCCGCGTCGGTCGTGGCCACCGAACCCATGAACACGTCGGAATGGCCGCAGACGTATTTGGTCAGGGCCTGGACGCTGAGGCCGACGCCGTGGGCCAGCGGCTTGAACAGCCGGCCCGCGCCCCAGGTGTTGTCGATCAGGGTCAACACGCCGCGCTGGCGGGCGGCCGTGGCGATGGCCGCCACGTCCTGCATCTCGAACGTCAGGGAGCCGGGCGATTCCAGCACGATCAGCCGCGTCGTCGGCCCGGCCAGGGCCAGCAGGCCGGCGGCGTCCAGGCGCGGGTCGTAGTAGTCCACGGTCACGCCAAACCGGCGCAGCACCTTGTCGCAGAACTGGCGCACCGGCTTGTAGACGCTATCGACCACCAGCAGGTGATCGCCGGCCTCGAGCACGGCCATGATGCTGGCCGTCAGGGCCGCGAGGCCGGACGGAAACAGCTGGACCGCCGTCGCGCCCTCGAGCTCGGCCAGGGCGTCCATCAGCGCGAACTGCGCGGCCAGGCCGGCCCGGCCATAGCCGAGCGTGCCGTCGTACAGCGCCCGCGCGTTGGGCAGCAGCACGGTCGAGCCGCGCTGGACCGGCGGGCCGACGGTCCGGGCCGGCAGGCCGTCGGTCTGGCCGGCGTGGATCAGGCGGGTTTCTTCGTCCATGCGGGTTGCCAGGGTTGGCGCCAGGGAGTGATGCTGGCGACACCCATAGGGCGGCTTGGCGCCGCCGATCAAGGACACCCGCCGTGAAACGATTCGCCATCGCCCTTCTGCTCGCCTTTTCGGCGGCCGGGTGCGAGCGCAAGGCGACCGTCCCCACGGCGCCGGACAGGGTGGCCGTCACCGACGCCGCGGGCATGGCGGCCCCCGCCAGCCGCACCCTGGCGGCGGTGAAGGCCCGTGGCGCCCTGCGGTGCGGCGTCAATCCGGGGCTGGCCGGCTTCGCTCACCAGGATGGCCAGGGGCGCTGGACCGGGTTCGACATCGACTTCTGCCGCGCGGTGGCCGCCGCCGTGCTGGGCGATCCGGGCCGGGTGGTGTTCGTGCCGCTGGCCAACGAGGCGCGGTTCGCCGCGCTCAAGGCCGGCCGGATCGATCTGCTGTCGCGCAACACCAGCTGGACGTTCAGCCGCGACGCCGCCGAGGGCGTCGATTTCGCCGGGGTCAGCTATTACGACGGCCAGGGCTTCCTCGCGCCCAGGGACCTTGCGCTGGAGAGTGCGGCGGAGCTGTCGGGGGCCAAGATCTGCGTGCAGTCCGGCTCGACCAGCGAACTGAACCTGCGCGACTGGTTCAGCGCGCGGTCGATCAACTGGATGCCCGTGCTGGCGCCGACGGTGGAGCGGGCGCGGCAGAATTACGAGCGGGGGATCTGCGACGTGCTGTCGGCCGACATCTCGGCCCTGGCCTCGGCGAGATCGACGCTGCCCGACCAGAACGCCCATGTGCTGCTGCCGGACGTGATCTCCAAGGAGCCGCTGGGCCCGGCGGTGCGCCAGGGCGATCCGGGCTGGACCGACGTGGTGCGCTGGACGCTCAACGCCCTGGTGCTGGCCGAGGAGCTTGGCGTGACGGCCGACAACGCCGACCGGATGCGCAAGGAGACGACCTCGCCGGAGGCGCGACGGCTGCTGGGCGCCGACGCTGGTTATGGCGCCATGCTGGGGCTGGACGACGGCTGGGCCCTTCGCGCGATCCGCGCCGGCGGGGCCTACAATGAGGTGTTCGACCGCAATCTGGGCAAGGATTCGGCCCTGAAGCTCGAACGCGGCCAGAACGCCCTGTGGAACGCGCCCAGGCCGGGCCTGCTGTATTCGCCGTCGCTGCGGTAGTTCGAGAGTCCCCGGTCTTCCAGTTCACCGTCATGGCCCGACTTGTTCGGGCCACCCAGGCGTGGTGAGTCTTCCGGCTGAGTGCAGCGTTCGTGGTTGGCCCGGACAAGCCGGGCCATGACGGAGGTGGGGTGGACGGGCCGCGTCATTGCAGGACGGGCTTTGGAGCGCGGCGATCCCGTCAGGCCGGGCCGGTCACGACCGGGACATCCTCGCGGGCGCCCCATTCGGCCCAGGAGCCGTCGTAGACCGCCGCCCGGTCCTTGCCGAGCCGGGCGAGGGCCAGGGCGAGGATGGCGGCGGTGATGCCCGAGCCGCAGCTGGCGATCACCGGCCTGTTGATATCGACCCCGGCTTTCTCAAATATTTCCGCCAGTTGCGGGGCCGACTTCATCGTTCCGTCGGGCGCGATGAGGTCGCTGGACGGCACGCTGCGGGCGCCGGGCATATGGCCGCCGCGCAGGCCGGGGCGGGGCTCGGGCGCCTCGCCGACGAACCGGGCGGCCGGGCGGGCATCGACCACCTGTTCGCGACCGGTCTCCAGCGCCTTCCGCACCTGGGTCAGGTCGCGGACCAGATCGGTGCTGAAGCGCGGCGTGAAGTGGCGCTCGCGGGGCGGGGAGGGGATGTCCGAGATCGGCCGGCCCTCGGCGATCCATTTGGGCAGGCCGCCGTCGAGCACGACCACGTCGAGGTGTCCCATGGCCCGGAAGGTCCACCAGACCCGCGCCGCCGAGCGCAGCCCGAACTGGTCGTAGACCACCATCCGCGCGCCGTCGCCCAGGCCCAGCTTGCGCACCCGCGAGGCGAACTTGACCGCGCCCGGCAGCATATGCGGCAGGTCGGTCGCGTCGTCGGCGATGTCGTCGATGTCGAAGAACACCGCGCCGGGGATGTGGGCCAGGGCGTAGTCCGCCCTCGCGTCGCGCTCCTCGTGCGGGAAGCACCAGGTGGCGTCGATGATCCGCACATCGGGCGCCTGCAGGTGGTCGGCGAGCCAGGCGGTGGAGACGAGCGGATCAGCCATCGGTCTTGGGGTCCCTAGAGCCAGTCGGGGACCGGCAGGCCGCGTTCCGCGAGGAACGCCGGATTGAACAGTCTGCTCTGATAGCGCGATCCGTAGTCGCACAACACCGTCACAATGGTGTGGCCGGGCCCCAGTTCCCGGGCCAGTCGCATGGCGCCGGCCACGTTGACGCCCGAGGAGCCGCCCAGCACCAGGCCCTCGTGCCGGGCCAGGTCGAAGATCATCCGCAGCATTTCGTCGTCGGACACCCGGTACGCGTGATCGACGGCCAGACCCTCGAGGTTGGCGGTGATGCGCCCCTGGCCGATGCCCTCGGTGATCGAGGAGCCCTCGGCCTTCAGCTCGCCGGTCGTGTAGTAGCTGTAGAGCGCCGCGCCGTGAGGATCGGCCAGGCCGATGGCCACATCGGGCTTCCGGGCGCGCAGGGCCGCGGCCACGCCGGCCAGGGTGCCGCCCGAGCCGACCGCGCAGATGAAGCCGTCGATCCGGCCGCCGGTCTGCTCCCAGATCTCGGGCCCCGTGGTCGTTTCGTGCGCCCGGCGGTTGGCGACGTTGTCGAACTGGTTGGCCCAGATCGCGCCGTTCGGCTCGGACTTCGCCAGGTCCTCGGCCAGGCGGCCGGATTGGCGGATGTAGTTGTCGGGGTTGGAATAGGGAAGCGCGTCCACCTCGATCAATTCGGCGCCGGCCAGGCGGATGGCGTCTTTCTTTTCCTGGCTCTGGGTGCGCGGGATGACGATGGTCGTGCGATAGCCCAGGGCGCTGGCGACCATGGCCAGGCCGATGCCGGTGTTACCCGCCGTGCCCTCGACGATCCGCCCGCCGGGGCGCAGCAGGCCCCTGGCCTCGGCGTCGCGGATGATGCCAAGGGCGGCCCGGTCCTTGACCGACTGACCGGGATTGAGGAACTCGGCCTTGCCGAGAATCTCGCAGCCGGTCGCCTCGCTGGCGGCCTTCAGGCGGATCAGCGGAGTGTTTCCGATGGCGTCGAGGACGCTGGCGTGAATGGTCATGCGAGGTTCTGCCGGAATTGGTGGTCCAACCTAGATCGTGCGCCGGGCGCGCCGTGCAACCGTAGTTTTTCTAAAAGGACTCGGCCAATACCCCAATCGCTATGGCCCGACGTGTTCGACCATGACGAACAACATTGCGGCCCATCCCTTCGCGTCACCCCGGGGAGCGAGCCTCAAGCGACCCCGGACTTGATCCGGGGCTCGAAGGACGCGGAGAGGATATGCGGGCCAAGCCCGGTTCAGGTCCGGCTCAGGCTCAGCTGGATCACATCCGTCCGGCCGGTCCTGAACCCCGCCTCGCAGTAGCTGAGGTAGTAGCGCCACATCTTGCGGAACCGCTCGTCGAAGCCCAGTCGCCGGATCTCGTCCCAGGCCGCCTCGAAGCGATGGCCCCACTCGGCCAGGGTGTCGGCGTAATGCTGGCCGTAGCGGGGCGCGGCGTCCCAGACCAGGCCCGCGCGGTCGATCTGGCCGCGCAATGCCGCCTCGCTGGGCAGCATCCCGCCGGGGAAGATGTATTTCTGGATGAAGTCGGCGTGGCGGCGGTACACGTCGAACAGCTCGTCCTTGATGGTGATGATCTGCAGGCCGGCGCGGCCGCCGGGCGACAGCACATCGCGGATCTTGGCGAAATAGGTCGGCCAGTATTCCTCGCCGACCGCCTCGAACATCTCGATCGAGGCGACACGGTCGAAGCGGCCCTCGACGTCGCGGTAGTCGATCAGCTGGATGTCGGTCTTTTCGGCCAGGCCCTGTTCGAACAGACGTTTCCTCGCGAAATCATACTGTTCGCGCGAAATCGTGATGCCGGTTACCTTCGCGCCGACCTCGGCCGCCGCGAACTCGGCGAATCCGCCCCAGCCGCAACCGATCTCCAGCACCTCATGGCCGGACTGCAGGCCCATGGAGCGCGCCAGGGCCGCGTACTTGTGTTTCTGGGCCTGGTCGAGCGGCTCGCCCGGCCGTTCGTAGACCGCTGAACTGTAGGTCATGCTCGAGTCGAGCCAGCGGGCGTAGAAGTGATTGCCCAGGTCGTAGTGGGCGTGGATGTTCTTCTGCGACCCGCGACGGTCGTTGCGGCGCATCATATGGACCACGAAGTCCACCGCCCGCACGATCGGATTGCCCTTCACCAGCGCCTGCAGCCGGTCGAAGTTGAGCGCGAAGCCGGTCAGCAGCGCCGACAGGTCGGGCGTGTCCCATTCACCCGCCATGTAGCCCTCTGCGAAGCCGATCGAGCCGGCGGCGAGGCAGCGGCGGATGAAGCGGTAGTCGCGAACGATCAGCCGGGCCTCGGGTCCGGGCTCCGCGCCGCCGCAGCGGATCTCGGATCCACCGGGCAGGACCCAGGTCAGCGATCCGTGGCGCCAGTTGTCGGCGCACAGCCGCACGGCGGTGCGGAAGACCGCGGGGGCGATGCGCAGGGCGGGCGAATCGCTCGCCTGCCGGTCGTCCGTGGGCGTCAGGTCCGTGAACGTCATGGGCGCTCCTTTCCGTCCTGCGGAGAGTAACATCGTTTTTTCCCGTAGCGCGAGAGAAGAGCGCGGCCCGGCTAACGCCGGGATCTGGCGAGGCGGGCGGCTAACCAGCGGAATCCCTTTTCAGGAAAAGGCGAGGGGCCCGCCAGGGATGCCCGCCGCCGCCTTTGGCGACATCAGCGCCATTGGGAAGATAAAGCTCGGCGGACCGCCGTGGCCCGGTCGCGGCGATGATCTCGTTCAGCGGGCGGCCTTGTCTCGTGTAGCCGGTTGCGGCACGCCTATGCCGCCACCCCGCCTCCGGATCATTAGAAAGCCAGCCCGTGCCGCAGCCTGTTACGCCCAACGCCGTCGTCGAGGTGAAGACCTCCGGCGGCAAGGCCGTCCGCATCGGCAACGCCGAGCGGCTGACCGTCATCGCCGGTCCCTGCCAGATGGAAAGCCGCCAGCACGCCCTGGAGACGGCGCATGCGCTGAAGGAGATCAGCGAACGGCTGGGCATTGGCCTGATCTACAAGACCAGTTTCGACAAGGCCAACCGCACCAGCATCAATGCCCAGCGCGGCATGGGTCTGGACAGCGCCCTGCCGGTGTTCGCGGAGATTCGCGAGGTCACCGGCCTGCCGACCCTGACTGACGTACACGAAAGCGATCAGTGCGTCCGGGTGGCCATGGCCGTCGATGTGCTGCAGATCCCGGCCTATCTTTGCCGCCAGACCGACCTGCTGATCGCCGCCGCCCGGACCGGCAAGGCGGTCAACGTCAAGAAGGGCCAGTTCCTCGCCCCTTGGGACATGAAGAACGTCATCGCCAAGGTGACCGGGGCTGGCAACCCCAACGTCCTGGCCTGCGAGCGCGGCGTGTCGTTCGGTTACAACACCCTGATCAGCGACATGCGGGCTCTTCCGGAGTTGGCCAGGATCGGCTGCCCGGTCGTGTTCGACGCCACTCATTCGGTGCAGCAGCCGGGCGGGCTGGGCGGCGCCTCGGGCGGACAGCGCGAATACGTGGCGGTGCTGGCTCGGGCGGCCACGGCGGTCGGTGTCGCCTGCGTGTTCCTGGAGACCCACCCAGATCCCGACATCGCGCCGTCGGACGGCCCGAACATGGTGCCGCTGAGCCAGTTCGAGGCGCTGGTGGCCGAACTGCTCGAGTACGATGCGCTGGCCAAGCGGCGGGCGACCTGATCGCGGCCTTCGAGACGCTCGCTTGAAGCTCGCTGCTCAGGATGACGTGGAGGGGTGGTTCGCTCCAGTCCTCGTCATGGTGAGGAGCGATCCGCCAGGATCGCGTCTCGAACCACGCAGGAAACCACCGTCTTGACCACCCTCGCGTCAACGCTCACACCCTGACGACATGGATCTAGCCACTCTCCAGTCGCTGCTGACCGCTGTCGCGGGCGTCCGCGTGGCCTGCGTCGGCGATGTGATGATCGACCGGTTCGTCTATGGCGAGGTCAGCCGCACCTCGCCCGAGGCGCCCGTGGCCGTGCTGGCGCGCGGGCGCGAGACGACCATGCTGGGCGGGGCCGGCAACGTGGCGCGCAATGTCGCGGCGCTGGGCGGGCTGGCGGCCCTGACCGGTGTTATCGGCGACGACGCGGCGGCCAATGAGGCGCTTGGATTGATCGGCGCCGAGGCGGGCATGGAGGGCCATCTGGTCGCCGAGCGGGGCCGGCCGACCACGGTGAAGACTCGCTACGTCGCCGCCGGCCAGCAGCTGCTGCGCGTCGATTCCGAGGATTCCCGGCCCGCCGGCAAGGAGACCGAAGCCCGGCTGGTGACGGCCGTGCGCCACGCGGCGGGCGGGGCGGGCGCCATCCTGCTGTCCGACTATGGCAAGGGCGCGGTGACGCCGGCGGTGATCGAGGCCTGCCTGACCGCCGCCCGGGCGTCGGGCGCGGTGCTGATCGTCGATTCCAAGGCCCGCAGTTTCGCCCGCTACGGCGCCGCCGACATCGTCAAGCCGAACGCCGCGGAACTGGCCTCGGCCACCGACCTGCCGACGGAAACCGACGCCGAGGTCGAGGCCGCCCTGACCCGGGCGCTGGACCTGTCGCGGGCCAGGGCCGTGCTGGTCACGCGGGCCGCCAAGGGCATGAGTCTGGCCGTGCGCGGGCAGGGCGTGCGCCACTTCCCCGGCCGGCCGCGCGAGGTGTTCGACGTTTCGGGCGCGGGCGACACGGCGCTGGCGGCGCTGGGTCTGGCGTTGGCGGCCAAGGCGTCGCACGAGGACGCGGTGGCCTTCGCGCTGCTGGCCTCGGGCGTGGTGGTCGGCAAGGCCGGCACGGCGGTGGCCACGCCGCACGAGCTGATCGAGGCCGAGCTGACCGCCCACATGGCGCCGGCCGAGGCCAAGGTGGTCATGCCCGCCCAGATGGCCCAGAAGGCCGCCGCCTGGCGCGCCCAGGGGCTGAAGGTCGGCTTCACCAACGGCTGTTTCGACATCCTGCACAAGGGCCACGTCGCCTATCTGGCCCAGGCGCGGGCCTGGTGCGATCGGCTGATCGTCGGGGTCAACAGCGACCGCTCGGTGCGGGCGTTGAAGGGCGAGGGGCGGCCGGTCAACGATCTGGAGTCCCGCGCCCTGGTGCTGGCCGGCCTGGGCTTCGTCGATCTGGTCGCGCCGTTCGACGAGGATACGCCCGTCGCGCTGATCAAGGCCGCCCGGCCCGACGTGCTGATCAAGGGCGCCGACTATACCGTCGAGGGCGTGGTCGGCCACGACATGGTCGCGTCCTGGGGCGGCGAGGTGAAGCTCGCGCCCATCGTCGAGGGCTATTCCACCACCGCCGCCATCGCCCGCATGATCGAGAAAGCCTGAGTTCCATGAGCCGCCGCATCATCTTCGTCACCGGCGGGGCCGGCTTCATCGGCTCCAACATCATCGCCAAGCTCGCCGAGGATCCATCGCTCGACCTCGTGGCCTGCGACTGGCTGCACGAGGCGGACCTCGGCAAATGGAAGAACCTGGCCAAGCACCCGATTGGCGACTTCGTGGCCCCCGAAGACATGATGGACTGGCTCGAGAAGCGCTGGCGCGACATCGACATGGTCGTCCACATGGGGGCCATCAGCTCGACCACCGAACCGGACGCCGACAAGATCATCCACCAGAACTTCGGCCTGTCGCGGGACCTGTTCCGCTGGTGCGCCGACCGCCAGCGCCGGTTCGTCTACGCCTCCTCGGCCGCGACCTATGGCGACGGCGCCCAGGGCTTCGACGACCGGGACGACATCGACAGCCTCAAGGCCCTGCGGCCGCTGAACACCTATGGCTGGTCCAAGGCCCTGTTCGACCTGTTCGCCGCCCGCCAGGCGGCCCGCGACTACGCCCCGCCGCAGTGGGTGGGCCTGAAGTTCTTCAACGTCTACGGCCCCAACGAGGAGCACAAGGCGTCGATGAAGTCGGTGGCCTCGCAGATCTGGCCGCATGTGCGCGAGGGGCGGGCCGTGCAGCTGTTCAAGTCGCACAGTCCCGACTACGAGGACGGCGGCCAGCTGCGCGACTTCGTCTATGTCCGCGACGTGGCCGACGTCGTGCAGTGGCTGCACCAGTCCGAACAGGTCAACGGCGTCTACAACCTGGGCTCGGGCAAGGCCCGGTCGTTCAAGGACATGGCCGACAACGTGTTCAGGGCCGCCGGCCGCGAGCCGCGGATCGACTACATCCCGATGCCGACCTCGATCCGCGACAAGTACCAGTATTTCACGCAGGCGAAGATGGATCGCCTGCGCGAGGCCGGCTATCCCGGCCAGATGACGCCCCTGGAGGACGGCATCGGCGAGTATGTCGGCAAATTCCTCAACACGGCTGACCCGTACCGGTAGCGATAGGCGGGGCGACCAAGTCCAAACGTCCGGAGAGCCGACCATGACCTGGATGGATCGATCGCGACGAACGTCCTTCCGCGCGACCGCCGCAGGGCTGGCGATGGGATGGCTGATCCTGACGGCGTTGCTCACGGCGTGGGCGGTGGCGACGGCGGCCGTGAAAGACCCCGCCAACGCCTTTGTGGGCTGGCCGATCCTGTTTGGAATAGTCGGTTTCAATTGTCTGTTGGGAATGGTGGCGATCGGGCCCGTCTGGTGGCTTGGTCACCGGATCGGGCTGAGGACCCGAAGGGCGGCCATGACCCTGGGGGCGTTGGCGGGCGGCCTCTTTGGCCTGGCGGCGTATCGGCTGACGTTGAGCCTGCCCGAAGTGCGGGACGATCGCGAATACGAGCTGGCCACCGGCCACCCGGTTCCTCCGCTGGCGTTGATGGACGGCCACCTGACCGGGGCCGGCTGGGCGATGGCGATCCAGTTTGCTCTGCCGGTCGTTTTCGCCGGCATGTTGGCGGCGGCCGTGGTCTGGCGGTTTGCCTATGGCGCCCAAAGGGGAGGGACGATCGCCTGACCCTTACGGATCGCGCGGCCGTCGTGTAACGCTCGGGCCATGTTCGGTCTGAAGGGATTCAAGCGATGGATCGCGCTGGGGCTGGGGGCCCTGGCCGTGGTGCTGGCCATCGGCGCCTTTGCGTTCCGCATCGACATCCTGCGCACCTCGCTCGATCCCCGCGTGCCGTTCCAGGCCTATGCGCCGCCCCGGGCGCCCGACTATGCCGAGGCCAGGGCCTGGGCCCTGCCGATCGACAGCCGACCCGCCGCCGCCCTGCCGGCGGACGTGTTCTTCATCCATCCCACCACCTACGACGGCGGCAATCACTGGAACGGACCGTTCCGCGACCAGCAGGCGGCGCGGATGCTCGACCGGGTCATGCTGCCCAACTACGCCGGGCCGTTCGCGCGGGTCGGGCGGATCTTCGCGCCGCGCTACCGCCAGGCCAGCCTCTATTCGCATCTGACCCTGCGCGAGGACGCCCGGGCCGCGCGGGCCTTCGCCTATACCGACGTACGGGCCGCCTTCCGCGTTTGGCGCGCCCGGCACGACAGCGGCCGGCCGCTGGTGCTGGTCGGGGTGGAACAGGGCGGCCTGCTGGCCGAGCGGCTGCTGCGCGAGGAGATCGCGCCCGATCCGGCCCTGCGCAAGCGGCTGGGCGGGGTCTATCTGATCGAGACCATCGCGCCGGCCGACCGCTATGGTCCAGGCGCCCCGGTCCCGGCCTGCGCCAGGCGGGCCCAGGCGGGCTGCGTCGTCGCCTGGGCCACGCCGCGCGACGGCGACCGACGGCGCACCCGCGACCGGGCGCTGGTGTGGGACGGCGACATGCTGGTCGTCCTCGATGGCCGCGCGCCGTTGTGCGTCAACCCGCTGACCGGGTCGCGGACGGACGCGCCCGCCGACGCGCACCAGAGCCTGGGCGCGGCCAACGCCACCGGCATGGGCTGGGGCGTGCGGCCGCCGTTCCTCAAGCGCCAGGTGAGCGCCCGCTGCGTCGATGGCCTGCTCGACGTGTCGGAGGCGAAGTCCTCGGCCTTCCGCCCCGCCCGGGGCTGGGCCGACCGGCTGAAGGTGGCCCCCTACAACCTGTTCTACGGCGACCTGGAGGCCGACGCCCAGGCCCGCGTCACGACCCTGCTGGGGCGCCAGGTCTACGGCCGCGCCGCCGCGCCGATCACCCGCTCGATCGAGGTGCGGACCTCGCCGGTCCACAGGATCGATTAGGGCGCCAGGGTCTTCAGCCCCGCGTATTGCGGCTGGTCGATGCGCACCTGGTCGATGATGCTGGCCTTGAGATGGGCCAGCACGGCCGGGTCGGACCCGTCGATGCCGCCGTCGGCCAGGCCGTCGCACAGGGCGGCGTTGAGGGTGGCGAAGTCGCCGTCCCGGCCGAGCAGGGCGCGCAGGCGCTCCACCGCTCGCGCCTCGGCCGCCGGCCCCTGTTCCAGCTCGCGCTTGACCGCGCCCAGGGCGTTGACCGCCACCCGGGCCAGAAAGGCGTCGCGGTCCTTGAGGTTCGGCGCGGCGCGCTCCTCGATGAATTTGATCACCGAGTCGATCAGTTCGGGGGCCGTGGGATGGGTGATCATTGGGCCCGCTCCAGCAACGCCATCAGGTCGATCTCGGTCTCGGAGGTGCGCCGGCCGATCATCGCCCGCTCGACGGACGGATCGGTCCCGTTGGCGAACGAGGCGTACATGCCCAGGCACATGCAACCCCACTTCAGCGAGCCGAGCATCTGCCAGTAGAGCACCCGCTCCAGCGCGATCGGCGCGCCGCCGGCGGCCTCGTAGCCGGCCAGCAGATCGGCGTAGTCGCCGAAACCGCCGACCGGCTTGCCGCCGCCGAACCGCCAGGAGGCGGTGCAGATCCAGCCCATGTCCTCGGCCGGGTCGCCGATATGGACCAGCTCCCAGTCGAGCACCGCGGCCAGGCCCGTCCGCGGGCTGAACATGAGGTTCCCATTGCGAAAGTCGCCATGCAGCATGACCGGCCGCTCCAGCGGCGGGGCCGTGTCCTTGAGCCACTTGAACGCCGCCTCGAAGATCGGCCGGCGGGCGTCAAGCGTGCGGTAGACGGCCTCGTACTTGGCCAGCTCGTCCAGCGCGCTCGAGCGGTTCAGCGGCGGCAGGCTCTCGTCCAGCGGGATGGCGTGGATCTTCGCCAGGGCCTCGCCGCACTGGAAGGCCAGTTTCGGCCGAATGGCCGCGAAATTGTCGTCCCGGGCGATCCGTTTGCCCAGCGTCTCGCCCTCCACGGCGGCCATCACATAGGCTTCGCCGACATCGCTGCCCGGATCGCAGATGGCCAGCACCTCGGGGACCGGCGCGCCCTGTTTGGCGGCCGCGCGGATCAGGGCGGCCTCGGTGGCCAGCGGCGTGGCCAGGCCGGTGACGCTGCCCGTCCCCGGCGGCTTGCGGCGCAGGATCAGCGGCCGGCCGGTGTCGAGACTGAAGGCCCAGGTTTCCTGGCTGGCGCCGCCGGACAGGCGGCGCAGGCCGGTGATCGACTGGCCGCCGAGTTCGGGCGCGATATCGTTGAGGGCGGCTTGCAGATCGTTGGCTTGCACGGGGTGTCCTGCGTCCTTCGAGACGCCCGCTTACGCGGGCTCCTCAGGATGACGGTCGTTTGTGGGTTGCACGGAGTTCGTCATGGTGAGGAGCGAGGCGCAAGCCTCGCGTCTCGAACCACGCACCCCTTCACCCCGCGTCAGTCAAACCGCCCGCGCGCCAGTCGAACAGTTCCTGCAGCACGCGGACCGCCTGGCCCCGTTCGGAGGTCAGGCCGGGGTCGCGGTTCAGGATCAGCCGGGCGTCGTCGGCGGCCGCGGCGATCATCGCCCGGTGGGCCACGGGGTCGGCCAGGCGATAGGCCGGAAAGCCGCTCTGCTTGAGGCCCAGCGGGTCGCCGCCGCCGCGCAGCTCCAGGTCCTTCTCGGCGATCAGGAAGCCGTCGTCGGTGCGCCGCAGGATATCGAGCCGCTGCTGGGCGGTGTCCGACAGCGGCGGGTCGTAGAGCAGCACGCAGGCGCTCTCGCGACGGCCGCGACCCACGCGGACGCGCAGCTGGTGCAGCTGGGCCAGGCCGAACCGCTCGGCCTGTTCGATGACCATGATGGTGGCGTTGGGCACATTGACGCCGACCTCGACGACGGTGGTCGCCACCAGCACCGGCAGGCGGCCCTCGGCGAAGTCAGCCATCACCGCGTCCTTTTCGGCGGGCGCCATCTGGCCGTGGACCAGCCCGACCGATGCACCCATGACCTTGCGCAGCTCGACCACGCGGTGTTCGGCGGCGGCCAGGTCGGCGAATTCGCTCTCGCTGACCATCGGGCAGATCCAGAAGGCCTGGGCCCCGCCGCGCACGGCCTCCTGCAGCCGGGTGATGATCTCGCCCATGCGCGGGGAGGGGACGACGCGGGTGGCGACCGGCGTGCGGCCCGGCGGTTTTTCGTCGATGCGGCTGACGTCGAGGTCGCCGAACACGGTCAGTTCCAGCGTGCGCGGAATCGGCGTCGCCGACATGGCCAGCAGATGGACGCTTTCGCCCTTGTCCTGCAGCCGTTTGCGTTCGCTGACGCCGAAGCGGTGCTGTTCGTCTATGACCGTCAGGCCGAGCGCGCGATAGCGGACGTCGTCCTGGAACAGGGCGTGGGTGCCGACCGCGACATCGGCCGCGCCGTCCATCAGGGCCATCAGCTTCTCGGTGCGCACGCCGCCCTTGTCGCGGCCGGTCAGCAGCACGACGCGCAGGCCCTGGGCCTCCAGCGGCGCGGCGATGGTTTCGAAATGCTGTCGGGCGAGGATTTCGGTCGGGGCCATCAGCACCGACTGCAGCTTCGCCTCGGCCGCGTCGGCCATGGCCAGCATGGCGACGATGGTCTTGCCCGCGCCGACGTCGCCGTGCAGCAGCCGGCTCATCCGCTCGCCCGATTGCAGGTCGCCGCGGACCTCCGACAGGGCGCGGATCTGGGCGCCGGTCAGTTTCCACGGCAGGGCGGCCTCGATGCGATCGGCCAGACTGCCGGCCGGAATCACCGGCGCGGGCTGCGCGCGACGCGCCGCCTTGCGCTGGGCCAGCGCCAGCTGGTGGGCCAGCAGTTCGTCATAGGCCAGCCGCCGCCGATGCGGGGCCAGCGGCGACAGGTCGGCGTCGGTCTGCGGATTGTGGAACCGCTCCAGCGCCGCGCGCCAGCCGATGAAGCCCTCGCGGGCCTTCCAGGCGCCGTCCTGCCATTCCGGCAGCTCCGGCGCCCGCGACAGGGCCTCCAGCGCCAGCTTGCGCACCGTGCGGGCCGGCAGGCCGGTCGTGGCCGGATAGACGGCCTCGGTCTCGGGAATCTCTGCGGCGCGCTCGACCGGCAGGATGTAGTCCGGATGAGCCATCTGGATCTCGTTGCCCCAGCGCTCGATCTTGCCGCTGACCACGCGTCGCGCGCCGACCGGATGCTGGCGCATCAGGTGCTCGCCGTGGCCCTTGAACCAGATCAGCGTCAGGAAGGCCGTGCCGTCGAAGGTGCGGATCTTCCACGGCTGGTCCATGCGCATGGGCTTGGTGTGCAGCTCGACCTCGACGTTGAGGGTGTGCACCTGGCCATCGATCACGCTGTCGACCGTCGTCGGCGTGCGGTGGATCAGCGACGATGGCCCGAGGAACAGCACGTCGCGCACCAGCGGCCCAGCGACCCGCTCGACCAGCGGCTCAACCTTCGGCCCCACGCCTTTCAGCGTGCTGACCGGGGCGAAGAGCGGGAACAGAATCTCGGGGCGCATGGGAGGTAGTGTAGCGCGTCCTACGTGCGTCCTTCGAGACGCGATCCTGAGGGATCGCTCCTCAGGATGACGAATACCAATGCTCGTCATGGTGAGGAGCGAGCATCAAGCGAGCGTCTCGAACCACGCAACGCCGTTCACCCCCTTACCGTCATCGTCGGACTTGTTCCGACGACCCATGCGTGGATGGCCCGCCGATCAGGCGCGGGCCGGTCCGCGATCAATCGTCCTGTCCGCGGCGTTCATGGGTCGTCGGAACAAGTCCGACGATGACGGTGGAGGGTAGGCTTTCAGGGGATACCTGCTCGAACCACGCACCAGGCGCACTGGCGCCGCCACCCAACCCGCTCTATATCCGCCGCCTCTGCATGGACGAGCATCGCCTCAAGAAGATCAGGCTGCGGGCCTGGCGCCGTGGATTCCGGGAAGCGGACCTCATTCTGGGGCCGTTCGCGGACAGGCATTGCCCGGAGATGACCCTGGCCCAGCTCGACGCCTTCGAGGCGTTGATGGAAGAGGCCGACCAGGACATCTACGACTGGTATCTGGGCAAGACCCCCGTCGCGCCGCACATCGATCCCGAAATCTTTGCCCTGCTGCGGGCCTTCGATCCGTCCGGAAGACCGGCCGGTGGCTGATCTCAAACAGGTGGCCAAAGCCGACGGCCGGCTCGACCTGACCGGCGCGCCGGAGGGGTTCGACGCCCTGGTGATGGCCGACATCGCGCGCGCGCGCGGCGGCCTGACCGTGTTCGTGGCCCGCGACGGCGGCCGGGCCAGCGCCTTCATCGACGCCATGCGCTTCTTCGCGCCGGAGCTGCCGGTGCTGCAGTTTCCGTCCTGGGACTGCCTGCCCTATGACCGCACGGGCCCGTCGGCCGGCGTCGCGGCCCAGCGCATGGCCACGCTGTCGGCCCTCGCGCGGGGCGAGGCATCGGCCAAGGCCTCGCTGCTGGTCGTCTCGGCCCCGGCCATCCTGCAGCGGGTGCCCTCGCGAACCGATCTGGAAAGGGCCGGCTACAGCGCCCGGCCGGGTCAGGACGTGGCCATCGCCGATCTGGAACGCTACTTCGCCGTCAACGGCTACAGCCGCGCCTCGACGGTGTCCGAGCGCGGCGAATTCGCGATCCGTGGCGGGGTGATCGACGTATTTCCGCCGGGCGGCGAGGAGCCGGTGCGGCTGGACCTGTTCGGCGACACGCTGGAATCGATCCGCGCCTTCGATCCCGAGACCCAGCGATCGACGAAGCAACTCAAGGCGATCGACCTGCTGCCGGTCAGCGAGGTGCTGCTCGACGCCGACGCCATCGCGAGGTTCCGCAAGGGCTATGTCGCCCGGTTCGGCGCGCCGGGCGAGGACGCCCTCTATGACACGGTCAGCGAGGGCGGCCGGCGCGCGGGCATGGAGCACTGGCTGCCGCTCTACTACGAGCGGCTGGAGACCCTGTTCGATTATCTGCCGGCGGGCGCCCTGATCGGGCTGGACCATCTGGTGGGGGAGGCGGAGGCCGAGCGGCTGGCGATGGTCGCCGACGCCTACGACGCCCGCGCAGGCGCCGACCGGCGGTCCGCCTATCGCCCGCTGGAGCCGCAGGCGCTGTATCTGACGGCCGATGAGCTGGCTTCGCGCGTCGCCGATCGGCCCAACCGCTGGTTCACGCCGTTCCAGAGCGACGCGCCCGGGGCCATCGACATGGGCGCCAAGCTTGGCCGCACCTTCGCCGCCGAGCGGGCGCAGGACAGCGTCAACCTGTTCCAGGCCACCGCCGACCACGCCACGCGCCAGTCGGCCGACGGCAAGCGCGTGCTGTTCGCGTCCTGGACCGAGGGCTCGTCCGAGCGGCTGGGGACCATGCTGGCCGACCATGGCCTGAAGCGCGTGCCGTTCGCGCCCTACTGGCAGGCGGCCAAGGCGGCCGATCCCAAGACGCCGCAGCGCGTCGTGCTGCCGCTGGAATCAGGCTTCGAGACCGACAACCTGGCGGTCATCTCCGAGACCGACATCCTCGGCGACCGTCTGGCCCGGCCACGCAAGAAGCGCCGGGCGGCCAACTTCCTCGCCGAGGCCAGCGCCCTGACCCAGGGCGACCTGGTCGTGCATATCGATCACGGCATCGGCCGTTACGCCGGCCTCAAGACGCTCGACGTCCAGGGCGCGCCGCACGACTGCCTGGAGCTGCACTACGCGGGTGAAGCCAAGCTCTATCTGCCGGTCGAGAACATCGACCTGCTGACCCGCTACGGCGCCGACGGCGAGAATATCCAGCTGGACAAGCTGGGCGGCGCCGGCTGGCAGAGCCGCAAGGCCAAGGCCAAACAGCGGCTGCGCGAGATGGCCGAGGGCCTGATCCAGATCGCCGCCGCCCGCCAGCTGAAATCGGTCGAGGAGACCGATCCGCCGTCCGGCCTGTTCGACGAGTTTTGCGCCCGCTTCCCCTACGAGGAGACGGACGACCAGCTGAACGCCATCGGCGACGTGCTGTCCGACCTGGCCAGCGGCCGGCCGATGGACCGGCTGATCTGCGGCGACGTCGGCTTCGGCAAGACCGAGGTGGCCCTGCGCGCGGCCTTCGTCATGGCCATGAGCGGCAAGCAGGTGGCGCTGGTCTGTCCGACCACCCTGCTGGCGCGGCAGCACTTCAAGACCTTCAGCGAGCGGTTGCAGGGTTGGCCGATGAGGGTCAGCCGCCTGTCGCGCCTCGTGCCCGCCAAGGAAGCGAACGAGACCCGCGAGGGGCTGGCCGCCGGCGAGATCGAGATCGTCGTCGGCACCCACGCGGTGCTGAGCAAACAGGTCAGCTTCAAGGACCTGGGTCTGGTGATCGTCGATGAGGAGCAGCACTTCGGGGTCAAGCACAAGGAGAAGCTCAAGGAGCTTCGCGCCGACGTGCATATGCTGACCCTGACCGCCACGCCGATCCCGCGCACCCTGCAGATGGCGCTCAGCGGCATCCGCGAGATGAGCATCATCGCCACCCCGCCGGTCGACCGGCTGGCCGTGCGCACCTACATCACGCCCTGGGATCCGGTGACCCTGCGCGAGGCGCTGCTGCGCGAGAAGTATCGCGGCGGCCAGGCCTATTTCGTCGTGCCGCGGATCAAGGACCTGACCGACATCGAGCGGTTCCTGCGCGAGCAGGTGCCGGAGGTGAAGTTCGTCGTCGGCCACGGCCAGATGAGCCCGACCCAGCTGGAGGAGGTGATGAGCGCCTTCTACGACGGGCAGTACGATGTGCTGCTGTCGACCACGATCGTCGAAAGCGGGCTGGATATCCCCACGGCCAACACCCTGATCATCCACCGCGCCGACATGTTCGGCCTGGCCCAGCTGTACCAGCTGCGCGGCCGCGTCGGTCGGGCCAAGGCGCGGGCCTATGCCTATATGACCACGCCCGCCGAGAAGCAGCTGACCCTGTCGGCCGAGAAGCGGCTCAAGGTGCTGCAGTCGCTCGACAGCCTGGGCGCCGGCTTCCAGCTGGCCAGCCACGACCTCGACATCCGCGGCGGCGGCAACCTGCTCGGCGACGAACAGAGCGGCCACATCAAGGAGATCGGCGTCGAGCTGTACCAGCAGATGCTCGAGGACGCGGTCGCCGAGCTGCGTCAGAAGCAGGGCGCCGAGGCGCTGGCCGATCGTGGCTGGTCGCCGCTGATCAACACCGGCGCGGCCGTGATGATCCCCGAAGCCTATGTGCCGGACCTGAACGTGCGTCTGGCGCTCTATCGCCGCCTGTCGGAGGCGGAACAGTCGCAGGACCGCGAGGCCCTGGCCGCCGAACTGATCGACCGGTTTGGTCCCATACCGCCCGAAGCCAGCAGCCTGCTCAAGGTCGTGGCCATCAAGGGCCTGTGCCGCGAGGCCAACGTGGCCAAGATCGACGTCGGACCCAAGGGCGCCGTGGCCAGCTTCCGCGACGACCACTTCGCCAACCCGATGGGGCTGGTGAAGTTCATCCAGGCCAACCAGATCGTGTGGAAACTGCGCCCCGACCAGAAGATCGTCATCAAGGGCGAGTGGGAAACCCCGGCGCAGCGCCTCGACGCGGCGGAGCGAATTCTGACCACGCTGGCGAAGCTGGCGAAGGCTGGGTAGCATGCGCCTGTCAGCGTCTGACGGCGCGCGCACCGCATTACCTGGGATTGCCGAACCCCAGCTTTTCGCGCATCCTGTCCGATAGAAATTCCGGGATGCGACCTATGGAAAATGAACCGGGGTTGACGGCGACGGTCTCGACCAAGGGCCGAGTCACGCTGCCCGCAGAGCTGCGTCGAAAGCTCAACTGGCGCCCCGGCATAAGGCTGACTATCGAGGATACGGAGGAGGGAGTGCTGTTGCAGGTTGCCCCTCCTGAACCCGACCCTTAGGCTGTAGGCGCAACCGCCGCCGTCTCCCGCGCCTTATCGATGGCCTTGACTAGGCGCTCCGGCGACTCGGCGCCGGAGACGGCGATCTTGCCGTCGAAGATCATGAAGGGCACGCCCGACACCCCGGCCTGGTGGGCCTGGAAGTGCTCGCGGGCGACGGTGTCCTTGTCGACGCCTTCGGAAAACGCCTGCAGCAGGCGCAGCCGGTCCATGCCGGCCTTCTCGCCGATGTCGGCCAGCACGACCGGATCGCCGATGTCGCGCAGCTCGGTGAAATAGGCGGCCAGCACGCCTTCGAGGACCGGCCCCTGCAGGCCTTCGCCCTGGGCCCAGCGGATCAGGCGGTGGGCGGCGTTGGTGTTGGGCGAGACCGGAATCTCGGCCAGGTTCCAGCTGATGCCGTCCTCGGCCGCGGCCTGGTCCAGCACCTTGCCGATCTCGGCGCGGCGTTCGAGATTGGGAAACTTGGCGGCCATGTAGTTCTTACGATCGACGCCTTCCTCGGGCAGCGTCGGATCGAGCTGGTAGGGCCGCCAGGTCACGGTGGCCTTGAGGTCCGGCCGCATGGCCAGGGCCTTCTCCAGCCGCCGCCAGCCCAGATAACACCAGGGACAGACGACGTCGGCGATGAAGTCGATCTGCATGGCGGGACCTCCCGTTGGTCAGCTGGCTTCGCGCTGCAGGGCGCGGCTGGCGGCCCGCTCCAGGGCCCGGGCGGCGTTCTCGCCCGGCTCAAGCTGGGCGATGCCGATGTCGAAATCGACGGTGAACGGCGATTTGCCGTCGCCGGCCTCGAAGGCGGTGCAGGCGATGACGGCCGCGATCCGCTCCGCCGCCGCGCGGGCCGCCGACTGCGGCGTGGCCGGCAGGGCCAGGGCGAACAACTCGGGACCCAGACGGGCGGCGGTGTCCTCCACCCGCACCAGCCGGCCGATCATCGAGCCGATCTGGGGGATGGCGCGGTCGAGATAGCCCCCGGCGCGGGCCGCCGTGGTCTCGGGCCGTTCGGCCAGCCGCAGCACGCAGACGCTCATCGGCCGGTTGCGCACGCGCGAGGCATGGGCCAGCCGCACCAGGTGCCCGGCGAACAGGTCGCGGGTGAACAGGCCCGTGGCGGCGTCCATCAGGCCGCTGCTGCGGGCCCGCTCCAGCGCCTTGCGGATCGACACGGCGCGGCGATAGCTGCGCGACAGCTCGACGACCCGCTTGGCCGTCTCGGTCTCCGGCGTCTCGGGCGAGGCGACGTCGGAGACGCCGCGATGGAAGGCCTCGGACGTCGTCACATAGCTCTCGCCGCGCAGATAGAGCAGGGCGGGGATGTGATAGAGGCGCGTGTTGCGGCGCATGCCGGCGGCGATGCTGAGCGCCTCGGAACTGTTGTCGCCGGCCCAGAGCACGACCGAGTCGAAGTCGCGTTCGTGCAGGTAGTCGAAGGCCGTGAAGGCGGTGAAGGCGCCGACCACGTCCGCGCCGCCGCGGGTCAGGGCGTTGCTCAGGGCCAGGAACTGCGGCGCCGGCTCGCCGACCGCCAGCACGCGATAGGGGTCGGCCTTGGGTTCGGGCAGGTCGAGGCGTCGGCCGCGCTCGGCGAAGGTTTCCAGCCGCAGCTCGAACTCTTCCTCGGCCACGGCCATGCGCACCAGCGACTCCAGCCGCAGCACGGCCTGGGCCGGATGCAGCGGCGGAGCCAGGGTCAGGTCGAAGGCGTAGCTGTCCAGCTGCGGGTCAGGATCGCCGATGGCGATCACCGGCAGGCGGCGCGGCGCACAGGCGGCCTTCAGCCGTCGGGCCAGCGTCAGGGCGTCATGGCCGCCGCTGGCCACGTCGACGATGGCCGCCTCGATGGCCAAGTCACTGAGGGCGGCGATCGCGGCGTACGGCCCCCGGGCCGTGATCGTGCGCCAGCCGAGACGGTCGAGCCCTTCGGCCAACGGTCCTGCCAGCGCGTCGTCCCGCGCGACGATCAAAATGCGGGCCTGAATTGACAAGCCGTCTGAACTCCCGCCCTTGACGCCGCCGGGCCCCCGCCGGCTATGCGCTGCGCGTCAAGATTCGCAACGCGTCACCATAGCAGAGGCGGGGCGCCGGCATAGGGATAGAGCACCTCGGGAGATGATGATGAGCGATAAACCTCTGGCCGGACGCGTGGCCGTCGTCACCGGCGCCTCAAGCGGGCTCGGCCGCCGCTTCGCCCATGTGCTTTCCGACGCCGGCGCGGCCGTGGCGCTGATGGCCCGGCGCACCGACCGGCTCGAGTCCGAGGTCGCGGCGATCGGCGCCAAGGGCGGCAGGGCGGTCGCCATTCCGCTGGACGTCGAGGACGTCGCGGCCATCGGGCCGGCCCTCGACGCGGCCCAGGACGCCCTCGGCTCGATCTCGATCCTGGTCAACAACGCCGGCGTTGGCGGCGACGGCATGGCCATGGACATGAGCGTCGAGACCTTCGACCAGACCTTCGCGGTCAACGTGCGCGGCGTCTATTTCGGCGCGGTCGAGGCGGCGAAACGGATGATCGCCAGCGGCGTCGCCGAACGCGGCGAGGCGCGGATCATCAACATCGCCTCGATCGCCGCCTTCAACCAGCTGCCGGGGTTGAGCGTCTACTGCGCGTCCAAGGCCGCCTGCGCCTCGTTGACCAAGGGCCTGGCCCGCGAATGGGCTAGGCCCAGGATCGCCGTCAACGCCATCTGCCCCGGCTACATCGAGACCGAGATCAACAGCGACTGGTTCGCCACCGAAGGCGGCCAGAAGCAGATCAAGGGCTTCCCGCGCCGTCGCCTGATGGACGAGGACGTGCTGGACGAGGCCCTGCTGATGCTGGCCGGCCGCCGCGCGCACTTCATCACCGGGACGCTGATCAGTCTGGATGACGGGCAGACGCTGTAGAAACAACCATAGGGGGTCTATTCCAGGGGCGCCTGTTGCGTTAGGCTCCCGATATGGCCGACGGATCCGTGACCCTCATTCTTGATGACGCGACGCTGGCGCGTCTGGAAAGCGTCGCCCGCGATTTCGGTATGTCGCCTGGCGACTACGCTGAAACGATCCTCGCCAATGCGCTTTCCAGATGGGACGTGGCGGAAGATTTACGGCGATTGGCCGAATACGACCGCACGGGGGAATCGGTCTCCGTCGAAGAGGCCTTTGCCCATCTGCGTGAAAAGATCGCGGAACGGCGGGCGCAGCGGGCGTGAAATTTCGCGTCGAGATCCTGGACGCGGTCAAGGACGATTTTTCTCGACTTTCCGCGTTTCTGGGCGAAAGCGCTGCTGGTGATCGCTTCGTCGATGTTCTCGAAGATGCCGTCTCGTCGCTTGCGGAAATGCCCCATCGCGGCCGTCCCCTTGTCGGCGATGTTCGGGAATTGATCATCCCGTTTGGGAGGAACGGCTACGTCATCCGCTACCGTGTCAGCGGGCAGACGGTCCTCGTCGCCCGCGTCTTCCACAGTCTCGAAGACCGCCCCCTTGCCTGACCATGCGTCAGCGGCCTTAGCTCTGGGTCGAACCAGAGGAAACACGTCATGGGCAAGGGTCCGCTTTCGGGGCTGAAGATCGTCGAGTTCGCCGGCATCGGGCCGGGACCGTTCTGCGGCATGCTGCTGTCGGACCTGGGCGCGGATGTGGTGCGGGTCGATCGCAAGGGCGCGGGCCGGGCCTCGCCCGCCGACGTCACCAGTCGCGGCCGCCGGTCGGTGGCGCTGGACCTGAAGTCGCCCGACGCCATCGAGGCCGTGCTCAAGCTGCTGGAAAGCGCCGACGGCCTGATCGAGGGCTTCCGGCCGGGCGTCATGGAGCGCCTGGGCCTGGGGCCGGATGTGGTCCTCAAGCGCAATCCCAAGCTGGTGTTCGGCCGGATGACCGGCTGGGGCCAGTTCGGGCCCTACGCCAAGGCGGCCGGCCA
Source organism: Caulobacter sp. (assembly GCA_030645575.1). Classification (GTDB taxonomy): domain Bacteria; phylum Pseudomonadota; class Alphaproteobacteria; order Caulobacterales; family Caulobacteraceae; genus Caulobacter. The sequence goes on along the minus strand of JAUSMJ010000016.1, from coordinate 6,989 downwards.
CGACATGAACTACATCGCCATCACCGGCGCGCTGCACGCCATCGGCACGAGCGACAAGCCCGTGCCACCGTTGAACCTCGTCGGCGACTTCGGGGGCGGGGCGCTCTATCTGGCGTTCGGCCTGATGGCGGGCATCATCAGCGCGCGCGAGACCGGCAAGGGTCAGGTCATCGACTGCGCGATGAGCGACGGCGCGGCCTCGCTGATGGCCATGTTCTACGGCTTCAAGGCCGCCGGCATGTGGAAGGACGACCGCGTGAGCAATCTGCTCGACGGCGGCGCGCACTTCTACGACACCTACCAGTGTGCCGACGGCAAATGGATCTCGATCGGCTCCATCGAACCGCAGTTCTACGCGCTTCTGCTTGAAAAGACAGGAATTACCGACCCGCAGTTCGCCAATCAGATGAGCCGGGACGAATGGCCAGAGCTGAAGGGCAAGCTGGCCGCGGTTCTGGCGACGAAGACCCAGGCGGAATGGTGCGCGATCATGGACGCCACCGACATCTGCTTCGCCCCGGTGCTGACGCTCGACGAAGCGCCGCGCCACCCACACAACGTCGCCCGCGAGACCTTCGTGACCCTCGACGGCGTGGTCCAGCCGGCGCCCGCGCCGCGCTTTTCCGCCACGCCGGGCGCGATCCAGGGCCCGCCGCCGAAGATCGGCGCCCACAACGACGAGGCCCTGGCCCAGTGGGGCTTCTCGGCCGCCGAGATCGAGGCGCTGAAAGCGTCGGGCGCGCTGTAGGCGGGGTGCTCCTTCGACACGGGCCTTCGGCTCTGCTCAGGATGACGTACATTTGTGGACGTCATGGTGAGCAGCGCGCAGCGCGTGTCGAACCACGCAACGTAGCCTGCCAACCCCGTTCAGCCACGGTTCAGCCCGTCGATTCCATCCTCCCCATGTAGACGGCCGCCGGGTTCTCCCGTCCCTCGAAACGGCAGCCGGATACACAGGAAGAAGGCAAGGTCATCCTGTCAGGCGCGTCGCGGCCAAACAGCCACGGCGCGCCTTTGACGTTGCGCCCGGGGGCCGGCGCGGGCAGGTTCCGCCGCATGTCGACCGTCAAGGGCCCGGACGTTCCGGGGCATATCGATCTGGATCCCGTGCACTGGGCGCGGGCGACGCTCGACGTCCTGGGCAAGGCGCTGACGCGGCTGTGGGGCCGCGACGTGATGCTCTATGTCGGCGGCGTGTCCTTCTGGATCATGCTGGCGGTGTTTCCGCTGCTGGTGATCGCGGTGGGTCTGTACGGCATGCTGGTCACGCCCCAACAGGTCGCGGACCAGGCCGAGATCCTGGCCCGGATGCTGCCGGCCGACGCCCGCACCCTGTTCCAGGACGAGCTGCAGCGGCTGGCCCACGCGCCCCATGCGGCGGTCTCGACCCAGAGCATCATCGCCCTGTTCATCGGGGGATACGCTTCGCACCGGGGCTACAAGGCGCTGCTGGCCGGGCTGTCGTTCATCCACGACGAGGAGAACCAGCGCGGCTTCGTCAGCTTCAACGTCATGGCGCTGCTGGTGCTGGTCGCCTCGCTGGTGCTGGTGGGGATGGTTTCGGTGCTGTTCCTGGGCCTGCGGGTCGCGGCGGCGGCCTGGAACCTGAAGCCGCTGGCCGGCCTCAGCTGGCTCTACAGCGAATGGACCTGGACCAGCGTCTGTATGCTGCTGTCGATGAGCCTGATCTACCGCTTCGCCATGTCGCGCGAGCCGGTGGCCTGGCGCGCCTCGATCGCCGGCGGGCTGGCCTCGGCGGTGCTGGCCCTGATCGCCTCGTGGCTGTGCGCCATCTATGTCGAGCAGGTGGCGCATCTGGGCGCGACCTACGGCTCGGTCGGCACCGTGGTGGTGTTCCTGATCTGGCTGAGCTGGAACGTCAACGCGCTGTTCTTTGGCGGCGCGCTGGCCACCGAGATGGAAATCGCCCTGCACACCCGGAAGATCAAGCCGGTCTTGAAACGACGAAAAAAAGCCCCCCCGCGCCGAGATCGCCGCGGTCGATGACCGCATAGCCGGTCTCGTTGGCGAAATGGGGCACGTCGATGCGGGCCATCGGATCGTCCGCCAGCAGCCGCACGATCGCGCCCGGTCCCGCCGCCTCCAGGGCCCGGCGCAGGCGCAGGGTCGGCACAGGGCAGCGATGGCCGCGCGCATCGACCAGCACCTCGGCCGCGTTCGCCGGAGATCCCGTCGCATTGGAGGTCGTCATCGCGCCGTGTCCCGCCTGCCGGGCCAGCCGCGCCCGGCCCGTTGACCGGCTCTGTACACCGCCGCCGGTCGCCCGGGCGATAGACATCACGATCCCAGCCGCCGGATCGCCTCCGGCAGCGACCGCTCGCCGTCGGCGTAGTCGGACCAGGCCGTCATCCGCGCCGCCAGCGCCGGCGCCGTGCGGATCGTGAATCGCTTCGGATCCAGACCGGCGCGGACCTGGGTCCAGTCTAGCGGCATCGAGACGGTGGCTCCCGGCCGGGCCCGCGGCGACAGCGGCGCGACCGCCGTGCTCATCCGGTCGTTTCTCAGATAGTCGAGAAAAATTCGGCCTTTCCGGCGCTTCCTTGACATGTTGATGACGTGGCGGTCGGGGCTGTCGGCGGCCATTCGGGCGCAGACCTCGCGGGCGAACGCCTTGGCCATCGGCCAGCCCAGCTCCGCCGTCTCCAGCGGCGAGACCACATGCAGACCCTTGCCGCCAGTGGTCTTGCAGAAGGCGACCAGGCCGAGCGCCTCGAGCCGATCGCGGACCTCCCTGGCCGCGACGACGACGGCCTCGAAGGCAAGCCCCTCGTCGGGATCGAGATCGAAGACCAGCCGCCCGGGGACCTCCGGCGCGTTCGGTCGGCAGTTCCACGGGTGCAGTTCGGTCGCGCCGATCTGGGCCAGGACGGCGAGGGCCTCCTTGCGGTCGATCCGCAGGTAGGGGGCGTCGTCCCCGGCCACGGCGACCGCGTCGAGCAGCGGCGGCCTGCCCTTGCCGATGTGCCGCTGGAAGAAGCGCTCCCCGTCGATGCCATCGGGCGTGCGGACGATCGAGCACGGACGACCGGCGATGTGGGGCATCATCCAGTCGCCGACGGCCTCGTAGTAGCGGGCCAGGTCGAGCTTGGTGACCGCCAGGCCGGCGCCGTCGTCGGGCCAGAGGGCCTTGCCCGGACTGGAGAGGGTCACGCCCATGACCTCGGTGGTCGGCGGTGGCGGCGGACTTTCGGACTGGGCCAGGACGGGTCTCCGTCATCCGCGGGATGAGGGCGGCGACAGCCTGCGCGGTTCTCGTCAGTCGGGCAAGCCGCGCCAGGCGGCGCCGACGGCCGCCAGAGCGCGCGGGTCGTCGTCCGATCGTGAACAGCCCGATGGCGGTCGGGTCTTGGGCCATGGTCGAGGCATGATCTCGCCGGACACCGGTGTCAGCGCGTGCCGCCGACGGCTGGCGCGGGCCGCGAGCGCGGGTTATCACGGGTCACCCAATCCAGCCGGAGCCTCCCTTGAGCCCCAGGACGCCGAAAGCCTCGGACGACGCCGCACTTGAGAGCGGCCGGCGCCGGGCCACGATCAACGACATCGCCCGGCTGGCCGGGGTGTCGAAGAAGACCGTCTCGCGGGTCATCAACCGCTCGCCGTCGCTGCGACCCGAGACGCGGGAGAAGATCGAGGCGGTCATCGCCCGCTACGGCTACGCCCCCGACCCCCAGGCGCGGGGCCTGGCCTTCCGCCGCTCGTTCCTGATCGGGCTGATCTACGACAACCCCAATCCGCAGTATGTCGTGAACATGCAGCTGGGCCTGCTGGACGGCATGCGCGGCTCGGGCTTCGAGCTGGTGGTCCACCCCTGCGACCGGGGCAGCACGACGCTGGTTCCCGACATCCGCAGCTTTATCGAGCGGCAGAAGCTGTTCGGCGTGGTCCTGACGCCCTCGGTCTCGGAGGACGAGGGCGTGGCGGCGATGCTGCGCGAGACGGGCTGCGAGTTCGTGCGGGTCGCTTCCGTGGCCGTCGATGGGCCGGACCATTCCATCGTCACCCAGGATCGCCACGGCGGGATGCTGGCGGGGCGGCATCTGGCCGAGTTGGGTCACAGGCGGGTGGGCTTCATCTCCGGGCCGCTGACCTTCCGCTCCTCGCACGAGCGGCGCGGTGGGTTCGAGGACGGCCTGCGAGAGCATGGCGTGACCCTGTCGCCCGAGCATGTGGCCGAGGGCGCCTACACCTTCGAATCCGGGCTGGATGGCGCGGCGAAGCTGCTGGCCCTGCCGGACCGCCCCACGGCCATCTTCGCCGGCAACGACGAGATGGCCGCCGGCGCGCTGCACGCGGCCCGCCATGCCGGCCTGTCCGTGCCGGGCGACCTGTCGGTGATCGGCTTCGACGACTTCCAGATCGCCTCCCGCGTCTGGCCGCCGCTGACCACCATCCGCGCCCCGACGCGCGAGATCGGCAGGCTGGCCTCTGACAAGCTCATCGGCCAGGCCGGCGAGGACAAGCGCGACCCCGCCGACCGCCTGCCGTCGCTGGTGGTGCGGGAATCGACGGCGCCGCCGAGGGGGTAGGGCGATGGGGTGGCTCAAGGTCCTGATCACCCCGTTCCGGCGGCTGGGCGCGGACATCGAGCGGGAATCCCGGGAATGGCGCATCCGCTGCACGCACTGCGGGCGCGACCGCTCGGTCTGGTCGGCGGGCGGGATCCGCTACAAGGCGTTCGGGGTCAAGCACACGGCCGGGTTCTGCTCCCGCTGCGGCTGCATGCGGATTTTGAGAATCTACCACCCCGTGAAGGCGCCCTGACAGGGGACAGGTGGTCGGCCTGCGCGAGGGGAGAGGGACAGGCACTGAAGCGCCTGTCCCTGTGTCCACGCTTGCCCTATCAAATGACACCGGTTACCACATCGCCATGCCCACCCCGCTCACCCTCCACGAGAACCGCCTGTTTCCGGCCGAGCCATCGGTGCGGGGGCTGGCGCGTGAGCTGTATGGGGAGGTGGCGAGGCCGCCGATCCTCAGTCCGCATGGGCATACCGATCCGCAATGGTTCACGACCAACGACCGGTTCGGCAACGCCGCCATCGACCTCGCCCGCACCCTGCCCAAACGGGCCTACAAGCTGTGACGACCCGGAGCGCCGCCATGTTCAACAAGACCTATCACGCCACCCATCCCGACATGATGGAGCTGGTGGACAACGATCAGCTGCGCGATCGCTACCTGATCACCGACCTGTTCGCGCCCGGCGAGGTGATGCTCAACTATTCGCACAACGAGCGGTTCGTCATCGGCGGCGCGGCGCCGGTCGATGCGCCGATCAGCCTGCCGGACCAGACCGAGCCGGCCTCGGCCGCCGGCCATCCGTTCCTCGAACGGCGCGAGCTGGGGCTGATCAATGTCGGCGAGGGCGCCGGCAGGGTGACGGTCGATGGCGTGGCCCATGACCTGTGCCCCAGGGACGGCCTCTATGTGCCGATGGGCGTCAGGAGCGTGGTGTTCGAGACCGTCGATCCGGCCAGTCCGGCGCGGTTCTACCTGGCCTCGACCCCGGCCCACGCCGCCTATGCGGTGCAGAAGATCTCGATCGCCGCCGCCACGCCGCTGGAGCGCGGGTCGCTGGAGACCTCCAACGAGCGGACGATCTACCAGTACGTCGTTCCCGGCGTCTGCCAGTCGGCGCAGCTGCTGCTGGGCCTGACCATCCTCAAGACCGGCAGCGTGTGGAACACCATGCCGCCGCACCTGCATGACCGGCGGTCGGAGATCTATTTCTACTTCGGCCTCAAGCCCGACGAGCGGGTGTTCCACTTCATGGGCGAACCCGACGCGGCAAGGCACATCGTGGTGGCCAACGAGGAAGCCGTGATCAGCCCGCCGTGGTCGATCCATATGGGCTCGGGCACCGCGAACTACGCCTTCATCTGGGCCATGGGCGGCGAGAACCTCGACTATACCGACATGAACGTCCTCGACATCTGCCAGCTGAAATGACCCATCCGTTTGACCTCACCGGCAAGGTCGCCCTGGTCACCGGCGCCAACACCGGCATCGGCCAGGGCATCGCCGTGGCCCTGGCCGCGGCCGGGGCCGACATCGCCGCCGCCGGCCGGTCCGCGCCCGCCCAGACGCGGAAGGCTGTGGAGGCGCTGGGCCGCCGGTTTGTGTCGATCCAGGCCGATTTTGGCTCCACCGAGCCCGTGGCCCGGGTCGTCGAGGAGGCTGTGGCGGCGCTGGGCGGGATCGACATCCTGGTCAACAACGCCGGCATCATCCGCCGGGCCGACTCGATCGACTTCTCCGAGGACGACTGGGACGCGGTGATGAACACCAACCTCAAGACGGTGTTCTTCCTGACCCAGGCCGTGGTGCGGCGCATGCTGGACCAGGGGCGGGGCGGCAAGGTGATCAACATCGCCAGTCTGCTGAGCTTCCAGGGCGGCATCCGTGTGCCGTCCTACACCGCCTCCAAGAGCGGACTGGCGGGGCTGACCAGGATCCTCGCCAACGAGTGGGCGGCCAGGGGGATCAACGTCAACGCCATCGCGCCCGGCTATTTCGACACCAACAACACCGAGGCGTTACGGGCGGACGAGACCCGCAACCGCTCCATCCTCGAACGCATCCCGGCGGGCCGCTGGGGCCAGCCCGGCGACGTCGGCGGGGCGGCGGTTTTCCTGGCGAGCTCGGCCAGCGACTACGTCCACGGCGTGACCCTGCCGGTCGATGGCGGCTGGCTGGCCAGATAACCGTCTTCGCTCTCCGGAAGGAGAGCTGTCGCCCCGGAGGGGTGACTGAGAGGGAGGAACCGCTGCCGGAACAACGGCGGCTCCCTCTCCGACCCGGCTCCGCCGGGCCACCTCCCCCTCCGGGATGTTCAGACCGGAGACATCCGTGACGGGTGTTCGGGGACATCCGTGACGGGTTGAGATTGTCTGTTTTGGGCTCGCAGGTCGATGGCCGCGATGTCGGTTGTTCTGAAGACGACGTCGTAGAGGCCGTCGGTTGGTGTG
>JAUSMJ010000012.1 GCA_030645575.1 Caulobacter sp. | reverse complement strand
CGCGACTTCTTGGGCGCGGCGGGCGCGGCCGTGGCCTCGACCGGGGCTTCAGCGACGGGGGCCGCGGCGGCGTCAGCGGCCGGGGCAGTGGTGGCGGCCGCAGCCGGATCGGTCGCCGGGGCGGCCGTATCCTGCGCAAAGGCCGGAGCGCTCATCATCAACGCCGCGGCGCCGAGGATAGCGATGAGGGGGGTCATTCGTTTGTTGTCGAGCATCTTTCGCCAGTTCCTGGTTGGTCTAGCTAGTTTGGACCGAGGGTCGTCGCGCGAAGCGTCTCCACCCTACTCTGAAAACACTGCCGGCCTTGGAGCCTTTCGACTCCAACGCCGGAAAACCGCTATCGCTGCACCGACCCGCAACGCCTGCCCCGAACGTTTGTTCAGCAGGATGGCGTTTCGAAGGCGCAAGACGGCCCGACGAACCGAAGTCCGTCAGGTCGATTGGCCAAGTTAGACTTGGCGCACGGGCCCTTTGGCAACCCCTATTCGCATCGTCAAGGGTCTTTGCCGGGTGATTTCATTCCCCGATTTCAAGGGGGGCGCAGGTTTTATTGCACTGCACAATCTGATTATCGGGAAAGTTCGGGAGTTTTTCCCCCATCTGGGGAAAATGGATGTTGCAGCGCAGCAATGCTGGTCGAACGTGGGTCTTTTTTGGGATTTTCCCGCTGCGGGCGAACGGCTGGGCGGGAATGGTGCCTGGGGGCGGATTCGAACCACCGACACGCGGATTTTCAATCCGCTGCTCTACCAACTGAGCTACCCAGGCAAATGCCGAAAAGGCGCCCCGCGTTCGCGGGAGCCGCGTCTATAAAAGAGGCCCCGCGGCAAGTCCAGAGCGCTTTCGGGCCCGACCCGAACTACCTGTCGTCGCCGCCTTCGCCCTCGGATTCGTCGTCCGTCTCGCTTCCGGGGATGGCGTAGCTCCCCGTCAGCCATTTCTGCAGATCAATGTCGGCGCAGCGCTTCGAGCAGAACGGCCGGTAGGCCGGGTCCATCGGCTTGTCGCAGCGGCTGCATTCGCGGACCGGGGGCCGGGTCATGCGCCGGCGACCTCCAGCCGTTCGATCGACCAGTCCGGCCGGGCCTCGATGGCGAAGCGCGCGCCGAGCTTGTCCGTGACCCCCGCCCGCAGGGGGGCGAACGCCTCCAGCACGGCCGGCGCGCAACGGGCGACAAGGCGGCCGCCAGGGTCTGACCGCCCTTCCCGCTCGAGCCGCCGCGCCAGACGCAGGGCGACCGTCAGAGGCGTCGGGGCGTCCGTCCCGTCCGTGAGGGTGTCGAGAATCGGCCGGCGGCGGCGCGGCACGGTCAGGGTCAGGGTGCCGAAGCGGCTGATCTGGTCGATGGCCACGCCGGGATTGTCCGGACCGAAGGCGGCCCGCGCCGCGCCGAGCAGCGCCTTGCCGTCATGGCCCCGGCCGACGAAGTCGAACACCACCAGGCCGCCGAGCCCCTTGAGCCGCAGCAGGCGCGCCGCCGCGCCGATGGCGGTCAGATTGGCCAGCCGCGCCGCGCGCTTGGTGTCGCTGCCCGGACGGCCGCCCAGATCGACGTCGATGGACACCAGGGCGCGCGTCGGCTCGATGGCCATGGACCCGCCGCCCGGCAGGGGGTGGATGGTCTCCAGGGCCTCGGCCTCGGCGGCGTCGGCCGCCTCCCGCGCGCCGTAGCCCTCCACGACCTTGCCGCCCCGGGCCAGGTCGCGAATCTCGGCCTCGACGTCTGGCGCGGCCTGCAGCAGACGAGGCTCGCCCTCGGCCGGGCCGATCAGCCGGACCGTGGCCAGCTTGTCCCGCCGCGCCTCGGTGCGGATCTCGACCTCGATGGCCGCGCCGCGAACCGGCGGGACCTCATCCGCGCGCAACGAATAGAGCGCCTCGACGCCGCCGGGCAGGTCGAGGAACGCCACCCCGATGGCCTTTTCCACCGACCGCACCCGGGCGACATTGCGCGCGCCCAGCTGCAGGGCCGGAACATCGCCGTCGCGCTGGATCAGCAGGCGCTCGGGCCGGCCCTCCAGCGTGACAACGCCGCGGGTCTCGCCCACGCCACGGTCGAGGAAGAACTGGCGACCGCTCATGCCCGCCACCCCAGGCCGGTCAGCAGGCTGACGGTCTCGTGCAGCGGCAGCCCGACCACCGAGGTGTAGGAGCCCTGGAGGTCGGTCACGAACGCCCCGGCCCGCTGGTGAATCTTGTAGCCGCCGGCCGCGTCGCGCCAGTCGCCGGCGGCGATGAAGGCGTCGGTCTCCTGCCCGCTCAGCCGCTTGAACCGGACCCGTGTCTCGACGACCCGTTCGGCCGTCCGGCCGTCCGGCGCGACGACCACCAGCCCCGTCAGCACCTTGTGCGCGCGGCCGGACAGCAGGGCCAACATGGCGCGGGCCTCACTCTCGTCCTCGGGCTTGTTGAGGATCCGCCGGCCGACGGCGACGAGGGTGTCGGCGCCCAGCACGAAGGCCCGCGGATGACGGGCGACGACCACGGCGGTCTTTTGCCGCGCCAGGCGCAGGGCCAGCCGGCGCGGCGTCTCGTCGCGTCCTGGCGTCTCGTCGATGTCGGCGGGATCGACGTGGTCGGGCTCGATACCGACCTGTCGGAGCAGTTCCAGCCGTCTGGGACTGGCGCTGGCCAGCACCAGAGGACCTTTCGGACGGCTCACTTGAAGCGGTAGGTGATGCGCCCCTTGGTCAGGTCGTAGGGCGTCATTTCGACCAGCACCTTGTCGCCGGCCAGCACGCGGATGCGGTTCTTGCGCATCTTGCCTGCCGTGTGGGCGATGATCTCGTGATCGTTTTCCAGTTTCACACGGAACGTGGCGTTCGGCAGCAGCTCGCTGACGGTGCCGGGAAACTCCAGAAGTTCTTCTTTCGCCATAGGCCTCTCGAATACGTCCAATAAGCAAACGGCCCGCGCCGAACACGATTCGGGACGCGAGCCGAGGCTCCAAGATCCCAGTATAGCGCGGCTACCCCCCGAACGTCGATGCCTTGCCGAACCGCTCGCGGATGCGCCGGGCCAGCTCGTCCCGCACCTGGCGATAGGCCTCAAGCCGCTGATCGCGCGACCCCTCGGCCAGGGTCGGATCGAGGGTCGGCCAGTATTCAATGTCCACCGCCCTGCCCCTCGCCAACTCGACCGCCCGGTGCTGGGCTTCCGGCGTCAGGGAGATGACCAGGTCGAACGACTCGTCCTCAAGGTCGTCGAAGGTCTTGGGCCGGAACTTGCTCAGGTCGCCGCCGATCTCGTCGATCACCGCGGCGGCGAACGGATCGACGGCCGTCTCGCCCGCCTCGCGGCGCAGGCCGACGCTGTCGATGAACACGCGGTCGCCGAAGTGCATCCGCATCAGCGCCTCGGCCATCGGCGACCGCACGCGGTTGAAGTTGCAGGCGAACAGGACCGCCCCGGGAAGCCCCACCACCGCCGGTCAGCCCCGCCAGTGCAGGGCGCAGATCAGGGTGAACAGGCGCCGGGCCGTGTCCAGGTCGGTCTTCACCTTCCCCTCGAGCCGCGCCTGCAACAGCGTCGAGCCTTCGTTGTGCAGCCCCCGCCGGCCCATATCCAGGGCCTCGATCTGCGCCGGCGTCGCGTTACGGATGGCCTGGTAGTAGCTCTCGCAGATCATGAAGTAGTCGCGGATCACGCCGCGGAACGGCGACAACGACAGCAGGTGGGTGACGTCCAGGTCCGGGCCGGTGATGTGCAGCGCCAGCCGATTCTCGATCAGGGCGATCTTCAGGTCATAGGGGCCGCCCGTCGCGCCCTCGGGCCGGAAGTAGTTGTCCTCGATCAGGTCGAAGATGGCGATCTGCCGTTCCTGCTCCTGATCGCGCGAGGCCGCGCCGAGGGAGTCCTCGTCGAGCTCGATCGTCTGCAGACGGTGAATGGCGCGGTCGTCGGTCATGTGTCCCGGTGCGTGGTTCGAGCCCCGGATCCAGTCCGGGGTCGCCTGATGGCTCGCTTCTCACCATGACGAGCTTTAGTGCAAGCCCACCCCATTCGTCATCCTGAGGAGCGGCTGAAAGCCGCGTCTCGAAGGACGCAGGGCTATTTTTGCAGCCTGAGCGCCGCCGAAAGCGCGTGCGCGGGCAGGCCCTCGGCCTGCGCCAGGGCCACCGTGTGCGGGCCAAGCCGGGCGAAGGCGGCGGCGTCGCACTTCACGATCGAGGTGCGCTTGAGGAAATCGTAGACCGACAGGCCCGACTGGAACCGCGCCGCCCGGCTGGTCGGCAGCACATGGTTGGAGCCGGCCACATAGTCGCCGATGGCCTCGGGCGTGTAGCGGCCCAGGAAGATGGCCCCCGCGTGCCGGACCCGGTCGGCCAGGGCTTCGGGATCGGCGACGCAGAACTCGACGTGTTCAGGCGCGATCAGATCGACCAGGGCCGGGCTCTCGGTCAACGGCGCGATGATCACCGCGCCGTGGTCGCGCCAGGAGGCGGCGGCATCGACGCCGGTGGCCAGGGTCGCCAGGCCGCGTCCGACGGCCGCCTCGACGGCGGCGGCGAAGGCCTCGTCGTCGGTGATCAGGATCGATTGGGCGGCCGGGTCGTGCTCGGCCTGGGACAGCAGGTCGGCGGCGATCCAGTCAGGATTGTTGTCGGAGTCGGCGACCACGACGATCTCGGACGGACCGGCCAGGGCGTCGATGCCGACCACGCCATACAGGCGGCGCTTGGCGGCGGTGACAAAGGCGTTGCCCGGGCCGACGATCTTGTCCACCGGCGCGATGGGCCCGGCGCCCCAGGCCAGGGCGGCGACCGCCTGGGCCCCGCCGATGCGCCAGATCTCGCTGACCCCCGCCTCTTTCGCGGCGGCCAGCACGGCCGGCTGCAGCCTGCCGGGCGGGGTAACCATGGCGATGCGATCGACACCGGCCACGGCGGCGGGCACGCAGTTCATCAGCACCGTCGACGGATAGGCCGCCCGGCCGCCCGGCACATAGACGCCGACGGCCTCCAGCGGCGTCCAGCGCCAGCCGAGTTCAACGCCGGCTTCATCGATCCAGCGCTGGTCGGCCGGCTTCTGGCGCGTGTGATAGTCGCGGATACGGGCGGCGGCGAAGGCGATGGCCTCGCGCACGTCCGGTTCGCAGGCGGCGGCGCCCGCCTCGATCTCGTCAGCGGTGACCCGGATGGTCTGTTCGGTCAGGTCGATCCGGTCGAACTTGCGGGTGTAGTCGAGCACGGCGTCCAGACCGCGCGCCTTCACCGCCGCCAGCACCTCGGCGACGGCGGCATCGACATCGGCGGGCGAACCCCGGCGCTCGTCGAGGAACGTCCGCAAGGCGGAGTCGAAATCCGGATCGGTGAAGCGGAAGCGGCGCATGGCGCGCCGCTTACACGATCTTGCCGCCTTGCGGCAGGGGTCAGTCCCCGTGCGCCGGTGTGCGCGGCGTCGGCCAGGGCGTCGAGACGTCGGCCAGCACGGCCTCCAGGCACTCGACCTCGGCCCGCAGGTCGCCGCCGCCGGCGAAGGTGAACACCACGGCGCCGCCCGGCGCCTCGCCCGGCTCGAAACTCACCGCCAGCAACTCGACGACAGCGCCTTTCGCATCCCGTCGCAACTTGCGGCTCTTCACGCCCAGCACCCCGCCCAGTTGCAGGCCGCTGCGCACCCGCTCGTGGGCGCGGCCGTCGCGTTCCCAGCGATAGCGGTTGAAGGCGACCGTCAGCCGGCGCGCCTTCGGCTCGAACGCGATGTCGCCGATCTTCGCCACCGCGTCCTGCAGCGCGGCGGACATCACGGCCAGGTCCTCGGCGTCCTGGGCCAGCAGGCGGAGCGGCTCGGGCGAGGCCATGGTCAGTCCTCGGTCTCCGGCCCCGCGTCGCCCTTGATGCGGCGGACGTTGGCGCCGCAGGCGCCCAGCTTCTCTTCCAGCCGCTCGAAGCCGCGGTCCAGGTGATAGACCCGGCCCACGACCGTCTCGCCGCGCGCCGCCAGCCCGGCGATGACCAGGCTGACCGAGGCCCGCAGGTCGGTGGCCATGACCTGGGCGCCCTCCAGATATTCGACGCCCCGCACGCGCGCCTCGCCGCCCGACACGGTGATGTCGGCGCCCAGCCGCGCCAGTTCGGGCGCGTGCATGAAGCGGTTCTCGAAGATGTGCTCGCGGATCACGCTCTCGCCCTCGGCCAGGGTCATCAGGGCCATGAACTGGGCCTGCAGGTCGGTGGCGAAGCCGGGATAGACGCCGGTGTCGATATCCACCGCCTTCAGCCGCGCGCCGTTGCGGCGGATGATCACGCCGTCGTTGGTGCGCTCGACGCCGGCCCCGGCTTCCTCGATCTTCAGCAGCAGGGCCTCGATCAGGTCGGCGCGCGTGTTGGTCAGGCGAACCTCTCCGCCGGCCATGGCCGCGGCCACGGCATAGGTGCCCGCCTCGATACGGTCGGTGATGACGGCGTGTTTGGCGCCGGAAAGCCTGGCGACGCCGGTGATGCGGATCACCGGCGTGCCAGCGCCCTCGACCCTGGCGCCCATCTTGTTGAGGCAGTCGGCCAGATCGACGATTTCCGGCTCGCAGGCGGCGTTCTTCAGCACCGTCTCGCCCTTAGCCAGCACGGCGGTCAGCATGGCGTGTTCGGTGGCGCCGACCGAGACAAACGGGAACTCGATCTCCGCCCCCTTCAGGCCGCGCGGGGCCTGGGCGTAGACATAGCCTTCGTGCAGGTCGATCTGGGCGCCCAGCGTCTCCAGCGCCTTGAGGTGCAGATCGACCGGCCGCGCCCCGATGGTGCAGCCGCCCGGCAGGCTGACCTTGGCCTGGCCCGTGCGGGCGATCAGGGGACCCAGCACGTTGAAGCTGGCGCGCATCTGCCGCACCAGGTCGTAGGGCGCGAACGAGGACACGATCTCGGGCGTGTGCAGAATGGTTTCGGACCCGGCCGGCCCCTCCCGCTCATCGACGATCGCGCCCAGACGGGTCAGCAGGGTGCCGAGGAACCGCGTGTCCGCCAGCCGGGGCATGTTGGTCAGGTGAAGCGGCTCTTCGGTGAGCAGGCTGGCGGTCATCAGCTTGATGGCCGAGTTCTTGGCGCCGCTGATCGGAATTTCTCCGTGCAGCCGCGCGCCGCCGACGATGGCGATGCGGTCCATTCAGGCCCCTCGAAACGCCGGCAGCCTGTCGCTCCGGCGGCGTGTCACATGTGAGGGCCGGGTTCTAGCGGGCGCAAGCCCCCGCGCAAGAGTCACTTATGCTTGATGCCCGCCGTCGCCGGGCCGCCGGAACAGCGTCGCGGGCACGTACGGATCGCCGTTCATGAACTCCAGCCCCAGTTTTTCGGTGACGCGTTCCAGTTCGAGGTGGGCGATGAACAGCGCGTGCTCGATGGCCTGCATCGGATCCACACCGAAAAAAGCCCGTCCGTGCTCGGCCCTGTGACCGGGATCGAGCCCGACGATCCGCATGGCGCAGGCCCAGTCGTGGCTGTCCTCGAGCGGATACGCGTCGGAGATCTCCACGGTGATGTCGAACGCCGCCCCCTGCGCCGGCCGCGCGGCGCGCAGATGGCGGACTTCACGGTAGGGCCTGGGCGCGAGGCGCGCGGTGTTGGCCTGGTGCGTCATTGGTCGGCCTTCGGCGAGGCGCTGTCCTTCGGCGCGGCCTTGCGGCGCCTCAGGTTGGCGCGCAGGGCCTGGGCCAGTTTCGCCTCCCGGTCGGCCTTCACGGGGGGCGGCTTCTGCGGCGTGTTCGTCATCCCCCAAGCAGCGCATTGCACATGCCGGCGCGTCAAGCCGGATTAGGGCTTCCCCTGCCGCCCGGGTTTCGCTATCAGGCGCGCCTCGTCTTTCGCCGCCGTAGCTCAGTGGTAGAGCGCATCCTTGGTAAGGCTGAGGTCGGCAGTTCAATCCTGCCCGGCGGCACCATCCCTGAACCAGAGGGAAGAAGACGATGAAGCGACCCCGAAAAGATGGCGGTTTCCCTCCGGCTGACATGCCGGTGCGGACCGTCCATTCGGGCTGGCTGGACCTGCACCTCGTCGAACTGACCGGGCCCGACGGCGCGACCTATGAGCGCTATGTCGAGGACCACGGCCGCGCGGCGGCGGTGCTGCCCTTCAATCCGGCGACGCGCATGGCGCTGCTGGTGACCATGCCCCGCGCGGCGCTGCGCTTCGCCGGACTTCCCGATCTGCTGGAAGCGCCGGCGGGTTTGATTGACGCGGGCGAGACCGGCCTGGAGTGCGCGCGGCGCGAACTGATCGAGGAGACGGGCCTTGAGGTCGGGTGCCTGGACCCCGTCGGCGCCATCGTCGCCACGCCTGGCACGTCCACGGAGCGGACCGACCTGTTCCTCGCCGCCTACGGAGACGCCGACCGGACCGGCCCTGGCGGCGGGCTGGACAGCGAGAACGAGAACATCTCCGTGGTCGAAATGCCGCTCGCCGAGCTCTGGACGTTGATGGAGAGCGACCTGGCGGCCGACGCCAAGACCCGGATCCTGGTCCAGGCCCTGCGCATCCGCCGGCCGGACCTGTTCAGCTGAGTTCCGGCGCCGGTCAGCCGCCGGCGCCTATTCGTCGCGCTTGGGCGCGCGGTCGCCGAACCACCAGGCCAGGGCCGTCGAGGCCGAGAAGGCGATGGTCTCGACGGCCGTTCGCACCACGCCGGCGGCCGTCGCGGCCTCCAGCGCCCCGCTGACCGCCGACAGGAACAGCACGGCGAACAGGATCCACAGCAGAAGCGTCAGGACCGGCCGGGTCAGGGCGCGGACGGCCGCCACCCAGGGCCAGCTCTGGCCGATGTCGGCCTCCGCCCGCAGCGAGGCCTCCAGTCCGCGCCAGGAGCCCTCGGCGTCGGCCTTGGCCAGGGCCTGTTTCGCCTCCTCGATGCGGCCCTCCCGGGCTTCGGCGGCCAGTTTGAGATCGTGGCCCCAGCGCTCGACCTCGTGGGCCATCTCGAGCTGGCGATCCTTGCGCTTCTCGCGGGTCTCGAAGATGCCCAGGCCGCGGTTGAGGATCGAGCCCAGCGCCCCGAAGGCGGCGCCCAGGGCTCCGCCGGCGAGTCCCCCGCCGGCTGCGGTGATGATGTCCATGGCGATCTCCCCTCCTCAGGCTGCCGGCGCGTCGAACTGGATCAGGTGGACGGCCACCCGCGCTACGCCGCCGGTGAAGTCCCCGCCGACGGCCGTCAGCAGGACCGGCGTGTCGGCGTAGAAGGCGGTCGGGCCAATCACGCCGATGTTGCTCGAACCGGCGGCCGCGCCGAGCGAGCCGCCGAACTTGCCGGTCTCACCGGCCACGCCGCAGTCGTAGGCGGCCGCGCCGGTCACTGTCGTCAGGGTTCGCGTGGCCACCGCCAGGGCGATCGACCGCGCCGGGATCGTCATCGTGGTGGCTATCGCCGGGCCGGCGAGCGTCACAACCTCCTCGCGGATGGCGAAGCGGGTGCGGGCCCCGCCGGGCGAAGCGGCCGCGACCAGGGATTCGAACTCGAGGGTCTCCCGCAGCGCTCGCCAGACGCCATCGAAGACCAGCACGACCGCCTCGTCGGCCACCCAGAGAAGGTGTCCGGCCCCCGGCTCGATACGGGACCAGCCCCCGGCCTCGAACCGCATCAGGGCGCCGGCGACTTCAGCGCTCCAGGCGTCGCCGACGGCCCCGTCCGGCAGCAGATAGAGGGCGCCATCGTCGGGCGTCGCGGGCTGGACGGCGAGCGATCGGCTGACCGCCGCCGCCTGGACCAGGCCATCGAGCCGGGCGAAGGCCGCGTTCACGGTCACATGCTTCTGGGCCTGACCGGCCGCCACATAGGGCAGACCCAGTCGGGGGGTGGCGTCGTCGGACATGCGCGGGCTCCCTGTCGTTTGCACCGACAAGGATCGGCCCGCCCCGGCCAGGGCGGCGCCGAACGCGAAAACGCCCGGCGTTCACGCGGAACCGCCGGGCGCAAGTCGCTGAAAAGGCGGGAAAAGCCCTGGGTTATTCGGCCGCGAAGGCCAGGCGGACGCCGCTGGTCAGGGCCGTCTTGGCCGCGAGATCGGCCTTGGCCGCCTCGTATTCCGCCGACAGCCGGGCGACCATCTCGCCGGCGCCGAGCACCGACTTGACCGCGCCGATGCCCTGGCCGCAGCCCCAGATGTCCTTCCAGGCCTTGGCCCCGGTGTTGCCGCCCGAGCCGAAGTTCATCGCCGAGGGATCGCTCTGCGGCAGGTTGTCCGGGTCCATGCCGGCCGCGACGATCGAGGGCCGCAGGTAGTTGCCGTGGATGCCGGTGAACAGGTTGGAATAGACGATGTCCTCGCCGGAGCTATCGACGATCATCTGCTTGTAGCCCTCGACGGCGTTGGCCTCCTTCGTCGCGATGAAGGCCGAGCCGATGTAGGCCAGGTCCGCGCCCATGGCCTGGGCCGCCAGGATCGCCGCGCCGCTGGCGATCGAGCCCGACAGCGCGACCGGTCCGTCGAACCACTGGCGGATTTCCTGGATCAAGGCGAACGGCGACAGGCCGCCGGCATGGCCGCCGGCGCCGGCGGCGACAGGGATCAGGCCGTCCGCGCCCTTCTCGACCGCCTTGTGAGCGAACCGGTTGTTGATCACGTCATGCAGGGTGATGCCGCCCCAGCCGTGAACGGCCTGGTTGACGTCCTCGCGGGCGCCAAGCGAGGTGATGACGATCGGAACCCGGTATTTGGCGCACAGCTCCATGTCCTCCTGGAGCCGGTTGTTGGTCTTGTGCACGATCTGGTTCACCGCGAACGGCGCGGACGGCAGGTCCGGGTTGGCCTTGTCCCAGGCCGCCAGTTCGCTGGTGATCCGGTCGAGCCACTCGTCCAGCAGGCTGATCGGCCGGGCGTTGAGCGACGGAAACGAGCCGACGATGCCGGCCTTGCACTGGGCGATCACCAGGTCCGGATTGGAGATGATGAACAGCGGCGAGGCGATCACCGGCAGGCGCAGGCGGTCGCGCAGGATCGGCGGCAGGGCCATGAAAGGTCGTCTCCGTCTTTGAATATACGTTGTAAATAGAACGGGCGTTTGAGGTTCGCAAGCCTAATTTCCCTCTCCCGGCGGGAGAGGGAGGGGCCCGCGCCGAAGGCGTGGGAGGGTGAGGGGTTACGCGGTCAACCGCCATTCCGACGCACTATAAACCCTCAACCTCCCACGCGCCTGACGGCGCGCGGGCCCCTCCTTCTCCCTTTGGAGACCCCTGCATAATTGGGGTTTGGGGAGATTGATGCGCTGAGGGGCGTTTTTGACCGGGTGTCAGTGGGCCGCCATCGTCTTTGGCGGCGCTATTTGTCCGTTCTCCAGGTGAACAGGCGCACTGATCCGGTCAGGT